>NZ_JAOXHF010000003.1:0-581418 GCF_025780115.1 Rhizobium sp. TRM96647
GCGGTCTTCTTCAGGATCGCATGGCGCTCGAGGATGCCGGAACGCGACCAGCCCGGAAAGGCGGCCTTGGCGGCGGCGATCGCCGCCTTGGCATCGTCGGCGGACGCACGGGCATATTCGCCGACCACGTCGTTGGTGTTCGACGGGTTGATGTTCTTGATCGCATCGCTGCCGACCCATTCGCCGGCGATCAGGTTCTGGTGGATGGTCATGGGCAAGGCCCTCCTGTCTCATCGCGACCCGGCGCGGACGCCGCGCCCGGGTCTGTTACTGGAGCATTTCCAGCCGAAACGGGATCGCTTCGACGTCGGACAATGCGGCAAAAACTACAATCTGGAGCAATTCTGGTGAACCATTCCACCGGAGTTGCTCTAGAGTTGCCGGATTTCGATCTTTTCTTCCTTGGCAATTGCCAGGGGATTGCGCAGCGGCAGGCCGAAACCGTCGGCGCCGATCTCGAAGACGTCACCTTCCTGCGTCTTGACGCCGTCGCCGAACGACAGCGTCGCGGTACCGAACATGTGCACATGCACCTCGCCCGGCTGGCGGAACAGGTCGTACTTGAAATGATGGTATTCGAGGTTGGCGAAGGTGTGCGACATGTTCGCTTCGCCCGACAGGAATGGCTTTTCCCACAAGACCTTGCCGTCGCGGACGATGCGCGAGAAGCCGCGAATGTCGTCAGGCGCAGCCCCGATGCGGATCTCCGGGCCGAAGCTCGCCTGGCGCAGCTTGGAATGGGCCAGCCACAGGTAGTTCACCCGCTCGGTGACGTGGTCGGAAAATTCGTTGGCGACGGCGAAGCCGAGGCGGAAGGGCTGGCCCTTCGACGAGATGATGTAGATGCCGGCCATTTCCGGCTCCTCGCCGCCATCCTCGGCAAAGGAGGGCGAGGTCAGCGCGCCGCCCGGGGCCACGGCCTGCGTGCCGTTGCCCTTGTAGAACCATTCCGGCTGCACGCCCTTTTCGCCCGGCTTCGGCTTGCCACCTTCGAGACCCATCCTGAACATCTTCATGGAATCGGTCAGCGTCTCGGCGGCGGCCTCGGTCGTCTTCTTGTGCATCGCGTCACGGGTGGCAGCCGAGCCCAGATGCGTCAGGCCGGTGCCGGTCAGGTGCAGATGGGCGGGGTCGGGATGGGTGATCGGCGAGATCAGCCGGCCTTCGGCATAGGCCTTCTCCAGGTCGATCGCCTCGCCATAGCCGTGCGCCTCGATCACCGCCTTCAGGCTCTTGCCGCCGTCGGCGGCTTCCATCGCCAGCGCATGCAGGCTCGCTGCGTTCCTGACGGCTCGGGCGCCCTGCCCGTCCTCGCGTGCGGCCACCGTGATCGAGCCGTCGGCATTCTTCAACTGTGATACCAGCATGGTCCTTGTCCTTGTTCGTTCGCGACGGCTCGCCTCCGCAAGGCTCCGCCACCGGCGCGACAGTTGCCGCGCCGCCCGACCGCCCCGCGGCCCGATTGGTTGACGACGGTGCGGCTGTCCGGCGCTGGGCCGATCAGCCCTTGTTCTTTTGGTAGACGTCGAAGAACACGGCAGCGAGCAGCACCAGACCCTTGATCAGCTGCTGGTAGTCGATGCCGATGCCCATGATCGACATGCCGTTGTTCATCACGCCCATGATGAAGGCGCCGATCACGGCGCCGGTGATCTTGCCGACGCCGCCGGAAGCCGAGGCGCCGCCGATGAAGCAGGCCGCGATCACGTCCAGCTCGAAGCCGACGCCCGCCTTCGGCGTCGCCGAGTTGAGGCGCGCGGTGATGATCATGCCGGCGAGTGCGGCCAGCACGCCCATGTTGGCGAAGGTGTAGAAGGTCAGCCGCTCGGTGTTGATGCCCGAAAGCTTCGCCGCCTTCTCGTTGCCGCCCATGGCGTAGATGCGCCGGCCGACGGTCGAGCGGGTGGTGACGAAGGAATAGAGCGCGATCAGCACGCCCATGACGACCAGCACGTTCGGCAGGCCGCGATAGGTCGAGAGCTGGAAGCCGATGAACAGCGCTACGACGGTGATCACGGCCATCTGGATTGCGAAGAACACGAAGGGCTCGTTCTCCGTTCCATGCGCCTCGTTGATCCGCCGGCTGCGGAATCCGGCCCAGATCGCCAGCGCGACGAGGACGACGACGGCCACCAGCGCGACCATGTTCTTGATGGTCTCGGGCGCGGGATTGAGGAAGTACAGGAAGTCGGGCACGAAGCCGGTCGAGAGGATCTGGAATTCCTTCGGGAACGGACCGATCGGGCGGCCACCGAGCACGACATAGGTCATGCCGCGGAAGACGAGCATGCCGGCCAGCGTGACGATGAAGGCAGGGATCTTCTGGTAGGCCACCCAGTAGCCTTGCGCCGCCCCCATGATGGCCCCGACGATGAGACATGCCGGAACCACGACGATGGCGGGCAGGCCCCATTTCACCAGCATGATCGCCGAAATCGCGCCGATGAAGGCGACGATCGAGCCGACCGACAGGTCGATGTGCCCGGCGACGATGATCAAGAGCATGCCCAGCGCCATGATGACGATGAACGAGTTCTGCAGCACCAGGTTGGTGATGTTGACCGGCCGGAACAGGACGCCGTTCGTCAAGATCTGGAAGAACACCATGATAACCACGAGCGCGACGAGCAGGCCGTACTCACGGATATTGTTCTTGAGATAGTCCCCGATGGACGGTTTCGAAGTTGGAGCGCTGGTATCGGCGACCATTAGTGTTTCTCCCCGGAGCGCATGATGGCGCGCATGATGGATTCTTGGCTTGCCTCCTCCTTGGAAAGCTCCGCGACGATACGTCCTTCATTCATGACATAGATGCGATCGCAGGTTCCAAGCAGCTCGGGCATCTCCGAAGAGATCATCAGAATGCCTTTACCCTCGGCTGCAAGCTGGTTGATGATACTGTAGATTTCAAACTTGGCGCCGACGTCGATGCCGCGGGTGGGCTCGTCGAGGATCAGCACCTCCGGATTGGTGAACAGCCATTTCGACAGCACCACCTTCTGCTGGTTGCCGCCGGAGAGGTTCACCGTCTCCTGATAGATCGAATGCGAGCGGATGCGCAGCTTCGAGCGGTAGTCGGTGGCGACCTTCGTTTCCTTGTGGTCGTCGATGATGCCGTTCTTGGAGACGGCCTCGAGGTTCGACAGCGTGGTGTTCTGTTTGATGTTGTTCATCAGCACGAGACCGAGATGCTTGCGGTCCTCGGTGACGTAGGCCAGCCCCGCGTCGATCGCCTTCGGGATCGTGCTGACGTCGACCGGCTTGCCGCGCATATAGACTTCGCCGGTGATCTTGTGGCCCCAGGACTTGCCGAACAGGCTCATCGCGGTCTCGGTGCGGCCCGCGCCCATCAGCCCGGCGATGCCGACGACCTCGCCGGCGCGGACGTTGAAATGGATGTCGTGCAGGAACTGCCGGTCGCGGTGATGCTGGTGGAAGACGTTCCAGTTCTTCACTTCCAGCAGATTCTCGCCGATCTTCGGCTGGCGCGGCGGATAGCGGTCTTCCATGTCGCGGCCGACCATGCCCTTGATGATCCGGTCCTCGCTGATGTCTTCCTTGTGACAGTCCAGCGTCTCCACCGTGCCGCCGTCGCGCAGGATCGTGATCTTGTCGGCGACCTTCTTGATCTCGTTCAGCTTGTGCGAAATGATGATCGAGGTCATGCCCTGGGCGCGGAACTCCATCAGGAGCTTCAAAAGCGCCTCGGAATCCTTTTCGTTCAGCGACGCGGTCGGCTCGTCGAGGATCAGCAGGCGCACCTTCTTCGACAACGCCTTGGCGATCTCGACCAGCTGCTGCTTGCCGACGCCGATGTCGGTGATGAGGGTGGCCGGCGATTCCGTCAGCCCCACCTTCTTCAGGAGATCCTGCGTGCGGACAAACGTCTGCGGCCAGTGGATCACGCCATTGGTGGCGATCTCGTTGCCGAGGAAGATGTTCTCGGCGATCGAGAGCAGCGGCACCAGCGCCAGCTCCTGGTGGATGATGATGATGCCGAGTTCTTCGCTGTCGGCGATCGTGGCGAAGCGGCGCAGTTCGCCGTCATAGTGGATTTCGCCCTCGTAGGTGCCGGCAGGATAGACGCCGCTCAGCACTTTCATCAGGGTCGACTTGCCGGCACCGTTTTCGCCGACCAGCGCGTGGATCTCACCTTCGCGGACCTTGAAGCTGACGTCGTCGAGCGCCTTGACGCCTGGAAACGTCTTGGTGATGCTCCGCATTTCGAGGATGATGTTGTCCATGTTCAGGCATTCCCGCAGCATTCTGCGTGCGACGGTCTGGAGCCAGAGTCTACAGGCTCCCCCGCCAAGATAAAAGGGTCCGCAACCGATCGCGGACCCTCCGATTTCAGACCGCTATCAGTTGTTGATCTGATCTTCGGTGTAGTAGCCCGCGCCGACCAGGATGTCCTTGGCGTTGGACTTGTCTACGGCGACCGGCTTCAGCAGGTAGGACGGAATGACCTTGACGCCGTTGTCGTAGGTCTTGGTGTCGTTCACTTCCGGCTCCTTGCCGCCGAGGATGGCGTCCGTCATGTTGACGGCGACCTTGGCGAGCTCGCGGGTATCCTTGAACACCGTCGAGTACTGCTCGTCGGAAAGGATCGACTTGACCGACGGCAGCTCGGCGTCCTGACCGGTGACGATCGCCATCTTCTGGTCGCCCGAGCCGTAGCCGACGCCCTTCAGGGCCGAGAGGATACCGATGGACAGCCCGTCATAGGGCGACAGGACGCCATGAACCTGTGCATCCGTGTACGTCGAGGACAGCAGGTTTTCCATGCGGGCCTGGGCGACCGCACCATCCCAGCGCAGCGTGCCGACCTGGTCCATGCCCTGCTGGCCGGACTTGATGACGATATCGCCGCTGTCGATCAGCGGCTGCAGAACCGACATCGCGCCATCGTAGAAGAAGAAGGCGTTGTTGTCGTCAGGCGAACCGCCGAAGAGCTCGACGTTCCACGGCTTGACGTCGCCGAACTGGGCCTTCAGGCCGTCGACGAGGCTGGTCGCCTGCAGGACGCCGACCTGGAAGTTGTCGAAGGTGGCGTAGTAGTCGACATTGCCCGAATCGCGGATGAGGCGGTCATAGGCGATCACCTTGACGCCGGCGTCGTGCGCCTTGGCCAGGATGTCGGACAGCGTGGTGCCGTCGATGGCGCCGATGACGAGGACCTTGGCACCCTTGGTGACCATGTTCTCGATCTGGGCCAGCTGGTTCGGAATGTCGTCGTCGGCGAACTGCAGGTCGGCCGTGTAGCCGGCCTCCGTGAACAGCTTCTCCATGGTCTCGCCGTCGGAAATCCAGCGGGTCGAGGTCTTGGTCGGCATGGAGATGCCGACGGTGCCCTTGTCCTGCGCAAACGCAGGGACAGCAAACGACGCCACGCTGATGGCAGCCGCAGCAAGAAGCGAAGTGATCAATTTCATTATAAAGTCTCTCCCTTGTACAGGCCTGACTCCACGTCCAGACCGAATTCAGTGCTTCGCTGCCCGCTGTCGCAGACGACGGTTTCCAACGGAGGAAAAGGATAATTACCCCTCCCGGCCTCAACTCCCTTGGGCACGAGCGCACCTGGCGGCAAACTCTACCGAAACGCTATATCTGTCAAATACAATAAGCTTCTAATCCCATACCAAAAACGATATACTGATCGCCAATGATATGATTTTTGCGTGAAGGAACACGGTTAACACATGCACGAAGCCATATTCGTCGGCCAGCCGACGCCCGAGCGCCCCGCGGACGACCAGCTCGGCGTCGGGCTGCTGCGCTCGGGACTGAAGCTGAACCACCTGCGCATGATCGTCGCGATCGACCAGCACAAGCAGGTCAGCGCGGCGGCCGCGGCCCTCAACATCTCCCAGCCGGCGGCGTCGCGAATGCTGACGGAGATGGAGAGTATCGTGAAGGTTCCGCTCTGTGAACGGGTTTCGCGCGGGGTCGAACTCACCCAGTTCGGCCAGGCCTTCGCCCGCCGCGCCCGCACCATCCTGCTGGAACTGGACGAGGTCGACCGGGAAATCGCCGCGCTGAAATCCGGCGCCGGCGGCACGGTCTTCCTCGGCACGGTGGCGGCACCGGCGATCAGCCTCGCCGTGCCCGCGATCCAGCAGGTCAGCGCCGCCTATCCCGGCATTGAGGTCAACGTCCGCATCGAGACGAGCAACGTGCTGGCCCGCGAGCTGATCTCCTCGAGGCACGACTTCATCATGGCGCGCGTGCCCGACGACCTCGACCCGCGCCTCTTCCACGTCCAGGAGATCGGGGTGGAGAAGGCCTGCCTGATCGTGCGCAAGGGGCATCCGCTGACCGAGAAGGATACCGTGTCGCTGACGGACCTGCCCTCCTACGACTGGGTGTTCCAGCCGCCGGGAACGCTGCTGCGCCGGCGGGTCGAGGAGCTCTTCATCGCCGGCGACGTTCCCCTGCCGGCGACGGTGGTCAACACCGCCTCGCTGCTCCTGACGGTGGCGCTCGTCTGTTCCTCCAATGCGATCGCCCCGATCGCCCTCGACATGGCCGAGTTCGTCACGGGGAACGGCGGGGGTCCGAGCGAGGTGCGCATCCTGAAGACCGACTTCGACATCGACATCAAGCCCTACAGCCTCATCTCGGTCAAAGGCCGGGAGCTGCCGCCGAGCGCCAAGCTGTTCTATGATCTGATTCTCCAGCGCAGCCGGATGCTCTTTCCGGACCGTGCGGACGGCTGAGGACGACGGATGTTCGGCAAGAGCGTATTCGAGAGCGTGCTGGAACGCCTGCGGGAAGAAGAGGACGCCGAGCAGGCCGCCCCCGTCGAAGACACGGGCGAAGCTGTCCGCAGCGCCCATCCGGACTTCACCGTGCTGTCCACCGGCCGGCCTTCGGTCGCGCCGGGCGCTGCCGCAGCCGCCTATCGCGACCTGGACGGCTTCGACGCGCCTGGACGGGCCGAACCTGTCGCGCAGGCCGACCCTCCCGCCGAGGCCATGCCGGCCACGCCCGAGCCGCCGCCGCATCTGTTGCGGACCGGGCCGGAGGCGATCGCCGCCGATCTCGGCCTCACCGGGAAGGAGACGCGGGCACAGCTGGCAGACATCCGCCGTGCCTTCGCCCGCGACAACCACCCCGACACCGCGCCGCCGGAGCTGCGGGAAAACGCCACGCGGCGCATGATGATCGCCAACATGCTGATCGACGAGACGCTGCGGCGGATGCAGGCGGAGACGTCCCTGGGCCTTCGCCGCTAAAGCATGTCGCGTAATAGATCGCGACACGCCTTGGAGCCCTCCGTCACGTCTCGCCGTCTTCCTCCGACGCCTTTTCCTCCGGCGCCTTCTTCTCAGGCATGCGCGCCTCGTCCGGCTTGTAGAACAGGATCAGCTGGGCGAAGGCATAGGCGCTGACGACAAGGAAGATCAGCCCCCAGGTCTCCTGGCCGTTATAGTACTCGACCGCCGTCCAGGCCGCGCAGCTCCCCACGATCAGAAGCCGCACCCAAAGCGGACGATAGACCGGATGGGTCGGATCTATGAATTTCATGAGGCTGGCTCCCGTTTTTCTCCAGTGCCCTCTTAGAGCCATTCCTTGCCAAAGGAAAACCGGTTCTGTCGTCTCCAATGAAACATGGTGCCCGATCGGGCGGCACGCCCATGCAGGAGATGCGGGAAGCGGCTATGTTTTCACCATGCAAACGGCAATCCGGCCCTTGACGAGACAGGTCCGAAATGGAATGAATATTCCACGGTAGAGAGAATTCAGACTACATATTCCATATCGGTTATGTCGGACCGATCCTCGCCCGAATCCCGCCTGGCGGCGGGCGCGATCCGGGGAAGCGCAGAGCCCCGCCCCTGCCGGACGGAACCGTCCGGCTACATGAGAGCACGACAGATGACCGTCAGATTTGGTCTCCTCGGCGCCGGCCGCATCGGCAAGGTTCACGCCAAGGCGGTATCCGGCAACCCCGACGCCACCCTCGTCGCCGTTGCCGACGCCTTTCCTTCGGCCGCCGAGGCGATTGCCGCGCAATATGGCTGCGCCGTGCGCACGATCGACGAGATCGAGGCGGCAGGCGACATCGATGCCGTCGTCATCTGCACCCCGACCGATACCCATGCCGACCTGATCGAGCGCTTCTGCCGGGCCGGCAAGGCGGTCTTCTGCGAAAAGCCGATCGACCTCGACGTCGAGCGCGTGCGCGCCTGCATGAAGGTCGTCAAGGAGACGAACGGCAAGCTGATGGTCGGCTTCAACCGTCGTTTCGACCCCCATTTCATGGCCGTGCGCGCAGCGATCGACGCCGGCAGGATCGGGGACGTCGAGATGGTCACGATCACCTCACGCGACCCCGGCGCCCCGCCGGTGGACTATATCAAGCGCTCCGGCGGCATCTTCCGCGACATGACCATCCACGATTTCGACATGGCCCGCTTCCTGCTCGGCGAGGAGCCGGTCGCGGTCACCGCGACGGCCGCCGTGCTGGTAGACAAGGCGATCGGCGCGGCCGGCGACTATGACAGCGTCTCGGTGATCCTGCAGACGGCGTCCGGCCGGCAGGCGATCATCTCCAATTCGCGCCGCGCCACCTACGGCTACGACCAGCGCATCGAGGTGCACGGCTCGAAGGGCATGGTGGCTGCGGAAAACCAGCGCCCGGTTTCCATCGAGGTCGCCACCGGCGACGGCTACACCCGCCCGCCGCTGCACGATTTCTTCATGACCCGCTACACCGCAGCCTATGCCAACGAGATCGCCGGTTTCATCGCCTCCCTGGAGAAAGGAGCACCGCTTGCCCCCTCCGGCGCGGACGGTCTCGCAGCGCTCGTCATCGCCGATGCGGCGCTGGCATCGGTCAAGGAAAAGCGGCAGGTCGCGATCTGCTGACGACGGTTCCTCCCAGCAACTGGCCGGGCTCCGAGCCCGGCCTTTTTTTTTGCGCCCGGCTCCCCGGCCGGGCCGGGCGGGATCGCCGCCCCTCACCCTGTACCCGTCACTTGTCGCCCGTTACCGGCCGTTCTCCTGCGAGCATCCGGTCGACCTGCGTCAGCGCCCGGTCGAGATGCCCCTCGAAGACGAGCGTCGCCTCGTCCGGCGCGATGGTGATCGCGGGCATGCCCTGCAGGCGCCCCTGCTGTGTCTGCATCAGCCCTTCCTCGATCCCACGCGACAGGAGATCCATGAAGCGCGCGCCCAGCCCGGTGATGGTGACCGGCATGCTCTCGTGCAGGCTGAAGACACGCGACAGGCCCTGGCCGAGCGCAAGGCCAGCCTGGCGGAAGGCATATTCCGACATCCGGTGCCCCTGGCGGGCCCGCAGCGCGATCTTGTCCATCTCCGCAAGCGGGACGAACTTGGCCGGGATCGTGTCCGGCGGCACCTCGAAGGCGGTGCGCAGGATGCCGTAGAACCCGGCAGAGGCCTCGATGCAGCCCTGCGCGCCGCAGCGACAGGCCTTGCCGTCGGTGGCGTGCAGCATGTGGCCGAAGTTGGGGGCGGACACCTTGAGGTCGCCGTCGGCGTCACCGCTGGCGATGCCAAGCCCGACGCTGTGGCCGAGCGACAGCGCCGCCAGCGACCGCCCGCCCTCGCCCGCCTTCTCCGCCCGCCGGCCGAGCGCATGGGCGACGAGCAGCGTCTCGTTGCTGAGCGTGACGGAGGACCATTCGCAAAGGACCGACGCGAAGTCGATCTCCGCGGCCCCGAAGACCGGCGACCAGAGGAGCCGCGTCGCGGTCGGATCGACGATGCCCTTGCTGCTGATCGAAACGGCGAGCACGCGCTCGCGGCCAAGCGCGGAACGCTGCAGCGCCTTGGCGAGCCCTTCCCGCAACGTGACGACGAACCGCTCCGTCGAGGGATCGGCATGCTGGCGCGGCTCCTCGAAGCGATCGATCAGCGTGCCCGCATAGTCGGCGAGCGAATATTGCACGACGTCTGAGGAGATGCGCACGGCGACGAGATAGCCGCAGTCCCGTCGCGGGCTGAAGAGCACCCGCGGGCGGCCGCGGCCGCCGGCGCTCTGGTGCTCCAGCCTCTCGATGATCCGGGCCCGCTCCAGCTCGGCGGTGATGGCCGAGACCGTGGCGGAGGCAAGGCCGGTGCGGGCGGAGAGTTCGGTATGCGACTGTGCGCCGAGCCGGCGCAGCGACGCCAGCACCAGCGCGCTGTTTTGCTGACGCACCAGCTCGGTGCTCGATCGCGTCAGCATGCAGGAACTCCGATCTCGATGCGCACGTCCAACGAATGCTCCTCCCAAAGCATCAGTTGCAACCCTCCACAAGGGCCAGACCCCCTTGTTGACAGCCTTCGCAACATCTGACATTTATTTTCTCGACTGTCGAGAAAATTCCGGGAGAGCTTGAGGGCAGGGAATTTGCGGCAGTGTCCTGGTTGGTCGTCGACGGTGACGGGAGGGTTCGTCCGGACGGCCGGCATTCATTTGGGAGGATGAAATGAAATCAGTTCTGAAGCTGATGGCAGGGGTTGCTGTCATCGTATCGCTGCACTCGGTCGCGCAGGCAAAGGACCTCGTGGTCGGCGTTTCCTGGTCGAACTTCCAGGAAGAGCGCTGGAAAACCGACGAAGCCGCGATCAAGGCAGCACTCGAAGCCTCCGGCGACAAGTACATCTCGGCCGACGCCCAGTCGTCCGCCGCCAAGCAGCTGACCGACGTCGAATCGCTGATCGCCCAGGGCGCCAACGCCCTGATCGTGCTGGCGCAGGATTCCGACGCGATCGGCCCGGCGATCGAAAAGGCCGCAGCCGAGGGCATCCCGGTCGTCGGCTACGACCGCCTGATCGAGAACCCGGCCGCCTTCTACATCACCTTCGACAACAAGGAAGTCGGCCGCATGCAGGCCCGCGAGGTGTTCAAGGTGAAGCCGGAAGGCAACTACGTCTTCATCAAGGGCAACTCCGCCGACCCGAACGCAGACTTCCTCTTCTCCGGCCAGATGGAAGTGCTGAAGGAAGCGATCGACGGCGGCAAGATCAAGAACGTCGGCGAAGCCTATACCGACGGCTGGAAGCCCGAGATCGCCCAGAAGAACATGGAGCAGTTCCTGACCGCCAACGACAACAAGGTCGACGCGGTCGTCGCCTCCAACGACGGCACCGGCGGCGGCGCGATCGCAGCGCTCGACGCCCAGGGGCTGGCCGGCTCTGTGCCAGTCTCCGGCCAGGACGCCGACAAGGCGGCGCTGAACCGCATCGCGCTCGGCACGCAGACCGTCTCGGTCTGGAAGGATAGCCGCGAACTCGGCAAGCGCGCGGCCGAAATCGCCGTCGAACTCGCCGGCGGCAAGAAGATGGAAGAGATCGCCGGTGTGACGACCTTCGACGGCGGTCCGAAGGGCGTTGCCATGCAGTCGGTCTTCCTGGCGCCGCTGCCGATCACCCAGGAAAACCTGAACGTCGTCATCGACGCCGGCTGGATCTCCAAGGACGAAGCCTGCCAGGGCGTCAAGGGCGACCTCGCCGCCTGCAAGTGATCCATCCGGACGAGGGTGAAACCGACCTCACGAGCGCCGCAACGCGACCCGTTGCGGCGCTCGTGCGAACGACACGGCAGCCCTGCGCAGACGTTTCACAAGTGGTATCGTCGAGGCATTGACCCCATCGTCCCCTCTCCCGCAAGCGGGAGAGGGGACGATGGGGTCGCCGGCAGCGCCACAAGCTCCTTCTCCCCGTCTTGCGGGGGGAAGGTCCCGGCAGGGGGATGAGGGGCGAACGCCTCTCGCAAGGGCAGCGACCCGACACGGGCAGGCTACCTCCCTACATGCGTCCTGTCGGGCGGGGAGCGGCAAAAACAACAAATACGACGTGGGGGGAAAGGCACAGAAATGGCCGACATCACACAAACACGCCAGGCAAACCGCGCCCGGAATGCGGATGAAAATCCGATCCGGCGCTTTTTCCGGGCAACCGAGATCGACACCCGCCTGCTCGGCATGGTCGGCGCGCTCGTCATCATCTGGCTCGGCTTCCAGTTTCTGACCGGCGGATTGTTCCTGACGCCGCGCAACCTGTGGAACCTGACGGTGCAGACCTCCTCCGTCGCCGTGATGGCGACCGGCATGGTGCTGATCATCGTCACCCGCAACATCGACCTCTCGGTCGGCTCCGTGCTCGGCTTCTGCGGCATGATCATGGGCGTCATGCAGGCGAAGATCCTGCCGCAATATCTGGGCCTCGAGCATCCGGCGATCTGGATCATCACGCTTGGCTGCGGCGTCCTCGTCGGCGCCGCCATCGGCGCGCTGCAGGGCTCGATCATCGCCTTCCTCAACGTGCCCGCCTTCATCGTCACGCTCGGCGGCCTGCTCGTCTGGCGCGGCGCCACCTGGTTTGTCACGTCAGGCCAGACCGTTGCGCCCATGAACGCCACCTTCCGCCTGATGGGCGGCGGCACCGAGGGCTCGATCGGCGCGACCGCCAGCTGGATCGTCGGCATCCTCGCCTGCGTCGCCATCGTCGGCGCGATCCTCAACTCCCGCAAGCAGCGCAAGCGCTTCGGCTTTCCGCTGCGCCCCGTCTGGGCGGAGTATTTCCTGTCGGTGCTCGGCTGCGTGCTGGTCCTCGGCGCGGTCGCCATCGCCAACGCCTACTACTGGCCGACCAACATCGCCCGCCGCTATGCCGACGCCAACGGCATCGCCTGGCCCGACGGCGGCCTGCAGATCTCGCACGGCATCGCCATTCCCGTGCTGATGGCGATCGCCGTCGGCATCGTCATGACCTTCATCGCCACCCGCCTGCGCTTCGGCCGCTACGTCTTCGCCCTCGGCGGCAACCCGGAAGCGGCCGAACTGGCCGGCATCAAGACCCGCTGGGTGACCGTCAAGATCTTCATGCTGATGGGCGTGCTCTGCGCCATCGCGGCGGCAATCTCCACCGCCCGCCTCAATGCGGCGACGAACGCCCAGGGCGAGCTCGACGAGCTCTACACGATCGCCGCCGCCGTCATCGGCGGCACCTCGCTCGCCGGCGGCGTCGGCACCATCGCCGGCGCCATGATCGGCGCCCTCGTCATGCAGTCGCTGCAGTCGGGCATGGTGCTTCTCGGCATCGACAGCCCGTTCCAGCGCATCGTCGTCGGTGTGGTCCTCGTCGTCGCCGTCTGGCTCGACACCGTCTACCGCGCCCGAGCCAAGTAAGAAGGAGTACGCCCATGTCAGACCAACGCACTCCGCTCGTGGAAATGAAGAACATCTCCATCTCCTTCGGCGGCATCCACGCCGTCGACAACGCCTCGATCGATCTTCATCCGGGCGAGGTCGTGGCCCTGCTCGGCCACAACGGTGCCGGCAAGTCGACCTTGATCAAGATCCTCTCCGGCGCCTACCGGCGCGACGCCGGCGAGATCCTGGTCAACGGCGAGCCGGCCGAGATCAACAATCCGCGCGACGCCAAGAAATACGGCATCGAGACGATCTACCAGACGCTCGCCGTCGCCGACAACGTCGACGCCGCCGCCAACCTCTATCTCGGCCGCGAGCTGCGCACCCCCTGGGGCACGCTGGACGACGTGGCGATGGAGGCGAAGGCCCGCGAGGTGATGGGGCGGCTCAACCCCAACTTCCAGCGCTTCAAGGAGCCGGTGAAGGCGCTCTCCGGCGGCCAGCGCCAATCGGTGGCCATCGCCCGGGCCATCCTGTTCGACGCCCGCATCCTGATCATGGACGAGCCGACGGCAGCCCTTGGCCCGCAGGAGACGGCGCAGGTCGGCGAACTGATCAAGCAGTTGAAGAAGGAGGGTATCGGCATCTTCCTGATCAGCCACGACATCCACGACGTCTTCGACCTCGCCGACCGCGTCTCGGTGATGAAGAACGGCCAGGTCGTCGGCCATGCGCGGACCGAGGACGTGACCAAGGACGAGGTGCTCGGCATGATCATCCTCGGCAAGTGCCCGCCCAAGGCCATCCCCGGCCCCGGCGCCATGCAGACGGCCTGACCCTCCGCGCAGGCGCCGCCCCGACACCCGCCAAACTCCGCCGGCCCCAAGGATACGGCGGAGTTTTCCTGCCCGCCCAGCCGAACCTCGGCAGTCACAGAAACCGCCCCCCTCCCCCGGTTTCGCCAGGGCAAGCGAAATTGCCGATTGAAGCGGCACGCGACCTGGGTTAAGAACCAGCCATCGGCCCGGCGATTCCTCGCCGGAAACGGTTAGCACCCGTAGCTCAGCTGGATAGAGTGTTGGATTCCGATTCCAAAGGTCACAGGTTCGAATCCTGTCGGGTGCGCCAAGTCTCCACCATTCCGGAACAAAGCTGGGAACTCCTCCGACGACCTCATTTCAGCCGTTGACACTCGGCCTTCGCAATGAAGGCTTCGGACGTCAAAGCTGCCAGTGGAGTTCTTCACCGCTCAGGTGAACCTATGGAGCATCGTAACAGACGAAGGCGAGTTTGTTGCCGTCCGGATCGCGAACATACGCGCCGTAGAATCCATCCCCATACTGTGGACGCCGTCCCGGCGCGCCTTCGCAAACTCCACCGTTTTCCAAAGCCAGCTCATGAAGTTGGTCGATGAGGCCGGGGGCGCACAAGAATGCCGTCATCGTTCCATTTCCAACGTTAGCTTCACCGCCATCGAATGGGTAGCCTGTAAAGAAGCGCGGGAATTTCTCGTCACCGGACTTGCCCCATGAGGCAGAGCGCTCGTCACGCCAGCAATTATCCAGGCTCATTGCAGCAAATATTGGATCATAGAACACCAATGCGCGCGGCAGGTCTGTCGTGCCGACCATCGTGTAGCCAATTCCATTCATTTCAGATTCCACCAGGTTCAAGATACGCGGCTGCAATCTGCCGCAATCTGCCCCGGCGCTCAACATCTGGTTTGTCAGCGATGGCCGCCCTCGTTGCCCAGCGATGCGAATAGCAGGAATCCACCCCAGGACAGGCAGTCGCTATAAATTATAGAGCGCCTACAATAGCATAGCGGTGCCCGGTTTCATCCTCACGGGCGCGCCAAAGTTCCACAGGTTCATTCCAGAGACATAGGCAACACTTTCGGGCCGAACGGGTTCGGCAAAGGTACGAACCTGCATACACTCGACGGCATGCTCCGTCGTAGGCCCAGTGTACCGCTCCTGACGCCCCAACCTAATGCGTACCCGCCAGATGCTTCTTCAGGCGTCGGAAGTTGCGCATTACGAGCGGTGGGGCGAGTTCCATCGCCATTTCGTTGACCTTCGTTCGCCAGTCCACGCGGTCCTGCGTGCCGGGGCGGACGCGGAACTGGGTTGTTGCGTCCCGTTTCGTGTCATCCCAGGTCGAGGTGTAGTAGTAGAGTGCAATCGAGCGTCGCGGTGTGCCCTGGGGGTGATTGATCGGCTGCGGATTGCCGTGCATGCTCTCTTGCGTGGTGTTGAATATGACGCATCGGTTGAAGCTCGGAACGACCGATTGGGCGCAGCGGGTCATCTCCTGGTTCCACAGTTCGAGCTGTCCGCCGTAGTCCGCTTGCCAGTCCTTGTTGAGATAGATCAGCATGTTGACGCGACGTTCCAGATTCATCGGCTTGTGATGGTTGAAGTCCGCATGAATCGACAGGTGCCCGCCCTGATGAATGCGGTGGAGACCGGCGCCGGCAAAGTACGGGTCGGGGATGAGCCCCTTGATGCCGGTGATGTTCTCGATCACCCGGATAAACGGCCGTGAGTTGAACGAATAGAAGATCTGCCGCGTGGACGGAGGCAGGATGTCGGGGCTGAAGCTTTCCTTCAGACGCTCCTGATGTCGGTCGAATTTCTGTTCGGCCGCATCGGAACCTGCCGGAAAATCCTTCAGGCAGGTTTCAAGCACGTTCGGCGGCAGGAAGTCCTCGATCACGATGTGCGGGAACGGATCGGCCTGCTGGTAGCTCTGGTGAAGTTCTGCGCCTTTTTCCCGGTCGATATTGCTGGAAACAAGCCCGAATTTTTCTTCCATTTCATGCAGATAAACCATGATCTGTCCCCAAGAGTATCTGACGGTACCGTTGTTCTGGCCCAATGAGAGTCTACATGACCGGCCTGGCGTCGCAATTGACGGGAAACCAACTTATGTGCCATGCGGGTTTACTCAATTCGAAGCAGCCGGCTTTACTCTCGCGTGTCAGGCCGCAAGGACACGACGGAAGGCGGCTTCGACGGCCGCGCCGGCATTGTCCCAGGAGACCGAAGCGACACTTTCGGAGGCGCGTCTGGAGACGGCCTCGAAGTCGGGAATGTTCACCACCGCTTCCAGCGCGGCCGCGAGCGAGTGCGGCGTGGCGGGTGCATACCGAACGTGAGGGTTGTCGAGCACAATGCGGTTGTGCTCCGCATCGTTGACGACCGGGATGCAGCCTGCAGCAAGCATCTCGTAGGGCACGAGCGATACGTTGGTCAGCGAAAGGTTCAGTCCGGCAAAGCACTGGTTGTAGATATCGTTCAGTTCAGCCGGCCCGACCTGTCCGTGATTGATGGACTTGAACGGAAGCCCTCCGACCTTCTCCCCGAAAATGTGCAGTTCGAGCTGCGGAAGCCGTTTTGCCAGTATTTCGAGCGCCAGGAACCCGAGCTCGGTTCCGCGCCTCGGCGTACTCGACCGGGCGTAGAAGGCGACACCCGTTCGCTTCTTTCCACCCGGCTTCAAGCCATAGCGGGATGTGTCGCAGCCGAACGGAAAGTAGTCGGCGTCCATGTCGAACTCGCTCGACAGTTTCTGCGCCAGCCACTTGCCGGCGGTGATGGCGTGAAAACCCATTCGATAGGTGTTTTCCGCCAGCACGCTCTGGGAGCCGACGGGATCGAAGTAGGGCTCGTAGTCCTGGACGAAATAGAAGCGTTTTCCGCTGCAGCGGGAATTGAAGACGGCATAGGCGGTCGGCCATGCTGTGGCGACGACCGCATGTGCGTCCACCATTCCCTCGCTGACGTCGGCGATCGGGCAGGTCAGGCCATAGTAATCCCTGGCGATTCCTTCGAAATACTTCAGATCCGCGCCATAGGTGTTGTAGAGATAGACACGGTTCTTGTATCCGAGCCTGTCGAAGTACTTGACCATTCGATAGCACGTCGTATGCCCGCCCGATCCGGGCCCCGCGGGTTGCTCCACCCAGTTGATGATAAGCGGTTCGTCCGGAGCGACTTTCGGAATTTTCGGCTTGAAGGGCTGGCTCAGATCAGCTGCCACGACATCATGGGGGAAGACCTCCCACATCGAATTCCGTGGCCGGACCCAGTCTGACGCCATGAACCGCGCACGATCGACAATCCCCTTGTACCCGTCTTTCGCAAGGATCGCGCCAACCTGGCGACTGCGCCGGCCAAACTGGCGGCGCGCAGAACTCAGAATCGAAGTCGGCATCGTTTGAAGGGTCTCCACTGCCGGTTGCCCGCCTCCGTTCAGAGCAGATCAAGCTGTCCGGCACCGATCGGGACGTATGGCCCAAACTGTGGCTCCGGCGGCACCTGCGCTGCAATGCCTCATTTCGGTCGAGGGCATACCCATGACCGCGGGCATTCCGCCATATGAACGGTCATTTCCCTGCAACAGCGCTACGTCTTTTGATGCTTTCCGGTACAACGTCTTCGTTGCCGAAGGGGCGCGTTGTGCTGCCTACCTGAGGTTTCATGAACAAAGGTTGCAATGACATGCGACGTCCCCGCGAAGCAGCCAGCATTTGCAGGCGAGGCGCCGTCGCTGTAACCCTTCGGTCCCGTTGATGGCAAGGGAGGTGAAGATGGATCGGTTTTCCGGCGGCTGCCTGTGCGGCAATGTCCGGTTTGTGGCCTCGGGCAGCCCGTATCGGGTCGGCATCTGCCATTGCCTCGACTGCCGTAGACATCACGGCGCGCTCTTTCACGCCTCGGCGATCTTCCCGCAGGATGCGGTGACGGTTGAGGGCGAGACGCGCGACTATGCCGGGCGGTTCTTCTGTCCCCGCTGCGGCTCGCCGGTCTTCGCCCGCACCGCGGACGAGATCGAGATAAACCTCGGATCGCTCGATGCGCCCGACCAGTTCCGGCCGACCTACGAACTCTGGACCATCCGCCGCGAAGCCTGGCTGCCGCCGTTTCCGCTCGCCAGACGATACGACCGGGATCGCGACGGCACGGGTCGCGCCGAGGAATAGGCGGCCGAACGCCGGATGCACCGGACGATGTCCCCGCTCGGTTCAATGCGGGTGGCTGATACGGGCGACCTGGGCGTCCTTCATCAGGCTGAGGAAATTGGGGCCGGTGACGTGGACCAGCGTCCGGTGGTCGCCCCCCTCGAAATAGACGTCGCTGACCCGCCCCAGGCTTTCGTCGAGGATGACCGGGATGTCATAGGCCATGCCGACCGGCGGGGCGGCACCTTCGTCGCAATCCGAAAAGAGCGTGCAGACCTCCTCCTCCGACGCCAGTCCGAGCCTGCGGTCGATCACGTCCTGCAGGGTGGAGAGCTCGATGCGGTGGGTGCTGGGGACGACGGCGAGCACATAGCCCATCTCGTGGTGGACGACCACGGTCTTGGCGAGCCTGCTGCCGGGGATATGGGCTGCCTGGGCCGACTGGCTGGTCGTGGCGGTGCGATGATGCGGGACGGTGTCGTAGGCGATCCCTTCCCGTTCGATATAGTCCTGAAGCCTTCTGGCGATGGTCATGGTAGGCGTCCCTTCCTGTCTGCTGGCGACGCGTAACAGGGCCATTGTCCTCCCATCATCGGCGAAGTCAACGAAGAACCGAACAGGCGGATCGCCGCCTCGGAGGCGGCATGTGTTGCCCGGCAGGCGGGCGCGGTGCATGCTTTACACGGGATTCGCGCGGCCCCGCCGCGCCAGATCGAGGAGGAAGAGATGACTGTCCGGATCAAGCGGGTCTACGATACGCCGGAACCTTCCGACGGTATGCGCATCCTCGTCGACCGGCTGTGGCCGCGCGGCGTCGCAAAGGAGAAGGCGCGGGTCGATCTTTGGCTGAAGGACATTTCCCCCAGCGACGACCTGCGCCGGCGCTTCCATGCCCGGCCCGAAAGCTGGGACGAGTTCCGCCAGCACTACGCCGCGGAACTGGAAGGCGAAGCCGAGCAGGCGGCCGCGGCGGAGCTCCGCCGCCATATCGCACAGGGCCCGGTGACGCTCCTCTACGCCGCCCGCGACGAACACCACAACAACGCGGCCGCGCTGGCGTTGTGGCTGGAGGAAAAGACGCGGTAGTCCGCTGGGGACGGCTGACGGCCTCGGAAAACGCTCCCGATCAGGGCCGGCATCGTCCGAGGCGGCTGCCTTGGCGCAAGGCAGAGTACTGGGCGGCCCACTCCCTAGACCGCGAGTTCGCGCCTCGCCTTCTCCGCCTCGATCGCAAGGTCGAGGACCTTCTGCAGGTTTGCGGCATGGCGGAAGCCGGGCTCGACCTGCCGCCTTTCGCGCACCGCCACAGCGAACCGCTCGTAATTGGTCGGCACCGCACCGCCGTCGATGTCCCGCCAGCGCGCGGTTTCCACGTCCTCGCCGAGGCAGCCCCGCAGGCTCGAACCCTCCGGCGTATGGATCACCTCCAGCGCGCCCCGGTCGCCGTGCATGCGCAGACGCAGTTCGTTGAGATGGCCGGTGGCCCAGCGGCTGGCATGGATCACCCCCAGCGCGCCATTGGAGAATTCCGCCGTCATCGCAAAGCTGTCGTTCGCGTCGAGGTCGTATTCGCCGATGCGGTTGCCCGGCGCCTTGTCGAAGGCCTTCATGCGGGCATAGATCGCCTCCACCTCGCTGCCGCTGCCATAGGCGGCGAAATCCAGGATATGGATGCCGACGTCGCCAAGAACGCCGTTCGAGCCGTGCCGCGTCGACAGCCGCCACAGCCACTGGCTCTCGGTCGTCCAGTCGCCCCAGGCCCGCGACACCAGCCAGCTCTGCAGGTAGGACGCCTCGATGTGGCGGACCGTGCCGAGCGTACCGGACAGCGCCAGTTCGCGCGCCTTCTGCAAGGGGGCGACGTTGCGATAGGTCAGGTTGACCATGGTCACGAGACCCGAGCGCTCGGCTGCCTGCGCCATCTCGTCCGCCTTGGCGAAGGTCTCCGCCAGCGGCTTCTCGCACAGGACGTGCTTGCCCGCCGCAAGCAGGGCGAGCGTGGTCGGATGATGGACCCGGTCCGGCGTGACGTTGGCGGCTGCGTCGAAATCGCCCCAGTCGAGCGCCTGCTGCAGGTCCGCAAAAATGCGGGCGATCCCGAAGCGCTCGGCGAATGCCGCAGCCCGCGCCGGGTCGACATCCACGGCGCCGACCAGTTCGACACCGGGAATGGCGGAGAAGTGTTCGGCATGCGTGTTGGCCATGCCGCCGGTGCCGAGAACGAGGAGACGCATGGGATCCCTCACCGGTAACCGGCTTCGCCGGCCTGGTGCAGGCGCGGGCCACGTTCAACGATCGGCTCCAAAGCGCTTTCAACCGGCACGTTCGGCGCATCGTGGACGGTCAGGTACGGCGCCTGCGGGTTGTGGGCCCACTTCACCGCGTTGCGCAGCACCTGCTGCACCGTTCCGTCGTGATAGGTCGGATAGGTCTCGTGACCCGGTCGGAAGTAGAAGATGTTCCCTGCCCCGCGCCGCCAGGTCATCCCCGAACGGAACACCTCGCCGCCGGCGAACCAGGAGATGAACACCGTCTCGAGCGGCTCGGGCACCGAGAATGCCTCGCCATACATCTCCTCGTTCTCCAGCACGAAATGCTCCGGCAGGCCGGCGGCGATCGGATGGGCCGAATTGATCGTCCACAGCCGCTCGCGTTCGCCCGCCTCGCGCCATTTCAGCGCGCAGGGCGTCCCCATCAACCGTTTGAAAATCTTGGAGAAATGTCCGGAATGCAGGACGATGAGCCCCATTCCCTCCCAGACCCGCCTCGCCACCCGCTCGACAACCGCGTCGGAAACCGCGCCATGGTCCTTGTGGCCCCACCATAAAAGCACGTCCGTCTCGGCGAGCCGCGCCGAAGGCAGGCCATGCTCCTCCTCCTGCAGCGTCGCCGTCGACGCCGCGATCGCAGGATCGGCATTCAGCGCTGCGGCGATCACCGCATGCATGCCGTCGGGGTAGATCGAACGCACGACCTCGTTGGTCTGCTCATGGATGTTCTCGCCCCAAACGATGGTCCGTATCGTCATAAAGACAGCCTCCCGGTCTGCGTCCACGTCAATCCAAAGCGGTTTGAATTGAAGTTTTACAGCCATGGCTGCCGAAGGCAAGCCCCAACCGGCGACCCGGCCGTCACTGGCCGTCAATGGAACGTGGATTTCGAGAACAGGTTCAGGACGAGAACGCCGGCGATGATGAGCCCGAGCCCGATCACGGCGGCGAGGTCGAGCGTCTGGCCGAAGACGAGATAGCCGATCAGCGAAATGAGCACGATGCCGAGCCCGCTCCAGATGGCATAGGCGATGCCGACCGGAACGTAGCTGAGGCTCCACGACAGGAAATAGAAGGCGACCGCATAGGAGGCCACCATGACGAGTGTCGGCCCGAGCCGGGTGAAGTGCTGGGCGGCCTGCATGGCCGAGGTGCCGATCACCTCGAAGATGATCGCGACCACCAGGACGGAATAGACGAGGGCGAGGTTCATGGCAGGCTCCGCAGAGGGGATGGAAGTTCGGGGGGCAGGCGTTCAGCCGCGGGAGAGGTCGAAGAGACGTTCTTTCATCCGCTCCGCCTGAGCGGCATCCATCGGATGGCTTTCGAGGACGGAGGCGAGCCACAGCCCGTCGAGGGCAAAGCGCGCAAGCGTGCAGTCGAGCGAGGTATCGGTGCCGGCATGCCGTTCGGCCTGCAGCGCGATCCAGTCCCGCCAGCGCGCGCGCAGGTCCGGCTCGGCCAGGAGCGGTATCGTCATCGCCTTCCAGCGCGCCTCCTCCGCCATGGCCCCGGTGCCGAAGGTGACGCCGACATAGGCCCGGGTAAACCGGCCGTGCGGTTCCGGATCGGCCCGCATCGCCGCGGCGATTGCCGCATCCATCCGCGCGATCAGGTCGTCCAGCAGCCCGAACAGCAGATCGGCCTTGCTCGGAAAATGATGCAGCAGGCCACCCTTGCTGACGCCGGCGGCGGCCGCGACAGCATCGAGCGTCAGGCCGGCAGCCCCTTTCTCCACGCACAGGTCGGCCGCAACCTCCAGCAACTGCTGGCGGACGGCCTGCGGATCCTTCTTGCGCTTGTGGGCGGTGCTCATGGGATAAACATACCGTCTGGACGGTTTTATTGCAAGAGATCATCAGCATCGATGGCAGAAGACTACCGCACAAGGACGAGCCGGAAGGCTAATCGCTATTGCCCGCCCGACGCACGCACGCGCCCGCGATCCGATGTCAGAGGTCGCGCAATGCCGTTGTCCCCTTCCCGGTCGTGAACTATCTGTGGCACAGGCGAAATTCGGGCGAGGCTTGCGGGTGCAGGACAGGCAGAAACAGGACGGGCAGGCAAATGGAACGATCACCCTCTACGAGGCCGTCGGCGGCGAGGCGGGCGTCCGCGCGCTGACGCGGCGCTTCTATGCGCTGATGGATACGCTGCCGGAGGCGGCCGCCTGCCGCGCGATCCACCCCGCGGACCTGTCGGACAGCGAGGAGAAGCTGTTCGAATATCTGACCGGCTGGCTCGGCGGTCCGCCGCTCTACACCGACAAGCGCGGCCATCCGATGCTGCGCCGGCGCCACTTCGCAGCCCCGATCGGGGCCGCCGAGCGCGACGGCTGGCTTCTCTGCTTCACGCAGGCGCTGGAGGAAACGGTTCCGAGCCGGCAATTGCGGGACATCGTGCTGACGCCGGTGACCCGGCTCGCCGAGCACATGGTCAACCAGGAACAGGAGGGGGATCGATGACCGTCTCGACTGCACGCCGGGCAACGCTCCTTGTCGCCGGCCTGTTCGGCTTCGCCGGCGTCGTCAGCGCCGCCATCGCCTCGCATGCGAGCGGCGACCCGCGGCTGATGGGCGGCGCCTCGGCCATGTGCCTTGCGCATGCGCCCGCCCTGCTCGCGCTCTATGCCGCCTGGCCGAACCTGCGCACCGCCCCGCTCGCCGCGGTCCTTCTCATCGCCGGCACGCTACTGTTTGCCGGCGACCTGACGATGCGCCACGCGCTGGGGCACGGCCTGTTCCCCATGTCCGCCCCCACCGGCGGCACGTTGATGATGGCCGGCTGGCTCGCAATCGCCCTCGGCAGCCTGCTGAAACCGCGCGACATCTGAACGAGCGAGGTGAACAGCGGGGCGAACCTCGCTGTGCACGGCCCGCAACGGCCAAGCGTGCGTGACCCCGGAGCACTGGACGGCCAAGGCCGTCCCCGCTTGCGAGACGAGCCGCAGACGCCGCCATGCCGGATCAGGCATGGCGTGCCCCGCTCTTCAGGTGCGCACTTTCAGGCTGAATCCTTCCGCCGATCCACCGGTACGATGCGCTGCGGGAAGGCGACGACGTTGTCGGCGGCGGCGACCGGCGCATCGTCGGTCGGTTCGAACGGCACGGCGCGCGCAGGCGGGCGCGCCTCCCACACCGGGAAGACGGAGACGTTCGGGTTCTCTGCCTGCATGCGCGCTTCGCGCGTCAGAAGGGCATGGAGTTCGGGGATGAGGCCATCCCCGTTCTGCGCGGCGAGCTTATGCAGGCCGATCATCATGAAGCCGTCAGGCCTGTCACTGCTCATTGTATCGGAGTTCCTTCGCTGAGGCTCTGCAGGGCCCGCTCGAAGCTGGATTTGCTGCCGTTGCGCAGCGGCACGAAGGCCTTTTCCCACTTCTTGCAGCCCGTCTTCACCCTGAGACACGCATCATGGCTGATGCAGTCGATCGGGCAGAACACACAGTCGACCGAAGGAAGAACGTTGTCGATCCGCGAGACCGCCTCGCGAAGGCCGCCATCGTGATGGATCAGGTTGGCGCCGAACGAACTTGCGATCTGGCGCAGGTGCGCAACCTGGCAGTCGCGTCCGCCGACATAGAGGAAGTTGCGGCCCTCGAGCGCGGCCTTGGCCGAGGCATCGCCGTCGCCGTCCGCACCACCCGCCTGCTGGCCCTGCCTGTCGGCAGCCGCCCTGCGGTCGATCTCGATCGTCCGCCGCTTCACCCGCGTCACCTCGACGGCCCGCTGCTGGCGCGGATCCGGAGCCGCCGGACGCGCCGGCTGCGCCTTGCCCTCGCCGGCATTGGCCGATGCGGCAGAAAGGCGGGCCTTCAATGCGGCGACCTCTTTTTCCAGCGAAGCGATCCGTGCGTCACGCGCCGTCACCATCGCCCTCAGCATTGCCTCGCGCTGGCCGTCCTTGCCTGCCTGCATGCGTCATTCCTCGCGCTCTGGGCCTTACAACCCGTTTCGATTGGCGCGACCCTACAAAACATGAGTTATGGAGTAAAGTATAAACATGATAAATTTCATCATCTTTTTTGATCAACCGCAAATCGCACCGAAATACCCGCGCGACCGGCACGGCCCTGACGGGCCGGACGGCCGGAATTCCGGAACGAAAGGAGGACCTGCCCGAGGGCCTATCGCTTGAAGACGATCGGAACGTTGAAGGGCCAGGAGGACCGGCCCGCGCCCGCCGGTATCTCCGGGAAGGGTGCGGCGCGGCGGACGGCATCGAGGGCCGCCTGGTCGACATCCGGCTCACCGGAACTCTTGGCGACACGAATGCTCGTGGCCTTGCCGGAGGCCGAGACGGTGAAGGCGACGGTCACGACGCCGGCGCCCCGCACGCGCCGCTTGGCGCGATTGATCTTGCTGCGGACCTTGCCCGGATAATTGCTGACGGCGGCGTTTCCGGCCGTGGCGCTGCCCTTCTTCTGGCCGCCGGGCGCAGACAGGGTGACGCCGTCGGAGCCATTGACCTCGCCGCGCTTTGCCGCCCGCGGGCTATTGCCCTTGTCGCCGGATTTCTTCGCCCGCTTCTTCTCGGGCTTCTTCTCCGCCGGCTTCTCGACCTTCTTTTCCAGCGGCTGGATCGCCTCCGGCGGCTTCTCCACGATCTCCGGCCTGATGTCAGGAACGGGAATGGCGGCGATCTCGACCTCGGCGCCGTCGATCTCGACGGCCTCGCTCATCTCGGGAATGAATTCCTCCGCATCCGGCGTCGGCGCGACCTCGCTCGGGGTGATCTCGTCCGGAACGATCTCCTGCGGCTCGATCTCGGCCACCGGCTGGGCAACCGGCTCGATCGTCTCCGGCTCCATCTCCTCGGTCGGCTGGATCTCGTCCGGCGCGCCGGATTCGATCGCGTCGAAGGCATTGTTTCCGAGCATCGCCACCTCGGCGACGACCGCGCCGCCGGCGACCTGCGCCACGTCCGCTTCCGGCTCGGGCGAAAGCGTCAGGATCGCTGCCGCACCCGCGTGCGTGATCAGCGACAGGACGATCGCCGCGCTCCAGATTGTCTTGCTGCCGGCCATGGCTACACCTTCATCTCTACTCGATCCGGTCGCGCCGTCGCGCCCCGGATTATCCTTCGAAACCGACCTGCGTGTTGCTGCGGGTCACGATGCCGTTCATGCACGCGCCGGCCGCAATGCCCTCGCCCTCGCATACGGGGGAATCGTTGATCAGGATCCGCTTGACGTTGTCGCATTGCGTGCCGGGCAGGTCGAACTGCCGCACCTTCGTCTTGCCCTGCGGCAGGTCGCGGAAATCGAGCACGATCATGCGCTCGACCGTTCCCGTGCCGTTGAAGAGCACGAATTCGAACTTGGCGCTCGCGACGCTCTTCTCCAGCTGGTTGCCGATGACAAAGGTGAGGACGCAGCCGCGCTCGGACGGCGCCACCGCATTGAGCTCAACCTGCAGGCCCTTGCCCGGCTGGGCGTCCTGCGCCCATGCGTTTGCGGCAGGCAGGGCCGTCGTCAGGGCCAGAGCCATCACGGACAGGGCTGCATTTCGGATCATCGGGACGCCTCGACTGTTGGACACGAACAGGACCCGGACACGCCACCCCGCAATGAAGCGATTGCGGATTGCATCGCGCATTTCAACCAGCGGCCGATCCGGTATTGCGTCCATAAATAAATATGACTATGAAAGTCAAGAAAGTTTAACGGAAACGACGTTCAATCCCCTGTGAATGCTCGCAAATTTGTTGCGGGACGATGTGCCTGAAGCCGCGATCGCGAGGTGTCTCGCAGTCCGGCGCTCCACAGTGACGCGACACAGGGGGCACGACGATATTTGAACAGATGAACGTGAGCAGGCAGACACCATGACGGAAAAGCAGCGCCCCACCCCTTCCGAGATCCGTGCCTATCGAGCGGAAAACCCCAAACTGCGCGAGCGCGACGTTGCCATGCAGCTCGGGATCTCCGAAGCCGCGCTCATTGCCGCCGAGGTCGGACTGACGGCGGTGCGCATCGACGGCAGCGCCAACCGCCTGCTGGAAAGGGCGCCTTCGCTCGGAGAGGTCATGGTGCTGACCCGCAACGACAGCGCCGTGCACGAGAAGATCGGCGTCTACGAGAAGATCAACGTCGGCCAGCATGCCTCGATCGTGCTCGGCGAAAACGTCGACCTGCGCATCTTCCCGCAAGCGTGGAAGCACGGATTTGCGGTCAGCAAGAAAGGCGAAGGCGACGACGTGCGCCGCAGCCTGCAATATTTCGATGCCGCCGGAAACGCCGTGCAGAAGATCCACCTGCGCCCGGCCTCCAATCTCGACGCCTATCTGGCGCTCGTCGACGAATTCCGGCTGGATGACCAGTCGCAGGACTTCGCCGAGGTGAAGCCCGCCGCCTCCGATGCGGACGAGACCGGCCCCGTCGACGTTCCGGTCCTGCGCCAGAACTGGAGCGAGATGACCGACACGCACCAGTTCTTCGGCATGCTGAAGAAGCTCAAGATCGGCCGCCGGGAGGCCGTTCGCAGCGTCGGCGAGGACTATGCCTGGCAGGTCGCCTCCAACGCCGCCGAACTCATGCTGCGGGCCTCAGCCGAAAGGGGCACCGACATCATGTGCTTCGTCGGCAACAACGGCACGATCCAGATCCATACCGGCCCGGTCAGCAAGGTCGAGCCGATGGGACCGTGGATCAACGTGATGGATCCGACCTTCCATCTCCACCTGCGCCAGGATCACATTTCCGAATGCTGGGTCGTGCGCAAGCCGACCAAGGACGGCCACGTCACCTCGCTGGAAGCCTATGACGCCAAGGGCGAGATGATCATCCAGTTCTTCGGCAAGCGGAAGGAAGGAAACGTCGAGCTTGCGGCCTGGCGCGACATCCTCGACGGCCTGCCGCGCGCCGACGCCAGCGTCGCAGCCTGAGGATCCGAAGATGAAGCGCTCCTTTTTCCAGACAGCGCGCCGCACGGCGCTCGCATTGACGGCCCTGACGCTCGCAGCACCCTTTCTCCTGCCCGCGAGCGCCCTCGTGTCCCCCGCCGCCGCGCAGGAGACGCAGAAGGCCGATACCTCGCGCATCGTCGTGATCGGCGGCGCCCTGACCGAGATCGTCTATGCGCTCGGCGAGCAGGACCGGCTGATCGCCCGCGATACCACCAGCACCTTTCCCGAGGCCGCAATGAGCCTGCCTGATGTCGGCTACATGCGCGCGCTGTCGCCCGAAGGCGTGCTCGGGGTCAATCCGAGCGCCATCCTCGCCATCGAGGGAAGCGGCCCGCCGGATGCGCTGGCGGTCCTGAAGAATGCGGGCGTGTCGTTCACGACCGTCCCCGAGGGCTACGACCGCGCCGCCATCCTCGACAAGATTGCCAAGGTCGGCGATTTCCTCGGCGTTCCGGACAAGGCGAAGACGCTCGCAGACGAGGTCGGCGCCGATCTCGACACAGCCATCGCCGACGCGGCGAAGCGCCCCGAGAGCGAGCGCAAGCGCGTGCTCTTCATCCTGAGCTTCCAGGATGGAAAGATCATGGCGGCAGGCGCCCATACCGCCGCCGACGGCATCCTCAAGCTCGCCGGCGCCGTCAACGCCACCGACGCGGCCTTCCCCGGATACAAGGCGATGGCCGACGAGGCGATCGCCGACGCCAGGCCGGACGCGATCATGGTCATGTCGCGCGGCGGCCACGACAGCAGCGACGAGCAACTGCTGGCCCATCCGGCCATCGCGCTGACGCCTGCTGCCGCCTCCAAGACGATCATCCGCATGAACAGCCTTGAACTCCTCGGTTTCGGTCCGCGCACCGCATCGGCGATCCGCGACCTGAACGAACGGCTGTACGGCAAGGCCAATGTCTCTCAGTGATGCCGCAAAGACCGGAATGCAGGGCATGACGGCGCACCGCCTGCGCCTTGCCGCCGGGGGTGACCGGACCGCCCTCGCGCGGCTCGTCATCGCCGCGCTCGCCGTGCTGACGGTCGTCGTCCTGTTGCTGTCGACGGCGACGGGCGCCTCGGACGCCTCGGTGGTCGATGTCGCCCTGTCGCTGGTCAGCGGCGAACCGTCCTCGGTTCTCAGCCAGCGCGACCGCATCATCGTCATCGACATCCGCCTGCCCCGCGCCCTGCTCGGGCTCCTGATCGGCGCAGCGCTGGCAGTCTCGGGCGCGGTGATGCAGGGTCTGTTCCGCAACCCGCTGGCCGATCCCGGACTGATTGGCATTTCCTCCGGCGCCGCACTCGGCGCGGTGCTGATGATCGTGCTCGGCGGGGCGCTGCCGGCCGCCCTTCTCGGCCTTGTCGGCGCCTTCGCCCTGCCGCTCGCAGCCTTCGTCGGCGGCCTGCTGGCAACGCTCTTTCTCTACCGCATCGCCACGCTGCACGGCCAGACGTCGGTCGCGACCATGCTGTTGGCAGGCCTCGCGATCGCGGCACTCGCCAGCGCCGTCACGGGCGTGCTGATCTACGTCGCCGACGACCGCCAGCTTCGCGACGTCACCTTCTGGAGCCTCGGCTCGCTCGCCGGCTCGACCTGGCCGAAGGTGCTGACCGCCGGCCCGGTGATCCTGCTCTCGCTCGCGGTCCTGCCGTTTCTCGCCCGCGGGCTGAACGCGATCACGCTCGGCGAAGCCACCGCCTTCCACATGGGCGTCAAGGTCCAGAAGCTGAAGAACATCGCCATCGTCAGCGTGGCCGCGGCGATCGGCGCCTCGGTGGCCGTCAGCGGCGGCATCGCCTTCGTCGGCATCGTCGTTCCGCATATCCTGCGCATGGTGATCGGCCCCGATCACCGCTACCTGCTGCCCGCCGCAGCCCTTCTCGGCGGCATCCTGCTCCTGGCCGCGGACATGTTCGCCCGCACCATCGTCGCGCCGGCCGAGCTGCCGATCGGCATCGTCACCGCGCTCGCGGGCGCGCCGTTCTTCCTCTGGGTGCTGCTGCGGCACCGTACGTCCACCGGCCTGTAACGGCGGCGGGCGACCAAACGCATTCGGGACCGACATGATCTGCGCCAAGAACCTCTCCGTCCGGCTTTCCGGAAAGCTGATCGTCGATACGTTGTCGCTCATGGCAAAGGCCGGCCAGGTGACGGCGATCGTCGGCCCGAACGGCAGCGGCAAGACCACGACGATGAAGGCCATCTCCGGCGAGATCGCCAGCACCGGCGACCTGACCATCAACGGCGACGACGTCCGCGCGCTCGAGCCTTGGCAACTCGCCACGCGGCGGGCCGTACTGCCGCAGGCGACCACGATCGCCTTCCCCTTCACCGTTCGCGAGATCGTGCGCATGGGGTTGTCGACCGGGCTGAACAACGACGCGGCCCATGCGCAGGCGATTGCCGCCAAGGCGCTGGCCGCCGTCGATCTTGAGGGCTTCGAGGGCCGCTTCTACCAGGAGCTCTCCGGCGGAGAGCAGCAGCGCGTCCAGCTTGCCCGCGTGCTGACGCAGATCTGGGACCCGGTCCTCGACGGCATGCCCTGCTTCCTGATGCTCGACGAGCCCGTCTCCAGCCTCGACATCCGCCACCAGCTGACCATCATGCAGCTCGCCAGGGACTACTGCACGCGCGGCGGCGGGGTGATCGCCGTGATGCACGACCTCAACCTGACGGCGATGTATGCCGATCACATGGTCATGATGAAGCGGGGAAAGGTCGCCGCCGCGGGAGCACCGGCGGAGGTGCTTACCGACGCGGCGATGGAAGAGGTCTTCGGCTGCCGCATGCGCGTCAGTGGCTTGCCTGCCGCGGGAACTCCGTTCATTCTGCCGCAGACGGCTGTTCTGTAGGACCCTCTCTCACCGCGTTGGAGCGGAACCTTTCCAGCCCGTCGACGTTGTTGTGCCGGCACAACTTTAGTTTTGCGTTCGAACAGGCAAAGGAGGGTGTAATGGCATCCGGAATGTTCTCCCGCGGCAAGGACCGCACGGTTTCCGAGGCAGCAGAAACGGTCGAGGACCAGATCGCCGAGCTGCGCGACCAGATTTCCACGCTGGCCAAGCTCGTCGCCCAAGACGTGGCCGACGGGGCGGAAGACGCCCGCGACCGCTTCTCGATGTTCCGCAGGAAGGCCCGCGAGAACGCAAGGCACGCCCGCGCGGAGGCGACCGACGGCCTCGACGAACTGATCGCCAACGGCGAGGACATCCTGGCCGAGCTGACGGCGCGCTACAGGGACACCGGCCGCGAGGTGCGCCGCACCGTCAAGGAACATCCCTTCGCCACCCTCGGCGCCGCCGCCGTCGCCGGCTTCGTCATCGCCGCCATCCTGCGGCGCTGACACTCGCCTTTGGGGACCTTGCCTGACGCACGCATGCGGCCATCGCCGCCGTCCTGAGACGCAAGCCGCGGCCCTGATCGCGGCGGCTCGCACAGGACAGCTGCCGCATGCACCGGCGGGCCGGGCAAGGCGCGACGAAACCACATCCAGGAGCGGGAATTCATGTTGTCGATCGTAACCGCCCTCGCCCAGAACATGGTCTTCCGGGTCGAGGACAGGATAGAGGAAACCCTGCAGCGCTCGAAGCGCAATGCCATCTTCGCCGGCATTGCCGGCCTGCTCCTGCTGACCGCCTATGTGCTGGCAGTCGCGGCCATTTCGGTCAGCCTCGCCGAGCGCTACGGCACGGTTCCCGCTTTGCTCGGGCTCGCCGGCGGGGTGGCCACCCTGGCGCTCGTCCTGATCGCGGTGCTCCTCTATCTGAACAATCGCGACGCCAGGCTTCGCCGCAGGCGGCGCGAGCAGATGCGCGCGCGCACGCAGCTTGCAGCGATCGCGGCCGGCGGTGCGGTCCGCAATCCGCTTGCGACCGCAGCCCTCGGCGTCGCGCTGGCGCTGTTCCTGCGCCCGGGGCGCCGCAGGCGCGACGACGACTGATCCTCCCGGAAATACTTGAAACACCCGGACAGACCGGCCGGCCCGCCATCGTGGGCTGGTCGGTCTGTCCGTTGAAGCCTTTGAAACGTGAAGCCATTGAAGCGTCGTGCGCCGCATCCAACCCGGTTCCTCGGGCACGCGGATCGGCGACGCCTCTCACACCTGGTCGAGCGGAAGCCTGATGATCGCGGTCAAGCCGCTCGGCAGGAATTCGAGGTGCACGTCGCTGCCGAGCACCTTGTCGAGGCTGCGCTCGATCAGGATGAGCCCGAAGCCCTTGGCCTTGGGTGGCTCGACATGCGGCCCGCCCATTTCGTGCCACGTCATGTGCAGCACCGACTGGCCGTCTTCCTGCATGACGCGGGCGGTGATCACCAGCCTGCCGCCCGGGACGGACAACGCGCCGTATTTGCGCGCATTGGTGGCGAGTTCGTGCAGGACGAGCCCAAGTCCGATCGACTGGTCTGGACCGAGCCGGACCTCGTCCTTGTGGATCTCGACCTGCCTCTGGAAATCATCGACGAAGGGGCGGATCTGCGCCTGCAACAGGGCGGTCAGCGAGATCATGCCCCATTCATGGTCGCTGAGAAGCCCGTGCGCCTCGGAGATCGACTGCAGCCGCCCGGCGAAGGCCGCCATGAAGGCCTCCGGATCCTTGGTCTGCCGCAGCGTCTGCCGCGCCAGCGACTGCAGCATGGCGAGCGTGTTCTTGACCCGGTGGTTGAGCTCGCGCAGCAACAGCCGCATCCGCTCCGAGGCGAGCTGGCCCTCGGTGACGTCCAGCGTGATGCCGAGGAACATGGAAGGCTTTCCGTCCGCGTCCCATTCATGCACGCGCCCGCGGCCCAGGAGCCAGCGTCCGGTCGAGCCTGCCCGGAACATGCCGTCATATTCACCGCCGGTTTCCAGCGCGTTGCGGAGCTTGCCGATGGCGGCGCCCCTGTCGGCGGCGTGGATCGCCGAGAAGATCTGGCGCGCCGTCAGGTTCTCGCCGCGCTTGAGGTCCAGCATGCGCAGAAGCGGCGCATTGCCGATCACCGTCCCGGCCTTGATGTCCCATAGCCAGCTCCCGACATTGGCGGCGTTGAGCGCTGCGGCATGCCGCTGCTCCTCGCGCGCGATCGCCGCATTGGCCAGCGCCCTGCGCCGCGCCTCCTCCTTGAGGAGCAGCAGCGAGCCCGCAAGCTTGGCAAGCTGCTGCAGATGCAGCAGCGCGTCGTCGCTGGCGCCGGCACGGGCCTCGACGTCCAGCACGCAGACGCTGCCGATCGGCTGGCCGGCATGGAGGATCGGGGCCCCGGCATAAAAGCGCACATGCGGCGCGCCGGTGACGCTCGGCAAGTCGGAGAACCTGCTGTCGGCCCGCGCGTCGGGGACGACGATGGGGGCGCCCCTCTCCGCAAGAAGGCGGGCGCAGAAGGTATCGGCCGCGCTGGAACTGACCTCGCCCAGCCCCTTGCGGGCGAGGTACCATTGGGTCGTGTCGCCGATCAGGGTGACGAGCGCGATCGGTGCGGAAAAGAGGCCCGCCGCAAGATCGGCGATATCCGTGAAGTCCGCATCCGGACCGGCATAGGCAGGCAACGTCGCCCGCACCGCCTCCAGCCGCGCCGGGGAGGTCAGGGCAGTGGCGACGGCCACCGGCACGGACGACGGCCGGCGGTTCATCGCGAACCTGCCGGCCACGCGGACGGTGCCCTTGCGTGCCTTTGCGTCATGCTGAGAACCTGCATGATTGTTCTCCGAAACCTGCCCCTCGCCTGCCGGCCCAGGACAGGCGCGGTCGTCCCCTTATGTCATGAAGGCTCGCGACGTCAGCGGTGCCGACACCGCATCCGGACCGAACTCGCCCTCGTTCGTGATCTGCAGGATCTCCTGCAGTTTCTGCCTTGCACGGTTGACGCGGCTCTTGATCGTCCCAAGGGCACAACCGCTGATTTCGGCGGCCTCTTCATAGGAGAAACCGGACGCACCCACAAGGATAATCGCCTCCCTTTGTTCATCCGGGAGTTGTTCCAGCGCGCGCTGGAAATCCTGCATGTCGAGCTTGCCATACTGCGCGGGATGCTGGGCGAGATTGGCCGTCAGCAGGCCGTCGCTGTCCTGCACTTCGCGGCCGCGCTTGCGCAGCTTGCTGTAGAGCTCGTTGCGAAGGATCGTGAACAGCCACGCCTTCATGTTGGTGCCCATCTCGAACTGGTCCTGCTTGGCCCAGGCCTTCATGATGGTGTCCTGCACCAGATCGTCGGCCTCGTGATGGCGACCGACGAGCGAAATGGCGAAGGCTCTCAGGCTGGGAAGGATCGAGAGCAGTTCGCGCTTGAAAGTGTTTGCCGGTTCCTGTGCGCTCACCGATCTTTGCTCCCCAGCTGCATGTCTCCGTCCTGCTCGGCCGTACTCTTCCCCCGCTGCTCCGCAAGGTCGAGCTTTTCGAGGAGTTCGAGGAATTTCTCCGGGATCGGCTCTTCCTGGACGGAGAGATAGAACGAGCGAAGCCTGTGGGCGATCTGCCCGTCAACCCCCTCTGTCGTCATTGGATATTCTTGTCTTTGCTGTTGTTTCACATCTCTGACTTTCGACTGCTTCCATCGTCCCCCTCAAGGGAATTCGACACAGGAATGCGCCCGTCCGAAAAAGGTTCCGAGGCGCGGAACCAAAATTCATCATGTTAGTTTTCCGGTTGACCGACAATGCAGCCGTCCGCATCACAGGGGAGCTTACGATGCCGATTTCCGACCGCCTAACGCCTCATCTGCCCTACCTGCGCCGCTACGCCCGCGCGCTTACGGGCACGCAGGCCTCGGGTGACGCCTATGTCGCCGCCACGCTCGAAGCGATCCTGATGGATCCCGCCGCATTCGCCGAGGGCGACGACGACCGCGTGCGCCTTTTCCGGCTGCTGTCGCGGATGGTCGCGTCGCTGCCCATTTCCGTCAGCGACACCGTCTCGCTGCGCCCCGGCGCCCCGTCGCCGGTCGATCTCGGCGCGGTTCCGCCCCGCGTCCGCCAGGCCCTCCTGCTGGTGACGATGGAGAATTTCCCGACCGCGCATGTGGCCGAGATCCTCGAGACCGACGAGGCCGAGGTCCGCACCCTGCTCGACACGGCCTTCCGCGAGATTGCCGCGCAAACCGAGGTCGGCATCATGATCATCGAGGACGAGCCGCTGATCGCCATGGACCTGGCCGACATGGTCAGCGACATGGGCCATCGCGTGACCGGCATCGCACGCACGCAGGCCGAAGCCGAGAAACTGTGGCTCGAGACCAGGCCGGGCCTCATTCTCGCCGACGTCAAGCTTGCCGACGGCAGCTCCGGCATCGACGCCGTCACGGCCATCCTCTCCCGCACCGAACTGCCCGTCATCTTCATCACCGCCTATCCGGAAAAGCTCTTGACCGGCGAACGCCCCGAACCGGCCTACCTGGTCAGCAAGCCCTTCCATCCGGACACCGTCAAGGTCCTCATCAACCAGGCGCTGATGACCAACCCCGTTCACGCCGTCGCCGCCTGAACGTTTCACCGGATCCAGTTGCAGCACCACCTGAGGACGAGGCCTGCGCCTCGTCCTTTTTTCGTCTCCGCTGTCACCATGGGATCCGCCGGCGGCAAAAATAAAGCAGCCAGCGCGGGGGGCGCTGGCTGCCTGAATTCCCGCTGGCCGGAGGGGACACGGCGAGCGGCTGTGTTCACCGGCTTCGAGGGCCTCGCACTGGGGGAATGCGCTGGCCGGTGACAGTGTAGAAACACCGACACAGAAAAAAGGTTCCGCCGCGTTCAAACTTTTTTCGGCACCTCAGAGGATTTTTTCCAGCTCGTCACGGTGGCGGTAGAGCGCCAGGAAACGGCGATATTCACGATCGTAGAGCGCGCGCCTGCCCGGATCGGAAGGGAGCTCCTCCCCGCCCGGATGCATGGCCTTGCCGGCTGTGGCGATATCCGGATAGAGACCGCCTGCGACCGATGCCGCCATCGCCGTTCCGAGCAGCACCGAATCGCTCGCCTTCGGCACCACGACCCGGTAGCCGGTCACGTCACGGTAGAGTTCCATCAGCAGCGGATTGTGGAGGTGGCCGCCGGTCACGTGCAGAGTCTCCAGCGCGTAACCGCATTCGCCGAGCGTGTCGATGACGCGACGGATGCCGAGCACGACCGCGACGCAGGTCTTCCAGTAGAGCCGGCACAGGCTGTCGAAGGTCGCATCCAGCGACAGGCCGCTGATGACGCCGAGCCCGTGCGGATCGGCGAGCGGCGAGCGGTTGCCGTGGAAGTCCGGCAGGACGTGCAGCCGTGCGGCGAAGTCGTCGCCCTCCATGGCCCGCAGTTCGTAGATGCGCCTGACGATCCTCTGGTGGGTGGTCGGCACCGGATCGCCGCCGGCGCTGTGGAGCCTGACGATATGGTCGAGCAACCCGCCGGTCACCGACTGGCCGCCCTCCACCAGCCAGTGCCCCGGCAGGACGGCCTCGTAGTAGGGACCCCACATGCCGAAACCGAATTTCTTCTCGCGCGAAAAGGCGACGATGCAGCTGGAGGTGCCGCCGATCAGCGCCAGCTGGCGCTCGAGTGCACGCGGTTCGCCGGCAAACTGGCCGAGCACCCCGAGCGCGCCCGCATAGGCGTCGATCATGCCGGCACCGACGATGCATTCCGTGTCGAGCCCGAGTTCGGTCGCGGCCCGTTCGCTCAAGCGTCCGATCGGAGCTCCGACCGGGATCGTCTCGTCCAGAAGCGCCCCGCGCCTGCGCAGGTCCGACAGCCCGATCCGGTCCAGGAAGTCCTCCCGCCAGCCCTCCCGCTCATGCGCCAGGTAGTTCCATTTCGAGGTGATGGTGCAGCGCGAGCGCCCGGTCGAGCCGGTCGCCTTCCAGGTCATGAAGTCGGCGAGGTCGAAGAAATAGCCGGCCCGGGCCCACTGTTCCGGCTGGTGGCGCTTCAGCCACATCAGTTTCGGCATCTGCATTTCCGGCGACATGACTTTGCCGGAATGGTCGAGCACCGGATGCTGCGTTTCCGTGCAGAAATCGGCCTCTTTTAGCGCGCGGTGATCGAGCCAGACGATCGTGTCCCAGCGCGGGTCCTTGCCGCCCGAGACCGCGAGCTGGCCGCCCTCACCGTCACGCACGACGAGCGAGCAGGTCGCGTCGAAACCGAGGGCCGCCACCCGTCCGGCAGCAGCACCCGCCGCCGCGCAGGCCGCCCGCACCGCCCCGCAGACCGCGCTCCAGATATCTTCCGAATCGTGCTCGGCGACGTTTTCCCGCGGCCGGTTCATCGCGATCGGCCGCTCGGCGCGCGCAAGCAGGCTGCCCGCCCGATCGAAGACGCCGGCACGGGCGCTTCCGGTCCCGATGTCGACCGCAACGATCAGATCGCGCATGAAATCATGTTCCCGTCGGCTGTGCGTTGCCGACAAACTGGAGCAATTCCCGCATGTCGTCAAACAGCACGTCGGGCTTCAGGATGGAGAGGGCTGCACGATGCCGGCCGGTTCGCGCATGCGATCCTCCGGCAAACGCGCAGACCCGCATGCCGGCGGCCTGCGCCGCCATTACCCCGGCGGGGCTGTCCTCGATCACGACGCAGGCATCCGGCGAGACGCCCATGACCTCGCTTGCATGCAGGAACAGGTCCGGCGCCGGCTTTCCGTTGCGCACCATGCTGGCGGAAAAGATGTTCGGCTCGAAGCAGTCGATCAGCCCCGTCACCGACAGAGACAGGCGGATGCGCTCCGGCTGACTGGAGGAGGCGACGCAGCACGAGACCGGCAGCGCCTCGACCACCTGGCGGATGTTCTCGATCGGCTGCAATTCCTCGCGGAAGCGGGCATAGAGCGTCTTGCGCATGCCTTCGAGAAAGTGGTCGTCGATCGCCAGGCCATATTCGTCGTGCAGGATCTCCGACATGGTCTTGAGGCTCTTGCCGAGGAAGCGTTCCGCCGCCTCGTCGGCACCCATGCTGACGCCGGCCACGTCGAGTGCCTCGACGAGAACGGCGAGCGAGATCGGTTCGCTGTCGACGAGAACGCCGTCGCAATCGAAGATCACCAGTTCGATCGGACCTGCCGCCATCGCCTCACATACCCAGTTCCGGCCGCGGATGCGGCGTGCCGTTGCGCTTGCGCGGCCTCAGTCCGCGAGCTTGTCGTCGAGATAGAGCCGCAGCGTCTGGCGCGTCCCCTTCTCCCACAGGCTCGAAAGCGCCCTGGCGAATCGCCGCCGGAACAGTTCCGAGGCCGCAACCTCGCCGAAGATGTCGGACAGCGCAAGGAAGGCGGCCGGGTCGTCCTTGGCCTTCAACGCCGCCGCCTGCAGCCGCTCGGCATTCGCGTCGTTGAAGACGATCGCCTTGCCGCTGTCCGACGTGCCGGCGAAATAGCGGCACCATAGCGCCGAGACCAGCGACAGGCCGACGACGTCCTCGCCGCGCTGCAGCCGGTCGGCGGTCGAGGGAAGGATGAATTTCGGCTGGCGGTTGGAGCCGTCCTGCGCGAGCCGCGGAATGGTGTCGCCGATCTTCGGGTTGGAGAAGCGCTTCTCTATCAGCTTGAAGTAATCGCCGAGATCGGTATCCGGCACCGGCGGGATCACCGGGATGATCTCCTCCTTCTCGAGCTTGGCGAGGAAGGCGCGGATATCGTCGTCCTCCATCGCCTCGTGGACGAAGTGGATGTCGAGCAGGGCCGCCGGATAGGCGATCGCCGCATGGCCGCCGTTGAGGATGCGGATCTTCATGTGCTCGTAGGGCGCGACGTCGGGCACGAACTGCACGCCCACCGTCTCCAGCGCCGGCCGTCCCTGCGGGAACTTGTCCTCCAGCACCCACTGCTTGAATTCCTCGCAGAATACCGGCCACTGGTCGTCGATGCCGTATTCGTCGGCGACGATCCCGATCTCGCGCGGCCCGGTCGCCGGCGTGATCCGGTCCACCATTCCATTCGGAAAGGCCACGTTGGCGTCGATCCAGTCTGCGAAGTCCAGATCGGAGAGCCGCGCGAGGCCGGAAACGGCGGCGTGGGTGACCTCGCCGTTGCCGGGAATGTTGTCGCAGGACATGATGGTGAAGGGAGCAATGCCCTTGTCCCGGCGCGCCTTCAGCCCAGCGAGGATGAGGCCGAACACGGTCTTGGGATCGTCCGGCTTCTCGCCGTCGGCGGCGATCGCCGGATGGGCGGGGTTGAAGACCCCCGAGGCCGGATCGATGAAATAGCCGCCTTCGGTGATCGTCAGCGAGACGATGCGGATGGCGGGATCGGTGAGCTGGGCGACGACGGCTGCGACGTCGCCGGGTTTGAGGTAGTCGATCATCGCCCCGGTCACATGCGCGCCGGTGCGGTTGTTGTCCTGTTCGACCACCGTCGTCAGGAAGTCCTGGCCTTCGAGCTTGGCCCGCATCGCCTCGTCGGAGGGAAGCACGCCGGCGCCGATGATGGCCCAGTCATGATCGCGGCCGGCATTGAACAGGTCATCGAGATAGACCGCCTGGTGCGCACGGTGGAAGTTGCCGACACCGAAGTGGACGATGCCCGCCTTCAGGGCCGAGCGCGGATAGGAGGGCACGCCCGCGGTGTTCTTCACCGTTTCGAGATTGTCCAGCGAGAGTTTGGTGGTCATGGTCGTTTCCTTCCGGTCACGCGCGGGCCCGGCCCGCATCCGGGGCGCTGGGCGCAAGCCTGTCTCCGCCGGTGCCCGCCATCCGCGGTCGCCGGCTCTCATCAATCACGTTGGCCACCGCGGCAATGCGGCACGGCCTTGTCAGCTCATCCAGTTGCCGCCGTCCACATTGTAGGTCTGCGCGACGACGTAGTCGCTCTCGGGCGAAGCGAGGAAGGTCGCCATGCCGGTCAGGTCCGCCGCCGTCCCCATCCGGCCGAACGGCACGGCCTCGCCGACCAGCTTCTTCTTCTCGCCGCGCGGCCGGTTCTCATACTTGGCGAAGAGCGCGTCGACGCCGTCCCAGTGCTCGCCGTCGACGACGCCGGGGGCGATCGCATTGACGTTGATGCCGTGCGAGATCAGGTTCAGCCCGGCCGACTGGGTCAGGCTGATGACGGCCGCCTTGGTGGCGCAGTAGACGGCGACGAGCGCCTCGCCGCGTCGGCCAGCCTGGCTCGCCATGTTGATGATCTTACCACCGCGCCCCTGCGCGATCATCTGCTTGGCGACCGCCTGCATGGTGAACAGCGTGCCGGCGACGTTGATCGAGAACAGCCGGTCGTAGCTCTCGCGGCTGATCTCGACGATCGGCGCCAGGTCGAACAGCGCCGCGTTGTTGACCAGGATGTCGATGCCGCCGGCCTCGCTCACGCAGGCGCCGACAGCATCGTCGATCGACTGCTGGCTGGTGACGTCCATCTGCACGGCATAGGCAGCGGCGCCGATCTCGCTTGCGGTCTGCCGTGCCCGCTCGATATTGATGTCGGCGATCGCCACCCGCGCGCCCTCGCGCACATAGGCCTCGGCGAAGGCGCGGCCGATCCCGCGTGCCGAACCGGTGATCAGCGCGCTCTTTCCTTCCAGTCTCTTCATCGAAGTTCCCGTCATCGGATCGCCATTCCCTTGTCGTCGAAGCGGTGGATCCGGCCTTCCTGCGGGGTGAGATAGACCTGATCGCCATGCCGGACGGGCAGGTCGCCGCCGACACGCGCGGTCAGCGTGCCGATGCCGTCGGCGGTCACATGCAGGAAGGTATCGGAGCCGAGGTGTTCGGCGACGCCCACCGTGCCGCGCCAGGCGCCGGCGGAGGTCGAAAGGTCGATATGCTCCGGCCGGACGCCGATCGTATGCGCACCGTGGCCCTTGGCGATCTCGCCCTTGATCAGGTTCATCCGCGGCGAACCGATGAAGCCCGCGACGAAGAGATTGCGCGGCGAGCGGTAGAGGTCGAGCGGCGAGCCGACCTGCTCGATGTTGCCGCGGTTGAGCACGACGATCTTGTCGGCCATGGTCATCGCCTCGACCTGGTCGTGGGTGACGTAGATCATCGTCGTCTTCAGCGTGTTGTGCAGTTCGCTGATCTCAAGCCGCATCGTGCCACGAAGCGCCGCGTCGAGGTTGGAGAGCGGCTCGTCGAACAGGAAGGCCGAAGGTTCGCGCACGATCGCCCGGCCGATGGCGACGCGCTGGCGCTGGCCGCCGGACAACTGCGACGGCCGGCGCTCGAGATAGTCGGTCAGGTTCAGCACCCTTGCCGCATCCTCGACCTTCCGGTCGATCGCCGCCTTGTCGAGCTTGGCCATCTTCAGCGGGAAGGCGATGTTGTTCCGGACGCTCATGTGCGGATAGAGCGCATAGGACTGGAACACCATGGCGAGCCCGCGCTCGGCCGGCGCGTTGCCGGTCACGTCCTTGCCGTCGATCAGGATCTGGCCACCCGACACGTCCTCCAGCCCCGCGATCAGGCGGAGCAGCGTGGACTTGCCGCAGCCCGACGGGCCGACGAAGACGACGAACTCGCCGTCGTTGATCTCCAGGTCGATGGAGGGGATGACCTTGGCTTCGCCGAAGGTCTTCGACACTTTGCTGAGGGTAATGCTGCCCATGGATCGTGCCCTTACTTAACCGCGCCGAAGGTGAGGCCGCGAACGAGTTGCTTCTGGCTGAACCAGCCGAGGATGAGGATCGGCGCGATCGCCATGGTGGAGGCCGCCGAAAGCTTCGCCCAGAACAGTCCCTGCGGCGAGGAGAAGGAGGCGATGAAGGCCGTCAGCGGCGCCGCGCTGGTGGTCGTCAGCTGGATCGTCCAGAACGCCTCGTTCCAGGCGAGGATGATGTTGAGCAGCAGCGTCGAGGCAATGCCCGGCACCGCCATCGGCGTCAGCACGTAGACGATTTCCTTCCACAGCGAGGCGCCGTCCATCCGGGCCGCCTCGAGGATCTCGCCGGGGATTTCGCGGAAATAGGTGTAGAGCATCCACACGACGATCGGCAGGTTGATCAGCGTCAGCATCACGGTCAGGCCGATACGGGTATCGAGCAGGCCGAAATTGCGGAACAGGATGAAGATCGGGATCAGCACCGCCACCGCCGGCATCATCTTGGTCGACAGCATCCACATGAGGATGTCCTTCGTCCGCTTGGTCGGCGAGAACGCCATCGACCAGGCCGCAGGGATGGCGAACAACAATGCCAGGATGGTCGAGCCGATCGACAGCACCACCGAGTTCATGAACGGCTTGAAATAGTCACGCTGCGTCTGCACCGTGACGTAGTTCTCGAAGGTGCCGGACGGGATCAGGCTGAAGCCGGCGATCGCCTCCGGCTCCGTCTTCAGGCTGGTGATGAAGGCATAGAGGATCGGGAAGAAGATCAGCAGCGCCACGAGCCAGGCGGCGATGGTCCAGCCGATCTTGCTTCCTCTGGAAACGGTACGGGCCATGATCTTCTCCTATCGGTCCAGGTTTCTGCCGACGGCGCGCATCAGGAAGATGGCGACGAAATTGGCGAGAACGACCGCGATGATGCCGCCGGCCGCGCCCCCGCCGACGTCATAGCCGAGACGCGCGGTGCGGTAGATCAGGAAGGTGAGGTTGGTCGACGCGTAGCCCGGTCCGCCATTGGTGGTGACCAGGATCTCCGCATAGATGCCGAGCAGGAAGATCGTCTGGATCAGGATGACGACGGTGATCGCGCGCGAAAGATGCGGCAGCGTCAGGTAGATGAAGCGGTTGAACGCATTCGCCCCGTCCATCTCGGCCGCTTCCTTCTGCTCGCTGTCCAGCGACTGCAGCGCGGTCAGCAGGATCAGCGTGGCGAACGGCAGCCATTGCCAGGCGACGATGATGATGATCGAAAACAGCGGGAACTGCGCAAACCAGTCGATCGGCTGGAAGCCGAAGAAGCGCGCCAGATCCGCCAGCACCCCGTAGCCCGGGTGCATGATCATGTTCTTCCAGATGAGCGCCGCCACCGGCGGCATGACGAAGAAAGGCGAGATGACGAGGATGCGCACGATCCCTTGGCCGAAGATCGGCTGGTCGATCAGGAGCGCGATCGCGATCCCGCCGACCACGGTGATCAGCAGCACGCCGAGCACGAGCACGAGCGTGTTCCAGATCGACTGGAAGAAGGCCGGATCGGTATAGAAATAGATGTAGTTGAAGAAGCCTGCGAAGCTGACGTTCTGCGGCGTCAAAAGGTTGTAGTTCTGGAAAGAGTACCACAGCGTCATCGCCAGCGGCACGACCATCCACACCAGGAGAACGATGACGGCAGGCGCCATCATCAGGCGCGCCAACGTCTTGGTGTTCTGCGTTGCCATCTCGAACGACCCTCCCTGGAGCCAGCATGGCCGGCGCACCGCTTCGAGGCGGGGACGACTGCGTGGCAGTTCGCGTTTCTTGTTGTCGGACGCCCGTCGGGCAACGGCAGGCCGGATGGGCCGCTTCGCCCGTCGGGCGGGCCGCCCGGTCACAAGACCGGACAGCCCGTGCTCTCGGGAGGAACCCTACTTGATGTAGCCGGCACGCGTCATGTCGCGCGTTGCGGTGGCTTGTGCTGCCGTGAGCGCGTCGTCGACCGAGGACTGGCCGGCGATGACAGCCGAGAACAGCTGGCCAACCGTGGTGCCGAGAGCCTGGAATTCCGGGATCGCGACGAACTGGCCACCCGTATAGGGCACCGGCTTGATGGTCGGCTTGGTGATGTCGGCGGCATCCATCGCAGCAAGGGTGGGTACTGCGAAGGCGGCAGCCTTCTTGTATTCCTCGTTGTTGTAGAGCGAGGTGCGCGTGCCCGGAGGAACGTTGGCCCAGCCTTCCTTGGAAGCGACGAGGTCGGTGTATTCCTTGCTGGTCGCCCAGGCGATGAACTTCTGTGCGGCCTCGGCCTTCTGCGAGCTTGCCGGGATGGCGAGGTTCCACGACCACAGCCAGTTGCCGTGGTTGGCGACGCCTTCCTTGCTCGGGAAGAGTGCAAAGCCGACCTTGTCGGCGACTGTCGAGTCCTTCGGGTTGGAGACGAAGGAGGCAGCCACCGTGGCGTCGATCCACATGCCGCACTTGCCCTGCTGGAACAGCGTCAGGTTCTCGTTGAAGCCGTTGGAAGAGGCACCGGACGGACCGGCATCCTTCATCAGGTCGGCGTAGAACTGCAGCGATTCCTTCCATTCCGGCTGGTCGAACTGCGGTGCCCAGTTCTCGTCGAACCAGCGGCCGCCGAACGAGTTGGTCAGCGCCGAGACGAAGGCCATGTTCTCGCCCCAGCCGGCCTTGCCGCGCAGGCAGATGCCGGAGATGTCGGCGTTGCGGTCGGTGATCTTGCGCGCGGCTTCGCCGATGAATTCCCAGGTCGGGCTGTCCGGCATCGTAAGGCCGGCCTTCTCGAACAGGTCCTTGCGGTACATGATCATCGCCGATTCACCGTAGAACGGCGCGGCATAGAGCTTGCCATCGACCGAAAGGCCGCCGCGGATCGCCGGCAGCAGATCGTCGATGTCATAGGCTTCACCGAGACCATCGAGCGGCAGCAGCCACTGCTGCTTGGCCCAGATCGGAACCTCGTAGTTGCCGATCGTGACGATGTCATACTGGCCGCCGCTGGCGGCGATATCGGTGGTGACGCGTTCACGCAGGACGTTCTCTTCCAGCGTGACCCACTCGACCTGGATGTCGGGGTTGGCCTTGGTGAACTCCGACGTCAGCCCCTGCATGCGGATCATGTCGCCGTTGTTGACGGTGGCGATCGTCAGGGTCTCCGCATTCGCAAATCCGCACAGGGCTACAGCCGAGCAGGCGCCCAGCAGAAATGTCTTCAAATTCATGACTTCCTCCCAGAAGGGTTATGAGCATTTGCTTCGCTCGTGGGCAATTACTCAACTTATTGCCCAAAATGTCAACGGCCATTTTACGCTGCCCCGCCGAAAGTCGTGGTCATGCGATTGATATATAGCGCTGTTTCCAGTCGAAAAGACCGCTGGGGAAATATGCACGCCGCCCAGGAATAAGGCACCCGGCCCGCCGGAATGCAGCCGAACGGATTGATCCACGCGTGACGGCTGGTGTACCCCGACGGCAAGCCGCGGCAACGATCGCGGCCATCGGCGACGGAGCGCGATCGGCCATGGGCAAGGACACACCAGATCGGGACACACCGGAGATGCGCGCCCTGATCAAGGCGGTCGCCGAGAGCCCGCGGCGCGACAACAGCGCCTACCACAAGGCGATCGCCGAGGCCCGGCAGGCCTTCGAGGCCGCAGAGGCCGCGCTGGGCGGCCCCGTCAGGCTCAAGACGAAGACCAGGATGAAGGGCGACGGCGAATACGTCGTCAAATGGACCTTCAAGCGGGCGAAGTGACGGCGTCTGCCAGACGCCCTACCCGCAAGCCTATCCGAGCGAGACGGCGAGGCTGATCGGAACCGCCGCCAGCGCCTTCGAGACCGGGCAACCGGCCTTCGCCTTGTTGGCGAGTTCGGTAAAGGTCGCTTCGTCGGCGCCCGGCACCACCCCGCGCAGCTTCAGGTCGATCGCGGTGATGGCGAAGCCGTCTGCGACCTTCTCCAGCGTGACGTCGGCCCGGGTATCGAGGCTGTCGGCGGTCAGCCCGGCCTCGCCGAGGATCAGCGACAGCGCCATGGTGAAGCAGGCGGCATGCGCCGCACCGATCAGTTCCTCCGGATTGCTGCCGGGAACGCCCTCGAACCGCGCGGCAAAGCCGTAGGGATAGTCCTTCAACGCGCCGCTCTGCGTGGAAATCTGGCCTCTTCCGTCCTTGAGCCCGCCGCTCCAGTGGGCCGATCCGTTCTTCTGGATTTTCATCTGGTTCTCCCTTGCCGGCAGCGTCCGCGCCGGTCCGTCGTGGTTGCGCCTCGATGGGTTTGCGCCCTATCAACTATGGCGACGGAGGGTGAGGACAAGGCGGCGGTCGGGCATTTTCCTCCCGCAGCTTACGCCTGCAGCAGATATTTCGCCGTCGCCTCGTCGGTGATGAGCCCGTTGATCATCCGCCCCTTCAGCGCCGAGAGGATCGCCAGATGCTTGCGGCTGCCCTTGGCGAGCCCGATGACCGCGGCATTGTCGCGGGAGGGAAGCGGAACGGAAGCGACGCGCTCGTTGATGCTGCCGGACAAAAGCTTCCCCTCACGGTCGAACATCCAGCCGCAGATCTCGCCCGCAGCGCCCTCCGCCATCAGTTGCGCCATTTCCTCCCGGTCGAGGAAGCCGTCGACGCACAGCGGCGCGTCCGGGCCGAGCTCGCCGACGCCGACGAAGGCGACGTCGGCCTCCTGCGCCAGTTTCAGGGTGGACTGCACCAGGCTCTGCTCGTGCAGGAGATCGCGCTCCTTGGCCGAGGAGACGAGCACCGGCAGCGGCATCGGAAAATGCCGCGCCTTGACCGCGTCCGCCATGCTGAAGATGACGTTGTAGTAGGCGGCCGAACCGTCCGGGCCGATATTGCCCGTCAGCGACATGATGCGGTGCTGCGGGCATTCCATCGCCGGCAACTGGTCGATCGCCGCCTTGAGCGTGCGCCCCGTGCCCACCGCAAGCACGATCGGCTCCGCCCGCTTGAGCCAGCGTTCGATCTCCGCCGCCCCGGCTTCGGCAATGCCGACCGTGGTGGAGGTCGAGGTTGGATCGGTCGGCACCACGTCCACGTGGACGAGAGCGAATCGCTCCTTGAGACGCTGCGCCAGTTCGAGGCATTCGGCGATCGGATGATCGAGCCGGACCTTGATCAGCCGCTCGGCGACTGCGAGCGAGACGAGCCGCTGGGCCGACTGGCGCGAAATGCCCATGGCCGAGGCGATCTCGTCCTGGGTGCGACCGGCGACATAGTAGAGCCACCCGGCCCGCGCCGCGTCGTCCAGCCTGCCCCCCGTTTCGGATCGCCTTGCCATCGCTTTCAGACCTCTAACCTGCTCTCGGGATTTGCTGCCATCATTTCCCCCGTCCTGTCAAACCCGTCCTGCGGGCGGCCGGAGGAAACGGAAAACCACCCGTTTCGGCAGGCAAAAACACAACCGTGACGCTCAAGTTTTAAACCCTTCCAGACCCTGGAAATCCGGCATTTCCGACCGAACTTTTACCGTTTGATAAAAAAATAAACCGTGTTACCGTTTCTCCAGTCAAAAGCCCACACAATGGGAGACAATAATGGGAACGAGTATCTCCGGAATCCGGGAGGGCAGGCTTTCGCCGGCCGACTACGAGAAGAATTTCACCGACCTGCATCCGCCGCTGGACCGGCACCAGGCTCTTGTCGCTTCTGACCGCTGCTACTTCTGCTACGACGCGCCCTGCATGACGGCCTGTCCGACCGCGATCGACATCCCGATGTTCATCCGCCAGATCTCGACCGGCAATGCCGTCGGCGCGGCCAAGACGATCTTCGACCAGAACATCCTCGGCGGCATGTGTGCGCGCGTCTGTCCCACCGAAACGCTGTGCGAGCAGGCCTGCGTACGCAACACCGCCGAAGACCGCCCGGTCGAAATCGGCCTGCTGCAGCGCCACGCGACCGACACCGCGATGGAGCGCGGCATCCAGTTCTACACGCGGCCGGAGCGGACCCACCGCCGTATCGCCGTGGTCGGCGCCGGCCCCGCCGGCCTTGCCTGCGCCCACCGCCTCGCCATGAGCGGCCACGACGTCATCGTCTTCGACGCGCGGGTCAAGCCGGGCGGCCTCAACGAATACGGCATCGCCACCTACAAGACGACGGACGACTTCGCCCAGCGCGAGGTGGATTACCTGCTGTCGATCGGCGGCATCGAGATCCGCAACGGCCAGAAGCTCGGCCGCGACTTCACGCTCGGCGAACTGGCGGAGAACTTCGACGCGGTCTTCCTCGGCATCGGCCTTGCCGGCGTCAACGCGCTGCGGGTCGAAGGCGAGCAGCTTTCCGGCGTCGAGGACGCGGTCGATTTCATCGCCGCCCTGCGCCAGGTGGACAACAAGGCCGACATCGCGATCGGCCGGCGCGTCGTCGTCATCGGCGGCGGCATGACGGCGATCGACGCCGCCGTGCAGGCCAAGCTTCTCGGCGCCGAGGAGGTCACGATCTGCTATCGCCGCGGCAAGGAGGACATGAACGCCTCGGAATTCGAGCAGGAGCTCGCGACCTCCAAGGGCGTGATGATCCGCCACTGGCTGCAGCCGAAGCGCGTCATCGGCAAGGACGGCCGCGTGGCCGGCATCGAGGTCGAATACACCGGAATGCAGGACGGCAAGCTGTCGGGAACCGGAGAGACCGGCATCCTCGCCGCCGACCAGATCTTCAAGGCGATCGGCCAGACCTTCGATCCGGCGAGCGTGCCCAACCTGCGGCTGGACGGCGGTCGCATCGCCGTCGACGCGGAAGGCAAGACCTCGATGGCCCGGGTCTGGGCCGGCGGCGACTGCATCAGGTCCGGCGAGGACCTGACGGTCACCTCGGTCGCGCAAGGCCGCGACGCCGCCGATTCCATCAACCGGGCGCTGGCCGCTGCGGCCGATCCCGCCGTTGCCGTCGCCTGAAGGGAGAAATAGACATGGCTGATCTCCGCAACTCCTTCGTCGGCATCAAGTCCCCGAACCCCTTCTGGCTGGCATCCGCGCCGCCGACGGACAAGGCCTACAACGTCGAGCGCGCCTTCAAGGCGGGCTGGGGCGGCGTAGTCTGGAAGACGCTCGGCGAGGAAGGCCCGCCCATCGTCAACGTCAACGGTCCGCGCTACGGCGCCATCTGGGGCGCAGACCGGCGGCTGCTCGGGCTGAACAATATCGAGCTGATCACCGACCGTCCGCTGCAGGTCAACCTGCAGGAGATGAAGCAGGTGAAGATGAACTGGCCGGACCGGGCGCTGGTCGCCTCGATCATGGTGCCTTGCGAGGAGAACGCCTGGAAATCCATCCTGCCGCTCGTCGAGGAGACGGGCGCCGACGGCATCGAGCTCAACTTCGGCTGTCCGCACGGCATGTCCGAGCGCGGCATGGGATCGGCGGTCGGCCAGGTGCCGGAATATATCGAGATGGTGGTGCGCTGGTGCAAGCAGTACACCCGCATGCCTGTCATCACCAAGCTGACGCCGAACATCACCGACATCCGCAAGCCGGCACGGGCCGCCAAGGCCGGCGGCACCGACGCGGTCTCGCTGATCAACACGATCAATTCGATCGTCTCCGTCGATCTCGACAGCTTCGCCCCCAACCCGACTGTCGGCGGCAAGGGCTCGCATGGCGGCTATTGCGGCCCCGCGGTCAAGCCGATCGCGCTCAACATGGTGGCCGAGATCGCCCGCGATCCGGAGACCTACGGGCTGCCCATATCCGGCATCGGCGGCATCACCACCTGGCGCGACGCGGCCGAGTTCCTGGCGCTCGGCGCCGGCAACGTGCAGGTCTGCACGGCGGCGATGACCTATGGCTTCAAGATCGTGCAGGAGATGATCACCGGCCTGTCCGACTGGATGGACGAGAAGGGCCACCGCTCGCTGGACGACATCATCGCCCGCGCCGTGCCGAACACGACGGACTGGCAGTACCTGAACCTGAACTACATCGCCAAGGCGCATATCGACCAGGACGTCTGCATCAAGTGCGGCCGCTGTCACATCGCCTGCGAGGACACCTCGCACCAGGCGATCACCGCGTTCGTCGACGGGGTGCGCCATTTCGAGGTTCTGGAAGAGGAATGCGTCGGCTGCAACCTCTGCGTCAACGTCTGCCCGGTCGAGAACTGCATCACCATGGATGCGCTGCCCGCCGGCGCCACGGACCGCCGCACCGGCAAGCCGGTCGACCCCGACTACGCCAACTGGACCACACATCCGAACAACCCGATGGCGCGCCAGGCCGCCGAATAACCGACGTGAGGCCGCCGGCGCTGCCGGTGGCCTCTTCGCAGACCCAAAGCCCCTGAATTGCGAGCGATGCTCGCATCTGTGACACACGCCCCTGCCCGCATCCCCGTATTTCTAGCCGCGACCAACAATTATGCTTGCCTGGACCACCGTCTCCATGCTTTCGAGGCGGCGCCCCGATCCCGAGCGCGCAACGGCGCGCGTTCGGCAACGGCTCGTTGCAGCGGGGCATCCGGGAAGGCCGTCTTCGGCGGTCAGGGCGAGCGAGGGGCGAAGATGGCCGATCAAGTCCGGCACGAAGCAGGTACGCTGCCGGGGGGCGCAGGCCATGCGCCTGCCGGCCGACATGCTCCTGGTCGCCTCGGTGATCTTCTGCGCAGCGCTCTTCGGCATCATGACCCGCCCGGTCGGGTTCCTGGCGGCCTTCTGGCCGGCCAACGCCGTCCTGCTCGGCCTGATGATCCGGGAACCCCGCTTGGCCTCCTTCGGCGGCTGGATCGCTGCCTTCGCCGGCTATGTCGCAGCCGACCTCGTGACCGGCGGCACGCTGCGCATGACCCTCTGGCTCACCGCGGCCAACCTGACCGAGGCCCTGACCGGATACGTCCTGTTCCGCGCGCTGGCCGAGGACCACCGGCGCATGCGCTGGCCGCAGTCGATCGTGGTCCTCTTTGCCGTCTGCTGCTGCGCCGCGGCCATGAGCGCCTTCGTCGGCGCCGGGGTCTCGACCGCCTATTTCGGCCGCGACTTCGCGACCAGCCTCGAACTCTGGTTCAGCACCGAACTGGCGAACACCGCGGTGATGCTGCCGGTGATGCTGGCGGCGCCGCGGCTTGCCGATATCCGCCTGCCGAGGCGGATCGATCTCTCCGCGCAGGGCCTGCGACGGGCGACCCCGGCCATCGCACTTGCGGCCTCCATCCTTCTGGGCAGCCTGATCGGCGGCCCCGGCTCCTTCGCCTTCCCCGTGCCCGCCCTTCTGTGGTGCGCGGTGAGCTATTCCCTGTTCGCCACCGCAAGCCTGACGCTCTGCTTCACCATCTGGGGCATGGTCATCATCACCGGCGCGTTCGCCGACCTGCCCGCCGACACCGACCTCGTGGCCTGGGGCAAGTCCATCCGGCTGGCGCTGGCCCTCATCGCCCTTGCGCCGCTCGCGGTCGCCAGCATCAACGCGAACCGGAACCAGTTGCTGAAGCGGCTGAAGGACATGGTCGAGCACGACGAGATGACCGGCGCGCTGACCCGCGCCACCTTCCTGGAGCGCAGCGAACGCCATCTCTCGTCGGACGGCACCGCCGCCGTGCTGATGCTCGATATCGACCGCTTCAAATCGGTCAACGATCGCCATGGCCACGCCGCCGGCGACGTCGCCCTCGTCGCCTTCGCAGCCGCCGTGCGTGCGGCCCTTCGGCCGGGCGACCTGTTCGGGCGCCTCGGCGGCGAGGAATTTGCGGTCTTTCTTCCGCAGGCAACGCAGGCCGAGGCGCAGGCCCTGGCCGGACGCATTCGCCGCGCCGTGGAAGAACGCCCGGTCGATATCGGCGACGGATCCCGCCTGACGATCACGGTCAGCATCGGCCTTGCGCTCCAGGCCACCATCGCCCGCCCCTCGCTGGATGCCCTGCTGGCAACGGCCGACGCGGCCCTCTACCAGGCTAAGGCCGGCGGCCGGAACCGCGTCGAGACGGCCGCCTGACACAACGCCCTCAAGGGGTCGTCCAAGGGGCCTTCACGGGGCCGCGTCGCGCACTTCCAGGCCATTGATAAAAAGCTGCTCCAGGAAGCGCGCCGCGTCCTCGAAGCGCCCGTCGCCCGCCTTTTCCTGTCCGAGCACCGCCCGCACCTGCACGTCGAAATCCGCATAATGCTGCGTCGTCGACCAGATGGAGAAGATCAGGTGGTAGGGGTCGCACCTGGCGATCTTGCCCGCCTTCGCCCAGGCGCGGATCACCGCCGCCTTTTCGTCCACCAGCGATTTCAGCGGCCCTTTCAGTTCGTCCTCGATATTGGTCGCCCCCTGCAGCATTTCGTTGGCGAACAGACGGCTTTCGCGCGGGAAGTCGCGCGCCATCTCCAGCTTGCGGCGAATGTAGCTGCGGATCTCGGAAACCGGATTTCCCGCCGCATCGAATTCGCGCAGGGGATCCAGCCACGTATCGAGCACCCGCGTGATCAGCGCCCGGTGCATCGCCTCCTTGGTGCGGAAATAGTACAGGAGGTTCGGTTTCGACATGCCGGCCACCTCGGCGATCTGGTCGACCGTGGCGCCGCGGAAACCGTGCAGCGAAAACACCTCGAGCGCCGCTTCGAGAATCCGCTCCTCCTTCTCCTCCTGGATGCGCGTGCGCCGTTGGGTCCTGGCTGCCCTCGGTAGAACCATCTGCTTCCTAGCCTTCGCACGGACGGGAAAGTGCCGTCAAAATCACCAGTTTAACTCTCTGCCATTCCTGTGGGCGAGGCCCGTGGCTTTTCGCTTTTTCGACTTGAGTGCCGCACCGGAAGCTGTAATGTTTACCAACCGGTCAAATTATCAGCCAGTTGCAGAACAAAGGCAACTGCTGTTCGGTAGGCGCAGAAAAACGACAAACGCGCCCGGTGACCGGCGGGAACAGATAACGGCTTTCACGAGGAGCCGAAAAAGAGGGAGCTAGCGAAATGGCCGCACCCGGCGAGAACATGCGCGTCAATGCCGACCGCCTGTGGGACAGCCTCATGGACATGGCCAGGATCGGCCCGGGCGTTGCCGGCGGCAACAACCGCCAGACGCTGACCGATGCCGACGCCGAAGGCCGCAGCCTGTTCAGGCGCTGGTGCGAGGCGGCCGGCATGAGCGTCTCCGTCGACAGGATGGGCACGATGTTCGCCACCCGCCCCGGCACCGAACCCGAGCTCCTTCCCGTCTACATCGGTTCGCACCTCGACACCCAGCCGACCGGCGGCAAGTATGACGGCGTGCTCGGCGTCCTCTCCGGGCTCGAAGTCATCCGCTCGATGAACGACCTCGGCATCAGGACGAAGCACCCGGTTGTCGTCACCAACTGGACCAACGAGGAAGGCGCGCGCTTTGCGCCTGCCATGCTCGCCTCCGGCGTCTTCGCCGGCGCCATCGATCTCGACTACGCCTATTCCCGCAAGGACCCGGACGGCAAGGCCTTCGGCGACGAACTCAAGCGCATCGGCTGGGTCGGCGACGAGGAGGTCGGCGCGCGCAAGATGCACGCCTATTTCGAATATCATATCGAGCAGGGGCCGATCCTCGAGGCGGAGGAGAAGCAGATCGGCGTCGTTACGCACTGCCAGGGCCTGTGGTGGCTCGAATTCACGCTGACCGGCCGCGAGGCGCACACCGGCTCGACGCCGATGAACATGCGCGTCAACGCCGGGCTTGCCATGTCGCGCATCATCGAGATGGTGCAGGCGGTGGCGATCGAGAACCAGCCGGGCTGCGTCGGCGGCGTCGGCCAGGTGAAGTTCTCCCCCAATTCCCGCAACGTTCTGCCCGGAACGGTGATCTTCACCGTCGACATCCGTTCGCCGGACCAGAAGAAACTCGACGGCATGCGGGCCAGGATCGAGGCGGAAGCGGCGACGATCTGCGAGGCGCTCGGCGTCGGCTGTTCCGTCGAGGCGGTCGGCCACTTCGACCCCGTCACCTTCGACCCGACCCTTGTCTCCGCTGTGCGCAAGGCGGCCGAGGACCTGGGCTACAGCCACATGAACATCATCTCCGGCGCCGGCCACGACGCCTGTTGGGCCGCCAAGGTCGCGCCCGCCACCATGATCATGTGCCCCTGCGTCGGCGGCCTTTCGCACAACGAGGCCGAGGAGATCTCCAAGGACTGGGCCAGCGCCGGCGCGGACGTGCTGTTCCACGCGGTGATAGAGACGGCCAAAATCGTCGAATGAATTGGTGGGCGGCGCGAAAGCATCGCCCTTTTTCGTGGTGGCACAAGGCCGCCGGTTCATGGTTGCGAAGGTAGAGAGATATGAGCACAGTCATCAAGGGCGGCACCGTCGTCACCGCCGACCTCACCTACAAGGCGGACGTCAGGATCGAGGGCGGCAGGATCGTCGAGATCGGCCCGAACCTTGCCGGCGACACGGTGCTGGACGCGGCCGGCTGCTATGTCATGCCGGGCGGCATCGACCCGCACACCCATCTCGAGATGCCCTTCATGGGCACCTATTCCTCCGACGACTTCGAGAGCGGCACGCGCGCGGCCCTTTCCGGCGGCACCACCATGGTGGTCGATTTCGCCCTGCCCTCGCCCGGACAGTCGCTGCTGGAAGCGCTGACGATGTGGGAGAACAAGTCGACGCGGGCCAATTGCGACTATTCCTTCCACATGGCCATCACCTGGTGGAGCGAACAGGTCTTCGACGAGATGAAGACGGTGGTGCAGGACAAGGGCATCAACACCTTCAAGCACTTCATGGCCTACAAGGGTGCGCTGATGGTGGACGACGACGAGATGTTCGCCTCGTTCCAGCGTTGCGCCGAGCTCGGCGCCCTGCCGCTGGTCCATGCCGAGAACGGCGACGTCGTCGCCTCGCTGTCGGCGAAGCTTTTGGCCGAAGGCAACAACGGCCCCGAGGCCCACGCCTATTCGCGCCCCGCCGAAGTCGAGGGCGAGGCGACGAACCGGGCGATCATGATCGCCGACATGGCCGGCTGCCCGGTCTACATCGTCCACACCTCCTGCGAGCAGGCACACGAGGCGATCCGCCGCGCCCGCCAGAAGGGCATGCGCGTCTACGGCGAACCGCTGATCCAGCATCTGACGCTGGACGAGAGCGAGTATTTCGACAAGGACTGGGACCATGCCGCGCGCCGCGTCATGTCGCCACCCTTCCGCAACAAGCAGCATCAGGACTCACTCTGGGCGGGGCTGGCCTCCGGTTCGCTGCAGGTGGTCGCCACCGACCACTGCGCCTTCACCACCAAGCAGAAGCGCTTCGGCGTCGGAGACTTCACCAAGATCCCGAACGGAACCGGGGGGCTGGAGGACCGCATGCCGATGCTGTGGACCCACGGCGTCAACACCGGCCGCCTGACGATGAACGAATTCGTCGCCGTCACCTCGACCAACATCGCCAAGATCCTCAACGTCTATCCGAGGAAGGGCGCGATCCTCGTCGGCGCCGATGCCGACATCGTCGTCTGGGACCCGAAGCGGAAAAAGACGATCTCTGCCGGGGCCCAGCAATCGGCGATCGACTACAACGTCTTCGAGGGCAAGGAGGTGACCGGCCTGCCGCGCTTCACGCTCACCCGCGGCGTCGTCGCGATCGAGGAGAACACGATCCGCACGCAGGAAGGCCACGGCCAGTTCGTCAGGCGCGAGCCGGTGACGGCCGTCAGCAAGGCGCTGTCCACCTGGAAGGAGATTACCGCCCCGCGCAAGGTCGAGCGGTCAGGCATTCCGGCAAGCGGGGTGTAATGGCGATGCCGCATTCGGCAGCCACCCCCCTCTGTCCTGCCGGACATCTCCCCCTCAAGGGGGGAGACCGGGCAGGAGGCGCCGCAGGCGGACACAGGCACCTCGATGCGGATGCCTGCGACCTGAATTCACGTCTTCAAGTGCAATCCGCTGGACATGCTCCCCGCCGCCTGTCGACCCAAAAGACGCACCGATCCCCGACCGAACCTTGGCATCGGCACCGCGTGGCACCGATCTCCCCCCTTGAGGGGGAGATGTCGCGAAGCGAAAGAGGGGGGTGCGTCGCCGCGCCCGCTGTCAGCCGGCATCCCCCCTCACGCCACCAGCCCGTCCAGTTCCGGCAGGAGCACAACGCTCTCCTGCTCGTGCGGATCGGTCCTCGCGATCACCGCCGAGCAGGGCGCGTCGGAGAGGTTGGCCGGCAAATGCGGCACGCCGGCGGGGATGTAGAACATCTCGCCGGCCCTGACGACGACATGCTCCTGCAGCCGATCGCCGTACCAGGTATGCGCCTCGCCGCTAAGCACGTAGATCGCCGTCTCGTGGCTCTCGTGCAGATGGGCTTTCGCCCGCGCGCCCGGCGGTATCGTCAGAAGGTGCATGCAGAGGCCGGTCGAGCCCACTGTCTCGCGGGCAATACCCTCGAAATAGGAGAGACCCTGCTTGCCGTCATAGGCGCTGCCCGGCCGGATGACGCGGCAGGTGGCCTTTTCATCCCCATTCATTGCCCTTCCTCCAACATTTCCGTGTGAGCAATCCCGTGTCCGATCTGACCATGAAGACAATGCCGATTGCAATGCGCCCGACAGGCATGCAGTCTGGTTCCGCCAGTGCCATCGAGGGCATGAAAATGGACAGCGCCTCCGTCGTTTGCGCGCAAAATCTCGGCCTGACCTTCGGAACAGCCGACGGGCCGGTCGTGGCCCTTTCGAATGTCGACCTGACGGTCGACAAGGGCGATTTCGTCTCCTTCATCGGCCCTTCCGGCTGCGGCAAGACCACTTTCCTGCGCGTCATCGCCGACCTGGAGAAGGTGACCTCGGGCACAATCACCGTCAACGGCATGACGCCGGAGGAAGCGCGCCACAAGCGCGCCTACGGCTATGTCTTCCAGGCCGCCGCCCTCTATCCCTGGCGCACCATCGAAAAGAACATCGCCCTGCCGCTGGAGATCATGGGCTATTCGGGCGCCGAGCAGAAGGAGCGGATCGCCCGCACCCTCGAACTGGTCAATCTCGAGGGCTTCGGCAAGAAATATCCCTGGCAGCTTTCCGGTGGCATGCAGCAGCGCGCCTCGATCGCCCGCGCGCTCGCCTTCGATGCCGACCTGCTGCTGATGGACGAACCCTTCGGCGCATTGGACGAGATCGTCCGCGACCACCTGAACGAACAGCTCCTGAAGCTCTGGGCGCGGACCAACAAGACGATCTGTTTCGTCACCCATTCGATTCCCGAGGCCGTCTACCTGTCCACCAAGATCGTCGTCATGAGCCCCCGCCCCGGCCGCGTCACCGACATCATCGAATCGACCCTACCGAGGGAGCGCCCGCTCGACATCCGCGAATCCCCCGAATTCCTCGAAATCGCCCATCGCGTCCGCGAGGGTTTGCGCGCGGGGCATAGTTATGAGGTGTGAGGCGCACATCCGGGAGAAGTCCCCTCCCCAACCCCTCCCCACAAGGGGGAGGGGCTTGGTCGCACTTGCCGCGCCGCTCGCGGAAAATCCTTCTCGTTCGACAACGTATCCGGATACGACGTGTCCCCCCCTCCGACGCAGGCCGTTTTGCGGCAGCGATGCCGCGGTGGTCTCCCTCCCCCTTGTGGGGAGGGTGGTGAGCAAAGCGAACCGGGAGGGGTCTTGGTCACGGCAGGCACGCACATTTGCGAGGGTTTCCATGCCCCATTCCAATATCGCCTCGAAAACCCGCAACCGAGCCAAGCGTCTGCGTAGCGATATGACCAAGGCCGAAGCGGCGATGTGGAACATGCTGCGCGACTTTCGTCCGCGCGGCGCCCGGTTCCGCCGCGAGACGCCCATCGGTCCCTACATCGCGGATTTTGCCTGGCTGTCCGCTCGTATCGTGGTCGAGGTCGATGGCGACAGCCATGAAACCGAAACCGGCCGGCGCCACGATCTGCGTCGCGATGCCTTCCTCGACAGCCAGGGCTTCACTGTCCTTCGGTTCGACAACCTGCAGATCCTCGACGGGCCAGACCATGTTTTCCTGACGATCGAGCGCGCGATCAGCACCCATTTCGCGCGGGAGCCCCACCCATGAACCTCCCCTTCCTCCTCTGGCTCGCCGGCTCCATGGCCGTGTTCCTCTCCGCGGCGACGGCGTCGCGGGCTTATGTGTCGAGCAACAACCTCGCCCTGCTGCTCTTTTCGCTCTTCCTCTATTGCGTCGGCAACCTGATGATGGTGCGGCTGATGCGCGAGGGCGGGCTGGGGCTTGCGATTTCGGCCTCGGCCATCGCGCAACTGCTGTTCGTCAACGTCATCGCCTTTGCCGTCTTCGGCGAGCGGCTGTCCGGCACCCAGCTTGCCGGCGTCGGCCTCGGCGTGGTCGCCATGGGGCTGATGCTGCTGCCCATGGGGGAGAGGATCTGACGATGGACAGGGAGAATTTCGTCCTCGATCGCCTCCTGCCCGTGGCAACCGTCGTGCTCGCGCTCGTGGCGATCTGGTACGTCGCCGCCGTCTTCCTCAACGCGCCCTTCGAGCGCGACACGGCGGCGAGAGCCGGCACGACGATCAGCTTCGCCGAGATCCTGCCGAAGACCATGGCGCAGGAACGTCCGGTGCTGCCGGCGCCGCACCAGGTGATGGCCGAACTCTGGGACACCACCGTCAACAAGGCCGTCACCTCCAAGCGCAGCCTCGTCTACCATGCCTGGGTGACGCTTTCGGCCACGCTGCTCGGCTTCGCCATGGGCACCGTGCTCGGCATCCTGCTTGCCATCGGCATCGTCCACAACAAGGCGATGGACCGCTCGCTGATGCCCTGGGTGATCGCCAGCCAGACGATCCCGATCCTCGCGATCGCGCCGATGATCATCGTCGTGCTCAATGCCGTCGGTCTCTCCGGCCTGCTGCCGAAGGCGCTGATCTCCACCTATCTCAGCTTCTTCCCCGTCGTCGTCGGCATGGTTAAGGGCCTGCGCAGCCCCGAACAGATCCAGCTGGACCTGATGCACACCTACAACGCGTCCTCGGCGCAGACGTTCTGGAAACTGCGCTGGCCGTCCTCCATGCCCTATCTCTTTACCTCGCTGAAGGTGGCCGTGGCGATCTCGCTGGTCGGGGCGATCGTCGGCGAACTGCCGACGGGGGCGGTGGCCGGGCTCGGCGCCCGCCTGCTCGCCGGCTCCTACTATGGCCAGACGGTGCAGATCTGGGCGGCGCTGTTCATGGCGGCGGCCGTCGCCGCCCTGCTGGTGATCATCGTCGGCATCGCCCATTCGGCCGTGCTCAGGCGGATGGGGGCGCGCGCATGAACGCGGCCCCGCTCCTCTCCGCCGTCGTCTTCTGGCTGGCCGCCTGGGCCTTCAACGAATGGCTCGTACGCCAGCATTTCCGGAGCCCCGCCCTCCAGCGCATCGCGCGCGCGGTCGTGCCGCTGCTCTTCGGCGTCACCCTGCTGGTGCTGTGGGAAGGCATCGTGCGCGGCTTCAACGTTCCCTCCGTCCTTTTGCCGCCGCCGAGCGCGATCTGGCAGCGGCTCATCACCTCGCTGCCGACGCTCTGGGCGGATTTCCGCCAGACCTTCCTCAAGTCGGTGATCACCGGCTATATCCTCGGCTGCGGGCTGGGTTTCGTCGTGGCGATCCTGATCGACCGCTCGCCTTTCCTGCAGAAGGGCCTGCTGCCGCTCGGCAATTTCGTCTCGGCGCTGCCGGTGATCGGCATAGCGCCGATCATGGTCATGTGGTTCGGCTTCGACTGGCAATCCAAGGTCGCCGTCGTCGTCATCATGACCTTCTTCCCTATGCTGGTGAACACCGTCGCGGGCCTCGCCGCGGCGAGCCACATGGAGCGCGACCTGATGCGGACCTATGCCGCGAACTGGTGGCAAACCCTGGTGAAGCTGCGCCTGCCGGCCGCCTGGCCCTTCATCTTCAATGCACTCAAGATCAACTCGACGCTGGCGCTGATCGGCGCCATCGTCGCCGAATTCTTCGGGACGCCCATCGTCGGCATGGGGTTCCGGATCTCCACCGAAGTGGGCCGCATGAATGTCGACATGGTCTGGGCCGAGATCGCGGTCGCCGCGCTCGCCGGATCGATCTTCTACGGCGTGGTGGCGCTGGTCGAGCGCGCCGTCACGTTCTGGCATCCGTCTGTCCGCGGTGGACAGGCGTAACAATGTACAAAAAGAGGGAACAGCTATGAAAAAGACTATCGCATCGCTTCTCATGGCAAGCGCCTTTTCGCTTGCTGCCTTCCAGGCCGGCGCGGCCGACAAGGTCACGCTGCAGCTGAAATGGGTCACCCAGGCCCAGTTTGCCGGCTACTACGTCGCCAAGGACAAGGGCTTCTACGAAGAGGAAGGCCTCGACGTCGAGATCAAGCCGGGCGGCCCGGACATCGCCCCCGCCCAAGTGATCGCCGGCGGCGGCGCCGACGTCGTCGTCGACTGGATGCCGTCCGCGCTCGCCACCCGCGAGAAGGGCGTGCCGCTCGTCAACATCGCGCAGCCGTTCAAGTCCTCGGGCATGATGCTGACCTGTCTGAAGGAAAGCGGCGTCAAGGGGCCGGAGGACTTCAAGGGCAAGACGCTCGGCGTCTGGTTCTTCGGCAACGAGTATCCGTTCCTGTCCTGGATGGCGCACCTGAAGATCCCGACCGACGGCGGCCCCGAAGGCGTCACCGTGCTGAAACAGGGTTTCAACGTCGATCCGCTGATCCAGAAGCAGGCTGCCTGCATCTCGACGATGACCTACAACGAATACTGGCAGGTGATCGACGCCGGCATCAAGCCGGAGGACCTCGTCACCTTCAAGTACGAGGACCAGGGCGTGGCGACGCTCGAGGACGGCCTCTACGTGCTCGAGGACAAGCTGAAGGATCCGGACTTCAAGGCCAAGATGGTCAAGTTCGTCCGCGCCTCGATGAAGGGCTGGAAATATGCCGAGGAGAACCCGGACGAGGCCGCCGACATCGTTCTGGAGAACGACAGCACCGGCGCGCAGACCGAAGCCCACCAGAAGCGTATGATGGGCGAGGTCGCCAAGCTCACGGCCGGCTCCAACGGCACGCTCGACGAGGCCGACTACAAACGCACCGTCGCCTCGCTGCTGGCCGGCGGCTCCGACCCGGTCATCTCCAGGGAACCGGAGGGCGCCTGGACGCACGAGATCACCGACTCGGCCCTCAAGTAGGGCCAGCGCCGGCATCTGCAGAAACAGGGCGCGCGGGGACCTCTCCGGGCGCTCTTTCGCTTCGGGGAAGCGCTGTCGGGCCCTTGCGCGTCATGATGGCACGGGCCGGGCCTGTTGCACGCCAACAACGCTCAATGTAAATAGTGAGGCACCATTTTGGTTGCCGCTTGTAAGCATGAGGGCGCCTCATTACATAAAACGCGCGGTTTGGACCGGCCCGACTGGCCGAAAGCGAGCGTCGAGGCGACCTTTTCGACCGCACCCGGAGGAAATGCGGCAGCACGGCAAAGATCGCCGTCCTACGCTCTGTAAATTCATTCGCATATTGAAGGTTCATCCATGGCGCCTGGATTGAAGTACGCACTCTGCCTGTCGGTTGCCATGTCGACGGCGACAGGCCTGGTGCCTCTCGCGGTGTCTGTTGCCCATGGCGCCGATCAAGCACCCGTGGCCGATCAGGCGCAGAACCTCCCGGCAATCGTCGTCACCGCCGTGGAAGAGCGCGCCATCGTCGATCGCGTGATCGCCACCGGCACGATCCAGCCGGTCGAGGAGGTCTATGTCGCCCCGCTCGTCGACGGCCTTTCCATCCGCTCTCTCGGCGCCGACGTGGCTGACCGGGTCAAGGAAGGCGACACGCTGGCGACGCTGAACGATGATGCGCTGGTCTTGGAAAACAGCCGGCTGGCGGCGATGCGGGCGAAGGCGGAAGCCTCCGTCGCGCAGATGCAGGCGCAACTGGTCGAGGCGAAGGCCAATGCCGAGGAAGCCGACAAGGCGCGCATCCGCGCCGAGACACTGGTGAAGACCGGCGCGACATCGCAGGCGACCTTCGATCAGGCGACGGCTGCCGCCCGCGCCGCGGTTTCGCGCGTCACCTCCGCCGAGCAGGCGATCTCGGTGTCGCAGGCGGAAATCCGGGTGATGGACGCCCAGATCGCCGACATCGACCTGAAGCTTGCGCGTACCTCGGTGAAGGCGCCGGTGTCCGGCGTCGTCTCGGCGCGCACGGCCAAGATCGGCGCCATCGCCATGGGGGGAGGCACGCAGCCGCTGTTCTCCATCATCCGCAACGGCGAGATCGAACTGAAGGCGGACGTGTCCGAGGCGAACATCCTGAAGCTCCAGGTCGGGCAGGAAGCGACGATCTCGCTTGCCGGCGGCAGCGACCGTCTGACCGGCCGCATCCGCCTGGTCGAACCGACGCTGAGCAACGACACGCGCCTCGGCCGGGTCTACATCAAGCTCGACGAACCGGAGAAGGCCCGCGTCGGCATGTTCGCCAGCGCCGAGATCACCGCGGAGGAGAAGAACGGCCTCGTCCTGCCGCTTTCGGCCGTTACCACCTCGCGCGAAGGCACCATGGCCCGCAAGGTCGAGGACGGCGTCGTCACCCTGGTCAAGGTCGTCACCGGCATCCAGGACGGGCAGATGATCGAGATCGAAAGCGGCCTTGCCGCCGGCGACGAGGTGGTCGCCAAGGCAGGCGCCTATGTCCGCAACGGGGACAGGATCAGGCCGGTGCGGGCCGCCCAGTCCCAGGCTGCGAACTGAGCGGGGCCCCGGACGGGCAAATCGGCCCCGCCTCGGTCGTCGCGATGGATTTCGCACGACAGGATGCGTGGTAAAATATCGTTCGGGACAACCGCCCGTGCGACGACAAAAATGGGAACGCCGGCACCATCAGGTGCGGAAATGACGCGCGACGATCGAGCCGGCCGGGTGCGATGGCCGCCATGCGCCGTGCCATGAGGACAACTGGAACATGAACTTTTCTGCTTGGTCCATTCGCAACCCGATTGCGCCGCTGCTTGCCTTCTTCCTCCTGATGGTCGTCGGCATGCAGTCGTTCTATTCGCTGCCGATCACGCGCTTTCCGAACATCGACGTGCCTCTCATCTCGGTCAGCGTGACCCAGAGCGGCGCAGCACCGGCCGAACTCGAACTGCAGGTGACCAAGGAGATTGAGGATTCGGTCGCCGGCATCGCCGGCGTCGACCACATCATGTCGACGGTGACCGACGGCAGCTCCGTCACCAGCGTCATCTTCGAGATCGAGGTGCCGACGAACCAGGCGCTCCAGGACGTCAAGGACGCGGTCGACCGCATCCGCAACGACCTTCCCGCTTCCGTCGAGGAACCGATCGTCACCAAGATCGACGTCGAGGGTCAGGCGATCCAGACCTTTGCCGTCTCCTCCCCCAACATGACGCTCGAGGAACTGTCCTGGTTCGTCGACGACACCGTCAAGCGCGCCCTGCAGGGTCGGCCGGGCGTCGGCAAGGTCGACCGCTTCGGCGGCGCCGACCGGGAAGTGCATGTCGACCTCAACGCCGACAAGCTGGAATCCTTCGGCATCTCCGCCGCCGACGTGAACCAGCAGCTGCGCAGCATCAACGCCGACGTCGGCTCCGGCCGCGGCCAGATCGCCGGCGCCGAGCAGGCGATCCGCGTGCTCGGTGACGCACGTTCGGTGGAAAAGCTCGCCGCCACCGTGATCGCGTTGCCGAACGGCCGCTTCGTCCGCCTGTCCGAACTCGGCCGCATCTCCGACACCTACGAGGAGCCGCGCTCCTTCTCCCGCTTCAACGGCAATCCGGTGGTGACCTTCGCCGTCTTCCGCTCCAAGGGGGCGAGCGAGGTGACGGTGGCGGAATCGGTCGAAAAGGCGCTTGCGACCGTTCGCGAGAAGAACCCGGACGTCGCGATCAGCCTGGTCGACGATTCCGTCTACTTCACCTACGGCAATTACGAGGCCGCCCTTCACACCCTCTTCGAGGGCGCGATCCTGGCGGTCATCGTCGTTCTCCTGTTCCTGCGCAACTGGCGGGCGACGCTGATTTCCGCCGTCGCCCTGCCGCTCTCGGCGATCCCGACCTTCTACGTCATGGACCTGCTCGGCTTCTCCCTGAACCTTGTCAGCTTCCTGGCGATGACGCTCGCGACCGGTATCCTCGTCGATGACGCGATCGTGGAGATCGAGAACATTGCCCGCCATATCAAGATGGGCAAGACGCCGTACAGGGCGGCGATCGAGGCAGCGGACGAAATTGGTCTGGCGGTGATCGCCACCACGTTCACCATCATCGCCGTCTTCGTGCCGGTCTCCTTCATGCCCGGCATCCCCGGCCAGTACTTCATCCAGTTCGGCCTGACGGTCGCCGTCGCCGTGTTCTTCTCGCTGGCGGTGGCGCGCCTCATCACGCCGGTGATGGCCGCCTACCTGATGCGGGCCAGCGACGCCGACGGCCACGACGAGGAGAAGGACGGCGCCTTCATGCGTGGCTACACCGCGATCGTCCGCACCACGACGAGCCACTGGTACAGCCGCTACGCCACCCTCGTCGCCGCGATCGCCTTCCTCGCCGGTTCGCTGTGGCTGCTGGCGCAGGTGCCGGGCAGCTTCATGCCGCCGGAAGACGCCTCGCGCGTCATCCTCTCGATCGAGCTGCCGCCGGATGCCATGCTCGAGGATACCGACCATACGACGGCCCAGATCTACGACCGGCTCAAGGACATCGATGGCGTCAGCGACATCTTCATCCTCGGCGGTTCCTCTCCCAAGGGCGATCTCGAGCTCCGGCGCGCGGGCATCACCGTCATGCTCGACAAGCGCGACCACTCGCTCGTCAACAGGGTGGTCAACGACGTGATCGGCGGCCTGCCGGTGATCGGCCAGTACCTGCCGAAGCTGCCGCCCGCCGGCCGCACCGTGCCGCAGTGGGACATCGAGCGCGAGATCTTCGCCGCCCTTCGCGACATTCCCGATGTCCGCATCATCAAGCTGAACGACCGCTACGAGCGCGACCTGTCCTTCAACCTGCTCTCCAACAACGAGGCCGACCTGGACAGGACCGTGGCCGTGCTCGAGGCGAGGCTGCGCGCCGATCCCGTGCTCGCCAATGTCAGCCCGGACGGCTCGCTGCCGCGCCCCGAGCTGCAGATCCGGCCGCGGGACGACCAGATGGCCCGCCTCGGCATCACCACCGCCCAGATCTCCGAGGTCATCCGCGTCGCCACGATCGGCGACATCGATGCCCAGCTCAGCAAGATGTCGCTCGACGACCGGCTGATTCCGATCCGCGTCCAGCTCGACCGCGACTTCCGCGGCGATCTCGGCGCGATCCGCAACCTGAAGATCAGGACCGCCAAGGGCGAATTCGTGCCGCTGTCCTCCGTCGCAGACATCGACTATTCGGAGGGCCCGAGCTCGATCAAGCGCTACGACCGCAACCGCGTGGTCGCGATCGGCTCGGACCTGCAGCCGGGCGTGGCGCTCGATACGGCGACGGCGCGCTTCAAGGAAATCGCCGAGAGCGTCGACATGCCCGACACCGTCCAGTTCCTGGAAAGCGGCGACGCCGAGGTGCAGGCGGAGATGCTGCAGGGCTTCGGCAATGCCATGCTGCTCGGGTTGCTGCTGGTGCTGACGGTGCTGATCCTGCTGTTCAAGGACGTGATCCAGCCCTTCACCATCCTGTTCTCGCTGCCGCTCGCGATCGGCGGCGTGGCCGCCGGCCTGATCCTGACGCAAAATTCGCTTTCGATGCCGGTGCTGATCGGCATCCTGATGCTGATGGGCATCGTGACGAAGAACGCGATCCTGCTCGTCGACTTCGCCATCGAGATGATGCATCGGGGCATGGAGCGCACGCAGGCGATGGTGGAAGCCGGCCGCAAGCGCGCCCGCCCGATCGTCATGACCTCGATCGCCATGTCGGCGGGCATGCTGCCCTCTGCGCTCGGCGTCGGGGAAGGCGGCACGTTCCGTGCGCCGATGGCGATCGCCGTAATCGGCGGCATCATCGTCTCCACCGTGCTGTCGCTCGTCGTCGTGCCCTCCTTCTTCCTGATCATGGACGACCTGTCGCGCCTGCTGGCCCGCATCTTCGGCCGCATGGTCGGCAAGAAGGACGAGGAGCCGCCGCCGCTCGACAACGAGGCGTTGACCGAGGCTGCGAACGAGGCCGCCCGCAACGTCGAGGCCCTCGACGACCGAGTCTCCGCCCTCGAGAAGCGCGAACGCGGAAAGAAACCGCTCAGCGTCGTGCATCACTCCGCCCTCGCCGCGGAGTAGACGGCAAGAAGAATCGCGATACGGAAGCCGGGGCAACACCCCGGCTTCTTCGTTTCATGAGACAGGAAAGGCGCGGCACCGCAATTTGACCGAAATCAACGTGCGCCGCCTGTTTTCGCTCTAGTCTTTCGTCACATGCCGGACTTGCCATCCCTGTCTTCCGAGGAGGCACATTCGTCCGGAACGATGTCGGGAAGGAATGGGCGCAAGAACCATGAACAGGATGATGAGACCCAACGCCTGGGAACGTGAAACCCTGATGTCCCTGCCGCTGTTGTCCGCGCTCGGGCTGGAGAGCCTGTCGGCCATGCTGGATCTCGCGACCGTGCGGACCGTCGGTGCGCGACAGACCCTGTTCCGCGAGGGCGAGCCGGCCGATACGCTCTACTGCGTGCTCGGCGGCTATGTGCGGACGTTCCACCTGTCGCCGCAGGGGCGCGAGGTCGATCTTCTCATCCATGAGCCCGGCGACCTCGTCGGCGCCAGCGTCTGCCTGCACGGGCAGAACTATTGCGCCAGTGCCCAGGCCACGGACGCCGTCAAGATCGCCTTGTTCCCGCTGCAGCGTGTGCGCGAGCTTGCAGCCGCCAAGCCGGACCTGGCCCTGGCGCTCGCCAATGTCCTGGCCGGGCAGTTCGCCGGCAGCCTGTCCACGATCGCCGACGATCGCCTGCACACCGCACCGCAGCGGGTTGCCCAGTATCTGAAGAAACAATGCCCGAGCGGCGCGCGCAACGTCAGCTTCCGCCTGCCCTACCAGAAGAACCTGCTGGCCGGGCAGCTGGGACTGGCGCCCGAGGCGCTGTCGCGCGCCTTCTCGCACCTGCGCCGCCACGGCGTCAGTGTGCGCGGCCGGCTGGTGCAGGTAAACGATCCGGAAGAGCTTCAGTCGGTCTGAGGTCGGACCTGGCGCCCGAAGGCTGCGCGCATGCGCAGTACAGGATTGTCAGCACATCGGCTTCGCGTGCTTGTCAAAGGCATAGACGGCGCGTGTGCTGGCCGTGTCGCGGGCGTTCGTGAGCGCCCGGCGCGCCGCGTCCATCGTCACCGCGGCCGGCACGTTCGGTGCAATCCGGGCGACGCCCGCAGACAGCGCCACTGCAACAGCCCCCGAGCGGGTCGCCACCGACCGCGTCGCAACCGACCGACGCACGTCCTCCACCAGCAGGATGCAATCGTCCGGGCTCTGGCTTGCCAGCATGACGACGAACTCGCCGTCCGCCGATCGCCCGACCTGATGGGGCGCGTGGAAGGTGCGCGAGAGTTCCTCGGCCACCAGCCGCAGAATGAGGTTGGCGGTATCCGACCCATAGCGGCTTGCGAGGAAGGCGAAATGGGCCACGCCGAACAGGATCACGAAGCCGGGTACGGCGGCAGCGTCCAGAGTTTCCGTGATCGCCTCCGGTTTCATGACGCCAGAGAGCGGATCGGCGAGACCGGCACGGTCGATCCTGGCGCGCAGGTGCTGGAGCGCGCCGAGACCGAGGCCTGCAAGGGCGGTCAGCAAGGCCGCCACGCTCGCGGCCATCAGGAGCGACGACGCCACCCCTTGCGCGGCGGGTCCGGGCTCGGGCAACGGCAGGAGCCGGATCGGCGCATGCAGGGCGGCCAGCATCAGGTGCAGGCCGGTCGCCAGCGCCGCCGCAATCAGGAAGCCATACGGCAGGATCGTCGCGAGCTCGGCCTTTGCCAGTGCGTGATGACCGCTCCGCAAGCCTCCCGATGAAGAACCGTCCCGAAACATTACATTCTCCGCATTCGCATGCGGCGAACATAAAGGGGTGAATTTCACATCCGGCTAATCCGATCGATAAAAATCGACGCAACTCATACCAACCGGCTATGCCGGGGCGGCACCCGTGCCCCGACCCCGCGGCCTTCCGGTCAATAGGCGCGCGGCGGCACGAACAGGCAGATCGTGCGGCCGCTGTCGCCACCTGCGACCGAGCACCAGTGGAACTCGCCGTCGGGCGACGGGCGGACGCGCGCGTCCCGGTATGGCACGACCTCTCCGGTGACATTGATGACGAAACCCTCCGGCCGCTCGCTGATCGCCCTAGTGGCGACCGGGCGACAATCGTTCATCGAACAGCAGGCATAGGGGTAGCTCCAGCCGCTCGGCGCGTCGTGGCCGTTTGCCGGCAGGGCGAACCCCGACCAGAGCGCGACCTGAAGGGCCGCGCCGAGGACCGGAAGCGAACGGCGCCGGGCTGCGCCGGCGCTGCGGGCATGAAGATGCGGTTTACCGTCAGGCAATGAAGGATGGGGCATACTTGTCTCCTGTTCGGGATAAGCTGTCGCCTGACCCGCCTCGGAGCGTTCTTCCCTGTTCGGCGCGCGCCAAGCCCTCGACGCGGAGCGATGCCGGCATGAAGGGCCGGCATCGGTTCAAGTGCCGCCATGTCCGGCCCCTATCGACCCGCGGACATGCCGACCTGCCTTGTATCGAGGATGGTGTCGCGATTCCGGCGGCCGCGCAAGATTGGGCGCGCCCTCCCGCCGGCTGCGCCCGCCAGATCCGGAAGGGGTGCTGCATTTCTGCAATGGTCCGGCACGGGAACCGGAAACGGGGGACCAGCCTTCGATTGACGATCCGGGACGCGCGCCGGGTTGCTTCAGGCCACCCGGTCCGGCGGCTCGCGCCCGTCGAAGAAGGCGGTGATGTTGTCGACGACCTTCATCCCCATGGCGATCCGCGTTTCTGCCGTCGCACTTCCGAGATGCGGCAGCAGCACCACGTTCTCCATCTGCCGCAGCGCCTCCGGCACATGCGGTTCGGCCGCGTAGACGTCGAGGCCTGCGCCGGCGATGCGGCCCTCGGCAAGCGCACTGGCGAGCGCCGCCTCGTCGACGATATCGCCGCGGGCGGTGTTGATGAGGAAGGCGGACGGCTTCATCGCCTGCAGCCGGCGGGCGTCGATCAGCCCCGTGTTCTCGCCGCCACCCGGGCAATGCAGCGAGACGAAGTCGGCTGCGGCCAGCACCTCCTCCACCGTATCAAGCTGCCTTGCGCCATGGCGCGCCGCCTCCGCCGGATCGACCCGCGAGCGATTGTAAAAGACGACGTCCATGTCGAAGCCGAAGTGGCAGCGTCTGGCCATCGCCTTGCCGATCCGCCCGAAGCCGATGATGCCGAGCGTCTTTCCGGTCACCTTCGTGCCGATCATGTGGGTCGGCCGCCAGCCCGTCCATCCGCCGGCCCTGACCTCCCTTTCGCCCTCGCCGGCCCGGCGCGCCACCGAAAGCAGCAGGGTCATCGCGATGTCGGCCGTGCAGTCGGTCAGGACGCCCGGCGTGTTCGTCACCACGATGCCCCGCGCCGAGGCCGCGGCGATGTCGATATGGTTGTAGCCGACGCCGTAGTTGCCGATGATCCTGGCGGCAAGCGCCCCCTCCCCGAACAGCGCCGCCGGCAGGCGGTCGGAGACGGTCGGCAGCACCGCGTCGAAGCGCGCCAGCGCATCCGCCAGCATCGCCTGGTCCATCGGCCAGTCGCTGGTGTTGAACTCTGCGTCGAACCGCTCGGCCAGAACGGCCTCCACTGCCTGGGGCCACCGCCGCGTGACCAGGATGCGTGCCTTCTTCATTCTTCCCTCCGTTCCATGTGCGCCCAGCAGACATGAAAAGAGCCCGGACGCAAGCGCCGGGCTCCAGTTTTCAGCCGGTTTCGGGCGGTCTTGGCGCCGCCCTTTCCGCCGGAACGATTATTCGTTCTCGAAGTAGCTGTACTTGCCGTCTTCACCCTTCTTCCAGGTGTACATGACGTAGTCCGGACGGGTGATGTCGCCCTTCTCGTCGAAGCCGAGCTCGCCGATGGCGGTCGCGAACGGACCCTTGGCCTTGATGGCTTCGGCAACAGCCTGCGAATCGGTGCCGCCGGCAGCCTTGATGCCATCAGCGATGACCTGAACGGCCGCATAGGCGTAGAGCGTGTAGGCTTCCGGTTCGAAGCCGGCAGCGCGGAACTTCTCGACGAGGTCCTTTGCGGCCGGGTTCTTGCGCGGATCCGGAGCAAACGTCATCAGCGTACCGTCGACGGCGTCGCCGGCGATCGAGGCCAGTTCGTTCGAGACGATACCGTCGCCCGACATCAGCGTCGCCTGAAGGCCCTGATCCTTCATCTGGCGCATGATGAGGCCGGCTTCGGTGTGCAGGCCGCCGTAGTAGACGATCGAGACGCCGGCTTCCTTCATCTTGGCGATAAGCGCCGAGAAGTCCTTGTCGCCGGTGTTGATGCCTTCGTAGAGGGCCTCGGTGACGCCGGCTTCGTTCATGGCCTTCTTGGTTTCGTCGGCAAGACCCTGACCGTACGGGGTCTTGTCATGGATGACGGCGACCTTGGCATCCTTGAAGTTGGCGGCGATGAAGGAACCGGCTACGATGCCCTGCTGGTCGTCGCGGCCGCAGGTGCGGAACGTGTTCCAGAGCCCGCGCTCGGTGTAGGTCGGGTTCGTCGAGGCCGGGGAGATCTGCAGGATGCCGTTTTCGGCGTAGATTTCCGAGGTCGGGATCGAGACGCCCGAGTTGAAGTGACCGACAACGAACTTCACGCCGTCAGCGACGAACTTGTTGGCAACCGAAACGCCCTGCTTCGGATCGGACACGTCGTCGCCGAGCACGATCTTGACCTGCTCGCCGTTAATGCCGCCGGCTGCGTTGAGATCGGCTGCGGCCTGTTCTGCACCCTTCTGCAACTGTGCGCCGAAGGCAGCGTTCGGGCCGGTCATCGGGCCGCCGACGCCGATCAGGATATCGGCCCAGGCGTTGCCGCTGAACGCGACCATTGCGGCCAGCGCAACAGCAGACAAGAGAGACTTCTTCATTTTGTTACTCCCAAGTTTAAGGCAGGTCAGTTTTTAACCGGTCGCAATACCCACCACCATTGCGCCGATGTCTTTGTTCCAAGACCGGCGCCAGCACGCCGGGCCTGGGGTTCCCTCTTATTTGGCTTTCCAGGAGAAGGGCGAAGCCTTCTCGTAGAGCCAATAGTAGATATTGGTCATCTGCCTCGTGCGGTAGAAGCGATAACCGGCCGTAGCAAACAACAAAAGAACCACGGTGTCCACGAAATAGTACTGCAAAGTCAGCATGCTACCGTTGAACAGCGCGTGGTGGATGAAGCGGATCGCCACCCCTAGAAGCAGCACGTATAGGACGAGCGTCCGATAGTTCTGCCAGTTTTCCGCGACGCTCTTGCCCGTTCTCCAGGCGGTCCAGCCACCCATGATGACGGTGACGAAAAGGAACTGCAGAAACGACGGCTCCTCGTAGAGAATTCCCTGCATGTCACATACTCCTTCTACGGCGCCGCGCATCGTCCAGGACGCGCAAGGGTCGCCGCAACGCTTTCGTTCTGCGCCCGGTCGCAAACGACCATGCGCCAGCCGTCCTCAATGCCGTCCGCCTTCCAGATAGGCGGCGCGCACTTCCGGGTTGGCCAGCAACTCCTTGCCCGAACCGCTCATCGTCACCCGGCCGTTGACCATGACGTAGGCGCGGTCGGAGAGCTTGAGGGCGGCAAAGGCGTTCTGCTCGACGAGGAACACGGTCAGCCCCTGCTCCTTGTTCAGCACCTTGATGGCATCGAAGATCTGCTTGACGATCAAGGGCGCGAGGCCGAGCGACGGCTCGTCGAGAAGAAGCAGCTTCGGCCGCGCCATCAGCGCACGCCCGATCGACAGCATCTGCTGCTCGCCGCCCGAAAGCGTGCCGCCGCGCTGCGCCTGGCGTTCCTTCAGGCGCGGAAACAGCGTGAAGATCTTCTCCACGTCCTCGTCGAAGTATTTCAGCTTGTCGAGGCTCGCCCCCATCTGGAGGTTCTCGTAGACGGTCATCCGCGGGAAGATGCGGCGACCTTCCGGCGACTGGGCCACGCGCAGGCGCGCGATCTCGTGCGTCGGCAGCCGGGTGATGTCCTGGCCGTCGAAGACGACGGTGCCGGTGCGGGCCTGCGGGCTGCCGCAGATGGTCATCATCAGGGTCGACTTGCCGGCGCCGTTGGCGCCGATCAGGCTGACGATCTCGCCGCGCCTGACCTCGACGTCGACGCCGGCCAGCGCCCGGATGTTGCCGTAGTAGGTCTCGACGCCGTGGACCTTGAGAAGGGTCTCGCTCATCAGTGCTTGCCCCCCTGCTCTCCGTCGCTCTCCTGGATCTCCTCGATCTCTTCGATCACCTCTTCGACCTCTTCGTCCTCGACGCCCAGATAGGCCGCGATGACCTTCGGATCGTTCTTCACCTCGTCCGGCGTGCCGTCGGAAATCTTCTGGCCGTATTCCAGCACGATGACGTGGTCGGAGATTTCCATGACCACCGACATGTCGTGCTCGATGAGCAGGATCGACGTGCCGGTGTCGTTTCTAATCGAGCGCAGGAGCTCGTTGAGCGCCAGCGACTCGCGCGGATTGAGGCCGGCCGCCGGCTCGTCCAGGCACAGGAACTCCGGTCCCGTGCACATGGCCCGCGCGATCTCCAGACGGCGCTGCGCGCCGTAGGGAAGGTCGCCGGCCGGATCGTCGGCACGCTCGATCAGGTCCGCCTTTTCCAGCCAGTGCTTGGCGATCTCGATCGACTGCTCCTTCGCGCGCCGGTAGCCGGCGAAGCCGAGGAGACCGAGAATCGTGTAGCCCGACGCCCGCATCAGCATGTTGTGCTGCGCGACCAGCAGGTTTTCCAGCACCGTCAGGCCCGAGAACATGCGGATGTTCTGGAAGGTGCGGGCCACCTTGGCGTCGCGGGTGATCTCGAAATCCGGCATGCGTTCCAGCAGGAACGTCTTGCCCGATTGCTGGGTCATCGAGATCATGCCCATGGTCGGCTTGTAGAAGCCGGTGACGCAGTTGAAGACGGTCGTCTTGCCGGCGCCGTTCGGGCCGATCAGGGCGGTGATGTCGCCGCGGCGTGCCTCGAAGGACAGGTCGTTGATCGCCATCAGGCCGCCGAAGCGCATCGACAGATGTTCGACTTTGAGGATCGGGTCTTGGTTCATCGCATTCGTCTCGAGGGCGGACATCAGCCGTGTCCCTCCTTGGTAAAGCTGCCGGACACGGCCTTGCGCTCGTGCAGGAAGGCGGTCGGTTCACGGCTGCCGACGAAACCGCGCGGTTTCCAGACCATGACCACGACCATGGCGAGGCCGAAGATCAGCATGCGATAGAGTTCCGGCGTGAAGTCCGGGCCGAACACCGCCTTGAGGAAGGTCATCTCGCGCAGGAGCTCGGTGCCGCCGACCATGACGGTGGCAGCGACAGCGATGCCGACGAGCGAGCCCATGCCGCCGAGAACGACGATGGCAAGGATGATGGCCGATTCGAGGAAGACGAAGGATTCCGGCGAGACGAAGCCCTGCCGCACCGCAAAGAACGATCCGGCGAAACCGCCGAACATCGCGCCCGTCGCAAAGGCGGTGAGCTTGGTCGTGACCGTGTTGATGCCCAGCGAACGGCAGGCGATCTCGTCTTCGCGCAGAGCCTCCCAGGCACGGCCGATCGGCATGCGGCGCAGCCGGATCGTCACGTAGGCCGTCAGCAGCGCCAGCGCCAGGATCACGTAGAACAGGAAGATCTTGTAGTAGGCCGACGACATCGGCAGGCCGAAGACCTTGGCGAAGTTGTTCGGAGCCCCCACGTCGAACGACCAGATGCCGAAGACGCTCGCCTTCGGGATGCTGGAAATACCGAACGTGCCCCTGGTGACCTCGGTCCAGTTGATCAGGACGAGGCGGATGATCTCGCCGAAGGCAAGCGTCACGATCGCCAGGTAGTCACCTTTCAGGCGCAGCACCGGGAAGCCCAGGATCATGCCCCAGAATGCGGCGAGGATGCCGGCGAGCGGAAGCAGGATCCAGAACGAGAAGCCGAAGTGCTGGGACAGGAGCGCATAAGAATAGGCGCCGACCGCGTAGAAGGCGACATAGCCGAGGTCGAGCAGCCCGGCGAGGCCGACGACGATGTTCAGCCCCCAGGCCAGCATCACATAGATGAGGATCTGGATGCCGAAATTGTCGACCCACTTCAGCGACCCCTGCACGCCGAAGAGCGTGACCGCGATGGGCGGCATCAGCGCGACGACGACGATGGCGATCTTGCTGAAATTGCGGGCAAGAAAGGTCTCCGGCGCCGCCTTGTCCACGGCCGCGGCCCGCGCCGCCTTGCGCGCGGCAATCCACGGCTGGATGAACAGGACGCCGAGGAAGCGCCCGACGGCCGCGACGGCGACGAAGACCGCCAGCAGTCCCCAGCGCTGGTTGAGAACAAGTTCGTTGCGGATGTTCTGGGTCGTCTCCAGGCCGACGAACAGGAAGAACAGGCCGAAGGCGACGAGACCGGCATAGAAGCCCTCGCGCAGAGCCCGCGCCGTCAGGTTCCCGGCGGCGCCCTCGTTGGAGTAGGTAGTCGTTGCCATTGGGTTATACCTTCTCGACTTCCGGTCGTCCGAGGATGCCGGACGGCTTGAAGATCAGCACGATGGCCAGGATCGAGAACGTCGCGACGTCCTTGTAGTCGATCGTGAAATAGGCGGACCAGAGCGATTCGATGAGACCGATCAGGAGACCGCCGAGCACCGCACCCGGCAGCGAGCCGATGCCGCCCAGGACCGCAGCAGTGAAGGCCTTGACGCCCGGCACGAAGCCGTCGGTGAAGACGATCACGCCATAGTACATCAGATACATCGTGCCGGCGACGGCAGCGAGGGCAGCGCCCATGATGAAGGTGATGGAGATCGTGCGGTCGACGTCGATGCCGAGCAGGGCGGCCATCTTGCGGTCCTGCTCGGTGGCGCGCTGGGCACGGCCGAGCGAGGTCTTGTTGACGATGTACCAGAAGGTCGCCAGCAGCGAGACCGTCAGGATCATGATCAGGATCTGCTTCAGCGAGATGGAAAGGCCGAAGACGTTGTAGACCGAGGAGACCAGCGGCGGGATCGGCTTGTTGCGCGGACCCTGCGTGACCTGGACGAAGTTCGACAGCGTGATCGACATGCCGATCGCGGTGATCAGCGGCGCCAGGCGGAACGAGCCGCGCAGCGGCCGGTAGGCGACCTTCTCGATCGTCCAGTTCCACAGCGATGCCGTGAGCATGGCCGCGGCCATCATGACGAGCAGCAGGATCACGACCGGCAGGCCGACGAAAACGCTGGTAACGATGAGAAAAACGATGAGGGCAGCGAAGCCGCCGAGCATGAAGATATCGCCATGGGCGAAGTTGATCATGCCGATGATGCCGTAGACCATCGTGTAACCGATGGCGATCAGCCCATAGATCGAGCCGAGAGTCAGCCCGTTGATGAGCTGCTGGACAAAATATTCCATTGCCTATCCCCTGGATGCAATCCAGTCGGTTGCATCTCTTGTTATTGAGCCCCCTAGGCAAGCTCATGAATAGGGGGATTCCATACTGCTTTCCATCCAAAAGGGAAGCGTAAAATGTCCCTGCCTCGCAATTCGTCGGGTCTTTGGTGAGTTTGACGACAAAACGGGCAGGAAAACTGAAAAAACAGCCGCTCACATGGGGAAAAAGGCAGCAACGCCGCGGAATCCACCGTTCCACGGTCACGACAACGTGCTCTCCGCGCCGCCGCTCCACACGCGAAACTGGCGGCCGACAATTTTGCCGTTCAGCCCCGCATGCGTGCACCGCCCGGGTCGTGGAGCGGCACACGCTGGAGCCTCGCCGGCAGCAACGCCCCGAGCAGTTCGACCGACCACCCCTCCTCCACGTCTGCGACCTCCTTCGGAACATAGCCGATCGCGACCGAGACACCGGCGGCATGGGCATAGCCGCCCGAGGTGACCCAGCCGCGCACGGCACCGTCCATATAGATCGGCTCGTCGCCGATCACGTCGGCGTCCGTCGCCTCGAGGATGAAGGTCCTGAGCCTCAGGCTGCCGCCTTCCGCCTTCTCCTTCAGGGCAGCGGCCTTGCCGACGAACGCCGCGTCCTTCCCGACGGCGACGAAACGATCGAGCCCGGCCTCGACCGGTCCGTAGAGCGGCCGGTACTCGCGCGCCCAGCTGCCGTAGGATTTCTCGAGGCGAAGCGCATTGAGCGCCCGCAGGCCGAACAGCCGGATCCCGAAATCTGCGCCCGCCTCCATCAGGAGGTCGAAGAGATAGCGCTGGTATTCAGGCTTCATCCAGATCTCGTAGCCGATCTCGCCGGTATAGCTGACGCGCCCGACGATGGCTGGCGCCATGCCGAGATCGAGGCGGCGGATGGTCATGAACGGGAACGCCGCGTTGGAGAGATCGTGATGCGTGAGCTTCTGCATCACCGCGCGCGCATTCGGGCCGGCGATCGCAAGCCCCGTCAGCGACAGCCCGAGGGCCGCGAGCTCGACGGAGCCATCCTTGGGCAGGTGCCTTTCGAACCAGCGCATGTGATAACCCTCGGCGATGCCGGAGCCGATCAGGAGGAAATCGCCCTCGCCGAGCTTGCCGAGGGTGAAGTCGCCGATCAGCTTGCCGTCTTCCTTCAGCATCGGCGCCAGCGTCATGCGCCCGGCCGCCGGCATGCGCGGCGTCAGCATCCGGTCGAGCCACGCTTCAGCGCCGCGGCCCCTGATCGCATATTTGGCAAAGCCGGAGGTCTCCATCAGCCCGACGCTGGCCCGCACCGCCTTCGCCTCCGCGCCGACGGTGTCGAAATCGGTGGACCGGCGCCAGGAGAAGCGGTCCTCGGTGCCTTCCGGCGCAAACCATAGCGGCTGCTCCAGCCCGTACGACGCGCCGAAGACGGCGCCGGCCGCCTTCAGCCTGTCGTAGATCGGCGTCGTCAGCAGCGGCCGGGCCGCCGGCAGTTCCTCGTTCGGATAGCGGATCGAGAAGCGGCGCGAATAGTTCTCGCGGACCTTGGCATTGGTATAGCCGAGCGTCGCGTAGTCGCCGTAGCGCGACACGTCCATGGCGAAAACGTCGAAGCCCGGATCGCCGTGGATCATCCAGTTGGCGAGCGCCAGCCCGACGCCGCCGCCCTGGCTGAAGCCGGCCATCACCGCGCAGGCGGACCAGAAGTTGGTCATGCCGCGGACCGGGCCGACAAGCGGGTTGCCGTCCGGCGAGAAGGTGAAGGGCCCGTTGATGATCTTGCGGATGCCGACCGAGTTGAAGGCCGGGAAATGGCGGAAACCGACCTCCAGCTCGGGCGTGATGCGTTCGAGGTCTTCCGCCAGAAGTTCGTGGCCGAAATCCCAGGGCGTCGACAGCGGCGACCACGGCCGGCAGGCCTTCTCATAGGTGCCCATCAGCATGCCGTTGCGCTCCTGGCGGATATAGATCTCGCCGTCGAAATCGACGCAGTGCATCAGTTCCCGGCCCTGCGTGCGGTTGAACTCGATGACCTCCGGCATGTCCTCGGTGATGAGATACATGTGCTCCATGGCGAGCACTGGAAGCTCCAGCCCGACCATGCGGCCGATCTCGCGCGCCCACAGCCCACCGCAGTTGACCACATGTTCCGCGACGATCTCGCCCTTGTTCGTGATCACCCGCCAGGTGCCGTCGGGCCGTTGCACGAGATCCTCCACCTTCGTATGCAGGTAGATCTCGGCACCGTTCTTCTTCGCCGACTTCGCATAGGCATGCGTGGTGCCATAGGGATCGAGATGCCCCTCCACGGGGTCGTAGACCGCGCCCACGAACTGGTCGGGATCGAGCAGCGGCATCAGCGCGTGCGCTTCCTTCGGCGTCAGGAGCTCGGCCTCCAGGCCCATGTAGCGCCCTTTCGCCAGGATCGACTTCATCCAGTCGAACCTGTCCTTCGTGGCCGCCAGCATCATGCCCGAGGTCATATGCAGGCCGATGTCCTGGCCGGAATAGGCTTCGATCTCCTTGTAGAGCTCGACGGTATATTTCTGCAGCCTGGCGACGTTGGGATCGCCGTTGATCGTGTGCATGCCGCCGGCCGCGTGCCAGGTCGAGCCCGAGGTGAGTTCGGAGCGCTCGACCAGGACCGCGTCGTTCCAGCCGAATTTCGTCAGGTGATACAGCACCGAGCATCCGACCACCCCGCCCCCGATAACGACGACCCTGGCATGGCTCTTCATGGCGATCTCCACTCCCGGTTCACCGGCCCGCCACCCTCGACCGGTGTCGCGGCTGGAGCCGAACCTCGCTCTCTCCGCTGCAACGACAAGCTGCAATCGGCCGGAACGGATCGTAGGGGCAAAGTCGAGCCCGTCAAAGCCGCCGGAGCGAACAGCACTGGCCGATTTCCGCCATCGCACGGCCAAAACGAGGTGCCGCCGTTGCCATGCGAATGCCGCTTTTTAGTTGCTTTGGAAACACGCCGCCGCACTTTTACAGAGAATGGTGTGCGAATTTTGCCGGCAGCATTGCGGCTTTGGTGCAAAGCCGGGTACATGGCTGTAACGAACAGCCGCCAGCCACAGCACTGCAAACGCTGGCAACAGGCCATTGCCGTCGGTCTATCGGGACGGCAAGCGGAACAGGGAACATGTCGCTTACACATCTTCAGCGCCTCGAGGCCGAAGCCATCCATATCTTTCGCGAGGTCGCCGCGACCTCGTCCCGGCCCGTGATGCTCTATTCGATCGGCAAGGATTCGTCGGTCATGCTGCATCTGGCCCGCAAGGCCTTCTACCCGGCCAAGCCGCCCTTCCCGCTCCTGCACGTCGACACGACCTGGAAGTTCCGCGAGATGATCGCCTTCCGCGACCGGACCGTATCGGACCTCGGGCTGGAACTGATCGTTCACGTCAATCTCGATGGGCTGGAGCAGAACATCGGCCCCTTCAGCCACGGTTCCAGCATCCACACGCACGTGATGAAGACGCTCGGGCTCAGGCAGGCGCTCGACAAGTACGGCTTCGACGCGGCGTTCGGCGGCGCAAGGCGCGACGAGGAAAAGTCGCGCGCCAAGGAGCGCATCTTCTCCTTCCGCAATGCCCAGCATGCGTGGGATCCGAAGAACCAGCGCCCGGAAATGTGGAAGACCTACAACACCCGCGTCGCCTCCGGAGAATCGATCCGCGTCTTCCCCCTGTCGAACTGGACGGAGCTGGACATCTGGCAGTACATCCTGAAGGAGGACATCCCGATCGTGCCGCTCTACTTCGCCGACAAGCGGCCGATCGTCGAGCGCGACGGCATGATGATCATGGTCGATGACGAGCGCATGCAGATCGCGCAGGGAGAAAAGGTCGAGGACCGCCTCGTGCGCTTCCGCACGCTCGGATGCTATCCGCTGACCGGCGCGATCGAATCGGACGCCACCACCGTTCCCGACATCGTCCGCGAGATGCTGACCGCCAGGACGTCCGAGCGGCAGGGTCGCCTGATCGACAAGGATGAAGCGGGCTCGATGGAAAAGAAGAAGCGCGAGGGGTATTTCTGATGGCGGTACTGGCCTCGTCCATCGCAACGGACACATTGCAGGACTATCTCGCGGAGCAGGAAGAAAAGCCGCTGCTGCGCTTCATCACCTGCGGCTCGGTGGACGATGGCAAGTCGACGCTGATCGGCCGCCTGCTCTACGACACCAAGCTGATCTTCGACGACCAGCTGGCGACGCTGGAGCGTGACAGCGCACGGCACGGCACGGCGGGCGAAACGATCGATTTCGCCCTGCTGCTGGACGGGCTGGAGGCCGAGCGCGAACAGGGCATCACCATCGACGTGGCCTATCGCTACTTCGCCACCGGGGAACGCCGCTTCATCGTCGCCGATTCGCCCGGCCACGAGGAATATACGCGCAACATGGCGACCGGCGCCTCCACCGCCGACCTCGCGGTGCTGCTCGTCGATGCGCGCCAGGGCATCCTGCGACAGACGCGCCGCCACGCCTTCATCGCCTCGCTGCTCGGCATCCGAAACATCGTGCTTGCAGTCAACAAGATCGACCTCGTCGGCTACGACGAGGCCGTCTTCGGCAAGATCGCCGAGGAATTTCGTGCCTTCGCAGGCGGACTGGGCTTTGCGACCATCGCGCCCATTCCGATTTCCGCGCGCCACGGCGACAACGTCACGGCGAACTCGGCGCACATGCCGTGGTATGCCGGTCCGACATTGCTGGGCCATCTGGAGACCGTCCCGCTCGCCGGCCAGGACCTCGGCAGGCCGTTCCGGCTGCCGGTCCAGCTCGTCACCCGCCCCGATCAGGATTTTCGCGGCTTTGCCGGCCAGGTCGCCTCCGGCCGCATCGCCGTCGGGAACGACATCGTCGTGGCCAAGTCCGGGCGTACGTCGAAGGTCAAGGCGATCGTGACGGCGGACGGCGACCTTCAGGCTGCGTCCGAAGGCCAGGCCGTCACGATCGTGCTCGAAGACGAGATCGACATCTCCCGCGGCGACATGCTGGCCGCGCCGGGCGATCGGCCGCAGCTTGCGGACCAGTTCATGGCGCACCTGGTGTGGTTCGCCGCCGAGCCGATGATGCCGGGGCGCAGCTACATCCTGCGCACCGAGACCGACAGCATGAGCGCCACGGTCACGGCCCTCAAGTACCAGGTCGACATCAACAGCTTCTCGCACGAGGCGGCCAAGTCTCTGCACATGAACGAGATCGGCGTCTGCAACATCGCCACGCAGTCGCCGGTCGCCTTCGACAGCTACAAGGACAATCGCACGACCGGCAACTTCGTGCTGATCGACCGTTTGACCAACGCCACCGTCGGCGCTGGCATGATCGACCATCCGCTGCGCCGCGCCACCAACGTTCAGTGGCAGGCGCTGGATATCGACCAGAATGCGCGGGCCGGGCTGAAGCATCAGAAGCCCGCCGTGCTCTGGCTGACGGGCTATTCCGGCGCGGGCAAGTCGACGATCGCCAACATGCTGGAAAAGCTTCTGCATGCGAGCGGCCGCCACACCTATGTGCTCGACGGCGACAACGTGCGCCACGGGCTGAACCGCGATCTCGGCTTCACGCCGGAGGACCGGGTGGAGAACATTCGCCGGATCGCCGAAGTCGCGCGCCTGATGACGCAGGCGGGACTGATCGTGATCGTGTCGGCGATCTCGCCGTTCCGCTCGGAGCGGCGCATGGCCCGCGACCTGTTCGCCGACGGCGAATTCATCGAGGTCTTCGTCGACACGTCGCTGGAGGAATGCGCAAGGCGCGATCCCAAGGGGCTTTACAGGAAGGCGATGGCGGGCGAACTGGAAAACTTCACAGGCATCAGCTCGCCCTACGAGCAGCCGGAAGAGCCCGAGATCCATCTGAAGACGGCCGGGCACGATCCGGGCGAACTGGCCACACAGATCGCCGAATACCTCGGAAAACTCTAGGATCAGGACCCTCTCTCCGTTCCGGGCCGTTCGCGGTCCGGCAACGGCAATACGAGAACCACAGCAGGACCGCTCAATGACACTACCGGCAAACCTCGCAGCGACACTGGCCAAGGCGGCGATCGATGCCGGCCGGGAGATCCTGGCCGTCTACAGGGCCGGGCCCACCGTCTCGATCAAGAGCGACTGCACCCCGGTAACCGAGGCCGACCAGCGCGCCGAGGCCATCATTCTCCGTGCGCTTTCGGACGCCTTCCCCGATATTCCTGTCGTGGCCGAGGAAGCCGTCGCGGCGGGGAACATCCCCGAGGTCGGCGGCCGACGTTTCTTTCTCGTCGATCCGCTGGACGGCACCCGCGAATTCATCAACCGTCGAGACGAGTTCACCGTCAACATCGCCCTGATCGAAGCCGGCGTGCCCGTCGCAGGCATCGTCTACGCGCCGGCACTGAAGATCGCCTATTGGGGCGCAGAGGGGCATGCGGAAAAGTTCGAGGTCGCCGACGATTTCACCATCGTCAACCGCCGACCGATCGGCTGCCGTTCCAGGGGCAGCAGCCTGACGGCCGTGGTCAGCCGGACGCACGGCGACCCGGAGACCGACGCGTTCCTGCAGGAGACCGGCATCTGCGACCACACCACGGTCGGCTCCTCGCTGAAATTCTGCCTTCTCGCCGAAGGCCTGGCCGATGTCTATCCGCGCTTCGGCCGGACGATGGAATGGGATACGGCGGCGGGCGATGCGGTCCTGCGCGCCGCCGGCGGACGCGTGACGCGCCCCGACGGAAGCCCCTTCCTGTACGGAAAGACGAACCAGCAGACCGATTCGGATTTCGCCAATCCGGCCTTCATCGGCTGGGGTCGCGCTGCCTGAACCCGGTTGAGGCGCCGGTAACGACGGCCGCGGTGTCATAAAAATACCGGATTGGCGTACGAAACGGTGCCCGATCCTGGATCACAGCTTCCAGGTCGGTCCGAAGCGAAAGCATCTCCCTGCCGACGATATGGGGAGCGCTCATCTTGTAACACGACTGCAGATCGAATAAACTGCCGCTTCCTCAGGCAGTTAGTAAATATTTGCAAGTCAGAGACGAGAGTATTGACGTGAAGAAAGATACTGCGCCCGCAGCGCCGGCACTGGAAGCAGAGACCCGAGAACAGCCGCAGGCCAGCAATCTTCTGGACATGGCGAAGGCTCGTATCGTCCGGCGCGCGGAGCGGCAGAAGCGTCGCCTGATCCGGGAGGCTTCGATTGGCGCCAGCGCAAAGGTAAAGCGCGACCCCTTCGATGACGACGATGAGGATCTCGCGCCCGCCAAGACCGACCGCGACAAGAAATTCTCCACTAAGTCGATCTTCGAGATGCCCGTGCTGCCCAAGAAGCAGCGCAAGGTCCAGTGGACCAGCATTTCCTTTGTCCTGGCGGTGATCCTGCCGACGATCCTGACCGGGCTCTACTATGCCTTCTGGGCCAGCCCCCAATACGAGGTGGAGACACAGTTCGCCGTTCGTGGTTCCAGCCAGGGTTCGCTGAACGCGCTGGGCCTCGGCAGCCTGATGGGCACGACGGCGGAGGCGGGCGATTCCTATATCGTCGCCGACTACATCCATTCGCAGCAGGTGTTGCAGGACATCAAGCAACAGGCAGACCTGGACGTGCGCACGCTCTACGCGCGCGACGATATCGACTTCGTCTACAAGACCGACCCTGTTGCGCCGCTCGACGAGTTCGTCAGCTACTGGCGCGACATGGTCAATGTCGGCTTCAATTCGACGACAGGCAACGTCACGCTGCAGGTCTATGCCTTCACGCCCGAAGACGCCAAGCAGATCACGGACGCCATTCTTCTCGTCTCGGAAAACCTGGTGAACCGGCTGTCCGAGGAGTCGCGCATCCAGTACACCGAGGTTGTCAACAAGCAGGTCGAGCGTGCGGAACAGCGGTTGAGCGCCGTTCGCCGGCAATTGTCGGACCTGCGCCAGACGCAGCAGGCGCTCGATCCGAAGGCCCTCGCGTCGATGGAATCGTCAATCATCGGCTCGATCGAGCAGGAGCTCGCCTCTGTCCGGACGCGCTACAAGGCGTTGGTCACGGCCGCGAGCCGGGAAGCTCCGTCCGCCAAGGTCATGGAGCGGCGAATTGTCGCACTTGAGGCTCAATTGGCCGAACAGAAGGCACGCGTCGGAACTGGAACGGTGCAGAAGACCGGCCGCAATCCGGACGCCGACAGCAGCACGCTCTCCGACGTGATGGACACGTTCTCGCAGCTTTCTCTCGAGGAAGAGTTTGCCGTCAAGGCCTACTCGACATCACTTGTGGGCCTTGAGACCGCGATGGTCGAGGCACAGAAGCAGGAGCGCTTCTTCGCCACCTATGTGACGCCGCGGACACCCGATATCGCCATCTATCCGAAGCGCGTCCTGAACACGATGCTCGGCTTCCTCGTCTTCTTTGCCGCGTGGATGATCGGCTTCTTCGTTTACAAATCGGTCAAGGATCACGCGATTTGATCCACGGCCAGAGCGGCGCATAGGGGCGCACCGCATGTATCTGACGGACAAAAGCTTCAGCTATGCGCTCAAGGAGAATGCGCGCGTCATCGGCGCACTCGTCGTGCGTAGCGGTGTCACGCGCTTCGGCGAGAGCCGCATCGGCTATCTCTGGACGCTCGCCGAACCGTCTATCTATGTCTGCCTGTTCCTGTTCATGCACAGCTTCGTGCGCACATCCCTGCCGTTCGGCGACAGCGCCATGCTGTTTTTCCTGACTGGTATCATCGGCTTTCGGATGACGAACCTGATTGCGCGCAAGGCCGCCAACGGGCTGTCGCACAACCAGCCGATGCTGGGCTACCCACTGGTGAAGCCGCTGGACACGATCGTCGCGGCGTTCCTGCTGGAGGCGATCATCTGGATGATCATCTGCTCGCTGTTCATCTTCTTCATGTTTGCCATCCTGGACCGTCACATCATTGTCTACCCTCTGGAGTTCGCGGGCGCGCTCCTGGCTATCTTCTACTTTGCCTTCTCCTTTGCCGTCTTCAACGCGACGTTCGGAACCCTCGTGCCGATCTGGGCCAAGATCCTGAACTTCAGCAACATGATCCTCATGCTGACATCCGGCCTGTTGTTCGTTCCGTCGTCCCTGCCGCCATCTGCCCTGGCGATCGTCTGGTGGAGCCCATTCCTGCACTGCGTCGAATGGTTCCGTTCCGCGACCTATCTCGACTATGTCAGCGTGCTGAGCAAGACCTACCTCCTGTCCGTTGCGACCGGCTTTCTCGTGACCGGCCTTGCCCTCGAACGCATCTATCGAAACAGGATCATAAGCAGCGAATGATCGTCTTCGACAACGTCAGCAAGGTTTTCAAGAACCCGCGCGGTGGCGGCAGGAAGGTCGTCCTGGACAACTTCACGGCGACGTTCCGCCCGGGCCTCAACATCGGCATTCTCGGCCGGAACGGCGCCGGCAAGTCGACATTGATGAACCTCATCTCCGGCATCGATACGCCGACCGGCGGTCGCATCTACCGAGAAGGGAAGATCTCCTGGCCGCTCGGATTCAAGGGCGGCGTGCATGCCCGCCTGACGGGCGCCCAGAACACCCGCTTCATTGCCGACATCTATGGCAAGGACCGCGAGGAAGTCCTGGATTTCGTCAAGGACTTCTCCGAACTCGGGTCCTATCTCGACATGCCGGTGAGGACTTATTCGGCGGGCATGCGGGCACGCCTTGCCTTCGGCATCTGCATGGCGATCGAATTTGAATATTATCTGATCGACGAGGTCATCGCCGTCGGCGACACGACCTTCAAGAAGAAGAGCAAGAAGGTGTTCGACGAGCGCGCGGAGCATGCGACCCTGCTTCTCGTCTCGCACTCATCGTCATTGCTTCGTGCTTTCTGTCACATCGGCGGCGTCATGAAGGACGGCAAGATCACCTTCTACGACGATATCGAGGAAGCGATCGCCGTTCACGAGGACAATCTCGCGCGGGGAAAATGATGTATCGGCCGGGGACGGCCGCGGCCGACACGACAAGCATCACGTTCGACGGAACGCATGCCCCGATGGTCATCGCCGGCAGCGCTCGCTCCGGCTGAATTCCTCTTTATCCCAAGAGGTTAAGGCCGATCGCCACGCGTGACCTCTTCTCCGGTCACCCCATCCTGCCGCCACGACAAAGCCCCCTTCTCCGCCGCCTGGCATCCTCGCCTGCCGCATGCAGGCTACTCTCAACTCAAGCAACCGCCACGGCCGCCACGGCAGGCCCGCTTGCGAGACTGGCGCGACACAGGAGAGAGACATGCAGGACCAGACAGCGCGGCTCGGCCTTCCCTACATTCTGCCGTCACAGGCACAGAAGCATGTGTCCCACAACGAGGGGCTGGACGCGCTCGACATGATGGTCCAGCTTGTGCTTGCGGACATCGCCGACGCACCGCCACCGGCGCCGGCGGACGGCGCCTGCTATGGGGTCGCAGCGGCGCCCGCGGGCGCATGGAGCGGGATGGCCGGTTGGGTCGCCCAATGGCGCGATGGCGGCTGGCATTTCCTGCAGTCGAAGGCGGGCTGGCTTGCCTGGTGCGCCCTTCGACAGCGCCTCCACGTCCATGACGGCACCGGCTGGCAGCCGTTCACCCAGATCGGCGACCTGCCGACCCTCGGCATCAATACCGCAGCGGACGAGACGAACAGGCTGGCGCTGTCGGCGCCGGCTAGCCTCTTTTCCCACCAGGGCAACGATCACCGGCTAAAGATCAACAAGGCCGGACCGGACGACACCGCAAGCCTGATCTTCCAGAACAACTGGAACGGCCTTGCCGAAATGGGCCTTGCGGGGAACGACGACTTCGCGATCAAGGTCGCCGACGGTTCGGGCGGCTGGCGCACGGCGCTCGGCATCGATCCGTCAGGCCATGTCGCAACGCCGCACCGGCCGGCGGCGCGCGCCTGGCTGTCAAATCCCTCGCTGAGCCCAGCAGTCGGCAGCCTCACGGGGTTCACCGAAACCGGGTTTGCCATTGGCGGCTTCACGCTCGGCGCGCCCGTTCCCGGCGGCAACGGCAACCGTCTCGTTGCTCCCGCCTCGGCGCTCTACCTGATGTGCCTTTCGGCCGTTCCCGTCACGCAAGGTCCTCTCCAGGTCGAGGTCGTGCTCAACGGTGCCACGCCCGTGCTCGGAACCGGCCCGCAATCAGGCGCGCCCATCGGACGAAAGATCTGCGCATGCGGGATCGTCTCGATCGCCCGGGACGAATGGATAGCGCTCCAGCATCAGGGATCCGTCGCCCTGGAATTCGGGTTCAACGGCACGGAGCTTTCGATCGTCGCTTTGACATAGATACCGGCACCTGCCGGCCGGCCTGAATCTTCAGCCCTGTGCTGCGTCCGGCAGCTTGCCGCCGAAGTGCCCGGTCACGACTTCGCTCTGCCGACCCTCGCCTGTGGCGCGCGCGCCCTCGGCAACGGCCGCCATCAGCCTGTCGCGCAGCGCATGGATCGCCACCTCCACGCCCTCATAGGCGTAGAAATCGCCCGGCTGCAGACATTGTTCGTGCAGCCACGAAAGATAGCGCGTGCGCATCTCGCCGGGCGCCACCTTGTTCCACGTCCAGAAGCCGTCGAGATCGATACCCTTGTTGACGCAGAAGGCGAGGTCGGGGTGCCGATAGATCGCTTGCCCCATGACCGCGAGCGGAATCCCGTGAAGGAGCGCGAAGAGGCCGGACGTGCTGTTGATCGTGATCATCCCGGCCGCGTGCCGCGTCAAAAGCCCCAGCGAGCCGCCGTCGATGATGTGCACGCGGTCGGCTACGTCGTTCAACTGGCTGACCTGCCGGATGAACTGCCGGTCGCGGCTGTGTCCCCGCTCCATCGGATGAATCTTGAACACCAGCTGGTGCGTCGCCGGCGCATTGCGGGCGAAGGAAACGATCGACTTGAGGATCAACTTCTGATTGTTCCAGCTGCCGGCGGCGCGCCCGAGCTGGCTGTCGTCATGCACCTGCAGCGGGATCAGGTAGTACTTGTGGTCGTAGTACTCCAGGAGCCGTTCGACGCAGCGGTAGTTCGCGCTGAGATTGCGGAACTTCCGATAATAGTTCTTGAACCAGTAGAAGGCCTCCGACGCCAGCATGCGCTTCTGCTTGTGAAACAGCTTGCGCTCGCCGGCGGTGGAAAACAGGTTCCGCAGCGAGAAATAAAGGAACGCATAGGACGCCATCGCGCCGAAGGACGACGCATAGGACACGCCCTTGCGCCGGTCCGAATAGCGGCCCGAATAGTCCTCCGGCGGCAGCTTTCCGGCGATCGGCGACCGCCAGTTGTTGCCGCCGAACTCAAGCGTGATGTTGCCGGGACGCAGATAGCCCTCCTCCAGGCAGATCACCGGAATACCGAGCTTCTCGCAGCAGGCGATCGCAACCCTGTGGATCTCGCGTTCGCAGCCGAACAGCACGACGAAATCGAAGCCGTGCGCACCGAGCATCTCGGAGAGCCAGACATTCCAGGCATCGGCGCTGCCGTTGAAGTTCAGCGTCTTCTCGCGCCTTGCAAACAGCCGGTCACCGATGTTGAAGCAAACGCGCCAGGCATCGAAGCCGCTCTCGTTCAGGAGGGTCTGCGCCTTGCGGAAGAACGGCCCGACCGGCCCCTGAAGAAGAAGCACCCGCGGAACGCTCTTGGAGGGAAACGGGTTCGACGGGCGGCGGCGCAGATTGAGATAGACGAGCCGCGACGAACCACGGCCTGCCGGGCCCTGATCGCGCACGCCATTCTTCTCCGTCCGATCCCTCGAATCGCGCTCGCTTGGCATGATGCTCCGGCTTTACATAGGATATGCGCAATGATTGCTTGGTCATTGCATAGACGGCTGGATTTATCAACGGAAGCAGGGTCAATTATTCTTACTGCCCTGACATTTTTCGCCAGTGAGCCGCCATTTCGGGGAGTGATCCGCGCCGCGCCGGCCGAGGCGGGCGGCATTATCCCAGCCGCCGGTCCCGCAACCGTACGGCGATCTTGTTTGCCGCGCGCGCAACGCCCGCGATCGCGCGGTCGGTGATCGAGACGTCGGCGACCTTCCCATCGGCGATCTCCCGGACCAGATCCTCCGGCCGGCAGGGCATGCCGCTCAGCGGATGGACGTAGAAGGGATAGAGCACGAGCGTGGCCGCCACCAGCATGTCGAGGTCGATCCGCCGGGTCCGCCGCGCGATCGGGTTCCGGTCGTCGGTCAACCCCCAGCCGGCATAGAAGGGCATGCCGTGGACGCCGACCGGCTTGTCGCGAATGAGCGCCTCGAAACCGGCCAGCGAGGTCATCGTCTCGATCCTGTCGGCCCAGCCGATCCAGTGCATGATGTCGCCGTCCTTGACGATCCGGTCCGCAGCATCCGGTTCGCGGCCGCCGGAGCGCATTCCCGACACGACGTCCGGGTGCTCCTTGTAGGCGATGCAGGCATCGGGATAGAGCCGCCGGACGGCTGCGACCAGATCCGCGTTCGACCGGACCACCGGCGAGCCGAACCGGATCGAGGCATCCTTTTCCACCTGCCCGGGAACCAGGATCTTCAGGCGACCCGGCTCGACGATGGGCAGGGCGGCCGCAGTGCCGACGTTGTATTTGGAGATGCCACGTGCAAGCAGCAGCCTGCGCAGGGCGTTGGCACGCGAAAGAAGCTCCGGCGAGAACGTCGCAGTAGCGATCAGCCGTTCCAGCCCGCTCGGCTGCCGGGCGTCGTAATAGACCGTGTCACCGTCCAGCGCGATCGACGACGGCATCACCAGCGAGACACCCAGCCCTCTGGACCGGATGAAGCCGTCCTCGATCCTGATCGCCTCGATCCCTTCCGGCAGCGGCCGGTCGGATCCCCAGACGGCGACGCTGCCGCCGACCTCGCCGGCCCGGCGGACCGCGATCTCCAGTCCGCGGGCATGCAGGACCGGCCCGGCCCTGCCCTTCAGGAACGGCGCGAGCGCCCGCCGCTTCCACGGCGACATTCCGGCCGTCACGATCCGCTTCGGCAGGCGCGCCCGCTGGTCGCGCACCACGGTCGCCTGCTCGATCGCCCGTTCGATTGTGCAATCGGACCGGTCGTGAAGATCAAGGTAACGCGAATAGCGGATATAGGCGGCCTCGAACACCTGCTCCACGGATGCGGGCTTGCGCGGCACCGGCGCCGGCAGATGATCCTCCGTCATCCCGCGCCCCGAGAAGAAGGCGACGCCGAAGCAATGAACGGGCCTTTCCGCCATCAGCGCCTCGAAGCCCAGCTGGCTGGAAACGGTATAGACCGCATCGGCCTCTTCCAGCAGCGGCCACGGGTTCATCGGCGCAGGCACGACGATCTCGACGCCGAAGCGTTGCGCCGCCTGGCGCAGCAGGCTCCTGTCGCTGGCCGCCGGATGCGTGCGCACCACGATCGCCTTGCCGGGATGATGGGCCACCGCATGCTCCATCATGCGCGCAAAGGCATCGTCCCCCGCAAGCGCGCCGGCGATCGACGCGTCGCCTGCGACCTGATCGACCAGCAACACGAAGGGACGGCCGTAGGGCACGCCGGCCTCGCGCAGGCCGATCATCGGCCCGTTGTTGTATTTTGAAAGCTGCGCCCGCCGGATGGTGTCGATCAGGCCACGGGCACGACCGAGCGCGCCGGCATCCGTCACCGACTCGTCGAGAAGCCGCTGCAGCCGCGACGGTCCGCCCGCGTCGAAATAGATGCCTTCGTCATCGATGACGAAGGAATGCGCCGGCTCTTCCGGGCCCGGCGCGTAGCCCTTGATGAAGCCGTCCTCGAGGATGAGACAGGGCTTGCCGGAGCGGGCGGACAAGGCCTTGGCCTTGAGGCCGGACGGGCGCCAACCCCAGCCGACATAGCCGTCCATGCCACCGACCCGGCCCAGCGGCCAGGAGACGATCTCCGCGTCCAGCAGGCGGGAGATGTCGGCCCGGATCCGCCACAGGCCGGCGGAGGTGACGGCATAGGTCTTGCGCTTTCGGTCAGCCACGACGCCTTCGTTCCTGCGGGTCCGCCCTGAAAACCACAAAGGGCGCCGGCCAGGCCGACGCCCCGTTCAAACGTTGAACTTATACCGCCGCGCGGCGATCAGAAAGTCCGGTTGGTGGTATTCACCGCCGACACGGTCCCCGTGATCATCTGGACGAACCGCCCGAAATCGGTGGCCGGATGACGCGACAGGTAGATCACGTCGCGATTGCGCACCGGGAAGGACTGGGCGACGATGTAGCTCTGCGGCTTGCCCAGGTCGAGACGATAGATGATCGGGTAGCGGCCCTGCCCGTCCGAGGTCATGCCCTTTGCGAGCAGGTCGCGGAAGCGGTCGTCGCCGACGACGTTGCGATAGACGCTCTCGTTCTCGTAGCGGAAGATGAAGTAGCCCTTCGGGTCGGCCGTCGTCATGTTGCCGCCGCCGGCGAGCGCTGCCGCCTCGATGAGGCTCAGGCTGCTGGCATCGAACCGCACCTTGCCGGATTTCGACGTCTGGCCGAGCGCCGAGAAGGTCTGCGGGTCGTAGGTGACGTAGATCCGGTCCTCGGGACGGACGATGATGTCTTCCTTCGGATTGTCGACGATGGTCTGGAGCAGCACGGTTCCGGTGCGTCCGCCGCGCTTGAGCGTCACATAGGTGTCATAGGGCGCCTTGGTGGCGCCGCCTGCCCTTGCCAGCACCTCGCTCAGGTGCTCCGCATTGAGGCCCAGAGGTATCATCGCGGCGTCATTGACGTCGCCCTGGACCGACACGGCCCGCGATTCGTTTCCGGCGATCGATACCAGTACGTCCGGTTCCACCGCCTTCGCCTTCAACGCGTCGACGATCGTCGAGCGGGCGGTGTCGATGGTCATGCCGGCAAAGCGGACCGAGCCGACATAGGGGATCTGCCCGCGGCCGTCCGGCTGCACGACGACGGGAATGGTGGTGGACTTGCGCTCGGTCGTCGAGAACAGGCCGTCGGGACCCGCCTCGAAAATGGTCACGTCGAGCTTGTCGCCGACGCCGATCACGGGCGTGCCGCCGGCGCCGCCGAAGCCGAATGTCCGCGCCAGGCTCGGCGTGCCGAGCGTGGTCACGCTGTTGGCCACGCGCTGGTCGATCTCGACCACGTCGAAGACCATCTTGGTCTGCGGGATCTTGTAGGAACTGCCGCCGGCCGCTCCCGATTCGATCACTTCCCGCGTCAGCGGCCCGTCGCTCGGGACGATGCAACCGGAAAGCGTCACCAACGCTGCGCCTGCCAGAAGGCGCGTAAAAGACCGTGCAACCCTTGCCCCCGGGGTGCCGATACCTTCATTCTTGCTCATCACACTGCAATTCCCTTCGGTCGCGCCCCGACGAGGCACGACGCAGAAACCGGACCGAGGTCCGCTCCATCAAATCCAACGATGGAAATAGTCAATGTCCCACCATGATCTGTCCCAGAGACCATCCATGGGCCTCCGCGTCACCTTGGAGCAAATCCCTTGCACATTCGTTACGCCAAGAAAAGTCGTTTCCTCGGCAACCGGCTAAATGACGGCTTTTCCAGTAGGTTTTCCAAAGGAGTGAGGAAAATAGGTAACATTCTAGCGATCTCTCGTCCCCCTCCGCGCCACCGTCGCGTCGCAAAATCTGCGGAATCGCGGGCGCAGGGCGGGGCCGCGCCGCCTCAGCTGCGCAGCCGCCTGCCCTCCGGATCGTGCAGGGGTTCCAGGTGCGGCGTGCAGCAGAAGCGCTCACCGCCGACGCCCAGTTCATAGCGGCCGGAGAGCGCATAGGCGCGGTCGACACCGTCAGGATTGCGAACGTAGCCGAGGCCGATGGGGCGGCCGATCGTGTGGCCGAAGCCGCCGCTCGTCAGCCAGCCGGCCCTTTCGCCGTTGCGGTAGATCGTCTCGCGGCCGAGCAGAATCACCTCCGGATCCTCCGGGACGAAGCAGACGAGCATCTTGCTGACGCCTTCCCGCCTCTGCCGCTCGATCGCCGCCTGCCCGCGGAAATCGACCGCCCCGCCCCGCCTCACCGCAAAGCCGAGGCCGGCCTCGATCGGCGTATGATCGGGCCCGACGTCGATGCCCCAGTACCGATATCCCTTTTCCAGCCGGCAGGTCTCCAGCGCCCGGTAGCCGGCGTTCGCAAGCCCGTCCGCCCGGCCCGCCACCATCAGCGCGTCGTAGACGGCCGGCGCGTCGCTCATCGCTAGGTGCAGTTCATAGCCAAGCTCCCCGGTATAGCTGACCCGGATGGCGCACACCGGGCGGCCCGCCACCGTGATCGAGCGCACGGTGGAAAAAGGAAAGGCCGCGTTGGAAAGATCGTCGTCGCAGACCTTCTGCAGGATGGTGCGCGAAGCCGGCCCCGTCAGGACCAGCACCGAGAGTGTCTCCGTCACGTCCTCCAGCCGCGCATCGAGGCCGGCGGGGATGTTGCGGGCGATCCAGTCGAAATCATGCGTGGCAAAGCCGGTGCCCGTCACGATGTAATACGCATCCTCGGCGAGCCTGGCGACCGTCAGGTCGCATTCGATGCCGCCATGGTCGTTGAGCATCTGGGTGTAGGCGACGGAACCGGGCGCCTTGGCCACATCGTTGGCGGCGATCCACGACAGCGCCCGCTCGGCGTCCCTCCCCTTCAGCGAGAACTTGGCAAACGAGGTCTGGTCGAAGACGGCGGCCGCCTCCCGCACGGCCCGGTGCTCGCGCGCGACGGCGGAAAACCAGTTCGGCCGCCCATAGGTATAGACATCGCACGGCGCCTCGCCGGCTTCGAGATCGGCAAACCAGTTCGGCCGCTCCCACCCGAGTTTCTCGCCGAAGCAGGCACCCTGCGCCTTGAGCCGCTCGTAGAGCGGCGAGGTGCGAAAGGGCCTGGCGCTGGAATGCTCCTCCGACGGCCAGGCCATGGTGTAGTGCTTGCCGTAGGCCTCGACGGTGCGCCGCCTGATCCAGTCGCCGTCGAAATGCGGCCGGCCGAAGCGCCGGACATCGACGGGCCAGAGATCGAAGGGCGGCTCGCCCTTGGCCACCCATTGCGCAAGCGCCATGCCCGCACCGCCGGCCGAGGCGATACCGAAGGCGTTGAAGCCGGCGCCGACGAAGAAATTGCGCAGGGCCGGCGCCTCGCCGAGGATGAAGTTTCCGTCCGGCGTGAAGCTCTCGGGCCCGTTCAGCATTTGCTTCACCCCGGCCGTCTGCAGAGCCGGCACCCGCCCGAGCGCCAGTTCCATGATCTGCTCGAACCGCTCGACATCCGGATTGAGCAGGCTGAAATGAAAGCCCTCCGGTATGCCGTTCACCGCCCAGGGCGCGGGGTTGGGCTCGTAGCCGCCCATCACCAGCCCGCCGACCTCTTCCTTGTAGTAGGTCAGCCGGTCGGGATCGCGCAGCGTCGGCAGGTCGGAGGGAACGCCGAAGGCTTCGGTGACGAGATACTGGTGCTCCATCGGCACCAGCGGCACGTTGACGCCGAAACGGGCGGCGAAGGCGCGCGTCCACTGCCCCGCGCAGACGACCACCCGCTCGCATTCGATCCGCCCGCGGGCGGTGACGACCGCCCGGATCCGCCCGTCATCGATCTCGAGATCCGTCACCTCCGTATCCTCGAAGATCGACACCCCGGCCAAGGTGGCGCCCCGCGCCAGCGCCTGGGTGATGTCCGTGGGGTTGGCCTGCCCGTCCGTCGGCAGGAAGGCGGCGCCGACCAGGTCGTCGATCGTCATCAGCGGCCAGAGGTCCTGCGCCTCCTTCGGCGTCAGCAGTTGCATCTCCAGGCCGAAGGACCGCGCCGTCGTCGCCTGACGCCGCACCTCCGCCCACCGCTCCTCGTTGCAGGCGAGCCGCAGCCCGCCGTTCATCTTCCAGCCGCTCGCCAGCCCGGTTTCGGCCTCGAGATTGCGATAAAGCTCCACCGAGTATCCGAGCAACTGCGTGATGTTCGCGCTCGTGCGCAACTGGCCCACCAGGCCCGCGGCATGGAAGGTGGTGCCGGAGGTCAGCTTGTGGCGCTCCAGCAGAACCGTATCGGTCCAGCCAAGCTTGGCCAGATGATAGGCTGTCGAACATCCGATGATACCGCCGCCGATGACGACGGCCCGTGCGCTCCCCGGGAGCTCCTCCATGGTCTCCCGCTCCCCTACGGTCTTGCCTTCATGAAGAACGCGAACGCCCGGAAGAACCGGTCGAGGTTGTCCATGCTATAGGTGGTATAATCAAAATCGATGGTCGAGTGCAGCTCCGACACCATGCTCCACAGCGTCTCGCGCAGCAGCGACGCGCACTTCATCGCCTGGTAGCGTCGCCAGAGGCCGTCGGTGAGCGGCTGCTCGAAATAGGTCTCCAGCAGCCACTTCTCCTGCTCTTCGCCAAGGTCGTTGTTGGAGGCGAGGCCGCCGAGGTCGAACAGCGGCGTGTTGTAGCCGGCATAGTCCCAGTCGATCAGCCACAGCCTCTCGCCGTCGTCGAGGACGTTCGACGCCAAAAGGTCGTTGTGGCCGAAGACGATGTCATAGGGCCCGGCGCTCGCTTCCAGCAGGCGGGACATCGCCAGCAGTTCCTCCAGCCTCGCGGCATGCGGGCTGGAAGCGCCGGCAAGCGTTGCGGCATAGTCCTCGATGACGTGGAAGGCCCAGAAGATCATCGCCGGCCCGCGATAGTGGCGCCCGGTCTCGCGATGGCACCGTCGCAGCAATGGGACGATGCGCTCCAGACAGGCCTGCGAGCGGATGTCCTCGGGATGGAGCGTCCTGCCGGGCACATAGTCGAGCACGAGGACGCCGGGCTGGTGATGGATGACTGCGGGAGAAACGCCCGCCGCATGCGCCGCCCGGCTGGCGGAGACCTCGTTCTGCCGGCTGATCTGATGGACCGGGATATCGTCGCCGAGCCGGACGACATAGGCGCGGCCGCCGTCGACGACCTTGTAGTTCGTATTGGTGATGCCGCCCTTGAGAACGGCAATTTCGGGCTGCCCGTTCCAAAACGGCAACGAGCGGATCGTCTCCTGCGCGGCTGGGTCCATCTGCCATCGTTCCCCGGCGCCCCTTCGGCACGCCTGTCTTTTCCGCAGAAGTTCCCGCACTCGCGGAAAACTGTCAAGAATTTTCCACAAAAACGAACATCGTCATGGCTTTTTGTCGTAAAATATGATCCATGATGCCAATGCTGCGTGGTTTCTTTGGGTTTTCTGCCCGAAATACGGATAACCGGCGACATTCACATTTATGATGGTTCACCGGATCCGCGTCAGGCATGGCCTCCGTCGGCATGCCGGCACAAGGAAGAGCATGGACACGACGCCCGCCACCCCGACCCTTTCCAATCATCGCGAGCGCGAGATCCTGGACGAACTGCGCCTTGCCGGCGGCTCCAGCCGCATCCAGTTTCTGGCCGACCGCCTGGGCGTGTCCGAAGAAACCATCCGCCGCAACATCCGCACGCTCGAGGCAAACGGCCTGGTGACCAAGGTGCATGGCGGCGTGCACATCACCGACAGCGCAACCGAGCAACCGCTGCACTTCCGCATGAACGTGAACCCCGAGCCGAAGCGCCTGATCGCGGCGAAGGTCGCGACGATGGTCAAGAACGGCGACAGCCTGTTCCTCGACATCGGCTCGACGACGGCCTTCATCGCCGTCGCCCTGCAGAAGCACCACGATCTCTTCATCGTGACCAATTCGCTCTCCGTCGCCCATACGCTCGCCACCCGCAACAACAACCGGGTCTATTTCGCCGGCGGCGAACTGCGCGCCCACGATGCCGGCACCTTCGGCGTCGAGGCGCTGGGCTATATCGAGCGCTTCAACCTGCAGCATGCCATCCTGTCGGTCACCGCGATCAACGCCCGCTCCGGCTTCATGCTGCAGGACATGCAGGAGGCCGACGTCTCCCGCATTGCCGCGCGCCAGGCGCAGAACCGGATCATCGTCGCCGATGCGCAGAAGTTCGGCCGTTCGGCCCCGATCACCATCGCCCCGCCCGATACCTACGACATGCTGGTGACCGACGAGGAACCACCGTCCGACATCCGCCGCATGCTCGACCAGAACAACGTCAGGCTGGTCCTGGCCGGCAGCCACGACGATTGATCCTGTCCCGTCGGGGGCTTCACTGACAGATTATGGCCGGTGGTGGCGGCGGAAACAAAAATGCCGCCGCCAGGGCGGGAGCCTTTCTGGCTCTCTCTGCGCTGGACGACGGCATTCCCGGAGCAGTCTTCTAGGACGCTTCTCTTCGGCGGTCCCCTCTGGACCTGCCATAGGGAAAGCAGGATTCGTGCCAAAGGCGATCAGGCGCCGTCCGGCCATCAAAACCGGGCCCTGCCGCGCAGATTGCAGAAGCCCGCGCCTATTTTCACGGCAAAGCTGTGCCCTCCGATTTTGCGATGCACAAAAACGACGCATGGCAACGGAAGATTTACCACGGCCGGCGCCGGCGCGCCCGAGATCGCAGACCGGCTGCGTTCAGCAATAGAGAACGGAGCGTTCTCCGTCCGTCCACTTCAAGGAAACGCCGGTCGGGGCGATATTGGGCTCACCGCCGCGCCTTGAGAGAGCGGCCTTCCCCAATGGCAGGAGCACCCCATGACCATGCAACTGACCGGCATCCACCACCTGACCGCAATCACCGCGAACGCGTCCGAGAACCTGCACTTCTATACGCAGACGCTCGGCCTGCGCCTGGTGAAGAAGACCGTCAACCAGGACGACACCAGCGCCTACCATCTCTTCTATGCCGACGGCCTTGCCTCGCCGGGCACCGACCTGACCTTCTTCGACTGGCCTGTCGGGCGCGAGCGCCGCGGCACTCATAGCATCAGCCGCACCGGCCTGCGCGTCGGCAGCGCTGAAAGCCTGCGCTGGTGGAAGGCGTGGTTCGACGAACTGAAGGTGAAGTCCGGCGAGATCCGCGACGTCGCCGGCCGCCAGACGCTCGACTTCGAGGACCAGGAGGGTCAGCGCTTCCGCCTCACCGTGGACGACAGCGGCGCGCCCTCGCACCCCTGGGGCCGCAGCCCGGTTCCCGCCGAGCATCAGATCAAGGGTCTCGGCCCGATCACGATCAGCGTGCCGGATATCCGCAACACCGAGACCGTGCTCGTGCAGGTGATGAACATGAGGCAGACGTCGACCTATGCCTCGCCGGATGGCACCGGCGACGTCCACGTCTTCTCGATGGGCGAAGGCGGACCGGCGGCCGAACTGCACGTCGCCGTCGAACCCGACCTGCCGGCGGCCCATCAGGGCGCGGGCGCCGTCCACCACGTCGCCTTCCGCGTTCCCGATATCGAGGCGCTGCATGCCTGGACCGAGCGGGTTCGCGGCTTCCGCGTGCCCTCCAGCGGCGAGGTCGAGCGATACTACTTCCGCTCGCTCTATTTCCGCGAGCCGAACGGCGTGCTGTTCGAACTCGCCACCGACGGGCCGGGATTCGCCGTCGACGAGCCGCTGGAGACGCTCGGCGAAAGCCTCTCGCTGCCGCCCTTTCTCGAGCCGCGCCGCGAGCAGATCGAGGCCCGCCTGAAGCCGCTCGTCATCGCCTAGGCAGGACCAGGGCGACCGCGGCACCGGACATGGAAAACCCCGGCAGGAACATTGCCTTCCTGCCGGGGTTTTCGTTTGATCGCCGGGTGATGATTCATCCGCGGAAAGCGGCCCGGCCCCTATGTGAGGAGAGACAATGATGACCAAGCTCGTGGCGATTTCAGGCAGCCTGCGCAAGGCGTCCTACAACACCGCCCTGATGCGCGCCGCGATCGCGATGGCGCCCGAGGGGGTCACGATCGTCGAAGGCACGATCCGCGGCATCCCGCTCTATGACGGCGACGAGGAGACGGCGCACGGCGTGCCGGCCGCCGCGACGGTGCTGAAGGAACTGGTGGCGGAGGCGGACGGGGTCATGCTGTTCACGCCCGAATACAACAACGCCATCCCCGGCGTGTTCAAGAACGCGCTCGACTGGATGACGCGCCCCTCGGCCGACATCCCCCGCATCTTTGCCGGCAAGCCTTTCGCCATTACCGGCGCCTCGCCCGGCAATTTCGGGACACTTCTGTCCCAGGAAGCCTGGCTGCCGATCATGCGCACGCTCGGCACCCGCCCCTGGTTCGGGACCAAGCTGATGGTGTCCAGGGCCGGATCGGTCTTCGACGAGCACGGAAAGATCATCGACGAGGCGACCGAAAAGCGCCTTCGCAGCTTCGTCGAGGGTTTCGCAGCCTTCGTGCGGGAGGCCCGGAGTTAAGGCCGGCGGCCCGGCCGGCGAACGGCCGCCTGATCTCGAACGGAAACACCCTCTTCCCGGTGGGGAAAGAGGGTGTTTTCATTCACAGGCCCGTTGGCAGCCCTGAGGCTATTTCGTCACCTTCTCCATGAACGCCCGTGCCAGTTCGACGTCGGGCAGGCCGATATCGTGTCCAGCGGGCAGGACGCGGTTCTCGACGCTGGCGCCGGCCTCTGAAAGGCGTTTCTCGATCTCCTGGGCATGCGGGCCGTAAGGGTCGGACTGCCCCGTCACCATCAGCACGTTCGTTCCGGTCAGATCCGCATCCTGCGGCGCTTCCAGTGCGTTCATGCCCCGCAGCAGCACCGCGTTGCGGATGACGCCGGGATGCAACTGCATGATCGCCCCCAGCATGTTGGCGCCGTTGGAGTAGCCCAGGAAGACGGTGCGGGCCGGATCGAGCCCGTAGGCCGCGTTCGCCTCGGCGATGAAGGCGACCAGCGCTTCGGCCTCGGAAGCGATCTCCGCCTGGTCGAACGTCGTCATGGTCAGCCGCCGGAAGAATCGCGGATACCCCTCGTCGTTGCTGCGTCCGCGCAGGCTGACGAGCGTTGCATTGGGCGCGACGCGCGCGCCGAAGGGAAGCAGCGTGGTTTCGTTGCCGCCGGTGCCGTGCAGCAGCACCAGCGTGCTGCCGTCCCCCTTCTCGGGGCGGTGGACGCGATGGATGAAAGGCAGGTCCCGTTCGGTCATTCTTTCTTCTCCTGGAAGGGAAAACTGGGGCAGCCGTGCCCGGACGTCGGCCGGATCGGCATGGAGATGCGCGGGCACGAACAGTCTGGTGCCGAGTGTCTCCGGCGGCTCGTCGACGAACATGCCCGGCCCGTCCGAGGCATATTCGATCAGCGCCCCACCGGGTTCGCGCACATAGAGCGAATAGAAATAGGTGCGGTCATGCATGTTGATGTCGCCGGCGCCTTCGGCCTGCAGCACGGTCCCGGCGCGCTCGACCGTGTCCCGGTCGAGCGCCCGCAGGGCGATATGGTCGATCGTGCCGGTGCCGGGCGCCGAGGTCCAGAAGCCGGCGGCATCGCGAATGTCGAGGATGTCGGCGACATCGCTTGCCAGCCGGCGGATGCCGTTGGCAGCCGCGACCGACCGGAAGCCGAAGTGGCGGGTGAGAAACGCCGCCGTGTCCTCCGGCTTCTCGCTGAAGATCGTGGCACCGCGGATGCGCAGGATCGCATCCGCCGCGGCAATGCCGGACGCCAGCCAGGGATCGACCGGCTGAACGCCCGCCTCGCCGACGAGCTTGACGATGATGCCGTCCGGATCCTTCAACCGCAGCACCGGCTCGCCGAACTCCTGCGCCGGTCCGGTCGTCTGGATATTGTACGTCAGCGCCCGCGTCAGCCAGAAGCCGATCGATTCGGGCGCGATCGAGAGCGCGATCTCCGCCGCCTGCCCCGTGCCGACGCGGCCGGGCGATCCGTCCTCCCAGGAGAGAAACGTCAGGAGCGTGCCGGGCGCCCCGGTGCCGCCGCCATAGATGAGATGCAACTGGTCCGCATCCTCGAAGCCGGCCGTCCGCTTGACGAGCCGCAGCCCGAGGAAGCCGACGTAGAAATCGACGTTCGCCTGGATCTTTCGCGTGATCGCGGTGATATGGTGTATGCCGCTGGTCATGGCCGTCCTCCGTTCAGCCACAGACAATCAGGTTTCACGCCGCCGCGACAGCCCGATGCCGGTGACAGCACCGTTCACCATTTGCGAACGAAGATCGCGTCCTCGTCACTTCTTCTCGATCCAGGCCTTGAAGGCCGGGCCGAATTCCGGATGCCAGCGCGACAGCGGCGGCCGGTTCTCGACGATATCGCCGGCCGCCCAGAGGATGCGTTTCTCGTCGGTCGACCGGGCCACCTCGTTGTCCGGGCAGAGGATGTAGAAATCGCCGCGGGCCAGGCTCTCCATCATGAACTCGAGCGTCTGTTCGGGCGTCCAGGCGCCTTCGGGCTTCTCGGTCCTGCCGTTCGACGTCATCCCTGAAAAGACGAAGCCGGGAATGAAGAGGTGGGCGCTGACCTTGCATCCGTCACGGTTCCGCAGGTCGTGCTGGAGCGCCTCGGTAAAGACCTTCACGCCGGCCTTGGAAACGTTGTAGGCGGGATCGCCGGGCGGGGTCGTGATCCCCTGCTTGGAGCCGGTGTTGATGACGACCGCGGCATCGCCGTGCTCCAGCATGCCCGGCACGAACGCCTGGCAGCCGTTGATCACGCCCCACAGATTGACGCCCAGCACCTTTTCCCAATTCTCGCGCGGCCCCATAATCGTGCTGCCGGGCTGGACGCCGGCATTGTTCATCAGCACGTGAACCCGGCCGAAGCGTGCCCGCGCGGTCTCCTGCAACCCCTCCACCGAGGCGGGATCGGAAACATCCGCAGCGACCGCCAGCACGTCCTTCTCCCCGCCTGCAGCATCGCGGGCGACGATGGCGGTTGCCGCATCGAGGCGCGGCCCGCCGAGGTCGGCGAGCACGACACGCATGCCGAGCCCGGCAAACCGTTTCGCCGCCGCCAGCCCGATGCCGGAGGCGGCACCGGTGACGACGGCGACATTCGAGGGTGTGAAGGCAGGATGTGGCATGGCAGGTATCCATCCGTCAGGTCTGTTGAAGGAGAACGCCACCCTATTCCGAAAGGGCGGCGGTCGATAGGACGGATGTAGGGACGACGCTGGCGATGTCCACGCCAGATCGAAGCTTTGGGGAAAGTGTCAGGCGGCGGTGAGGCCGCCGGTGGTGCGAGGGCCGGCGGCGGCCGGATCGCTCATCAGCTTGCGGATCGCGTCACGAACTTCGTCTGCGGAATTGAACCGCTTCGAATCCAGATCCCACACATGATACTTGACGGCGACGAACTTCAACCTATCCTGGTCCGGAACGACGACCCCGACGGCTTCCCCGCCGATCTCGATAACTTGCTTTTCCATAGTAACTCCTGCCATGCGCAAGCACAGCGAATATCTTTCTTGCGTATCGTTCGAAGTAGAGAACGTTACATTCGGCGGAGGGCCGAAAGTTTCATTCCGAATTTCGTTCCGCGACAGGAGAAAACATCACCAGCGGAAGCGGTGTTGGCATTGCGATGCATATTCACACTCCCTTGGTTGGGCCACACGCCATGGTGGCGGTGTGGAGAGGTTGGACAGCTCTATAGGGATAGCCCCTCGGCTACGTTCGATGAGATAGGCGATACAACTCGCCTTGTCAACTCGACCCCACGTTTTTTGGGAAATTTTTGCGCCGAAATCATATGATAATTGGTTTGGCGGAAAATTCTTCGCACATGCAGCACGACAGAGAAATGAGCTTGCATTCCACATTTTTTGGGCATTCGCTCTTTTTCTGGGCGGAACCACCATCCGGAAGCCGCAAAATTTTCACGCAAAAGACGTATTCGCCACAGTTGCAAATCGATCCTAAGGCGTATCTGTGACACCGAAACCGGGACCAAAACGCAACATATGGCGTGAATTACTCGCGATTCCGGATGAACGACGGACGAAAACCCATTGGCAAGGTTTTTTGCGTAGTTATGTTGTGCTCGATGATTCTGGGCGGAGCCGGCCATGGCGTCGCCCCGTTGAAAGCGCGTTAACCATAACACGTGGATGATGCGCGAATCGCCAATTGGACTCGAGATTGTGAGCCGCGGTGTTGAGCGGTTCGGGGAAAAACATGAAGATTGTAAAATCCCTACTGCCGCTGACGATGTTGCTGCTCAGCGGATGCGTCGTGGGGCCGGACTACCAGGCGCCCGACACCGCCCTGCCGGGCAAGTTTTCGGAAGCCGCCGGGAAATCGGCAGGCGACACCACGCTGGATCCATGGTGGGAAAACTTCCGCGACAAGCGCCTCAATGAGCTTGTTTCCCGCGGGATGAACGAAAACCTCGACGTCCTGCAATCGCTGGAGCGCATCTCCGAGGCGCAGGCGAACGTGATCCTCGCCGGCGCCGGCGGGCTGCCGCAGATCAATGCCGGCGGCAACGCCACCGCATCGGGACAGGACGGTTCGCTGCTCCAGAGGCAGTCCGGCGTATGGCATACGCAGTCGAAGGACCTGGCCGGCAGCGCCGGCGCCTCCTGGCTGCTCGACTTCTTCGGACAGTACCGCCGGGCGCGCGAATCCGCCAACGCCTCGCTCGATGCCGCCTACGACAACGTCAACGTCGCCCGGCTCGCCTATCTCAACGAGCTGACGACCACCTATATCAGCGCCCGCTTCTTCCAGGAGGCGCTGGCGCTGAACCGGCTGAACCTGCAGTCGCGCCGGGAAACGCTGAAGCTGACACAGGACATCCGCGCCGCGGGTGCCGCCTCCAGCCTCGACGTCGTGCAGGCCGAGGGCCTCGTCAACCAGACGCTGGCGGAAATCCCGCCGCTGGAGACGGGCTTCTACCAGTCCGCCAACCGCGCGGCGACGCTGCTCGGCGTGCCGGCGGCGACGATCACGCCGCAGCTCATCAAGGCCGGCCCGCAGCCGACGCCCCGCCATTCGACCCGCGTCGGCGTTCCCGCCGACCTCATCCGCAACCGCCCGGACATCCGCGCGGCCGAACGGAACCTGGCCGCAGCCACGGCCCAGATCGGCGTCGCCGAATCGCAGCTCTATCCGAGCCTGACGCTCGACGGCACCATCGGCGCCGCGCGCACGATCAGCGCGATCACGGGCAACGTCACCTCATGGTCATTCGGCCCGACGCTGACCGTGCCGATCTTCAACGGCGGCGCCCTGCGCGCGCAGGTCGATATCGCCGATTCGGTCGCCAAGCAGCAGTATTTCGCCTGGAAGCAGACCGTGCTGAACGCGGTGGAAGAGGTGGAGAACGCGCAGACCGCGCTCATCCGCGACTACCAGACCGTTGCAGCACTTCGCAGGCTCGTGGCCTCGAACGAGGAGGCTCTGTCGCTCGCGCGTGAAAGCTATCGCGGCGGCGCCAGCACGATCCTCGACGTCCTCGACGCCGAGCGCAACGTCGCAAACAGCCGCCTGACGCTGGCCTCGTCCATTCGCTCGCTGGCCAACGACTACGTCTCGCTCAACGTGGCGATCGGCGGCGGTTCGGCGATCGAGACGCCCGTGCCGACGCCGGCCCCCGGCCGCAAGGTCGCAGCCACGCAGTAAGAAGGCGCAAGGCCGCCAAACCAGAATGCCCCGGAACCATACGGTTGCCGGGGCATTTTCGTTCCGGCACGGTCGCGACGGCGCCGGCAGCCGGTCCCGCGCAATCGGTCGATATCGGTGTGGCTGGTCTTCTCAGACGTTCCTGCCGTCGAAGAAGGCCTCCAGAGCGTCGGCCGTGCCCTGGTAGTGCGCATGCAGGGCGGCGACCGCCCCTGCCCCGTCGCGCGCGAGCGCAAGGTCCATCAACTGCCTGTGCTCGGCATCCGCGTCGCGTCGCCGGCCCGACAGGCTGACCGACACGCGCCGGTACCGGCCGGCATGGCCGAAGAGGCGCAGGCAGGTGTCGAGCAGGATCGGCGAACCGCAGGCGGAGATCAGCGCCCGGTGGAAGGCGGCATGGCGCTCGTCCCAGTCGTCGCGGATGACCGAGGGCATGTCGTCGCGTCCCTGTGGCACCCGCGCCAGCAGGTGATGCGCGGCAACGAGGCGCGCCTCCCACTGGCCGTCCCCCCTCTCGATCGACAGCCGCAGCGCCTCGCCCTCGCAGAGCTTGCGATTGGCGGTGATGTCGCGCAGTTCGGCCAAGGACAGCGGCGCGACGCTGAAGCCGCGGTGATCGTCCAGCACCGTGAACCCTTCTGCCGTCAGTCGCGCCAGCGCCTCGCGCACTGGCGTCACGCTCATCGTGCACAGGGCCTGCAGGTCAGAAAAGCGCATCCTGTCGCCGGGGCGCAACAGGCCGTCCTGGATCGCCCCGCGGATGCGCTCATAGGCTTCGCCGGCAAGGGTCTTTCCCGTCGGCCTGTCTGCCGGCCTGTCTGCGGCCATCCGCGTCGTCCTTCATTTTTTGCCAAATGGCACCGATTTTCGAAAATCGTTGACACCTTGTAAGACTCATGGAAGTTGGAGCGCAACAGAATTCGAACCGTGCGCCCTTCGTAGAGCGGCGCCGCATCTGATGGAGGTTGCCGCATGAAACTCGTTCGCTATGGAAAGCCGGGAGCGGAGAAGCCGGGTCTTGTCGACGCCGAGGGCAAGGTGCGCGATCTCTCGGCCGTCGTCCCCGACATCGCCGGCGAGGTGCTCGGCCGCGAAAGCCTGAAGCGGCTGCGGTCGCTGGACCCGACGAGCCTCCCGCTCGCTCCCGCAGGCGAACGCTTCGGCGCCTGCGTCGGCCGCGTCGGCAACTTCATCGCCGTCGGCCTGAACTATGCCGACCACGCCGCCGAAAGCGGCATGGCCGTCCCGCCGGAGCCGGTGCTGTTCAACAAGGCCCCGTCCTGCGTCGTCGGTCCCGACGACACGATCCTCATCCCCCGCGGTTCGGAGAAGACCGACTGGGAAGTCGAACTCGCGATCGTCATCGGCGAGCGCGCCTCCTACGTCTCGGAGGCCGAGGCGCTCGACTACGTTGCCGGCTACTGCATCTGCAACGACATCTCCGAGCGCGCCTACCAGACCGAGCGCAGCGGCCAGTGGATGAAGGGCAAGGGCTGCCCGACCTTCGGCCCGATCGGCCCCTGGCTCGTCACCGCCGACGAGGTCGATACCGCCGACCTTTCCATGAAGCTCAGCATCAACGGCGAGACGGTCCAGGACGGTTCCACCGCGACGATGGTCTACAAGGTGCCCTTCCTCGTCCACTACATCTCGCAGTTCATGATCCTCGAGCCCGGCGACGTGATCACCACCGGCACACCGCCGGGCGTCGGCATGGGCATGAAGCCGCCGCGCTACCTGAAGCCCGGCGACCGCATGGAAGTCACCATCGCAGGCCTCGGCCTCCAGCGCCAGACGGTCGCCCAGGGGTAACAGGTCGGTCTGACGGCATAGCTGCAGGGCTGCCACCCGGCCCTTGCCAACCCTGACGCCCGGGTCATCGCACCACCCGTGAGCATGAGAAACGAAAGCCGCGCCCGGTTCATCCCGGCCGCGGCTTTTCTGCGTCCGCCTCCAAGCGAAAATCAAAAGTTGCACAATCCCGGCAATCCACAGATGTGCATTTTGCCCGGGGAATGCGCCCGCCCGTGTGCTGCAAAAGCAGCCGCCAGCACGCCACGACGACTTGCGTCTGCGGAAGGCGTCGAATATTCACCGAACGGTATTTTACGTCAAGATTCAAGGAGTTCCATTCATGTCATCAATTCCCGGAAACACCACGACGACCGCTACCATTGCACAAGGGCAGATCGTCAATGGTGAACTGACCACCTCCGGAGACAGCGATTGGTATCGCGCCACGTTCTCGGCAGGCCTCAGTTACGGCTTCCGTGTATCCGGCGATGGATCCGGCACCTCCCTGCCGGACCCAGACCTCTATCTCTACGACGCCAACGGCAACAGGATCGCAGGCAGCACCAACTACAGCAACAGCAGCACGATCCTCAATTACCCCACAGCCACCGGCGGCACCTTCTATGTCGGCGTCACCGACACCGTCGACCTCGGAAAATATGTCCTCACCTGGCTTGGAAACGATACGATACGGCGCGACATTTCTACCACCGCGACGCTTTCGCAGGGGAGGACCGTCAGCAGCGCCATCGACGTGTCGGGTGATTCCGACTGGTTCAAGGTGAGCCTGAAGGCCGGCCTCGACTACGGCTTTGCCGTCAGCGGCGACGGGACGACGACGTCCTTGCCGGACCCCGATATCCATCTGCGCGATGCCAATGGCACCAGGGTCGTCTCCAACACCAATTACAGCAACAGCAGCACATCGATCGCGCACGCCGCCAGCCAGTCGGGCACCTACTTCGTAGAGGTCACCGACACGGTCGACACCGGAAACTACAAGCTGACCTGGCTTGGAAACGACACCATCCTGCGCAACACAGCCACCACCGCCGTTCTCGGGCAAGGCAAGACGATCACCAGCAGCATTGACGTGAGGGGCGACGCCGACTGGTTCAAGGTCACATTGCAGGCAGGCATCAGCTATGCCTTCAAGGTGGCCGGAACGGGCGCGTCGAAATTGCCGGACGGCGACATCCACCTTCGCGATTCCAACGGAAACGTCATCGCGGGAGAGACAAACTACTCCTACCCGGTCGGGCTGGTCACCTTCACCCCAAAGAATAGCGGCACCTATTTCGTCTCGGTCACGGACAGTTCGGATATCGGAGGCTACGTGGTGTCGAACAATGGCTTCGATACGGTCGTCAACAATGCCGGCACCAATCGCAGCCTCGCTGTCGGAACGAGTCTCACAGGCCAGATCGACGTCGAGCGCGACAGCGACTGGTACGCCTTTTCCGTCAAGTCCGGCGTCACCTATCAGTTTTCCGCCAGCGGCACCGGAAGCGCCGGCGCGGAAGGAATTCTCCTGAACCTTCGTGACGCGAACGGCAATCGCATCGCCTACGATTTCGATAGCAAGGCCACCATCGAGTTCAAGGCCACGAGCAGCGGCACGGTCTATCTCGACGTCGCCGGGCAATATTCCACGACGACAGGAAAATTCGTCCTGTCGGCCGTTTCGGATCAAGCCGTCCTCAAAGGCACGTCGGGTGCCGACGCTCTTACCGGAGGGAGCACCAAGACGACGATTTACGGTTATGCCGGCAACGACCACCTGAGGGGCGGGGCGGGCAACGACATCCTGATCGGCGGCAAGGGAGGCGACCGGCTGGACGGCGGTGTGGGCAAGGACACGGCTTCCTATCAGGATGCGACGAAGGGCATCACCGCCAGCCTCGCCAAGGCTTCGAGCAACAAGGGCGACGCGAAGGGCGACGTCTACGTCTCGATCGAGAACCTGACCGGCTCGCGTTATGCCGACAAGCTGACCGGTGACGGCAAGGCCAACGTTCTGATCGGCGGCGCCGGCAAGGACGTGCTGACCGGCGGAAAGGGAGCGGACGACCTCTACGGCGGCAAGGGAGCCGACACCTTCGTGTTCAAGTCCGTCTCGGAACTGTCCAAGTCGAAAGGCAAGACCGACACGATCTTCGACTTCTCGCGCAAGGAGAAGGATCATATCGATTTTTCCGGCATCGACGCCAACACCGGCAAGAAGGGCAACCAGGCGTTCGACTTCGTCGGCACCGACAAGTTCTCCAAGACCGCCGGCGAACTGCGTTATGTCAAGGAAAAGAAGGACACCTACGTCTATGGCGACGTCAATGGCGACGGCAAGGCTGACTTCGTGCTTCACCTTGACAGTCTGGTGAACCTGAAGGCCGGGGACTTCATTCTCTAAGGCATCGCACCGACCGCGATCATGAGAAAACGAAAGCCGCGCCCGGTTCATCCCGGCCGCGGCTTTTCTTTATCTGGCAAGCACCCGTCCTTCGCCTTGAAGGAGCGAGGCCGGAAAAATCATCCTCAGATCGCACGCCATGGAACAAGCACCGATCGAATGACGCGAAGCGGACCTGCTCTCCTCAGGCCGCCAGCCGTTCGGTGGAGGACATGTGCGTATGGACCGCACCCTGGAGCTGGCCGAGAGTCGCGAACCGGCGCTGGTCCAGGTCGAAGACATGGAACTTGACGGCGACGAAACGCAGCGCGCCCTCTTCCGGGATCGCGATGCCGACGGGCACGCCCGCATATTCGATGACTTGCTTGCTCATGACGTTGCTCTTCAAAAATGCTTTGCGGAAACCGCCCTCGAAGGCGGCTAGAAACGGAACCCGGTACAAAGCAACGCACAACAACACGATCGGCCCGCACGGGGCATCAAACCGGAATAGTCCATCCGTCCGCCCCTTTCGGTTGCGCCTCGATAATCCACAATATTTATATACTATTTTCCCGGGTCAGGTTCAACGGAAAACCGCAAACAGACGAAAGAAAAATCTAAGCATCCTCGATAACGATCACAATTTGGGAAATTTCATCCCACGATCGGCGACAACGCAGATTTTTCTTCTGGCGTAAACGCCGGATTCCTCGACAACAAGCCAGCAACCGGCGGCCGGCCCCTGCAAGACAGGTGGCGCTGTACCGGGCACCTGGGTGACATGGTCGACCTCCCGCTGGCGGCAGCGAGCTGAGCGCCTCAACGTGACCAAGGACGAGCGACGACCACATTTGGCGCGCAAGCTTCATCATTGTGATCTGGGATTATCGACCTTGAGCAGAGAACCCTGCAGACCGTTGACAACCCGTTCGGCACGAGGTTGTCACCTATGTCTCAGGTACGTTCCGTTGCCTATGTCTCCGGGCCGGACAAGAAGACAAATTGCAGCGGAGATCCGTTCTGGCCGCCTCCCCCAACTCCTAACAAGGTTGGGGGGGAATATGGTAGCGGAGGAGGGATTCGAACCCCCGACACAAGGATTATGATTCCTCTGCTCTAACCTACTGAGCTACTCCGCCGCCGGGCGAAACGGGAAACTTTGCTTGTGTTTTCCGTTCGGGACGGGCGGCTTATAGGGTGCCTGTCCCCAAAGTGTCAAGCGTCGTTTCCGGCAAAAGTGCGCGACCGTGCAACGGCTTGTGAATTGGCTGCCTCAGGCCGCGACGGGGCTGGACAGGATGCGCTTCAACGCGGCTTCCGCAGACGATTCACGCTCCGAACGGGCGATGAAGCCGCCGCCGTAGACGCGCGCGTCCTCGCCCTCGCCCGAATAGAGCACGCAGGCCTGGCCGGGGGCGACGCCGGCCTCGCCCTTCTCCAGCTCCACATAGAGGCCCTCTTCGTCGCGGTGCAGCACCGCAGGGCGCGGCGGGCGGGTCGAGCGCACCTTGGCAAAGCAGGAGAAGCCCCCGGCTGCGACGGCCATGAGTTCGCCGTCGCCGATCCAGTTGACGTCGCGCAGATAGAGCCGACGTGTGTCCAGCGCCTCCTTCGGGCCGACGATCACCCGGCGCGAGCGCGCGTCGAGATAGACGACGTAGAGCGGCTCGCCGGTCGCAATGCCGATGCCGCGCCGCTGGCCGATCGTATAGTGCAGGATGCCCTCGTGCCGGCCGAGCACGCGCCCGTCGATATGGACGATGTCGCCGGAAAGCGCCGCGTTCGGCTTCAGCTTGGCGACGATGTCGGAATACTTGCCCTGCGGCACAAAGCAGATGTCCTGGCTGTCGGCCTTCTTGGCGACGACGAGGCCCATTTCCTCGGCGAGCGCGCGCGTCTCCGCCTTGGACAGGTGCCCGAGCGGGAAGCGCAGGTAATCGATCTGCTCCTGGGTGGTGGCGAAGAGGAAATAGCTCTGGTCGCGCTCGGCATCCACGGGGCGGTAGAGCGCACGGCGCGCCGGATCGTCCGGCGCAGGGTTCGGCCGCGAACGGATATAGTGGCCGGTCGCCAGTGCATCGGCGCCGAGCTCCCGCGCGGTCGCAAGCAGATCGGCGAACTTGACTGTCTGATTGCAGGCGACGCAGGGGATCGGCGTCTCGCCGGCGATATAGCTCTCGGCAAACGGATTGATCACCGTCTCGCGGAACCGCTTCTCGTAGTCGAGCACGTAGTGGGGAATGCCGAGCGTCTCGCAGACGCGGCGCGCATCGTCGATGTCCTGGCCGGCGCAGCACGAGCCGGCGCGGTGAACGGCCGCGCCGTGGTCGTAGAGCTGCAGCGTGATGCCGAGAACGTCGTAGCCCTCGCGCTTGAGCAGGCCGGCGACGACGGACGAATCCACCCCGCCCGACATGGCGACGACGACGCGCGTATCTTCTGGCTTCCTGTCGAAATCGAGACTGTTCACGCTGTCCATCCGGAATTGTCCAAGGGGTCGTGCCGGGATGCTGAATGTAGCGATCGCTTGCGGCCTTCCCTGCCCGCCTGCGGGCACTTGCCGCGACATATAGAAACTTGCGCCGCCGGGGGCAAGAGAAGGCTCGATTTCGGCCGGCCCGGCACGCCGCGACTGAGTGATGCGGCCCCTGCAGCGGCGCGTCAGCGCGACTGGCCGCCGCCGCCACGGATCACGCCAGATCAGATCAGCTTCATCCGCATCGCCGAAGCGATCGCCTGCATCCGGTTGACCGCGCCCAGCTTCTTTGCCGCCGACTTGAAGTAGCTCGAGACGGTGTAGGCGGAGATGCCGAGGATGATGGCGATCTCGTCGCTGCTCTTGCCCGCGGCCGCCCAGCGCAGACATTCGATCTCGCGGCCCGACAGCTTGTCCTTCACGACAGGATGGCGGACGAACGTCTGCTCCAGGCAGGCGAACAGTTGCACGGCGGCAAAGTAGAGCTGCGCCAGCTCGTCCCCGCCGCGCGGCGGCTCGCTGCCGGAAAAGACCATGGCGAAGGGCTCGCCGGCCGTGGTGTGCAGCAGGAACGCCAGCGACACGGCAAGCTCGTGCCGCTCGGCGAGCGCGGCTGCGGCGTCCGCCGCCGGGCCCGGATCCTTTGGCGCCAGCAGCGAGCCGTCGCCGAGAAAGGGACGCTTGGTCTGCGCCACCTCGGTCGCCAGCCGGCTCTCGTGATAGATGTCGAGATCGTCATAGCCGCGCACCAGGTCGGTCGGCCAGCTGCTGATCACGAGGCGCTCCGAAAACTGCCGGCGATCGCCGACGGGCAGGCGCGCCACCAGGAAATGGCCGAACCCGAAATGGCTGGCGCAGCGCCGCAGGAGCTGCAGGACCTCGTATTCGGTCCTGACCTCCTCCAGCCGCGCCCCTGCGAGGAAGGCGGGCGACCAGTGCGGAAATGTTGTTACCTCGTCAGGCTGTCTCATCTCGTGCTTCCAATTGCCGCCGCGGTCACAAAGCCGTCTCGACCGCTGCCCGGCTTGCGCCGATGCGTGCGCGGTATCGGTGATATGCATGGAAGATTGTGCATTCCCCGGGGACGAAAACACGGATCGACACGACGCATGCATATTGCAGGAGCTCTGCGGTTGATCGAACGGATACCACCCCTGACTTGTGCGGGGTCTACCAGAAGCGATGGAAAAATGAAAATGGTCAATTCTCATGGCGGCCCGAATCCGGATGCCGGCGGCTGCGACGCGGGCCCGTCCCGAGCCTGCGTCCGAAGCAGTTACGCACCGTAACCCCTCCAATTCTTAGCAAATTGTTACAATGTGCTTAGGCAAATTTTAAATGTGGCGAACTACAGTCGGCCCATATGGTCTTGTGTGTAGTAGAGAGTCCTATGACCGAATTGATACGACCCCGCGTAAAGTATGTCATCGGCCCCGATGGCAGCCCTTTGACGATCGCCGACCTGCCGCCTGCGAACACGCGGCGCTGGGTGATCCGCCGGAAGGCTGAAGTCGTCGCCGCTGTCCGCGGGGGCCTGCTCAGCCTCGAGGAAGCCTGCGAGCGCTATACGCTGACGGTCGAGGAATTCCTGTCCTGGCAGTCCTCGATCAACGACCACGGCCTCGCCGGCCTGCGCACCACGCGCATCCAGCAGTACAGACACTGATCCGCCCTCACCGGCAACGAAATTACCCGGCGGCCGCACTCAATGCGGCCGCAGCCGCATCTGCAGGATCCCCGTCAGTATCGCCGAGCCTGTGTAGAACCAGAGCCCCGGCTGCGTGAAGGCCGCGGCCATGCCGCTGGTCTTGGCCGAGAAGATCACCAGCGCCACCAGCACGACATCCATCATCGACCAGCGCGAGAGAAGCGGCAGCAGGCGGGCGAGCAGCCGGTCGCGCACCGCGTTCCCCGGCGGCGTCGTCGCCTCGAAGGCGACCCCGATCAGCTTGACCACCGGGAAGACCACCGATAGCAGGCCGACGAGCACGGCCAGCATCCGGTTCTCCTGCAGCCAGAGCGAGGCGATGATGCCGAGCAGCGAGGGCGCCTCGGTGAAGAAATAGAGCTTCTCGAACAGCACGAGCGGCAGGACCATGCCGAATCCGAGCGACAGGGCGGAAAGGACAAGGAGTGCGGGAACGACCAGTGCAGCCATGCGTTGCCTCGTTTCGGTTCACGCATCCATAGCATCGCCCGTTCGTCCGCACAGCCTCCGCCGGCGGATGCCCCCGGATGAGGCACGGCGCTCCAACAGTTTTTTCGCACGAAAGGCTTTGAGCGGCGGCGGACAAACCCTATGTCCTTCTCCATCCGGCCGGATCGCAGGCACGGTCGAAGAAGGAACGGAGATCGCAGACATGGACATTCAGGGCGAAGAGAACGGCTCGCACGGGCGCTACTCCGTCACCGTCGACGGCCACCAGTCGGAGATGACCTATTCCCGCGCCTCGCCGCATCTCGTCATCGTCGACCACACCGCCGTTCCCGACGCGCTGCGGGGACGCGGGGTCGGCCAGGCGCTCGCCCTTCACGCCGTGGAGCAGGCGCGGGCCGGCGGCTGGAAGATCAATCCGCTCTGCCCGTTCATGCGCGCCCAGTCCCTGCGACACCCGGACTGGAACGACGTCGTCAACGTCTGACCGCGCGCATTCCAGGGCGTATACGCAAAAGAAGAGCCCTCATGACCGGCCGGTTATCGCGGTCATGAGGGCTCTTCCTGCAAGCGGCATCGCCGGCGCCCGAGGCGCATCGGCGTCCATCCTGTGCTTCGGCGCCCTTGCTCCCGACGCCCGTCAGGCGCGGATGCGGATCGCGTTGTCGCGCTCTTCCAGGGCGGCGGCTTTGGCGAATTCGGCCTCGGCCTCCTCCAGGGTGAGCTCGGCTGCGTCCTGCTGCACCTTCAGCTCGCGAATGGAGACCAGAAGGTTGTCGGCACGCTGCCGCGCGGCCTTGGCGAAGGTCGGATAGGCAAAATGGTTGGGGTCGGAGATGCCCGACTTCTTTTCTTCGATGGCGATCTGGCTTTCCAGTTCCTTCGACATCCGTTCGAATTCGGACATCATCATCTGTAACTGGCTCAGCTGCCGCCTCTTTTCCTTCACCTGAAATTCCTTCAGGCGAACAAGGCTCTCACGTGACTTCATACGCAATACTCCCGTGGATAGCGAGACCCCGGCATCAGGCGGGCGGCACACGACATGCGCGACGCCCGACCACACAAGCTAAAGGCATGCTTCGCGTGATACTGATCCGCGAAGCAGGCCGACATTTTCGCCCCGAACCGGCCGAACGAACCGGCCTTCTCGAAAAAATTTCTGCGATATTAACGAATTCCTACCGCTGGTAACCTTTCGTTTACGGGCATCGTTAATCATAGGCGTCATGATTTAAGGGTCGGTAAATGCAAAACCCAAAATGCCGTAGGCCTTGTAATCACGAGTCGAAAGAGTCGCTTAGCGCGATTTCCTCACAATGAACGTGAGGAGCGCGCTTTGAAATTTCCATATGAATTCAGGGAGCTGCTAAAATTATTTAACAACTTCGATCCATCTTGCCAGAGTGAATCAGAATTTGTTAACCATTCGGTGGCAGCCTCCAAATCAGGCAACGACTGGATCCGTATCGCGTAGAGGGGCCAGGATACCTTGAGCGGCGGAAAAGGGGACGGAAATGCGCGTACTACTCATTGAAGACGACAGCGCCACGGCGCAGAGCATCGAGTTGATGCTCAAATCCGAAAGTTTCAATGTCTATACGACTGATCTGGGCGAAGAGGGTGTCGATCTCGGCAAGCTCTACGACTACGACATCATCCTGCTCGACCTGAACCTTCCGGACATGTCGGGCTATGAAGTGCTGCGCACGCTGCGCCTGGCCAAGGTGAAGACGCCGATCCTGATCCTCTCCGGCATGGCCGGCATCGAGGACAAGGTGCGCGGCCTCGGCTTCGGCGCAGACGACTACATGACCAAGCCCTTCCACAAGGACGAGCTCGTGGCCCGCATCCACGCCATCGTCCGCCGCTCCAAGGGCCATGCGCAATCGGTCATCACCACCGGCGAGCTGATCGTCAACCTGGATGCCAAGACCGTCGAGGTCGGCGGCCAGCGGGTGCACCTGACCGGCAAGGAATACCAGATGCTCGAGCTGCTCTCGCTGCGCAAGGGCACGACGCTGACGAAGGAAATGTTCCTCAACCACCTCTACGGCGGCATGGACGAACCGGAACTGAAGATCATCGACGTCTTCATCTGCAAGCTGCGCAAGAAGCTTGCGAACGCCGCCGGCGGCGCCAACTACATCGAGACGGTCTGGGGCCGCGGCTACGTGCTGCGCGAGCCCGATGGCGGCGAATACGCCGAAATCGCCTGACACAGTCGTCTTCCACCGCCCCATCGACGAACCCGCCCTCGCCGGCGGGTTTTTCTTTGCCTGCGATTGTGGAGCTATGAGAAGCGGCACAGACGAAAAACGCGACAGCGAGGGGCTGCCGCGTCGTGGATTCGAAAGGCCTCCGCCAGGCGTGCGTCGACGCGTCAGGCGGCGATCGAGAGATTGGCAAACACGCTGGTGAGGATCTTGCGGTCGAAGGGCTTCAGCAGGAAGTCGTCCGCCCCTGCCCGCTTGCCCATCATCATCTTCCTGAGGTCGGCCTCGACCACGCAATAGAAGATGCGGACGGTGTCGCCCTTGGGCAGCATGCGGATGTTGCCGATGAGTTCGAGTGCGCCGTCCATCGTCGAATCCACGATCACGACGTTGGGAAGGTCGGCCTCGCAGCGGACGAGGGCTTCGAGCGAGTTGGAGGCTTCGAGCACGAGATAGTCGAGGCCCGAGAGGATCCTCTTTCCGACCTTGCGGACGACATCCGAGCCATCCGCAATCATGATGCGACGCATGACCTGCTCCAGTTCCCCGCTCACACGAACGGCCGATTATGAAGCAAGTGTAGCCTTACCTGGCAAATAAATGGTTACCGGCCGGCGGCTCCCGTCTCGCATTTGCTCAGGCGGCGGCCATCCTGGCGACGAAGGTGATTTCCTCCGGCGAGGCGATCACGTCGAGCTTCATCCCCGCTTCGTCGGCGAGCAGCACCGTGTAGTAGGGCTGGATGGAGTGGGCATCGACGGCCTCTTCGAGCTGGCCGGAGAGCATCTCGGTGAACTTCGGCGGCACGCGCAGCATGCGGCCCTTCGCCGTCAGACGGAACTCCGCGTCGAGGTCCGGGCGCTCCAGCGTGACGTCGACCGAGCCGCCGCGCGGGATCGCGCCATAGGCGACGAGAAAGAGGTTAAGCAGCAGCTTCACGCGGTTCTTGGCGACGATTGCCCGCGGTCCCGACCAGGTGACCTCGGTCTTCTTTTCGGCTGCGGCGAAATCGCGGGCGGCCTTCTCGGCCTCGCCCGTGTCGATCGAGGCTCCCACCGAGCCCGAGGCGCCGAAGGCGAGCCGGGCGAATTTCAGCCTGACCGAAGCGTTCTGCGCGCTGGTGCGGATCAGGTCCATCGCGTCCTCGTCGGCGCCCCCCTCGTCCAGCAGTTCCAGCCCGTTATTGATCGCACCGACCGGGGAAATGACATCGTGGCAGACCCGGCTGCAGAGAAGCGCCGCAAGGTCGGGGCCGCTCAGGGTGAGGTTCGGATTCTTCGTCATAAAGTTCTCCAAGGACCGCAACCGCCGGCAGCCCGTTTGCGACCGGCAGGGCGCGCATGTTTTCAATTGCCACTTAGCACGCGTAGGTTGCGCGGAGCAGTTTGAATTAGAAGTCAGCCATAAAGACACCACATTTGGTAAACCGATTGTTAACACGATCCGGTCAAATTGAAATCCATGACAGCGTCCCGAACCATGACGAGGGAAGAGACATGCGTGTTTCGAATTTGACCAGGAGGACGGTCCTGCGCGGTGCATTCGGCGGCCTCGTTCTCGCCCATCCTGCGCTCTCCTATGCGGCCCAGCCGGCCGGCGGCTCCACCTATTCGGCCCAGGAGATCGTCGATGCCGGCCACGGCTTCTTCGGCTCGACCACCGGCGGCCTCGCCAAGGTGGTGGAGCGGGCCTTCGAATCCTACGGCCTGCCGAACGGCTACATCCTCGGCCAGGAAGGCTCCGGCGCCTTCGTCGCCGGCCTGACCTATGGCGAAGGCGAGATGAACACCAAGAACGCCGGCAGCCATGCCGTCTTCTGGCAGGGCCCGTCGCTCGGCCTCGACTGGGGCGGCCAGGGCAGCCGCACGATGATGCTCGTCTACAACCTGCCCGACGTGAACGCCCTCTACACCCGCTTTGCCGGCGTTTCCGGCGCGGCCTATGTGGTGGCCGGCGTCGGCATGACGGTGCTGACCGAGCAGAACATGGTGATCGTGCCGATCCGGACCGGCGTCGGCGCGCGCCTCGGCATCAATGCCGGCTATCTCAAGCTCACCCGCAACCCCACCTGGAATCCGTTCTGAGCGGACAAGGCGCACCATCGGCACGCCGCCTGCGCGCTACCGCGAATTTGTGCGAGCCCCCTGTGCAACGGGGCCTCGTCGGCTATAGTGACGCAGGATGATGGGGATGACGGAAGAACGGGACAGGCGTCGTCGTGATTGAATATGCGCTGCTATTCGCCCTCGGCTTTCTTGCGGCCACGCTCGTCGGGCTGATCGTCGCGCCTGCGATCCAGCGTCGCATCGTCGCCTATACGGAAAACCGCATGAAGGCGACCACGCCGCTCAGCCCGCAGGAGGTGCGCGCGCAGACCGACATGGCGCGCGCCGCTTTTGCCGCCGAGAACGCGCGCATGTCGCAGACCCTGGTGCGCGAGCGCGAGAAGGGCACGAAGCTCGCGGTGCAGAACGAGGCGCTCAGGCAGGACATCGGCCGCCTTGCCTCCGACAATGCCGACCTCAGGACACAGATCGACGAGATGAACGTCAACGCCGGCGACCTGCGCTCGGCCATGCGCCATGACGACGAGAAGCATCTTCGGCTCAAGGCGCAACTGGACGCCGCCGAACGGGAGATCCTGCACAAGAAGCGGGAGATCGAGATCCTCAACGCCAATCGCGACCTGATCCAGTCCGATCTCAACGACGGCATGATTTCGCTGGCGGCGCGCGAGACCGAAATCGAGAACCTGAACAGCCACGTCCAGACCCTGCGCCGCGAGCGCGAGAAGCTGCTCGCCGGTCTGCAGGCCGCGCAGGCGACCCTCAAGGAAACGACGCAGCGGCTTGCATACGAGGAGGACCGCACCCGTCAGTTGGAACAGGAGCTTGCGCGCGGGCAGGACCAGAACGCCGGCAAGCCTGAAGCGCTCGAGCGTCGCCTCGCCGGGATCGCCCGGTCGCGCGAAAAGGCGAAGGGCGCCCCCACCGGCACGCCGACGCCCGCGCAGAACGGCCAGACGGCCGAGATGATGCCGCTGCTGGCCTCCCCGCCCGAGACGCCGCTGCTCGCACACGCCAACGGCCATGCGCCGGCACCGGCCGCGCGCGACATAGACATTCATGCGATCGAGGCGGACGTGCGCGACCGGAGCGCTGCGATCACGCAGCGCCTGTCGGATGTGCCCACCCCGGAAACGGATGCGGCACTGCGCGAGGAAATGGCGGACGTCGCCGCAAGGATGATCGTTCTGACCGATGCCCGCGAGGGTGTCGCCTCGCCGATCCGCAGCCTGCTGGACCAGGCGCCTCCCGCCTCCGATCCCCGCCGGCTCAGCCTCGCTCAGCGCGCCAAGGACCTGTTGCCGCCGCAGGAATGAGAATGTGCCGGCGCCGCTGCGGCACCGTCCCAACAGATCAGCCGATCCGCCCCTTGGCGAGCGCCATCTGGTAGAGCGCCACGCCGCTTGCGGTGGCGACGTTGAGGCTGTCGAGCCCCGACTTCTGCGGTATGCGCGCGGTGTGGAACCGTGACAGGATCGTCGCCGGCAGGCCCTCGCCTTCGGTGCCCGCTACCAGCGCCAGCCGCCCGGCCGGAACGATGCTGCCGATCGGAGCCTCGCCCCGCGGCGACAGTGCCCAGATCTCGAAACCCGCGTCGGCCAGCGCTTCCAGCATGGTCTGCGCGCCTCCCTCCCGTGTGAAGGGAACGCTGAGGACGGCGCCGACCGAGACCCGGATCGCCTTGCGGTAGAGCGGATCGCAGCAGGTCTCGTCGAGCAGGATCGCATCCACGCCGAAGGCTGCCGCATTGCGGAAGAGCGAGCCCATGTTGTCGTGGTTGGAGATGCCGCAGGCGGCCAATACGAGACTGTCCGCAGGCAGCGAGGCGATCAGCGTGCCGGCGGCCGGCGCCGCCTCGCGCCGCCCGATCGCGACGACGCCCCGGTGCATGTCAAAGCCCGCGATGGCGTTGAACACCGCCCGGTCGGCCACATGCACGGGAACGTCCGCGGGAAGGCTGTCGAGAACGGCGGCTATGCCCGCAAGACGGTTTTCCAGGACCAGCACGGCCTCCGCCCGAAATCGCCCGCCCGCCGCATGCGAGGCCGCCAGCATCCGCAGCACCACCGTTCCCTCGGCGACGAAGCGCCCTTCCCGTCCCACCAGGTCGCGCTCCCGGATCGCACGGAACGTGGCGATCCGCGGGTCGTCGGCATCGGCAATCCGGATCGGCGCGCCGGCCATCGGGCTGTCAGCGGCCGTTGACGTCGATGTCGGCCACGATGCGGCCGGCCGCGATATCGAACAGGATCGCCTTGCGCGCACCGTCGGCGAGCACGCCGTAGAACAGGATCTGGCCGCCGGACTGCGAGACGGAGGAGACGGCAAAGCCGTCCGGCAGCGTCACCGCGCCGGTGAGCGGCGCATCGCTCGGGACCGGAAGGCCGGCCGACAGCGTGCTTTCGGGCTTGCCATCCGTCCGCGTCACCTTATAGACAATGGCCGCAAGCACCGCCATGAACATGACGAGCATGATGCCACCGGAGACGAGCTGCAGGCGAACCATCTTGCGCCGGACGTTCTCCATCGCGGGGTCGAGCGGCTTGTCTTCCAGTTCATCTGCATCGAATTTCGACATGGGCGGTAGCGTCTCCGACAGTCAGGACAATCTTTGAATGAGCGCCCCCTTTAAACAAGCAGACGACACAAGGAAAGTCCTGACCGCCGGCGAGGACGCGGAGGGCCGGCTGGATGCCTGGCTGGCGGACGCGCTGGACGGCGAACATTCGCGCAGCCGCATCAAGGCACTGATCGAGCAGGGCGCCGTCAGCCTCAACGGCACGGCCGTCACCGAGCCGAAGAAGAAGGTGCATCCCGGCGACGAAATCGTCATCGAACTGCCGCAGCCGGAGGACCCGGAACCGAAGGGCGAGGACATCCCGCTCGAGGTCCTGCACGAGGACGAGGACCTGATCGTCATCCTCAAGCCGGCCGGCCTCGTCGTCCATCCGGGTGCCGGCAATTGGACGGGCACGCTCGTCAACGCCCTGATCCACCATTGCGGCACGAGCCTTTCGGGGATCGGCGGGGTGAAGCGCCCCGGCATCGTCCACCGCCTCGACAAGGAGACGAGCGGCGTCATGGTCGCCGCCAAGAACGACACCGCCCACCGGCATCTCTCCGCCCAGTTTGCCGACCATGGCCGCAGCGGCCCGCTGGAACGCGCCTACCAGGCCGTCGTCTGGGGTCGCCCGCGGCAACTGCGCGGCACGATCGACGCCCCGCTCGGCCGCGCCGGCGACCGCACCAAGCGGGCGGTGAAGCGCGAGGAGAGCGACGATGCCCGCGAGGCGATCACGCATTACGAGGTGGTCGAGCGCTACGGCGAGAAACCGGACGCGACCTGCCTCGCCTCGCTGGTCGAATGCCAGCTGGAAACCGGGCGGACCCATCAGATCCGCGTGCACATGGCCCATATCGGCCATCCCCTGATCGGCGACCCCGAATATGGCGCGGCCTTCCGCACCAAGGCCAATCTCCTGCCCGAGCACGCCCGCGCGGTGGTCAACGCGTTCCACCGCCAGGCGCTGCACGCCCATCTGCTCGCCTTCGAGCATCCGCGCACCTGTGAGGTGATGGCGTTCGAGGCGCCGATGCCGGCCGACATGCAGCAACTGGTCGATGCGCTGCGCAAATAGGCAGTCCTCAGGGGTGACGCGGCGCCCGCCGGCAGGCCAGCCGGGTATACGTCGGTGCGCATCCTTTCGGAGCCGGCCACATCTCGGAAGTAATGTTCCCGCGCACCCTCCGTGACACGGCGGCATGCTCGGCAACGCACGCATCAGAGAAACTCAGCCTGTAGAACTTCCAGAAATATTCCGTATTGAATCAAGTGAATAGAAGAACATGCCTATTCAGGATTGCAGTTGCATTCGGCAACCAAGAAGAGAGACAAACTTTTGCTTTATTTGTCGATCTTTTTGCGCTGCGAAATACAATGGTCGGAATCAGGATGAGAGGTGTTCTCGAGCACCTTCTTGACGACATTTCATAGAGAGCTTGTCGTCGGCGCCTGAACGCTGCAACGGATACGGGTGCCCGGCAAGAAATGAACGCGCAACTCCGCAAATTCATTTTCAACGATCTGCAGACGGTCGAAGGTTATATCGACCCGCCCGACGCGCTCGTCTTTCTCTCCCTGCTGCAGGCGCAGACGAAGGCCGCCATGGGCGGCGGCATCGCCGAGATCGGCGTGTTCTACGGCCGCTCCTATTACCTGATGAAGAAGATCGTCGGCGACGCCGGCAGGATCCTCGCCATCGACCTCTTCGACCTCGGCGGGGATGGCGCCCGCGCACCGACGCAGTACCAGCGCTTCCTCGATTACGGCAGGCGCCTGGGGCTCGCGGTCGACGAGGACCTGATCATCAGGGGCGACAGCACCGGGCTCAGGCCGTCCGACATCACCGACAGGATCGGCCGGACGCGCTTCTTCAGCATCGACGGCGGCCATATGCTGGAACACGTCGTCTCCGACACGGCCCTTGCGACCGACACGCTCGAGGCACACGGCATCATCGCCTTCGACGACACCTTCAACCCCGCCTGGCCGGAGGTGACGGTGGGCGTCGCCGATTTCCTGCGCGAGCGGAAGGACACGTTTACCGCCTTCTGCATGACCAAGTACAAGACCTATGTCTGCCGCCGGGATTATCACGACTTCTACTACCGTGCGATCAGCGAGGCCCCGGACCTTGCCGCCTTCCGCCACCTCGATACCCAGTTCCTCGGGTCCAGGACTGTGCGACTGCACAATCCGATGGGTCGGCGCATGGTCTATGAACTGATGGTGCATGCCGGCATGCGCGGTCTTTCCGAACGCGTCTATCGCTGATCGGACCTGTTCTTTCATTACGCATTTGTAATGTTGTAACGCCTTCGTGATGCCTTGAATCACCCTTTCGCCGCACTTATCTGCTACTTGGGTTGGTGCGGGGTCGGAGAAGGCCCGCGCCATTTCGGCTTGCCTTTCAGCAGGCTTCGCAAGATCCTCAGAGGGAGCCGACTAAGATCGGAAAGGGGTGCTCTATGGCCCGCAATACATTGCCGTCTATTACCGCCGGAGAAGGCGGTCTCAATCGATATCTCGACGAAATCCGCAAGTTTCCCATGCTTGAGCCGCAGCAGGAGTACATGCTTGCCAAGCGCTACCAGGAACATGACGACCGCGGCGCCGCGCACCAGCTGGTGACGAGCCATCTGCGCCTCGTGGCCAAGATCGCCATGGGCTATCGGGGCTACGGCCTGCCGATCGGCGAAGTCATCTCCGAGGGCAATGTCGGCCTGATGCAGGCCGTCAAGAAGTTCGACCCCGAGCGCGGCTTCCGGCTGGCCACCTATGCGATGTGGTGGATCAAGGCCTCGATCCAGGAATATATCCTGCGCTCCTGGTCGCTGGTGAAGATGGGCACGACCGCAAACCAGAAGCGGCTGTTCTTCAACCTCCGCCGCATGAAGGGCAAGATCCAGGCCATCGAGGACGGCGACCTGCGACCCGACCAGGTGGCCGAGATCGCCACCAAGTTGAAGGTGTCCGAAGAGGAAGTCGTGTCGATGAACCGGCGCCTGTCCGGCGACGCCTCGCTGAACGCGCCGATCAAGGCCAGCGAAGGCGATTCCGGCCAGTGGCAGGACTGGCTCGTCGACGATCGCGACAGCCAGGAAGAGACGCTGATCGAGCAGGACGAGCTGGATACCCGCCGCGCTATGCTGTCGCGCGCCATGGGCGTCCTGAACGACCGCGAACGGCGCATCTTCGAGGCCCGGCGACTGTCCGAGGATCCGGTCACGCTGGAAGAGCTCTCCACCGAGTTCGACATCAGCCGCGAACGCGTCCGCCAGATCGAGGTCCGCGCCTTCGAGAAGGTGCAGGAAGCCGTGGTCAAGCTCGCCGCCGAGCAGGCCAACGCCGTCCGGGTGATCGAGCAGGCCTGACAAGGCCTCGCGACCGACACCACATGATTTCCGGCCCGCCCGATCCCGCATCGGGCGGGCCGATCCGTTCTGGGGGATGACACCTCTCCTCCGTCAGAACGTCCGTTCTTCGGGCAAGGCATCCAAGGGCGGGACGACGGACGAAGGGGCGATCCCGGCATGAACGGGCCGCCAACAAGCCGAAGGCCCCGCACGCCGTGCGAGGCCTTTTCTTCATGCATGCCGGAAGCCTGCGTTACTGGCTGTCGGCCGCCGGTCCGAGCGCGGCCCAGGCGTTCATCACGTTGTTGAACACTTCCGCGCCCGAGGCGCCCTTTTCCAGCGTGATCAGCGCGCGCCGGCCGTTGCGATAGGTGATCGGAATGTCGATCCAGTCGCGCGTCTTGAGCAGCTCGGTGTTCCGCGTGATCGCGTCCGGGAAATCGTTGAGCGCGATCATGTGGAAGTCTTCGGTGATCTTCGCCGGCACGGCGATCAGCGGATCGCCGCGGTCCTGCTCCGTCCGCTTCATCGCCACGCGCTGCACACTGTCGATGTTGCCGCCCTCGAAGGTCGGCGGCAGGGCGAAGACGATTTCCACCAGATGGCTCGCCGGCAGCGAGCGGTCGGCGTTGCGGCGGATCGTCACCTGCGCGGTCAGGCCGTTCGAAGGCGCGTTCAACTGCGCGCGGATGACCGGCTCCGCCTTGGCGTCACCGCCCGGACTGTCCTCGTCCTGCGACCAGACGACGGTGCCGTCGATCGCGGTCGGCGCCGACTGGCCGAGACGCTCCTCATAGATGAACATCTTCTGCGTGACGCCGATCGGCGCCTGCTCGGCGGTGGCCCCCGGTGCCGTCGCAGGCGTACCGGCGGCCGGCGGCGTCGTGCCGGCGGCGCCTCCCGTTTCCTGAGCAACCTCCCCCGGCGACGTGCCGGGCGTGGCCGCCCCGTCGCTCGTCCCGCCGGCGCTTGGCGCACTCACCGGATCCGTGGAGGCGACCTCGGTCGACTGCTCGGCAACCGACTTGCCCTCCTCGTTCGCGGCCTGGCCCACGACCGGCGCCGGCCCGTCGTCGGCCTCGGTGCCGTCGGGCAGCAGGCGCTGGGTAAACTTGGTGTTGCCGGCGTCCGCGGATGCGACCTCCGTCTCCGGCGTCGCAGCCTGGCCGTTCTCGCCGGTCGCGGCATTGTCGGCATTATCCCCGGCAGGGGTCGCAGCCCCCGGCGCGGGCGCGGCCGGCGCGGTCAGGTCGGCGACCATCCCGTCGACTGCGTCCTTGTTCAGCCAGTAGGCGGCACCAGCACCCCCGATCACGGCAAGGGCGGCGACGACGGCGGCGATCCTGCCGGCGCTGATGCGACGCTTGCGCGGCTCCGCCCGGAACGACCGCTGGCCGCTGCGTACGGCGGCGGGCGCCGGATCGGTCGCGGCGACGCCCTCGTCGGCCGGCTGCGGCGCGGGCTCGGCCGCTTCATCGGCCTTCGGCTGATAGCCGATCAGGTCCTCCAGATCGCCCCAGGCGCTGTCTGCGGGCTTCTTCTGATCATGGGTCGGCTCTGCCTCCGGCGCCGGCGAGCGGGCATCCTCCGGCCATGTCCATTCCGGGGAAAGCTCGGCGGAAACGTCGGGCGTTGCAGCCTGCGTCGGCTCGCCGAGGTCGGTCTCGACCTGGAGACCGTCCTTCGGCTCGGGCGGTATCTCTGCGTCCGACCATTCCCACTCGGGCGACGTGGCCGGCATGCCGAGCGAGGCCTCGACCGGCGCAGGGACGGCTCCATCCATGTGCTCCGGCTGCCAGGCGCTTTCGTCCCCGGGCGCCGGCGGCTGGGCGTGCTCGACGAAGGCCGTGTGGTCATAGGCGGGATCGTCGACCGGCTCCAGGCCGATATAAGGGGGATTGTCGTCCAAAACCGGCTCGTCGGCAGCGTCAGGATGGACGCTCTCGTCGCTCGAAGCCGATACCGGCGAAGGCTCGGCCTCCACCTGCTGCGGCGACCACGCATGCTCGGGATCCACCTCGGGCTCGACCGACGGGGGGGCAGGCTCGGCTTCGTCCCGGTAATAGTCGGATTCCGCCGTGATCGGCTCGTGCGCCTCGTGCACGAAGCCGGGCTCGTCTGCCGGCTGCGCGACCGCAGGCTCTTCGGCAACAGGCTCCTCGGCGACGGGCTCCTCGACCGGCGGCTCCGGGGTCGTCTCCTGCGGCGCAGGTTCGGGCTCAGGTTCTGGCTCCGGCTCGTGAACGGGTGCCGCAGCCTCGATCGGTTCCTCGACCAGCAGGTCCTCGGCCAGCGGCTCCTCTGCCGGCAGCGCTTCGGCATGCTCGCCCTCGACCGCCGAAATCGCGGCCTCGAGCTTGTCGAGCTGGCGCTGGACGAGGTCGTCCGACGGGCGCGGATTCATCGCCTCGAGCTGCCTGCGGACGGCGCCGCGAGCCTTCTCGTAGACCTTGACCCGCATGTCCGGGGAATTGTCCGTGAGGCCATCAACGGCCCTACGAATGACTGCTACAAAATCCGCCATAAGAACTTTCTCGTGATCTCCGGCCTTTCGTGGTCGCGAATCCAGTCCGGAACAGTGTCAAATCGAATCTTAGTCCTCGAAGGGGTCGGTCACAAGTATGGTGTCGTCGCGTTCCGGGCTCGTGGAAAGCAGCGCCACCGGCGCGCCGATCAGCTCTTCGACCTGGCGGACATACTTGATCGCCTGCGCCGGCAGATCCGCCCACTTGCGCGCGCCGACGGTCGATTCCTTCCATCCTTCCAGGGTGATGTACTTGGCCACGACCCGCGCCTGCTGGCCCTGGCTCGCCGGCAGGTGGTCGATCTCCTCGCCGTCGAGCGTGTAGCCGACGCAGATCTTCAGCTCGTCCAGCCCGTCAAGGACGTCGAGCTTGGTGAGCGCGATCCCGGTGATGCCGTTCGTGGCCACCGACTGGCGCACGAGTGCCGCGTCGAACCAGCCGCAGCGGCGCTTGCGGCCCGTCACCGTGCCGAATTCGTGGCCGCGCTCGCCGAGGAACTGGCCGATCTCGTCGTTGAGTTCGGTCGGGAACGGCCCCTCGCCGACGCGGGTCGTATAGGCCTTGGTGATGCCCAGCACATAGCCGAGCGCACCCGGGCCCATGCCCGAACCCGCGGCTGCCTGGCCCGCGACCGTGTTGGACGAGGTGACGAAGGGATAGGTGCCGTGGTCGATGTCGAGCAGAGAGCCCTGCGCGCCCTCGAACAGGATGCGGGCGCCGCGGCGGCGCTCCTTGTCGAGCATCAGCCAGACGGTGTCGCGGAACGGCAGCACGCGATCGGCGACCGACGTCAGTTCCAGCATGATCGCCTCGTGGCTGACCTCAGCCTCGCCGAGCCCGCGGCGCAGCGCATTGTGGTGCGTCAGAAGCCGGTCGACCTTGGCCGACAGCGTCTCCAGGTCGGCGAGGTCCATGACGCGGATCGCGCGGCGGCCGACCTTGTCCTCGTAGGCAGGCCCGATGCCGCGCCGCGTCGTGCCGATCTTCACGCCGCCGTTGGACTTGCCCGCCGCATCCTCGCGAATGCCGTCGAGCTCGCGGTGCAGCGACAGGATCAGCGTGGCGTTGTCGGCAATGCGCAGGTTCTCCGGGGTGACCTTGACACCCTGTGCCGCGAGCCGGTCGATCTCGGCGCAGAGCGCATGCGGATCGACGACGACGCCATTGCCGATCACGGCCATCTTGCCCGGGCGGACGACGCCCGAGGGCAGCAGCGACAGCTTGTAGCTGGTCCCGTCGATCACCAGCGTATGACCGGCATTGTGACCGCCCTGAAAGCGGACCACGACGTCGGCGCGCTCCGAGAGCCAGTCGACAATCTTGCCCTTGCCTTCGTCACCCCATTGGGACCCGATCACCACGACATTGGTCATTTCGTTCAATCCTGCTTCTTGCGCGCTTTTCGGGCGCGCACTCTGAAAACCCGCGCATCTATACTGTGTAGTTTTCGTGAAAGCGACCCTGTTGTACCGGTGCAACCTGCTTTTTGCATGGCGGAATCGGCAAATAGCCCCTATTTCTCCGCTCGCCCCTATCGAAGCGGGGAACGAGGGATCCCCGATGACGGCAGTGAACCGGAAGGCCTATTTCTATCTCTGCGTGACCACGTTCTTCTGGGGCGGCAATTCGGTCGCCGGCAAGCTCGCCATCGGCCATGTCAGCCCGATGATGCTGACGACGCTGCGCTGGCTGATCGCGGTTGCCATCGTCCTCGCCTTCATGACCCCGCAGATCAGGCGCGACTGGGCGCAGATCAAGGCCCATTGGCTGCTCCTCTTTCTCTATGGCGCCGCCGGCTTCACCCTGTTCAACGCCCTGCTCTATACCGCTGTAGGCTATACCAGCGTCATCAATGTGGTGCTCGAGCAGGCCGGCATCCCGATGCTGATCTTCCTGATGAACTTCGCCCTGTTCCGCACACCCGCCTCGCCCGCCCAGCTCGTGGGCTTCAGCGTGACGCTGCTGGGCGTGCTGGTGACCTCGGCGCATGGCGACCTGACCTCGCTGCTGGAACTCGAGTTCAACTTCGGCGACATGCTGATGCTGCTGGCCTGTCTCGTCTATGCGGCCTATACCGTCTCCCTGCGCTGGAAGCCTGTGATGCACTGGCAGAGCTTCATCGCCGCCCCCGCCATCGGCGCGCTGGTCAGCTCGCTGCCGCTCCTGTGGTGGGAGGCATCCGCCGGGCGGGCGATCCTGCCCGATGCCACCGGCTGGGCCATCGTTCTCTATGCGGCGATCTTCCCCTCGCTGATGTCGCAGGTGTTGTGGGTGCGCGGCGTCGAACTGATCGGCCCGAACCGCGCCGGCCTCTTCATCAACGCCATCCCCGTCTTCGGCATGCTCCTGTCGATCGTGCTGGTCGGCGAAACCTTCCAGCCGTTCCACTTCGTCGCGATCGGCCTCGTCATCTGCGGCATCGCGATTGCGGAATGGGGCCGGCCGAAGCCGGTCTGAGCGCCACTCCGGTTCACTCCGGCGATCGACCTCACGACCGGCCGGCATCGGCCCGCTCCAGGCTCGCCGGGATCGTCTCGGTGAGCCAGCGCTCGAGCGCCAGCGTATCCGGCCGGGTCGCTACGTGCGGCGAGATCCACAGCACCAGCCGCCGCGGCCCCTTGGCAAAACCGAAGGGCGCCACAAGCCTTCCCGAGGCGAGGTCGTCGAGGACCAGCATCTTGGGAACGACGGCAAAGCCGAGCCCGAACCCCGCCGCCTGGATCAGCAGGTAGAAATGATCGAAGCTGCCGCGGGTCGGCGCCGCCTTCAGCGGAACGCCCGAGGCCGCGATCCAGTCCTGCCAGGCCTCCGGCCGCGTGTTGGTCGCAAGCAGCGCCGCCTCCGCCAGATCGGCCGGCGCGCCGACGGGATTGGCCGAGAGATAGGCGGGCGAGCAGACCGGCCCGATCCACTCCGCCGCAAGATCGCGCATCAGCGCATCCGGCGGCGGCGCGATCGTGCTGCTGCGGATCGCCACGCTGATCTTGTCGCGCATGAAGTCGATCCGGTCGTAGTTCATGTTGAACTGCAGCTCGATCTCCGGATGAAGCTCATGGAACTGCGAGATGTGCGGGATGATCCAGCGCATCATGATCGACGACGAGCACGACAGCGTCAGCGGCCGCGGCTTGACCCGCTCGATGCTGGTCTGGATCAGGCGGAACGCCGTGCCCAGCCCCTCGGCAAGCTGGATCCCCTCGGGCGTCGGATCGGTCGACTTGGCGTTCCGGTTCAGGAGCAGCACGCCCAGCAGCGTCTCGAGCCCCTTGATATGCCGGCTCACCGCCCCGTGCGTGACGAAAAGCTCCTCGGCCGCAAGCGTCATGCTCCTGTGGCGCACGGTCGCCTCGAAGGCCTTGAGCGCCGTCAACGACGGCAGGGGCTGGCTCACTTTCCTGTCTCCAGACTTCGCATTCGCTGTGATCTGAAGTCACAACGTTGCGGACAATAAATCGATTGCGGAGTTTGTCCAGCGGCCAATATTATCGGCCGAGGAGCTGCCGGGCAGGCAGGGCCGGGTGGAGTGCGTATTCTTCCGGACATCGCAAGGGGCGACCAGAGTGAGTTTTAGACAACTCATCGCTGTAGCCTGCAACGCAAAGTTCGATCCACCGGACTGCCCGTCCGTGCGGGCTCGGATTCCGTTTCATCGTCTGTCGTGGTGAGCGGAACATTGTAACAGCACAGGGGAGGACGCCTTGCACGCAACAAATCCAGTCGCCCAGGCCGATCAGGTGGAGCAATCCGCCATCAGCAAGATCTCGTGGCGGCTCGTACCCTTCATCGCCTTGATGTTCTTCATCAATTTCCTCGACCGCACGGCGATCTCGTTTGCCGGCCCGAACGGGATGACGCAAGACCTCGGGCTCACGGCCGCGCAGTTTGGCTTTGCCGCCGGCATCTTCTTCTTCGGCTACATCGTGCTCGAAATCCCGAGCAACCTCGCCCTGCACAAGTTCGGCGCGCGCAAGTGGCTGGCCCGCATCATGGTCAGTTGGGGCATCGTGTCGCTGCTGTTCACCTGGGTGAGCAGCGCCACCGAACTCTACATCCTGCGCTTCCTGCTCGGCATCGCCGAGGCTGGCTTCTTCCCGGGCGCGATCCTGTTCCTCAGCATGTGGGTCCCCTCGCGCCACCGCGCCAAGATCCTGGCGCTGTTCTACCTCGCCCAGCCGTTGACCACCGTCATCGGCGCGCCGATCGCCTCGGCCCTCATCCAAGCCCACGGTGCCTTCGGCCTCGAAGGCTGGCGGATCATGTTCTTCGGCGTCTCCGTTCCCGCCATCCTGGTCGGCATCGCCACCTGGTTCTACCTGCCTGACCGGCCGAACGACGCCAGGTGGCTGACCCTGGACGAGAAGGACTGGCTGAACGGTGAACTGGCGAAGGAAGACAAGGTCAAGGCAGGCGGCGGTCACGGCCGCATGACCGGCGCCGCGCTCAAGGACGGCCGCGTCTGGCTGCTGTCGGCGATCTATTTCGGCCTGATCTATGGCCTCTATGCGCTCGCCTTCTTCCTGCCGACGATCATCGCCGGCTTCGAGGAAAAATTCGGCACCAAGTTCGACGTGTTCGACAAGGGCCTGATCACGGCGATCCCCTACCTGCCGGCCGCCATCGCACTGTTCTTCTGGAGCCGCGACGCCAGCAAGCGCGGCGTCCGCGTCTGGCACATCGGCATCCCGGCGCTGGTCGGCGCGCTCAGCATTCCGCTGGCGCTGTCGATGAACTCGCCCGAGGCGACGATCGCCGTCATCACCGTCACGGCATGCTCGATCTTCTCGGCGCTCCCGAACTTCTGGTCGATCCCCGGCCGCTTCCTGTCGGGTGCGGGTGCTGCCGCCGGCATCGCGCTGATCAACACGATCGGCAACCTCGCCGGCTTCGCCGCCCCCTACATCACCGGCGCGGTCCGCGATGCGACGGGGCTGTTCGAGATGCCGATGTACATCGTCGGCGGCCTGATGCTGATCTCCGCCATCCTGTCGTTCTCGATCGGCGGCAAGATCAGGGAACCTGTCCCGACCGCATGACGATGCGATTTCTCCGCGCCGGCGACGGCCGGCGCGGAGACGCTTCCCTAAGGCCCCTGCCCGGCCTGCCGGGCGCCTCCCCCGAACGTCTGCACCGGCTGATTTTCTCCCCTGCGGCAAAAGTCATTTTCGCACCGCACCGGCTGCCTTTGCCTCTCCTGCCACGCTATCGTGACGCGAAACACAGGAGACAGACATGACCAGCTACCGCGAAACGATCACCCTCAGCCACAAGGGCGCCATGGACCTGCTTGCCGCAGCCGTGGCCCATGCCGAGCAGATGGGCGTGCCGCAGTGCGTCTTCGTCGTCGATGCCAGCGGCGAGACGATCGCCAGCATCCGCATGGACGGCGCCAAATATCTCAGCATGCACACCGCCCGCGCGAAGGCCCGCACCGCCGCCTCGATCAACAACGCCACCGGCGCCATGCCCGCGGAGTTCGGCGTCGCCGCCGGCATCGCCTCGCAGGGCGGCGTCACCCACCTTCCCGGCGGCCTGCCGGTCCGCTTCGCAGGCAAGCTCGCCGGCGCCATCGGCGTCGGCTCCGGCACCGGCGACCAGGACTTCGAGGTCGGTCGCGCGGCGTTGAAGGCGGTCGGCGCGGACGCGGTGTAACGCCGGACGCGACCTCGCGGCGGCCGGTATATGCCGATCGTGCGGGGCACCGCGGCTTCGCTGGATCCCCACCATCGCCCTCTACTGTTGCCCCTCACCCTAACCCTCTCCCCGCAAGCGGGGCGAGGGGACGTGCTATGCGCCATGCCGGAGATCAACGGAAACGTCGCGGCACCCGCCCTTCTCCCCGCTCGCGGGGAGAAGGTGCCGGCAGGCGGATGAGGGGCCGCTCGAAACGAATCACTGTCGCCGTCGCATTTCAGCAACCGGCGACGCACAAGTTGGCCTCGGCCTTAACCAGACATCCCTTCCCCGCGCTTCTTCAACGCAAAAAAGGCCCGCCCCGGATCGCTCCGGCGCGGGCCTCCTTGCTCGTCCTGGGAGGAGACGAAATCAGTCGACGTTGAACACCAGCGGCTTGGCCTGGCGGATCGCCGCGTTGGCGCGCAGCTTGTCGAGAACTTCCTCGGAGACCGGGCCGTCGACATAGAGCAGCGCGATCGCGTCGCCGGCTTCCTTCTCGCGACCGAGCTGGAAGTTGGCGATGTTGACGTTTGCCGCACCGAGCGTCGTCCCGATGAAGCCGATCATGCCGGGAACGTCGGTGTTGGTGATGTAGACCATGTGATTGCCGACATCGGCGTCGAGGTTGATGCCCTTGATCTGGATGAAGCGCGGCTTGCCGTCGGAGAACACGGTGCCGGCGACCGAGCGCGTCTGGTTGGCGGTCTTGACCGTCAGCTTGATGTAGCCGTCGAAGACGCCCGACTTGTCGCGCTTGACCTCGGAGAGGATGATGCCCTTCTCCTTGATCATGATCGGGGCGGAGACCATGTTGACGTCGGCCACCTGCGGACGGATCAGGCCGGCGAGCACAGCGCTCGTCAGCGCCTTGGTGTTCATCGTCGCCGTCTGGCCGTCATAGAGGATCTCGATCTCCTTGATCGCGCTTTCGGTGACCTGACCGACGAAGGCGCCGAGCACGTCCGCAAGCCGGATGAAGGGCTTCAGGATCGGCGCTTCCTCGGCAGTGATCGAGGGCATGTTGATCGCGTTGGAGACGGCACCCTTGAACAGGTAATCCGACATCTGCTCGGCCACCTGCAGGGCGACGTTCTCCTGCGCTTCCGTCGTGGACGCGCCGAGATGCGGCGTGCAGACGACGTTCGGCAGGCCGAACAGCGGGCTTTCGGTGGCGGGCTCGACCTCGAACACGTCGAAGCCGGCGCCGGCGACATGGCCGGACTTCAGGGCATCCGCTAAGGCCTTCTCGTCGACGAGACCGCCGCGGGCGCAGTTGATGATCCGCACGCCCTTCTTGGTCTTGGCGAGGGCCGCAGCATTGAGGATGCCGCGGGTCTTGTCGGTCATCGGCACGTGCAGGGTGATGAAATCGGCCTGCGCCAAAAGTTCATCGAGCTCGACCTTGGTCACGCCCATCTCCTCGGCGCGCTCCTTCGACAGGAACGGATCGTAGGCGAGCACATGCATGCCGAGCCCGATCGCCTTCTTGCAGACGATGCCGCCGATATTGCCGGCGCCGATGACGCCGAGCGTCTTGCCGGTGATCTCGACGCCCATGAACTTCGACTTCTCCCACTTGCCGGCCTGGGTGGAGCTGTCGGCGGCGGGAAGCTGGCGGGCGACGGCGAACATCAGCGCGATCGCATGCTCGGCGGTGGTGATCGAGTTGCCGAACGGCGTGTTCATGACGATGATGCCGCGGCGCGATGCGGCCGGGATGTCGACATTGTCGACGCCGATGCCGGCGCGGCCGATCACCTTGAGGTTGGTCGCCGCCGCGATCAGCTTTTCCGTCGCCTTGGTGGCGGAGCGGATGGCGAGGCCGTCATAGTTGCCGATGATCTCGGCGAGCTTTTCCTTGTCCTTGCCGAGCTGCGGCTGGAAATCGACATCAACGCCGCGGTCGCGGAAGATCTGGACGGCGGTTTCCGACAGTTCGTCGGATACGAGTACGCGAGGTGCCATTTTAGGCCTCCTTGGGAAGATCAAATCTGAACGGGAATGCGGGTTACGGCCCCGCCGGGATGGCGGCGAGGCAAGTCACGCAAGGGATCAGGCCGCAGCCTTGGAAAGCGTCGCCTTCTGGGTCTCGAAGGCCCAGGTCAGCCACGGCATCAGCGCCTGCATGTCGGCGGTGTCGATGGTGGCACCGGCCCAGATGCGAAGGCCGGACGGCGCGTCGCGATAGGCGCCGATGTCATAGGCGACGCCTTCCTTCTCCAGCAGCGCCACGACACCCTTGGCAAAGGCGGCCTGGGCGTCGGCGTCGAGCGCCAGCACGTCCCTGTCTGCGATCGTCAGGCAGACGGAGGTGTTGGAACGGGTCTCTGCGACCTTGGCGAGGTTGGCGATCCAGTCGTTCTTCTCGACGAAGTCGAAGATCACCTTGGCGTTGGCATCGGCCCGCGCCATCAGGCCCTTCAGGCCACCGACCGACTTCGCCCACAGAAGCGCGTCGATATAGTCCTCGACGCAGAGCATCGAGGGCGTGTTGATCGTCTCGCCGGTGAAGATGCCCTCGATCAGCTTGCCGCCCGAGGTCATGCGGAAGATCTTCGGCAGCGGCCAGGCCGGCTGGTAGGACAGAAGCCGCTCGACAGCGCGCGGGCTGAGGATGATGACCCCGTGCGCACCCTCGCCGCCCAGCACCTTCTGCCAGGAGAAGGTGACGACGTCGAGCTTGGAAAAATCGAGGTTCTGCGCGAATGCCGCCGAGGTGGCGTCGCAGATCGTCAGGCCCTTGCGATCGGCCGGGATGAAATCGGCGTTCGGGACGCGCACGCCGGAGGTGGTGCCGTTCCAGGTGAAGACCACGTCGTGGTCGAAATCGATGGCGGAAAGGTCCGGCAGCTCACCGTAAGGCGCCTCGATCTTGCGGGCGTCCTTGAGCTTCAGCTGCTTGACGACGTCGGTGACCCAGCCGGCGCCGAAGCTCTCCCAGGCGACCATGTCGACCGGGCGCTCGCCGAGCAGCGACCACAGCGCCATCTCGACGGCACCGGTGTCGGAAGCGGGCACGATGCCGATGCGATAGTCGGCCGGCACTTCCAAAATTTCGCGGGTGAGATCGATGGCCTGCTTGAGCTTGGCCTTGCCGACCTTGGCGCGGTGCGAGCGACCGAGCGAGGCATCGGCGAGGGCTTCGAGCGACCAACCGGGGCGCTTCGAGCAGGGGCCAGAAGAGAAATGGGTATTGTTCGGACGCACGTCCGGCGCGGTGACGGTCTTCGTCATGATGGCTATCCTTCCAGATAGAAAGCCCTTCGTTGGGGAAGGGTGTCCCGCCGCCGGAAATATGAGAGGAGCCGAACCAAGTCAAGCCGAATATGTCGCGTCGGGAAAAATTTCCGGCGCATCGGGGATGGTTGCGGCGCAGTTTGCACACGGCGTTCTGGCGAGCGAGTGGCTGGCGTTGATGGTCGCAACTACACTTCCCCGTCACACCGGCCCCCGAGCCGGTGTCCAGCGGCGGCGCGTCCGCGGCGCGGAAAGTGCTTTATCGCGCAAGGACTTGCGCAACTGGATGCCGGCCTTGAGCCGGCAAGACGGTGACACTGGCTTTGCGCCAAAGAAACAGGCGCACAGCTTCAAGCCTCTTCCGCCGTTCCCGGTCCTACCAGGTGGTGACGCGGATACCGGCGCGGATCTCGTGGCGCTGGAAGCCGTCGTCGCTGGCCTTGGTGCCGGAAGCGCCGAGCGCCTTTTCGGCGTCGCTGTAGCCGAACATCTTGCCGCCGTCGATGTCGGAGTAGCGGTAGCCCACGTCGAGCTTCACGCGGTTGGTCAGGTCGTAGGAGGCGCCGGCCATCAGCGCATAGGTGAAGCGCCAGCTTTCCTCGCCGGGACTGCGGACCGGATCGCCCTGCGAGGTGCTGCCGCAGACGCTGGTGCCGTCGACACAGGTCGCGCGCGTCTTCAGGTCGTCCCACTGGACGTTCGTCGCCCCGACGCCTGCGCCGATATAGGGCGTGAAGCCCGCATAGGTGCCGAGGTCGACATAGCCGTTGGCCATGACGCTGATGGCGTTGTAGCCGCTGTCATGGGTGAAGTCGCACCCCGTCCCGGCGTTTTCGCCCGGGCAGGCCCGGCCGATCGACGAATCCGCGTCGAAACTCGAATTGAAGAAGTCGGTCGTGAGATCGGTGCGCAGGAAGTTGTTGAACTGGTAACCCATGCCGAAGCCGTAGGAGAACGGCTTGGAGAAGCGCGCGTCGTCGAACTGCTCGCGGCTCTCGTCCGCACCGCCCTCGCCGATATAGTTGTAGTCGATGTCGCCGCCCTTGATCGAGGCGGCATAGCCGATGTCGCCGCGGATGTACCAACCCTGCGCGACCGCGACCGTCGACATGTCGACCTCCGGCGCTTCGACCACCGGGTAGATCTCGCCGCCGGCAAGCGCCGTGCCCGCCAAAAGGCCGGCGAAGATGGCGGCACCGAGAATTGTCTTTCGCACGATCATGTCTCGCCCCCGAAACAACGGCCACGATGGCGGCCGGTTAACTGGAAGCCAGTATTTCAGGGAGAGGTTAAGGGCCGGTTAAGTATGTTTGTTAACCACGCCGGCGTGCCGTTCGGCCAGCTTCGAAAGCACGAAAACGGAAAAGCCGCCCGGCGGACACCGGACGGCTTTTGGCCTAAAAACAGGCAGTATCTTACTTGTAGACGATCGGCTCTGCCGGCGGCACGTAGGGCACTTCGCAATTGTTGAAGCTGTAGCGCAGGCCGACGCGGGCCTCGTGGACGAAGAAGCCGTCGTCTTCGCCCGGTCCGCCATTCATCGCATAGCCGAACATGTCGCCGCCGGCGATCTGGCGGAAACGGTAGCCGGCATCGGCCTTCCAGTTGCAGGTCAGGTCGACCGAGGCGCCGGCCATCAGCGCATAGGTGAAGCGCCAGCTGTCCTTGCCGCTGTGGGAGACGGTGTCGTCGCAATTGCCGGGATCGTCGACGGAGCAAGAGGTGTTGTGCAGCTTGCCCCAGTTGACCCGGGTGGCACCGATACCGGCGCCGACATAAGGCGTTACGCCGTAATAGGTGCCGAGATCGACATAAGCGTTGGCGAGCAGGCTGAGCGCCGACCACGAGGCCCGGTCGGAAGAGACGCAGTTGTCGGACACGCCGCAGCTGCCGCTAGTCGAGCCGTTGAAGTCGCCGTCGAAAAGGTAGTCAAGCGTCACGTCGGTGCGGAAATAGTCGTTCCACTGGTAGCCGACGCCGCCGCCGAGGACGACGCCGCCGTCGAGATCGGTATCGTCGAAGTCCGTCTTGGTGCCGTCGGGGCCGCCCTGGTAGTAGCTGGCGCCGCGCATGTGGGTCCAGCCGTAGCCGACGTCGCCGCGCAGGTACCAGCCGCCGGTCGACAGCGCGACCGCCTCGACGGGCATCGGCTGCACCGGCTCCGGTTGAAAGGCGTCCGCCGCAAAGGCGGATGAGCTCACGACCAGAGCTGCTACGGCGCTACCAAGATACTTCATCATGCCCCGACTCCATGGACCTGTGCGCGGGGCAGCGGGGTCCGCGGCACCGACGTTCATCGATTTGGGAGGGATAATGGAGTGCAAAGGTTAAGTTGTAATTAACTACGACACTTAACTCTGGTTGTTAACCTCCGGGTAAGCTTTGCGCCGGCCAGGGCGTGAAAAAGACCGGGGCGCATGGCGTGAGATTTCGCTCACACGATGCGCCCCGGCCTGCCAGCATGCCCCACTGAAACTTGAAATGCCCCGCCGGTTCAGGCGGCGTGGCGGACTGAACCGATGACCCCCACCAGCTCGTCGACGATCCGCTCGACCATCGCATGGTCGTCGCCTTCCGCCATGACGCGGATCAGCGGCTCGGTGCCCGAGGGCCGGATCAAAAGCCGCCCGCTCTTGGCGAGCGCGTTCTCGGCCTCGGCGATCGCGGCGATCACCTGCGTATCCTCCAGCGGCTTGCCGCCCGAGTAGCGCACGTTCTTCAGCACCTGCGGCACCGGCTCGAAGCGGTGGCAGATCTCGCTGACCGGGCGGCCGCTGCGCTTGACGCAGGCAAGCACCTGCAGGGCCGCGACGAGGCCGTCGCCGGTGGTGCCGAAATCCGACAGCACGATGTGCCCCGACTGTTCGCCGCCGACGTTGAAATCGTGCTGGCGCATGTGCTCGACGACATAACGGTCGCCGACCTGGGTGCGCTCCAGCCCGAGCTTCTTGCTCTTCAGGAACCGCTCCAGCCCGAGATTGGACATGACGGTGGCGACAAGACCGCCGCCCTTTAGCATGCCATCGGCCGCCCAGGTCTCGGCGATCACCGCCATCAGTTGGTCGCCGTCGATCAGCCGGCCGTTCTCGTCGACGATCTGCACCCGGTCAGCGTCGCCGTCGAGCGCGATGCCGATATCGGCCCGCACCTCGTCGACCTTGCGCTTCAGCGCCTCGGGGTGGGTCGAGCCGCATTCGAGGTTGATGTTGGTGCCGTTCGGGTCCGCCCCGATCGTCACCACGTCGGCGCCGAGCTCCCACAGCGCCGCGGGCGCCACGCGATAGGCCGCCCCGTTGGCGCAGTCGACCACGACCCTCAGGCCATGCAGCGTCACGTCGCGCGGCAGCGTACGCTTGGCATGCTCGATATAGCGATCGTGCACGCCGTCGATGCGCTTGGCCCGGCCGATCTCACCGGCCTTGGCGAGCTGCGGCACGATGTCGTCGTCCAGCATCGCCTCGATCTGCGCCTCGAGCTCGTCGGAAAGCTTGTAGCCGTCCGGCCCGAACAGCTTGATGCCGTTGTCCTGGAAGGGGTTGTGGGAGGCCGAGATCATCACGCCGATATCGGCGCGCAGCGAGCGCGTCAGCATGGCGACAGCCGGCGTCGGGATCGGGCCGAGGACGAAGGCGTCCACGCCGGCGGCGGTGAAGCCCGCGACCATGGCGTTCTCCAGCATGTAGCCGGAAAGCCGCGTATCCTTGCCGATGACCACGCGGTTGCGATGGGTGCCGCGGCGGAAGATGGTACCGACCGCGATGCCCACCCGCATGGCGAGGTCGGGCGTCATGGGAAAGACGTTGGACTGGCCCCGGATACCGTCGGTGCCGAAATAGCGACGCTTCATCTGCGCTCCTGAAATCGTTGGATCGGACTTAGGTGCCGGCGGACACTGTCCTGTGTCGCTGCCGCATCGCCCGTCCGCTTCTGTGCCCTCTTTGCCATAGAACGGAACGGAGAGCATCTGAAATTCGGTTCTCTCCCGTTACAGCCCGTTACCGTGGCGAACGAAAAAGGCCGGCCGCGAGAACGGCCGGCCCTGTCGATTTTCTAGGAAGACCCGGCTATTGCGGCTGCGGCTCGAGACCGCCTTCCGCCTCTCCGCCCTTCTTCTGCCCTGCCTTCGGCACGGCGGAGCCCCGATGCGGCGGGCTGTCGTCGCCGAGATCGCGGGCCGGCTTCTCGCCGCGGATCAGCGCCTTGATCTCGTCGCCAGTCAGCGTCTCGTATTCGAGCAGGCCCTCGGCCAGCGCCACAAACTCGTGATGCTTCTCGGTGATGATGCGCTTGGCCTCGGAATAGGCCTCGTCGATCAGCCGGCGGATCTCGTTGTCGATCTTCTGGGCGGTCGATTCGGAAACGTTCTTCGACTGCGCGACGGAATGGCCGAGGAAGACCTCCTGCTGGTTCTCGCCATAGGCGACCTGGCCGAGCTGGTCGGAGAAGCCCCACTGGGTGACCATCGCGCGCGCAAGCTTGGTCGCCTGCTCGATGTCGGACGAAGCACCCGAGGTGATGTTCTCCTTGCCGAAGGTGATCTCCTCGGCGACGCGGCCGCCCATCATGATGGCGAGGCGGGAGACCATCCACTTGTAGCTCATCGAATAGCGGTCGCCTTCGGGAAGCTGCATGACCATGCCGAGCGCACGGCCGCGCGGGATGATCGTCGCCTTGTGCAGCGGATCGGCCATCGGCACGTTCAGCGCCAGGATCGCGTGGCCCGCCTCGTGATAGGCCGTCAGCTTCTTCTCGGCCTCGGTCATCGCGGACGAGCGGCGTTCCGCGCCCATCATGATCTTGTCCTTGGCGTCCTCGAACTCCTGCATGGTGACGAGGCGCTTGTTGCGCCGCGCCGCCATCAGGGCAGCCTCGTTGACGAGGTTCATCAGGTCGGCACCGGAGAAGCCGGGCGTACCGCGGGCCAGCACCTTGAGGTCGACGTTCGGCGCCAGCGGCACGTTGCGGACATGCACCTTGAGGATGCGCTCGCGGCCGACGATATCAGGGTTCGGCACCACGACCTGGCGGTCGAAGCGGCCCGGACGCAGGAGCGCAGGGTCCAGAACGTCGGGACGGTTGGTGGCGGCGATCAGGATGATGCCCTCGTTCGCCTCGAAGCCGTCCATCTCGACCAGCAACTGGTTCAGCGTCTGCTCGCGCTCGTCATTGCCGCCGCCGAGACCGGCGCCGCGATGGCGGCCGACGGCGTCGATTTCGTCGATGAAGATGATGCAGGGTGCGTTCTTCTTCGCCTGCTCGAACATGTCGCGGACGCGCGAGGCACCGACGCCGACGAACATTTCGACGAAGTCGGAACCGGAAATGGTGAAGAAGGGCACGTTCGCCTCGCCGGCGACCGAGCGGGCGAGCAGCGTCTTGCCCGTTCCCGGAGGACCGACGAGCAGCACGCCGCGCGGAATGCGGCCGCCGAGGCGCTGGAACTTCTGCGGATCACGCAGGAACTCGACGATCTCCTCCAGGTCCTGCTTGGCTTCGTCCACGCCGGCAACGTCGGCGAACGTGACGCGACCGTGCGCCTCGGTCAGAAGCTTGGCCTTGGACTTGCCGAAGCCCATGGCGCCGCGCGATCCGCCCTGCATCTGGCGCATGAAGAAGAGCCAGACGCCGAGGATCAGGAGCATCGGCAAGAGCGTGCCGACGTAGCTGAGGAAGCTGTTGGAGCCGTCCGTCTCCGGGCGGGCGTTGATGACGACGTTCTTGGCTTCCAGCCGCTCCGTCAGCGCATCGTCGATCGAGGGCGCATAGGTCTGGAACGTCGTCCCGGTCTCCACATAGCTGCCGACGATCTTGTTGCCCGTGATCACGACTTCCTTGACCCGGCTGCCGTCCACCTCTTTCAGGAACTGCGAATAGGGAATGTCCCGCGAACCGGTCTGGGCCGGGCTCGTCTGGAACATGCTGAAAAGAGCGATCAGCAGCAGCGCTATGATGGCCCACAGGGCGACATTGCGGAAGTTTGGGTTCATCAGTTTTCCGGGCACTTTCTCGGCTACAGGGGTTGCGCCGTCTCATTCACGCCTAACATAGGGTCGTGGCGTCGCCTTGCCAAGGCAAACCGAACGCCCCCGGACCTTTTCTCCGATCATCGTTGACGCATATGGCGGTTTTGGGGTGTGCACGGTTGCCGGCCGCATCCGCGTGCTGCCCCGCGCGCCTTTCAGGCCGGCTCTTTTTCCGTGGCGAGCGGCAGCTTCGGCCGGCGCGGCAGCCCGAGCAGACCGGCGATCGCGTCTGCGAGCGGCAGGTCGAAGACCGGCAGGTAACGGTCATAAGGAGCGAGCAACGGCTCAATCGCATGGGATGCGTCCTCCGCCCTCGCCGCGCCGGCGAAGACGACCGGCCGTGCCCGTCCGGCACGCCGCGCAACCCCTGCCGGAACGTCCGGCGGGAGGGACAGGCTGCCGTCGTCCGCAGCACCACAGGACTGGACGAGAAGCGGCGCCTTGCCGAGATTCCTCACCCGAAAGCGGCCGTCCCAGACGGCAACCTCCCCCGGCCCGATCCGGAGGGTGCCGATGCCGCGCTGCTCGCGATAGAGGAACAGCCCCTCGCGGCGGCGGTCGAAGACCACCCGGCCGGCCGTGAACCGGGATAGCGCGCCGCTTTCGAGAAAAGCCGCGAGGCGACCCGCCGCAGCCCGTTCCAGCCGGTGCTCGCGCCCGCCGAGGACGGCGCAGAGGGCGAGCAGCGCCTGAAACGCGGCGCCGGAGGATTGCGCCGTCGCAATCGCCGGCACCGGCAGAACGGCAAGCACCGCATCGAGGACACGCACGCTGCCGCCAAGGAATTCGCCCCCCTCCTTTGCAGCCAGATATCGTGCGCGCGAGGCCTCGGTCCAGCCGGCCTCGTCGGCGTCGGGGGCCGTCTGTGCCGCCTCTGGCCCGGCCATGGCATCGAGCCGCACGCGCACGCGTTCGAACGTCCTGTTGGCATTGCTCGGGTCTTCCAGCCAGTCCTGCCCGCGATACTGCAGCGCGTCGCGGATCGCCTCGCGCGGCACGCCGAGCAGCGGCCGCAGCAGCCAGACGGTGTTGTGGACCAGGGTTGCCGGCGCGATCCCGGCGAGGCCGGCGCCGGTGTCGCTGCGCGCGCCGCGCATCGCAACCGTCTCCCGCTGGTCGTCGCGATTGTGGGCGGTGAGGATCGCACCGGCCCCCGCGTCGCGGGCGGCCTGCAGCAAAAGCGCATGACGCGCCTCGCGTGCCGCGGCCTGCACGCCTCTCTGCGGCTTCGGCTCGCGCCAGATCAGCGTCGCATGGGCGATGCCGCGGCCGGCGCACAGCGCCGCCACCCAGCGCGCTTCTGCGTCCGAGCCGGTCCGCAGGCCATGGTCGATCGTGCAGGCGCACAGGGAAAATCCGGGATAGCGGCCGTACCGCAGCGCTTCGTCAAGCGCGATCAGCAGGCCGACGGAATCGCCGCCGCCGGAAACGGCAACAAGCAAACGGGCGGGCTTGAAAAAACTGTTCAGAAATTGGGCGACGGCTGCGTCGACGGGCTCGGCTTCGGCGCGCATCGCGGCCTCGCTCCGAAAAAGGCTCAGCAGGAAAGCCGGCCCTGTTCGCTGGTGACCTTGGTCTTCACCGCCTTGGAGGCGTTCGGATAGCGCTTGCCGACTTCGCGCAGCGTCGCGCAGGCGGTTTCGCGGTTGTCGAGCGCGGCAAGCGACATGCCGAGCTTCAGCAGCATTTCCGGCGCCTTCTTGGAGGTGCCGTAGGTCTGGTGCGCGTTCAGGAACGTCTTGGCCGCGTCGTTGAAATTGCCCTGCGAATACTGCGCCTCGCCCAGCCAGAAGCTGGCGTCCGCGGCCTTCTCGCCTTCCGGGAAGACCTCGAGATAGTCGCGGAACTCCTTCTCGGCGAGCTGGTAGTCGCCCGACAGCACATGGCCATAGGCGGCGTTGTAAATGTCATCAGGCTTGTCGAGCGCGGCCGTCGACTGGCTGTCGACGGGCGGAAGCCCCGCCTCGAGGTCCGGCAGCGCACCGCTGCCGATCGAGGCGCTCTCGCTCATGTCGGTGCCGATGGGATTGCCCTTGTCGTCGAAATGGATGCTGCCGAGCGTCTGCGGCGGCTTGGCCGTCGAGCCGGCCGATGCGGTGTCGCCGTTACCCGCGGCGGAGGGATCCGCCGGGGGTTCGGTTGCGGCCGTCTGGCTGCCGGCCTGCGCATCCGCGCCCGCCGGCCGATCCAGCGCACCGCTCTTGCCGCTGCCGCCCTTGCCGCTTTCCAGGTCCTGGAACCGGTATTCGTTGTCTTCCTGGGTCTTGCGCAGCTGTTCCTGCATCTGCAGGAGCTGGAAGCTCATTTCCTCGATCCGGCCGTTGAGCGAACGGATCTGTTCCTCGAGCTGGCCGATGCGCATCAGCGAGTCGTCCGACTGCGCCAGCACGACCTGATTGTCCGCCTTGCCGCCCCCCGGCAAGAAGCGGTTCGCCAGCGCCTGGAGCGGAGAAGCGTGCAACGCCTCCACCGGCCCTGCGAAGGCTGCCAGGCCGATAAGGCCTGCCGCGACGATCTTCTTCATATTGTGCGTGTCCTGTTGGTCCGAATTCGCGCATTCCCGCGCAGCCGCAGGTTTTTCCAAATGCTGTCAAAAAGCAACGGAGTTCGGCCAAAGTGTGTTAAAAAACTCCGCCCCGCGGGCCATGGCTTCATTTCTGCGTGTGCCGTGTCGCAAACGCAAAGGCCCGCCATTGCTGGCGGGCCTTTTCCGGACGGCGCTTTCGCACCGGTCCGTCGATTACATGCCGGCACCACCGAGCACGGTGACGGCGCGGCGGTTCTGCGACCAGCACGAGATATCGTCGCAGACGGCCACCGGCTTTTCCTTGCCGTAGGAGATCGTCTTCATCCGGTTGGCCGGAACGCCGCGGCTTGCGAGGTACTGCTTGGTGGCGGCAGCGCGGCGTGCGCCGAGCGCCAGGTTGTACTCGCGCGTGCCGCGCTCGTCGGCATGGCCTTCGATCGTGATCGCGTAGTTCGAATAGCGCTGCAGCCACTGGGCCTGCTTGTCGAGCGTCGCAGCCGCATCGGCGCGGATCGAGGTCGAATCGGTATCGAAGAAGATGCGGTCGCCGACATTGACGGTGAAGTCCTGGGTCGAGCCCGGGGTCGCATTGTTCAGGCCGAGTTCGCCGGCGCTGTTGGGCATATTCTTCTTGTTGGCGCAGCCGGCAAGGGCCAGGCCCATGAACAGGGCGAGGATTGCGGGGTTGCGGGCGAGGGTCTGCATGCGGCCAGCGGCCGGGACTTCAGTGCGGCTCATGAGCCGGTCTCCTTAGCATCAGTTCAACAGGGCTTGGGTTTCAATCAGGGTTGCCAGACTGTAACCGCACGCGGTTAATCGGCATTCAACGATTATGGTTAACAATCGATTACGCAAATACTCCCCGGCATTCGTCCAAGAACGACGAACGCCGCCGAATCCCTCGCCTTTGAAGCCCTTGGTTTAGCGGACTTTGAGGCAAGAAAGCGGCGGCGTCGTCACGATTGGTTGCAGCTGTTTACACAGGCTGCCGCAATTCACTCCAGGAGCGGCGACCAGGCCGGGTCGGAGGCATAGCCGGCCGTCTGCACCTGCTGCTCGTTGTAGCCGGTCAGGTCGATCGAGTAGAGCTGCGGCCCGCCGGAGCCGGCCGGCTGGCGGAAGAACATCAGCACGCGCCCGTTCGGCGCCCAAGTCGGCCCCTCGTTGTGGAAGCCCGTCGTCAGGATGCGCTCGCCCGAGCCGTCCGGCTTCATCACGCCGATCGAGAACTTGCCCCCCGACTGCTTGGTGAAGGCGATCAGGTCGCCGCGCGGGGACCACACCGGCGTCGAATAGGAGCCGTCGCCGAAGGAGATGCGGTTCTGGCCGGAACCGTCGGCGCCCATGACGTAGAGCTGCTGGCGCCCGCCGCGATCGCTCTCGAAGACGATCTGGCTGCCATCCGGCGAATAAGAGGGGCCGGTGTCGATCGCCGCCGTCGAGGTCAGCCGCGTGGTCGTGCGCGAGCGCAGGTCCATCGTGTAGATATTGGCGTTGCCGTCCTGCTGCAGGCTCATGATGACCCGCTGGCCGTCCGGCGAGAAGCGCGGCGCGAACGTCATGCCGGGGAAGTTGCCGACCACCTCGCGCTGCCCGGTTTCCAGCTGCAGCAGGTAGACCCGCGGCTGCTGGCCCTCGAACGACATGTAGGTGATTTCCTGCCGGCTCGGCGAGAAGCGCGGCGTCAGCACGATCTCGTTGGAATTGGTCAGCGCCCGCGCATTGGCCCCGTCCTGGTCCATGATGGCGAGCTGGCGCTTGCGGGCGTTCTTCGGGCCGCTCTCGGCCACATAGACGACGCGGGTGTCGAAATAGCCCTTCTCGCCGGTGATGCGCTCATAGATCGCGTCCGCGATGATATGAGCGACGCGGCGCCAGTTTTCCGGCTGGGTATAGAACTGCTGGCCGGTCATCTGCTGGTTGGCGAAAGTGTCCCACAGGCGAAACTCGGCACGCAGGCGACCGTCGCCTTCCTGCGTGACGCGGCCGGTGACGAGTGCCTGCGCGTTGATCACCTTCCAGTCCTCGAAGCGCGGCGGCTGGTCGGGATTGGAGATCTTTTCGATGAAGGCCTGCTTGCTGACCGGCGCGAACAGGCCGGACCGCTTGAGGTCGGCCGCGATCACGTCGGTGATCTTCACGCCGAGATCGCCGCTGGAGACGAAGTCGGTCACCGCGATCGGCAGCGGTTCGACATTGCCCTTGTTGATGTTGATCTCGACGACAGCCCAGGCCGGCGTGCCCACGGCGGCAAGACCGGTCAACCCGGCTGCGGAATGGAGAAAAGTGCGTCTCAGCATGCGATCTAGGCCTTCCTAGTTACTGTGCCAGTGTTCGTGCCTGTCGGCATCACATCATCTCGCTGGGGTCGAAGTTCACCACGACTTCGCTCCAGGCATCATACTTGTCCTTCGGCAGCTTATCGAACGGCGCCGACTTCAGGATCGCCCGGCGCGCACCACCGGCAAGCGCCCGGCGCGCGGCGTCCGAGCCACCGGTGGCGACCACGCTCGGTTCGCCGACGATGTTGCCATCGGGGTCGAGCTGCATCGTCACCTTGATGCGCACCTCGGTCGCGTCCGCCATGCCGGGGATGATCGACCAGTTGTTCTGGATGATCCCGCGCAGCGCGTCCATCTCGCTCATCGACAGCTTCGAGCCGCCGGTCGTCTTCTTGCCGCCGAGCGAGGCGGTCTCCGTCGAGCGCTTGGCGCCGCCGCCCTTGGCCTCGGTCTTGTTCAGGAGGGCTGCCACCTCGTCGGCGTTGAAGTCGCTCTCCTTGGCGGAGGCGGCCTTCTTCTGCTCCTGCTTCTTTTCCTCGTTCTTGCGGTCCGGGGTCTTGGCCGTCTGCGGCTGGGGCGGCTGCGGCCTGATCTCGGGCACGGGAACGTTGTCCGGCATGGCTTCCGCCTCGGCGACCTCGGCCGGCGCTTCTTCCGCCGGCTTTTCCTCCGGCGTCGCCTCGGGCGTCACCTCCTGCTTCGGCGCCGCCTCGGCAGCCACTTCCGTCGCCGGCGTCGAGGCCGGTTCGCTCGGCTGCACCTGCTCAGCCGGTTCCGGTGTCGGCTCCGGCGTGGGCATGGTCTGCTCGGCCTTCGGCGGCGCTGCGGCCGTCTCCGTCTTCTGCGGCTTGTCGTTCGGCGTCGGCGGCGTCTTCAGGTCGATGTCGTTGTCGCCGGAATTCTCGGCGTTCTCCACCTGGTCCTGGCGCTTGGTCGGAACCGGCGCGGACTTCTCCGCCATCGGCGCCTTCTTGTCGCCCTGCTGGATCTGGGTCAGTTCCTCGATCGGCACGATGTCGACCGGCATCGCCTCGACATCGGCGACGTCGAAGCTCTCCGGACTGCCGATCGACACCAGCGCCCATGTGAGCACCAGAGCATGCAATGCGGCGGATGTGGCGAGACTGGCCTTCATCGCTGTCTTCAGTTGTCCGGTTTCTGCTCGGTCACGAGGCCGATATTGGTGAAGCCCGCCTGCTGGATGCGCGACATGACGTCGGCAATGACGCCGTAGGGGGCTGCACCGTCACCGCGCACGAAGATCCGCTCGGTGTAGCCCGTCGTCGCGACGGCCTCGAGCTTGGCGGCGATCTCCTCTGCCGGGATCGCGGTCTCCTGCAGGAACACCGCGCCATCGGCCTTCACCGATACGGTGATCGGCTGCGTCTCGGCATTGAGCGCCTTGGCGGAGGTCTTCGGCAGGTCGAGCGGCACGCCGACCGTCATCATCGGGGCTGCCACCATGAAGATGATCAGGAGCACCAGCATGACGTCGACGAACGGCGTCACGTTGATCTCGCTCATGACGGCCTTGCGGCCACCGCGCCTGCGACGCCCGCCGCCGCCCTTGCTCCCACCGACTGACATGCCCATGGCTTCGTCTCCTGCTTGGCGACCGCGGCGTTACTGCGCCGCCTGGCGCGGCTGCAGCTTCTCGTCGATCTGGCGCGAAAGGATGGCCGAGAATTCGTCGGCGAACCCCTCCATGCGGGCCGTGATCTTGCCGGCATCGGCGGTGAACTTGTTGTAGGCGATGACGGCGGGAATGGCGGCCAGAAGGCCGATCGCGGTCGCAAGCAGCGCCTCGGCGATACCCGGCGCCACGACGGCGAGGTTGGTCGACTTCGAGCCGGCGATCGCCTGGAACGACGTCATGATGCCGACGACGGTGCCGAACAGGCCGATGAACGGACCGGCCGAACCGATGGTCGCAAGCGAGCCGAGACGGGCTTCCAACGCTTCGGATTCGCGCGCCAGCGTCACGTCCATCGCCCGGTCGATGCGCATCTGCAGCCCGATCGGCGAGCGCGCACCGCGCTCGAAGCTCTTCTTCCATTCGCGCATGGCGGCGACGAACATGGCGCTCATGCCGCTGGTCTGCCGGTCGGACAGGGTGCGGTAGAGTTCCTCGAGCGATTGCCCGGACCAGAACACCTGCTCGAAGCTGTCGAGTTGCCGGCGGGCCTTGTTGAAGGCCAGCGTCTTGTCGACGACGATCGCCCAGGTCCAGATCGACGCCGCGATCAGCCCCACCATGACCAGCTTCACCACCAGGCCCGCCTGCATGAAGAGCGACCAGAGGCTCACATCGGCCGTTGCTGCCAAACCTACCTGTTCCATAGACTTCCGTCCCCGAATCCAAACACCCGGCACGGGCTTTCGGCCATCGCACCGGGTCTTCATCCCTTTGCCGGACCGGCATCCGAACGAACTCGGAAATGCCAGCGCCGGCTTTTCGCAAACTTCAGGGAAACCGCGGCCTGAATTCGTCCGCAGCCGTCCCGCCTGTTCGTCAAGATGTCCGGTTGATGTTGCCGGCCGCCACGCCGATCAAACGCTTTCAACTGCCTTCTTGCCGTCAATTTTGGTTAAAGGATGACGTGCAGCGCACAAAATCCAGTGCTTTGAGTAAGACATCATTATGGTTAAGGGAGTATTACCGCGACCGTGATTAATCCAGGGCCCGGGCCTTGGGACCTGCCAACGCCGGTCGGAAAGGTGCGAATCGCCGTCCGCTGAAGATCAGCCAGCCGCTGCACTCAGGAATTGCGCCGCCAGCCCGTCCGGCAGGCGCCGCGGCCGGCCCTTTGCATTGATCACCGCGATGACGACCCTTGCGGAGATGAGAATCTGCTCGCCGCGCCGGACCTCCTGCTGAAGGACCATCTTCGCCCCGCCGGCCTTCTGCGTATGCGTCAGGATCGTCAGGACGTCGTCCATCCGCGCGGGCGCCTTGAAATCGATCTCCATGCGATGGACCACGAACATCAGGCCCTCGGTGTCGCCCTCGATCGACAGCGCCCCCTGCTCCACGCCGAGACAGCGCAGATAGTCCGTCCGGCCGCGCTCCATGAAATGCAGGTAGCGCGCGTGATAGACGAAGCCGGAGAAGTCGGTGTCCTCGTAATAGACGCGCTGCACGAGACGATGCCCGTCTGCCGTCAGTTCGCCCGAAAGCGCATGATTCTCGTTGGTCATGTCCGGCTCCGCCGTGGGGAGATCGAAGTCTCTGTGGAGGAAATGTGGAACAAAATCAAGGATTGCACTCTTGTCACATTCGGTCACTATGCAGGGGACAGGCAAACGCAAGGGAGTGTCCGATGGTATCGGCGATGAAGATTGCAGTCCTGGGTGGAGATGGTTTCGTAGGCTGGCCCACCGCTCTGCATCTCTCCAACGCCGGTCATGAAGTTCACATCCTGGACAACCTCTCGCGCCGCTGGATCGATACCGAACTGGGCGTCCAGTCGCTGACGCCGATGGATTCGATCCAGGAACGCACCCGCGTCTGGCACGCGGAGACCGGCCGCCGCATCCACTTCCACCTGCTCGACCTCGCCACCGACTACGAGCGTCTCAAGAACTGGCTTCGCGAGGAGCAGCCGGACGCCGTCATCCACTTCGCCGAGCAGCGCGCCGCCCCCTATTCGATGAAGAGCGACCGGCACAAGAACTACACGGTCAACAACAACGTCAATGCGACGCACAACCTCCTGAACGCGCTCGTCGAAACCGGCGTCGATGCCCACCTCGTCCACCTGGGCACCATGGGCGTCTACGGCTACTCGACCGTGGGCGCGGCGATCCCCGAGGGCTACCTTCCGGTCGGAATCGAGACCATGGACGGCGCGACCGCCAGCCAGGAGATCCTCTATCCGGCCAATCCCGGCTCGATCTACCATATGACCAAGTGCCTGGACCAGTTGCTGTTCCAGTTCTACGCCAGGAACGACGGCCTGCGCATCACCGACCTGCACCAGGGCATCGTCTGGGGCACGCACACGCGCGAGACCCGGCTGCATCCGCAACTCGTCAACCGCTTCGACTATGACGGCGACTACGGCACGGTGCTGAACCGCTTCCTGATCCAGGCGGCGATCGGGTATCCGCTCACCGTGCACGGCACCGGCGGCCAGACCCGCGCCTTCATCCACATCCAGGATTCGGTGCGCTGCATCGAGATCGCGCTGGAAAATCCCCCCGCCCGCGGCGCGCGCGTGGAGATCTTCAACCAGATGACCGAGACCCATCGCGTGCGCGACCTTGCAAAGCTCATCGCCGGGCTGACTGGAAGCGAGATCGCCTGGCTGCCGAACCCGCGCAAGGAAGCGGCCGAAAACGACCTCGTCGTGAAGAACGACAAGTTCCGCGAACTGGGTCTCGACCCGACCACGCTGGCCGACGGCCTGCTTTCGGAGATCGTCGACGTCGCCAGGAAATTCGCCTACCGCGTCGATCGCAGCCGTGTCCCGGCCGTCTCGGCCTGGACGCGCGACATCGCCGCCACCCTCAACCACGACCCCGAAGGCCGGAGACTGAAATCGGTATCATGACGGCAAGCCTGAACGTCGAGGCAGGGATCCGCCGCCATGCACCGGCGGCAGGCCGCCATGCCTATGTGACGCTGGTGACGAACGACGACTATGCCCGCGGCGCGACGGCGCTCGTGCATTCGCTCCGCCACAGCGGCACGCAGGCCGATATCGTCATCCTCCATACGCCGGCGCTGGGCGAGGCCGGCCGGCAAGCGCTCGCGGCACTCGACTGCCGGCTGGTCGAAGCCGATCTGCTGCCGCTGTCGGATGCCTTCAACGCCCGCCATGCGCGCCGCGCCCTGCATGGCGCCGCCCCCTTCACCAAGGGGCGCAAGCCGGATTTCCACACGCCGCTCGACAATTTCGTCAAGCTGCGGCTGTGGCAACTGGTCGAGTACGAGGCTTGCATCTTCATCGATGCCGACGCGATCGTGCTGAAGAACATCGACCGCCTCTTCGCCTATCCCGAATTCTCGGCCGCACCCAACGTCTATGAGAGCCTGCGCGACTTCCAACGGCTGAATTCAGGCGTCTTCGTCGCCCGTCCGGCACTGACGACGTTTGCGGCGATGCTGGAGCGGCTGGACACGGCCGACGCCTTCTGGCCGCGCACCGACCAGACCTTCCTGCAGGCCTTCTTCCCGCAATGGCACGGCCTGCCGGTCTATTTCAACATGCTGCAATACGTCTGGTTCACCATGCCCGAGCTTTGGGACTGGAAGAGCATCCACGTGCTCCATTATCAATACGAGAAGCCTTGGGAAACGAACCACCCGAAAGCGGAGGTGCTGATGCCCCTGATCGCGCTCTGGCAGGCCTTTCACGACGGCGGACCGGTCCCCGACATCGACGCGCTCTCCGGTCCTTCCGGCCCGGCCGTCGCTCTTTCCCTTTCGCCTAAGGCCGGCGCATGACACGTGTGCTCGTCTCCGGCGGCACCGGCACTGTCGGGCGCTTCATCGTTGAGCACCTTCTCGGACATGGTTACAAGGTGACGGTCGGCGGGCGTGAGCCACCGGCGGCGGGCTTCTTCTCCAAAGACGTCGCCTACGTGCCGCTTCATCTCGATCCCGACCCCGACCAGATCGACGCCTTCCAGAGCATCTACTATTTCGTCCACGCCGCCTTCGCCCACGTCCCTGGCAAGTATCGGGGCGGCGAGGGCGACGATCCGGAGGGCTTCCGCCGCGCCAATCTGAACGGCTCGGTGCGCCTGTTCGAGGCGGCCCGCGATGCCTGCGTGCGCCGCTGCGTCTTTCTCTCCAGCCGCGCCGTCTATGGACCCCAGCCGGCGGGCACCGTGCTTTCCGAGGACGCGCTCCCGAAGCCCGACACGCTCTACGGCCGGGTGAAGCTCGATGCCGAGCGCAGCCTGCAGGCGCTCTGTGCCCACGACTTCATCACCGCCAGCCTGCGCGTCACCGGCGTCTACGGCGCGGCCGGCCCGGACCGGGACCACAAATGGCAGGGCCTGTTCGACGACTACCGCGCCGGCCGGCCGATATCTCCCAGGGCCGGCACCGAGGTCCATGGCGACGACGTCGCCACGGCCGTGCGGCTGATGCTCGAGGCAGATCCGATGCGCGTCAACGGCGAGGTCTTCAACGTCTCCGACATCCTGGTCGATACCCGCGCGATCCTCTCCGTCGTCCGGGATGCCACCGCCTGTCCGCATCCGCTGCCGGAGCCGGCCGAGGCCGATGCCTTCAACCCGATGTCGACCGACCGGATCCGCATGCTCGGCTGGCGACCGGGCGGCATGGAGCGGCTGAGGGCGACGGTCGCGGAACTTGCGACGAGCGCATAGTCACGCGGTCCCGGCTCCCGGCTGGACGCACGGCATCGGCCGCAGCCGGTCCTCAATTGTCTTCCGAGAACAGCCGGAACTGCGACGCCTCGAGATCCTTCGGCGGCTGCAGGCCGAGATGCTTCCAGGCATTCGCCGTCAAGACCCGCCCGCGCGGCGTCCGCTGGATGAAGCCCTGCTGGATCATGTAGGGCTCGATGATGTCCTCGATCGCGTCGCGCGGCTCCGAAAGCCCCGCCGCGATCGTCTCGATCCCCACCGGCCCGCCGCCGAAATTATGCGCGATCATCGAAAGGTAGCGACGGTCGAGCTGGTCGAGGCCCATATTGTCGACGAGCAGCCGCGTCAGCGCCTCGTCGGCGATCTCGCTGGTGACGGCATCGGCACGGGCGACTTCCGCGAAATCGCGCACACGCCGCAGGAGCCGGCCGGCGATGCGCGGCGTGCCGCGGGCGCGGCGGGCGATCTCGCGCGCGCCGTCGTCGGTCATGCCGAGCCCCATCAGCCGCGCACCGCGCCGCACGATCGATTCCAGTTCCTCCACCGTGTAGAAATTCAGTCTTACCGGGATGCCGAAACGGTCGCGCAACGGCGTGGTCAGCAGGCCGAGGCGGGTCGTCGCCGCGACGAGGGTGAACTTCGACAGGTCGATCTTGACGGAGCGTGCCGCAGGCCCCTCGCCGATGATCAGGTCGAGCTGGAAATCCTCCATCGCCGGATAGAGAATTTCCTCGACCGCCGGATTGAGCCGGTGAATCTCGTCGATGAACAGCACGTCGCGCTCTTCCAGATTGGTGAGGAGTGCGGCGAGATCGCCGGCCTTGGCGATCACCGGGCCGGACGTGGAGCGGAAATTGACCCCCAGTTCCTTGGCCATGATCTGTGCCAGCGTCGTCTTGCCGAGGCCGGGCGGGCCGACGAACAGGACGTGATCCAGCGCCTCGCCGCGGTTCTTTGCCGCCTCGATGAAGATCTTCAGGTTGGCGCGCGCCTCCGCCTGGCCGGTAAAGTCGTCCAGCGTCTGCGGCCGCAGCGTCGTATCCACGTCCTCGCCGCGCTTGTCCGGGGTGATCAGTCGGGCGGCATCGGTCATGAGAGAAGTTCCATTCCGGGGATTCGGGCCGCGGCCCTCGCATCAAACGTCTTTGTGGACACGCAGCCAGCTTGCCGGTTTCGAAGGGCGATGAAGACATCCTGAAATTCAGCATTGGAGCGCGCCATTTCCGAAAGTGTCTCCTCGATGAGAGGCTCGTCCTCGATCACGATATCGTCGACATCGAGCAGGTCCGAAACGCTTTCCATCACCGTTTCCCTCGGCAGCTTCACCCGGCGGCGCAGGAACCATGCAAATTCCATCAGCGTCAGGCAATTGACATAGCCCGGTCCCGTCTCGCCCAGGCGCCCCAGGAGAGCGGTGACCTTGGCAGCTTGAGCAGGATCATCCTTCAGGAACAGACGAAGGAGAATGTTCGTATCCAGGCCGATCATTCGCGCCCCAGGACGTGGTCGACGATCGCATCCCCGATCGCCTCATCCATTTCCTCGATGGAAATCGGCTTCCGGTTCGGGTCGTAAAGCTTACCCGCGAGGTCGATCGCCTTCTTGTTCTTCACCCGAAGATAGACCCTGTCGCCGCTGACGACGTAGCGGATCTTGTCGCCGGGCTTGAGGTTGAGCGCCTCGCGGATCTCGGCCGGAATGGTCGTCTGCCCCTTCGAGGTCAAGGTACTGTCATAGACACCCATGATGCGCGCTCCTTACAAATAGCATCATAGTAAGGAATGACATTGGAAACAAGGAATCATCGCGCCAGCTCCTTCAACCCCAGCCGGATGAGCTTTGCGCTGTCGGCGCCCTCGCCGCCGTTCTTCAGCGCCGCGGCGACGGCATTGGCCGCCTGGTCGCGCGAATAGCCGAGGTTGGTCAGCGCCGAGACGGCATCGGCCACCGGCGCCGACGCCACTCCCTCGCCTATCTCCTGTTTCAGCCCGATCGCAACCCCCGCATCGCCGGCAAAGGCAGGGGCCTTGTTCTTCAATTCGGTGACGATGCGCACCGCGACCTTCGGGCCGACGCCCGGCGCCCGCGAGACCGAGGTCTTGTCCTGCAGCGCTATCGCATTGGCAAGCTCCCCCGGCGTCAGCGTCGACAGCACCGCCAGCGCCACCTTCGAACCGACCCCCTGCACGCTCTGCAGCAGCCGGAACCATTCGCGCTCCAGTCCAGTCAGGAAGCCGAACAGCCTCAGCTGGTCCTCGCGCACATAGGTCTCGATGAACAGCACCGCCGCCTCGCCCGCCGAGCCGAGTTTCGACAGCGTCCGCGCCGAGCAGAAGGCGACGTAGCCAACGCCGTGCACGTCGAGCACGACATGATCCTCGCCGATCTCGTCAATGGTGCCTTTGAGTTTGCCGATCATGAAAGGATCCGTCAGGGATGAGTTTCGGGTGAGATGATGTCGAGTGTCGGGAAATAAGTGCGGTAGCGCGCCGCGTCACGGGTCAGCAGGCGGTGCGAGCGCAAGGCCGCATGAGCGCCGATCAAGAAATCGGGCAGGGTCCGCTCACGTTGCCCGCCGGCTCGGCGATAACGCAGTTGTGCCATGCCTGCCTGGTATGCAGCGGAAAAAGGCAAGGCTTCGCGAACCGGGCCGAGGCGCGCCAGCGTTTGCGCAAGCGCGTCCTCGCTCGGCATCAGGCCGGCAAGCTCCGCCCATACGATCGGCGACAGAATGAGTTGCGCATCCCGCTTCAGTGTAATGATCGCCTGCGATGACCATTCCTTGAATGGTGTTTCCGGTCCGAACACGTCGATGATGATATTCGTGTCAATCAGAACCGAGGTCATCACGCGGTCCCCGAAGCCACTCCATATACTCGTCCGCCGTCATGCCGCCGGTATCGAACGTGCCGGATCGGCTTTTGATCCAGGCTTCAAAATCGTCAGGCTCACCCGCCTTGCCGCCGGAGACGACGATCAACCGTGCCCCTTTGTCGTCGGTGACAAAATCCACCTCCGATCCGGGACCGATGTTCAAACGATCGCGGATATTCTTCGGGATCGTCACTTGGCCTTTTTCCGTTACGCGCACAGTAATACCTCCGAGGTATTACCTATCGCCTCTCTTAGAACAAGTCAAGAACAAACTACCCCGCCAGCGCCGCCAGCCGACCGGCCAGGCTCTGGCGGTTGTGGGCGTGGCAGATGGCGATCGCCAGCGCGTCGGCCGCGTCGTTGCCCTTGAACTCGGCCTTCGGCATCAGCACCTTCAGCATCATGTGGATCTGCTGCTTCTCGCCGTGGCCGACGCCGATCACCGCCTTCTTCACCGCGTTCGGCGCATATTCGGCAACCCGCAGGCCCGCCCGCGCCGGCACCAGCATGGCGATCCCGCGCGCCTGGCCGAGCTTCAGCGTCGCCGTCGCATCCTTGTTGACGAAGGTCTGCTCCACCGCCGCCTCGCCCGGCTGGTAGGAATGAACGACCTCCGCCAGACCGTCATGGAGTTGGCAGAGACGCGAGGCGAGATCCATCTCGCCATCCGACGTCACCGTCCCCGAGGCCACGAACCGCAGCGAGTTTCCAAGCGTCTCGATGATGCCCCAACCGGTGCGGCGAAGCCCCGGATCAATGCCGATGATGCGAATCGTGCCCTGCATGGTCGAACCCTATTCCCGATGCGGCGACCCTGCCAGCGAAATGTGAACAAAACAAAAACATCCACAGGGCCATCCGACATCCCCGGCGACCCGTCTTGGATTTCAGGAAATTGAACCTACATGCAGGGGCATTCAAATCCATTCATGCAGAGGTCCGCCATGGTGCCCTTCTCGATCCTCGATCTCGCTCCGGTCGTCGAAGGCGGCACCGTCGCCCAGTCGCTCGCCAATTCCAGGCGCCTGGCGCAGGAGGCCGAACGGGAGGGCTACCGCCGCTTCTGGCTGGCCGAACACCACGGCATGCGCGGCATCGCCAGTGCAGCCACATCCCTCGTCATCCAGCACGTCGCGGCCGGGACGGAGACGATCCGCGTCGGCTCCGGCGGCATCATGCTGCCGAACCATTCGCCGCTGGTGATCGCCGAACAGTTCGGCACGCTGGAGGCGCTCTTCCCCGGCCGCATCGACCTGGGTCTCGGCCGTGCGCCGGGCACCGACATGAACACCGCCCGCGCCCTTCGCCGCAATCTCGAGACCTCCGCCAACAACTTCCCCCAGGACGTGGTCGACCTGATGGCGCTGGTGGGGCCGCTGCAGCCGAACCAGCAGATCGTCGCCATCCCCGGTGCGGACAGCAACGTGCCTGTATGGCTGCTGGGCTCCAGCCACTACTCCGCCCATCTCGCCGGCATGCTCGGCCTGCCCTTCGCCTTCGCCTCGCATTTCGCGCCCGACATGCTGCTGTCGGCGCTCGAGATCTACCGGGAGCGCTTCACCCCGTCGCAATATCTGGAAAAGCCGCATGTGATGGTGGGCGCCATGGGCGTGGCAGCCGATACCGACGCCGAGGCCGCCCGCCTCTTCACCTCCATGCAGCAATCCTTCGTCTCGCTGCGCCGCGGCGCCCCGACCGTCTTCCCGCCGCCGGTCGAAAGCATGGACGCCTTCTGGAGCGAGCACGAAAAGATCATGGTCGAGCACACGCTGCAATATGCGGTGGTCGGCGGGCCGCAGACCGTCAGAGACAGGATAGCCGCCTTCCTCGAGCAGACCGGGGCGGACGAGTTCATCGTCTCGATGCCCGTCTACGACATGGAGGCTCGGCTCAAATCCGTGCGCCTCTTTGCCGAGGCGCAGCGGGCGCTGTCGGCCTAGGCTCGGCGGCCAAAGGGGGCCGAGTGCGGTCCTGACGTCCACATGAAAATGGGCCCGTGCCGTCAAGGCGCGGGCCCACTACCGTTCCGGATGACCTTCGACGATCAGGCCGAGAGCTTCGCCATCACCTCGTCGGAAACTTCGAAGTTCGAGTAGACGTTCTGCACGTCGTCGTCGTCTTCCAGCGTGTCGATGAGCTTCATCAGCGACTGCGCCTTCTCCTCGTCGACCGGCACCGTGTTCTGTGCCTTCCAGATCGCCTTGACGGTCTCGGCTTCGCCAAGCGTCGATTCCAGCGCCTTGGAGACCTCGCCGATGTTCTCGAAGGCACAATAGATGGTGTGGACCTCGTCGTCGGTCTCGACGTCGTCGGCGCCGGCTTCGATCGCCGCATCCATCACCGCGTCGGCATCACCGGCCGCAAGCTTGTAGGTAATCTCCCCGACCCGGTCGAAGGAGAAGGAGACCGAGCCGGTCTCGCCCAGCGCGCCGCCGGCCTTGGTGAAGGTCGAGCGGACGGAGGATGCGGTGCGGTTGCGGTTGTCGGTCAGTGCCTCGACGATGACGGCGACGCCGCCCGGGCCGTAGCCCTCGTAGCGGATTTCCTCGTAGTTCTCCGCGTCTCCGCCGGAAGCCTTCTTGACGGCGCGGTCGATATTGTCCTTCGGCATGGACTGCGCCTTGGCGTTCTGGATCGCCAGGCGCAGGCGCGGGTTCATCGCCGGGTCGGGCATGCCGGCCTTGGCGGCGACGGTGATTTCGCGTGCGAGCTTGGAGAACATTTTCGACCGCACGGCATCCTGGCGGCCCTTGCGATGCATGATGTTCTTGAACTGTGAATGGCCTGCCATGGCACCCCTTAAGCTGTTGGGCGCGACGGCAATGCCTCATCCGTTGGGAACGGCCGCGCGCTGTCTTCGGTTCGGGAGCGAACCCGTCCGCGTCCAGTCCGGCCAGGCAAGCTCCGATTTTGGAAATTGGGCGCGTTATAGTTTTATTGTCGCCCTGCGTCCAGCAGGGGCGGCAAAATCTGCATTGCACGATGCCGATCACCGGCGCGACCGCTTCTAAGAACGGCTTACACGCCCTTGAGAACGAGGATCGTCGGTTGTCGCGGCAGCGAGCGGATCGACACCTCGACGCTTTCCGTATCGGCGAAGGACACGGCGAAATCCTCGTCGAACATCGACAGGAAGCGGTCGATCGGCGGACCGCGCCGGTGCATGGGCAGGATCAGCGCGGAGCGAAGCCGCTCGACCACGCGGCTCATGCTCTCCGCCCCCATCGTCAGGCCGCCGTCGACCGGCACCATCAGGATATCCAGCCGGCCGATCTCGGCATACTGCTTTTCCGTCAGTTCGTGGTGCAGGTGCCCGAGATGGCCGATACAGAGCCCCGCGATCTCGAAGATGAAGATCGAGTTGCCGTTCTGCTCCATCGCCCCGCCCCAACTGCGGATATCCGTCGGCACGTTGCGGACGTAGGCGTCGCCGGCGACGATGTCGTGGTCGGCCGGCGCGCCATCGTCCCGCCAGCCGTGCAGCACATGCTCGATGCCAGGCTCGGGCGATAGCGTATAATGGCTGGAATGCGCCTTGTTCATCGTCACCACCGTCGGTAGCGACGGCGGCTTATACCAGCCATTGTAATCGGTCGCGATCTTGATGCCACCCGGCGTCTCGATGAAGAACGTGGAGTGCCCGATATAGGTGATCCTGACCGTTCCGTCGGCCTGCGCCTGCGCCAGCTCGAAAGCCGGCGATGCAAGGCTCGCAAGGATGGCCCCGGGCACGGCCTGCGCGATCATCTGGCACTGGCTGGCCGGCTTTGCCGTCTCCTGCGCCTGCGCCGGCGACAATCCCGACAGGAGCAGAACGAGCGGCAGGACGAGACGCGAGAACCGAATGGACTGCATGGGCGGCGGCTCCGTTCGATGGACGCCGGAACTATGCCAACGCGACCTCACACGGTCGAGAGCAACCTCGCCTGCCGCATTCACAATCCCGTCAGCCCGGTGCCGGAACAACCGCCGGGGCGAGACGTTTGGCCTGCATGGACCGATACGAGAAAGGACGACAGCCATGGCAAATCTGGCGGAAGCCCGAATACACCCCAAGGATCAGCTCTACGACGAAATCGACCGGATCCAGGCCGGCATGCTCGGACTGGAGAACGACCGCATGCACATGCAGCCGATGGCCCCGCATCTCGACCGGCGGGCGGCGACGATCTGGTTCTTTACCAAGACCGAAACCGATCTGGTGGAAGCGATCGGCCAGGGCGCAAGGGCCCATTTCTGCGTCGTCGGCAAGGACCACGACTATCACGCCTGCCTCGTCGGTCGCATCACCGTGGAGAAAAATCCGGCGAAGATCGATGAATACTGGAACTCGATCGTCGAGGCCTGGTACGACCACGGCAAGCACGATCCGATGCTAACCATGCTGGCGCTGCGGCTGGACGATGCGGCGATCTGGGCCTCGACCGGCAACACCCTCAAGTTCGGCTGGGAGATCGCCAAGGCCAATTTCAATCCGGACGAGGAACCGCATGTCGGCGTGCGCACCCACATCGTGTTCGGCGACACGCCGGACGAAATCCGCCGCCAGTGGGCGAGCTGACGCGACACGCTCTTTTGTCGCTAGACCTTGGCGCGCTTCAGCACCTCGTTGATGCGCGCCTGCCAGCCTTTCCCGGTCGCCTTGAACTTCTCGATGACCTCCGGATCGAGGCGCAGCGAGACCTGCTGCTTCGGCCGCGGCACGGCCGGCCGGCCGCGCGATCGCCGGATGCACTCCGCCAACTCGGGGAAAACCTCGGCGAAAGGCCGGGCGTTCGCCAGTTCCTCCTCCGTCGCCTCCGGATTGTCGGGGTCGGAGGCAATCTGGCGTTGGATTTCGGCTTCTTCCTCGTCGGTCAGAGGCGGAATGTGCAGTCTAGGCGTAGCCATGGGCGCTCCTTTCCTTCCGGCTCGCGGGGCGCATGGAGATGATTGAAAGCCCCTGCGAACCCAGCGTTACGAAAACGACGGCAATGACCCCGCGGTGCAGCACCCCGATCGCCATCAGGCGCCCACGCTGTACTGGCACGATCGTCGACCGCACAAAGAAATCGGGCGTCAGGTCCGCAAAGTCATATCCGTGCTTTTCGATGTTCGACCGGCGTTTGCGCTCATCATAGACGATCTGCATGATTTCTGTATCACTTTAAATCGCAATACAAAAATCATGCCAAAGCTGCAGATCAACGCAAGAACAATCCTTGCGGGAAAACGATCATCCCCAGAAGCTGGGGATGGTCTCCTGCAGCCGCGGTCCGAGCCGCAGCGGCGCGATCTTTTCCGCCAGCCCCGTCCTGTCGGAAATCTCCACGCCCAGCCCGCAGATCGTCGCAGGCCCGCTCGCCGCCTCGAAGCGGCCTTTGGGCATCTTGGAGATGAAGCGATTGAGCGGCTCCTCCTTGTCCATACCGAGCGAACTGTCGTAGTCGCCGCACATGCCGGCATCCGACATGTAGCCGGTACCGCCGTTCAGGATCTGGCAATCGGCGGTGGGCACGTGCGTATGCGTGCCGACGACGAGGCTGGCGCGGCCATCGACGAAATGGCCGAAACACTGCTTCTCGCTCGTGGCCTCGGCATGGAAGTCGAAGATGATCGCATCCGCCTGCTCGCCGAGCGGGCAGGAGGCGAGGATCGCCTCGCCGGTGGTGAAGGGATCGTCCAGTTCGGGATGCATGAAGACCCGTCCCATGATGTTGGCCACCAGCACGCGCGCGCCGTTGCGGGCAAAGAACAGGTTCGACCCGCGCCCCGGCGTGCCGGCCGGATAGTTCGCCGGTCGCAGGAACTGGTCGTGCCGGCCGGCGAAGGTCACCGCCTCCTTCTGGTCCCAGACGTGGTTGCCCGTGGTCACGACGTCGGCGCCGGCGTTGATCGTCTCCTGGAAGATCTCCTCGGTGATGCCGAACCCGCCGGCGGCGTTCTCGCCGTTGACCACGACGAAATCGAGCTTGAGGTCGGAAATCAGCCCCGGCAGCCGTTCCCAGACGGCGGTCCGCCCGCTCTTGCCCACCACGTCACCGAGAAAGAGAAACCGCATCAGCCCTGTCCACCTTGTTCCTTGAATATGCGAAAGCCGGTCTCGGTCAAAATCGCATCGAGCGCCACGTCGTGCGCCTCCGCCGGCACGGCCGGCACCTCCTGGCAATCGAAGGCGATGCCGATCAGCCGCGGCGTCAGTCCCTTGGCGCGCAGCCGGCCGATCGCGCGGTCGTAGTGCCCTGCGCCATAGCCGATGCGGTGGCCGCCGGCATCGAAGGCCGAAAGCGGAACCAGCAGGATTTCCGGGTCGAGCTCTTCCGCCTCCGGCCCCGGTCCCGTCGTGCCGAAGCCCGTCTTGACCAGCGGCGCGCCGCGCACGAGTTCGCGGAAGATGATCCGCTCGCGGTCGAGCACGACCGGCAGGCACAGCCGCGCGCCGCGCTCGGCAAGCCGCGCCATCAGCGGCCGGATGTCGGCCTCCGACCGGATCGGCGAGAAGCCGGAAATAACGGCGCCCGGCTCGAAGGCGATGATGTCGCCGGCATGCTCCGCCATTGCGAGGCTCGCCTCGATCCGTTCCTGCACGGGCATCGCATCCCGCAATGCCAGCTTCCGGTTTCGAAGCTCGGCCTTCTGTTCCTTCGGCGTCACGCGTCCCATCCCCGGCTGATCCTCCCCTCCCATACTGCCATAGGCCGCCTGCCTGCAACCTCCGCCGGGAAATGGTGTTTGCCCGGGCGATCGGCCCGACCCAACGACCTCGGAAACGGCGACGCCTGCGACTGTATCGATATGCGACACCATCCCCAACGGCTGCGGAAGGCGCCCGGAGCCCCGCAATCCCGGAGCACACGGTCGGCGACAGCTGTAACCGCGCGGCATGTGCATAAGGTTTAATAAAGCATTTCAGAGAGTTCGGCTGGGCTCGGGGCTGTCGGCTCTCTATCAAGCCCGCCATGTCATCAGCCGATTCCCAGTTCCGTCACCGGCACAGCGGTGCCGCACCCGACCTCTCCGCCATCGAGGTGCGTTGCCTTGCGCTTGCCGCCGAAGGCAGGACGCCGGGTCAGATCGTGCTGGAAACGGACCTGCCCCTGCCCCGCGTCGCCGAAGCGCTTTCCAGCGCCATGGAGAAGCTCGAGGCGCGCAACATCACCGGCGCGGTCTCGCGCGCGGCCCTGCTGAACCTCATCTGACGGCTCTTGCCCAGGGTCAGGCCGCCTGCGCCTCGGCCAGTCGCAGCAGGGAAGCCGCAGCCCCCTCGTCTGTGATCAGCGTGTTGCAGCCGACGCGCCGGATCGTCGCGCGGATGGCCGGCGCCCGGTGCGCGCCGCCGGAGACGAGCACGATATGGTTCGCCTTCTTCACCGTATCGAGATCGATCGACATCACCCGGTCGCGGATCGGATGGTCGATCGTCCGCCCCTCGGCGTCGAGGAAATTGCACATGGTGTCGCAGACGCAGCCCGCAGCCACCAGCTCCTTCAACACCTCCGGCGGCAGGAAGCCGCGTGAGAGCGAGGTGGAATCCGGTCCGATGTCACCGCAGCTGACGACGGCGATGTCCATGTTTTCCGCCAGCTCGAACAGCGGCTTCAGGCCGCACTTCTCGATCAGGCGGCACTTGGTCTCGCCGCTGTCCACGATCAGCGGCGCAAGAAAGAGGTAGCATTCCGCGCCGAGTTGGCTGGCGATCCGCCAGCTGTATTCGATCGGGTTGATGTGATGCGCCTCGACCACTCCGCCGAGCAGCGAGACCACCTTCACCCGTTCCCGCCGCGCGGGGCGAAAACTGGCGAGCGATGCGGTCAGCGTCCGACCCCAGCCGACACCCACCGTACAGTCGTCGGGAATGACCTCGGTCAGGAACTGGCCGAGAGCGAGCCCGACCCCCTTGGCCGTCCCCTCCGCCGTCTCCGCCGCGGGCACCACGATCGCCTCGTCGAGCCCGTAGGCCCGCTCCAGCCGGGTCGCCAGTTCCACGCAGTCGCCGACCCCCTCGTCGATCCAGATCTGCACCTCGCCCCGTTTCAGCGCCTCGTCCAGCAGGCGGATCACCGTGGTGCGGCCGATGCCGAGCTTCTCGGCAACGTCCTTCTGCGTCATGCGCTGGTTGTAGTAGAGCCAGGCTGCCCGCAGGCGCAGTGAGGCGCTCTCGGAATAGGCCGTGTGCGTTCCGCGCCTGAGTTTCGCCAAATTCCCGTCCCCGTTTCTGCGGCCGGAGCCGCGGCCATGCTATCCGTCCTTCCTAGCACGAAACGGAGATGATGCGACATATGTTTATCTGAATGTGCAAAAGTGCTTGACATTCGACCCATGCGCCACCGATATTCGCCACGCACCCTCGGCGCGACAAAGTGTCGGCGGAGTGCTAGTGTGCGGTCACGGCGAAGCGGTTCCAGGAAGCCCGCGACGCTGTGCCGGCACTTCAAAAATTGCGCAGCCTGCGCTTGCTGCGGACGGACGGCACCTTGCTTGACACCACGGAACGGGATCTCGAACATGACCTCCAAGCTTGAACAACTGCGTGCGATGACGACTGTTGTGGCGGACACCGGCGACATCGAAGCCGTGGCCCGGCTGAAGCCCGTCGATTGCACCACCAATCCGACGATCGTCCTGAAGGCGCTGGGCACACCGATGTTCGCCGACACCGTCGCCGAGGCGCTGCGCTGGGGCCAGTCGCAGGGCGGCAGCCGCGAGGGCGTGATCGCCGCGGTCGCCGATCGCCTGGCGATCTCCGTCGGCGCAGCCCTTGCCGGCCTCGTCCCCGGCCGCGTCTCGACCGAGGTCGACGCCGACCTGTCGTTCGACACCGAAGCCTCGATCGAAAAGGGCCGCGCCATCATCAAGGCCTATGAGGCGCGCGGCATCGGCCGCGAGCGCATCCTCATCAAGCTGGCCTCGACCTGGGAAGGCATCCGCGCCGCCGAAGTGCTGCAGAAGGACGGCATCGACTGCAATCTGACGCTGCTCTTCAACAAGGCCCAGGCCATCGCCTGCGCCGATGCCGGCGCCTTCCTGATCTCGCCCTTCGTCGGCCGCATCCTCGACTGGCACGTCAAGGCCTCCGGCAAGACGTTCACCGCCGAGGACGATCCGGGCGTCCTGTCGGTCCGCGCGATCTACGACTACTACAAGTCCAACGGCATCAAGACGATCGTCATGGGCGCCTCGTTCCGCAATATTGGCGAGATCGAAGCCCTGGCCGGCTGTGACCGCCTGACGATCAGCCCGCAACTGCTGGAAGAGCTCGACAAGGCCGAAGGCACGCTGGAGCGCAAGCTTTCGCCGGAGACGGTCAATCGCGCCGCCCCGATCAAGGTCGACGAGAAGACCTTCCGCTGGATGCTTAACGAGGACGCGATGGCGACCGAAAAGCTCTCCGAAGGCATCCGCGCCTTCGCCAAGGACCTCGGCGCCCTGCGCGCGATGATCGACAAGGAAATGAAGGCCGCCGCCTGATCGCCAAGCGCCTTCGTTGAACGTGACAATGCCGAACCGCCCGCAACAACCGCGTTGCGGGCGGTTCTCGTTTCCGTTGAGTATCGTCAGGTCGCGCCGGCCCTCGCGGGCGAGCCGTCGGCTCTCGTCAGGGCGAGCCACTTTCCCGTCAACCGCAAAGGTGGTGGACCTGGCCGTCCGCGCCGACAAGAGGATCGTCGATAGGATCGCCAAGGGTGCGAGGCTTCACGGCTGATCGGGGCGGGATCCTTCATCGCCACGCAGGCGAGAACGGCCCGGCCCTATTCCGCCGCGTCCCCTGCTACTCGGGCATCGCCGCGCATGTCCGCCAGCTCGTCCTCGATCCGGGCGGCGACCTCGTCCCAGGACAGGATGCCCTCGCGCCATGCCGGATCATGCGGCAGCGCAACAGCCTTCTCGACCTTGGCGGCCCAGTCCGGTTCGCCTGCCGGTGCATAGCCGACGAGGTTGCCGCGCCCGGCGCCCAAGATCTCCGGCACGAGCACCGGCAGCAGGCAATAGGCGTATTGCTGGAGCTTGAGGCTGGATTCGGCGAGATAGCGCTCCCGCTCGGTCAGCCGGTAGGGCGCGATGCCGAAATCGGCGAACCTGATATAGGGCACGATGTCCGCGAACGCCCGCTCGCCGTAGAGACGCACATTCGGCGGAAACGGGCCCGAAATTCCTGCGCCGAACAGATGCAGGAAGACGTCCGGCTTCGCCGTCGCCATCGCCCGCACCGCATCCGCATCGAACAGCATGTTGCCGACGGAGACACCGTTGCGCGATCCGGCCGCATAGGGCGGCGTCGTGCAGGCGTCGAACGCGACCTTGTCTATGCCCTGCGGGACGGCGACGATGCGGCTCTCCTGCGGCAGCCCTTCCGCCATGGCCGCGGACGGCACGATCACCCGGTCGAACAGCGGCGCGATGCGGCGCTCCAGTTGCTGCAGGTGCGTGGCGGCGCCGACGGTATCGAGCCGGTCGCGCTTGAAATAGAGCGTGCGGGCGGCGGGATTGATACGGCGGACCGCATCGAAGAAGGTGATCGCCGTCCCGGATTCGATCGCCACCACGTCCGCGGCACGGATCGCCGCCTTCATGAAGGCAGGCGGCAGGTTGCCGTAGAGCGGGAAGAACAGCGCGTTGATCCCGTTGAGTACGCCGTTTTTCGAACTGAACGGGTGCAGCGGCGGCAAATAGCAGGCGGAACGGCGGCGCGGCGCGGTCTGCACGAAGCGGTTCTTTTGCTCTGCCGAAAGCTGCGCATGGAGTCCCGGCCGTTTGATCGCGGTCAGGGCGCTGAAGCCGACGCTGATCGTATCGACCTCGTGGCCACGGGCGGCAAGCGCCTCGGTCACGAAATGCACGCTCGCCTTGCGCGTGGTCGGCAGGAAGGCGTGCGTCGATAGAAATAGGAATCGCATCTCGTTCCGGTCCGTCGCCGCCGGCGGGCCTGTGGCCACCGGCCTGTCTGTCCTCAGCGCAGCGCCTGCACCAGCTCCTGCTTCCACATCGCCCCGAGCATCTCGTCGAACTGGTCCGGCACGCAGCCCTTGAAGCCGCCGCCCGGATAGAGCGTCAGTTCGCCGACATAGATGCGCCCGCCGCAGCGGTAGAGATCGACGCGCATGAAATCGCTGTCGCCGGCGATCTTGCGCACGACCTCCAGCATCTCGTCCAGATCGTCCGGCCGCGGCAAATCGCCCGGATAGGGTTCGTAGTAGAAGCTCTCGTGCTTCATCGGCTGCCAGTCCGGCGTGAAGTTGCGCTCATAGCCGACGCCGTCGCGCCGAAGCCGCATCTCGATATGGGAGACACGGCCCGAAAAGACGAAGAACCGATAGTCGTCGGGCGCATCGCCATTGTCCACCAGCATCTGCTCGATGATGATCAGCGGCTCGAATTCGCCATAAGCCCATTCGCGGTTGATGCGGTGATGCTTGAGCTTCAGCCATTCCGACCCCGGATCGGCGGCCAAGAGTTCGTCGATGTCGCGCCGCTCGCGCAGGAACGCGCCGCAGCCGGAGGCATGCGTCGGCTTGACCACCGCCGGCAGCGGAATGGTCGCCCAGTCGACCGCCTTGAGATCGCGCCCGACCCAATAGGTCGGGATCACATACTGCTCGCCGGCGCGCTGCGCGATCAGCGCCTTGGCCCCGTGCTTGTCGACCATCTGCGCATAGATCGGCCGTCGATCGTAGAGCTTGCGCGCCTGCACCTTCTCGCTGAACAGCCGCGGCCGGTCGAGGTCAGGGAAGCGCCCTGCCATGGAATAATACTTCCAGCGCAGGTACGGCCGGTCGGGAAGGACCGCGATGAGGCGCCAGAAGAGGTGCTGCAGCTTCTGCTTCAGCCGGCTTTCATGGCGCGCGGAAAGCGAGATATCCGGCATGGACTACACCTCAGGATGGAAGATACGCTGGTTCTGCCCTAAACCAGTTTTGTTAAGCCGGGGTTAGCGAAAAGCCCGGAAGTCCGGCTTTTCTATCGCCGGATACCGAATCTTAAGCCCGCTGTTCTAGGCGTTAAGGATGGTATTTCGGCCTCCCGCCCGGCGGGCGGCAGAACGAAGACAGTCGCCACGATGCAATCCATGCTCGGCTCATCCCTGCTCAACGCCGCCGCCGGCCTGCTCTCGCTCGTGGCCGGCTTCGGCAGCAGCGTCATCGTGGCGCGGACCCTCGGCGTGGAGGGCGCGGGCATCGTCGCCTATGCGCTCTGGATCATGACGGTGGCGACGCTGCTCTCCGATTTCGGCATGCCGCAGGCGGTGCTGCGCTTCGTCGGACAGGCGGACGGCGGGGACGGCGCCCGCCCGGGCCTCGTCCTCCTGCTGACCCGGCGCTTCGTGCTGACGACGGGCACGCTCGCCGCCGCCATCGTCGGCTACGCGCTCTGGCTGGACTATGCGGGCAAGGCGACCGCCACCCTGATCTGGATCGCGACGGCGGCCCTGTTCCTCTCCTATGCCTATTCGACGATGTCGCTCGGCGCGGCGCAGGGGCTCGGCCGGTTCCGCGAAAGCAGCCTCAACACGGCGATCGGCTGCCTGGTGCAGCCCTTTCTCGTCGCCCTCGGCGCCGTCCTGCTGGGACCGGCGGGCGCGATCTTCGGCCATGTCTTCCGCCATCTTCCGCAGGCGCTCTCGCTGCCGAAATACCTGAAGCCGGCCGCAAGGGGCATCGAACCGGTGACGCCGCCGATGAAGGCCTATGCGCGCAACGCCTGGCTCTCCGGCGGCCTGACGGCGCTGCTGGGCTCGCGGGTGGAACTCGCCGTCATCGGCCTGTTCTTCAACCTGGTCGCCGTCGGGCACTATGCGATCGCCTCGACCATGGCCGGCATGGTCGTGCAGCTCTCCTATTTCCTGGTGGCGCCGCTGGTGCCGCTGTTCTCCCACCACAGCGACCGCGGCGACCATGCCGCGCTGACGAAATCCTACCGGCGCAGCCTGCTCGGCCTGTTGCTGGTGATCGCGCCGGTCAGCCTCGGCGGCGCCGCCATATCGCCGGTGCTGATCCCGCTTCTGTTCGGCGAGGACTTCCGCTCATCGGTGGCGCTGTCCGTCGTCCTGCTCGGCTTCACCGTCTTCTCCGCCCTCATCACCGTGCCCTATCGCCTGATGCTCGCGCGCGAGAAAAGCGGTACGGTGCTGCGGCTCTCGCTCCTGGAAGGCATTGCCTGCATCGGCCTGCTCTTTGCGACGGTCCCGCTTTTCGGCACGATGGCCGCCGCCGTCGTCAAGGGCCTGACGCTGACGGCAAGCTGCATCTTCTGCCTCCGGTACTGCCACCGCCGCCTCGGCATCGCCTGCGATCTCCTGGCGCTGGCGAAGGTCCTGCTGGCCGCGGCCCTCTGTGCTGCGGCAGCGGGCGGCTGCATCTGGTGGATGCCGAATCTCGCCGGCATGGCCATCGGCATCCTCGCCGGCGCGATCGCCTACGCTCTCGGTCTCGCTCTCCTGGGCGCCGTCCCCACCGAGGAACGGCGGATGGTCGCCGATCTGGCCAAGGCCAGGCTCCCCGCGCCCCTCGCCGGCATGCTCAGCCGCGCCATCCTCGCCGGCCGTGGCTGACGCCGACCGTCAGGCCGGAGCGAAAGCAGGCTGAACTTCGGGACATGATGGGAAGGATACGCGGCCCGCAACAGCATTGTCGCGGCTTGCCTGCGTTGGAGAATGGAAGGAGCGCGATCCGTGGCGACCGATGGCGTTTGACGATCCCGGGTGCCTACAAAGTAGGTGGGCGCCGTATGTCCGGACCCACGGGTCCGGCCAGGGACAGCTCCCTTGAGATCGTGTATGGCCCCGGGGAATGTTGTTGCCTGTCGGGAAGCACAGATCGCTTCGTAGATATAGGATGAAAGCGGCCGGTCCGCCAGTGGCTATCTCGTCTCAGTTCGCGGCCGGCCTGCCGGAAAGCTTCGCCGTCATGCCCTGAATCTGGCTCGTCAGTTCGCCGATCGCGGTGGCGATCGCCTCCTCTTCGCGCGAGACCTCGGCGACCGCGCTGTCGCGTCCCTTGCGCAGATCCTCCGCCTCGGTCTCGAGCGCCGTCAGCCGGCGGGTCATCTCGCTCAGCTCGTCCATGATCATGATGCCGGCCATCACCGTCAGGCGCAGGTCGCCGATCTCGCCGAACTGGCCCTTGAGGTGGCCGACATAGCGGTCGAAGCCGGCGGCCAGGTCGGTCAGGTGCTGTTCCTGCCCTTCCTCGCAGGCCATACGGTAGGCCTTGCCATCGATCAGAACCGTTACTTGCGCCATCGAAAACTCCCGCCCTGTCTCAAGTGATATCGGCGCGCATCGTCAGCGGTCGAGGACCGCCCTGATCGTTTCCATGGCGGTGACCAGCCGGCGGGAGACCTCGCGGTTGACCTCCTCGAGCCGGTTCGCCCGGAATTCCGCCTGGTCGAGCTCCTGGGCCAGCCGCGAGCGATCCACGTTGACGCGGCGCACCTCGCCCTCGATCTCGCCGTGGTCGCGCTCACGGTCGAAACGCATGTCGAGCGCATTGTCGAGGCTCGTCAAAGCCTTGCTCAACTCCTCGACCGCCGCCCTGATTGTTTCTCCTGCCGCCATGACGCCTTCACCGGCATATCAGTCACGGACGAATCGCCGTGTGAGCTGTTTGCTTCAAGGTCTTGACAGTATTCAAGATCGAACTCCAGCGTCAACCGCCCGTCCGGACTGTGGCCGCATCCGCTGTGGATGATGTTTTTGCACTGCGAAGACGCCGGTTTCCGGCGGCGAAAATGCGATGCCGTTTATGACGGCAAATCGCCGCAAATCGCGGCAAAACCCGTCCAATTCGTTGACTTGCGCACTGCACCTGCTATGTGTCAGCCGCTTCCTAACCGGTGACCCCGACAGGCATCGGCCCTGACACCCCGATTATTTGGAACAGTCATGATCTCTCGCGAAAAACACGACCGGATGGCGAATGCTATTCGCTTTCTTTCCATGGATGCCGTGGAGAAAGCAAATTCCGGCCATCCCGGTCTTCCGATGGGTGCCGCGGACATCGCAACGGTCCTTTTCACCCGCTTCATGACCTTCGACCCGAAGGCTCCGTCCTGGCCGAACCGCGACCGCTTCGTGCTGTCGGCCGGCCATGGCTCGATGCTGCTCTATTCGCTCCTCTACCTGACCGGCTACGAGGACATCACGATCGACGAGATCAAGAACTTCCGCCAGCTCGGCGCGAAGACCGCCGGCCACCCGGAATACGGCCACGCCGCCGGCATCGAGACGACCACCGGTCCGCTCGGCCAAGGCATCGCCAATGCCGTTGGCATGGCGATCGCCGAGCGCAAGCTGCGCGACGAGTTCGGCTCCGACCTGATGGAGCACTACACCTACGTGCTCGCCGGCGACGGCTGCCTGATGGAAGGCATCAGCCAGGAAGCCATCGCGCTTGCCGGCCACCTGAAGCTCAACAAGCTGATCGTCTTCTGGGACGACAACAACATCTCGATCGACGGCCCGATCTCGATCGCCGACTCGACTGACCAGCACGCCCGCTTCCGCGCCAGCCAGTGGAACACGATCGCCGTCGATGGCCATGACCCGGACGCGATCGCCGCCGCGATCGAACAGGCGCAGAAGTCCGACAAGCCGACCATGATCGCCTGCAAGACGATCATCGGCTTCGGCGCGCCGAACAAGGCCGGCACCCACAAGGTCCACGGCTCCCCGCTCGGCGCGGAAGAGATCGCCGCCACCCGCAAGGCACTGAACTGGGACGGCGAAGCCTTCTCCGTTCCCTCCGACGTGCTCGACGCCTGGCGCCTCGCCGGCCTGCGCTCCACCAAGGCGCACAGGGAATGGCAGGAACGCCTGGAGAAGGCCGATCCGGAGAAGAAGGCGCAGTTCGTCCGCCGCTTCGCCGGCGACCTCGAAAGCGGCCTCGATTCGGCGATCTCCGCCTACAAGAAGAAGCTGGCTGAGACCAAGCCGAACCCGGCGACCCGCAAGGCCTCCGAAGACGCGCTGGAAGTCATCAACGGCGTGCTGCAGGAAACGATCGGCGGCTCGGCCGACCTGACCGGCTCCAACAACACCAAGACCAGCCAGACCAAGTCGATCACGCCCGACGACTTCTCCGGCCGCTACCTCCACTACGGCGTGCGCGAGCACGGCATGGCGGCTGCGATGAACGGCATGGCGCTGCACGGCGGCCTCATCCCCTACTCCGGCGGCTTCCTGATCTTCTCGGACTATTGCCGTCCGTCGATCCGTCTCGCGGCCCTGATGGGCATCCGCGTCATCCACGTCCTGACCCATGATTCCATCGGTCTCGGCGAGGACGGCCCGACGCACCAGCCGGTCGAGCAGATGGCGGCGCTGCGCGCCATCCCGAACCTCCTGATGTTCCGCCCCGCCGACGCCACCGAAACGGTCGAGTGCTGGCAGCTGGCGCTTCAGAACAAGCATCGCCCCTCCGGCCTGGCGCTGACCCGCCAGAACCTGATGCCGGTTCGCACGGAGTTCGAGGAACAGAACCTCTGCGCCAAGGGCGCCTACGACCTGATCTCCGCATCCGACGCCAAGGTGACGATCTTCGCCACCGGTTCGGAAGTCGAGATCGCGGTCAAGGCCTGCGAGGCGCTGACGGCCAAGGGCATTTCCACCCGCGTCGTCTCCGTTCCCTGCGTCGAGCTGTTCTACGAGCAGCCGGAAGCCTACCAGAAGGCGATCATCGGCAACTCGCCGGTCAAGATCGCCGTCGAGGCCGGCATCCGCCAGGGCTGGGATCACATCATCGGCTCGGACGGCACCTTCATCGGCATGTCGTCCTTCGGCGCATCGGGCCCCTACAAGGACCTCTACAAGCACTTCGGCATCACGCCGGAGGCCGTCGTCGCCGCCGCTGAAAAGAACCTCGGCTGATCCGTTCCGGCGCGCGGCCCCGCCGCGCGCCCTTCCACATACCATGTTGACAGGGAGAGACCCGAAATGACCGTGAAAGTTGCCATCAACGGATTTGGCCGCATCGGCCGCAACGTCCTGCGCGCGATCGTCGAATCCGGCCGCACCGACATCGAAGTCGTGGCGATCAACGACCTGGGTCCGGTCGAGACCAATGCCCACCTGCTGCGCTACGATTCGATCCACGGCAAGTTCCCGGCCGAGGTGAAGGTCGAGGGCGACACCATCACCGTCGGCGGCGGCAAGCCGATCAAGGTCACCGCGATCAAGGATCCGGCCACCCTTCCCCACAAGGAACTGGGCGTCGACATCGCCCTGGAATGCACCGGCATCTTCACGGCACGCGACAAGGCTGCCCTGCACCTGCAGGCCGGCGCCAAGCGCGTCATCGTCTCGGCTCCGGCCGACGGCGCCGACCTGACCGTCGTCTTCGGCGTCAACCACGACAAGCTGACCAAGGAACACCTGGTCATCTCCAACGCCTCGTGCACGACGAACTGCCTGGTTCCGGTGGTCAAGGTCCTCGACGACCTGGTCGGCATCGACCACGGCTTCATGACCACGATCCACTCCTACACCGGCGACCAGCCGACGCTGGACACGATGCACAAGGACCTCTACCGCGCCCGCGCGGCAGCGCTGTCCATGATCCCGACCTCGACCGGTGCCGCCAAGGCCGTAGGCCTCGTGCTGCCGCACTTGAAGGGCAAGCTCGACGGCACCTCGATCCGTGTGCCGACCCCGAACGTCTCGGTCGTCGACTTCAAGTTCGTCGCCAAGCGCGACACCACGGTCCAGGAAGTCAACGACGCCATCAAGGCCGCCTCCAACGGCGCCCTGAAGGGCATCCTCGGCTACACGGAAGAGCCGCTGGTCTCGCGCGACTTCAACCACGACAGCCATTCGTCGATCCTCGCGATCGACCAGACCAAGGTCATGGAAGGCAAGTTCGTCCGTATCCTCTCCTGGTACGACAACGAGTGGGGCTTCTCCAACCGCATGGCCGACACCGCCGTCGCCTTTGCCAAGCTGATCTGAGGAAAATCGGTATCGCGTCCTTTGTCGGATGCGATACCCCCTCTGCCCTGCCGGGCATCTCCCCCTCATGGGGGGAGATCACATGGAGCAACGCCGCGCCTCTCGCAAACGCTGCGACTGAAATGCGGTGCCATCGTCTTGCCGATCTCCCCCCGTGAGGGGGAGATGCCCGGCAGGATAGAGGGGGGCAGCACGCACACCCTTCATTCCACGCTTCAGCCCTCACGGAAGATGCCCATGACCTTCAAGACCCTGGACGACCTCACAGACATCGCCGGCAAGCGCGTCCTTGTCCGCGTCGACCTCAACGTCCCCATCAAGGACGGCAAGGTGACGGATGCGACCCGCATCGAGCGCGTCGCGCCCACCATCCTCGAACTGTCGAAGAAGGGCGCGAAGGTCATCCTGCTCGCCCATTTCGGCCGCCCGAAGGGCGAACCGGTCGCCGACCAATCGCTCGGCCTCATCGTGCCGGCGGTCAAGGACGTGCTCGGCCAGCCCGTCGCATTCGCTGAGGACTGCACCGGCGACAAGGCGAAGGCCGCCGTCGATGCGCTCAAGAACGGCGACATCCTGCTTCTGGAGAACACCCGCTTCCACAAGGGCGAGGAAAAGAACGACGCCGACTTCGCCCGGGCGCTGGCCGCAAACGGCGACGTCTACATCAATGACGCCTTCTCAGCCGCCCATCGCGCCCACGCCTCGACGGAGGGCCTCGCCCATCTGCTGCCCGCCTATGCCGGTCGCACCATGCAGGCCGAGCTCGAAGCGCTCGAAAAGGGTCTCGGCAATCCGAAGCGTCCGGTCGTCGCCATCGTCGGCGGCGCCAAGGTTTCCACCAAGATCGATCTCCTGACGAACCTGGTGAAGAAGGTCGATGCGCTGGTCATCGGCGGCGGCATGGCCAACACCTTCCTCGCCGCCCGCGGCACGAATGTCGGAAAGTCTCTCTGCGAGCACGACCTGGCCGACACCGCCAAGCAGATCATGATCGAGGCCGCCGGTGCCGGCTGCGCGATCATCCTTCCCGAAGACGGCGTCGTCGCCCGCGAGTTCAAGGCCGGTGCCGACAACGAGGTGGTGGCGATCGACAGCATCCCCGCCGATGCCATGGTGCTGGACGTCGGCCCGAAATCGGTCGAGGCGGTCAACGCCTGGATCACGCGCGCCGAAACGCTGGTCTGGAACGGCCCGCTCGGTGCCTTCGAGATCGCTCCCTTCGACAAGGCGACCGTCGCTGCGGCACGGCATGCGGCCGCGCGCACGAAGGAAGGCGCGCTGGTCTCGGTTGCCGGCGGCGGCGACACGGTCGCAGCCCTCAACCATGCCGGTGTCGCCGACGACTTCACCTACGTCTCCACCGCCGGCGGTGCCTTCCTCGAATGGATGGAAGGAAAGCCGCTGCCGGGCGTCGAGATCCTGCAGCAGAAATAGCTCGACCGGCATCGCTGAACTGACCGATGGCCCTCTCCAGTCGCTGGCGAGGGCCATTTTCGTTGACGCGCCGGATGCCGCGGTCGAAGATGCCGCCCGGACGGCCGGCAGATCATCGTCGAAGACCGGCAGCGGGAAACGGAAACAGACCCAGGACAAGGAGAAGCGCATGAGCGAACGACTGGAAGACATCGCCGCCCGCATGATGACGGCCGGCAAGGGATTGCTCGCCGCCGACGAATCCACGGGCACCATCAAGAAGCGCTTCGATACGATCGGCCTGGAATCGACGGAGACATCGCGCCGCGACTATCGCCAGATGCTGGTCACCGCCGACGAGGCGATGCGCGATTCCATATCCGGCGTCATCCTCTACGAGGAGACGCTGTTCCAGACCGCCTCCGACGGCAGGCCGCTTGCCGAGATCATCGCCGCGGCCGGCGCCGTGCCGGGCATCAAGGTCGATACCGGCGCCAAGCCGATGGCGCTGTTTCCGGGCGAGACCGTCACGGAGGGCCTCGACGGGTTGCGCGACCGCCTTGCCAAATACCATGCGGCAGGCGCGCGCTTTGCCAAGTGGCGCGCCGCACTTGCGGTGTCCGACACGCTTCCGAGCTTCGGTGCGATCAAGGCCAACGCCCAGGCGCTCGCCCGCTATGCCGCGCTCTGCCAGGAGGCCGGCATCGTGCCGATCGTCGAGCCCGAGGTGCTGATGGACGGCGAACCGGGCAACCACGCGATCGGGCGCTCCGAAGCGGTGACGGAAGAGACGCTGCGCATCACCTTCGAGGAACTGGCCGACCAGCGCGTCTCGCTCGAGGGCATGATCCTCAAGCCCTCCATGGTCATCGACGGCAAGAAGGCGCGCAAGGCATCGGTGCAGGAAGTGGCCGAGCGGACGCTGCGCGTGCTCAGGCGCACCGTACCCGCCGCCGTCCCCGGCATCGCCTTCCTCTCCGGCGGCCAGACGACCGAGGAGGCGACCGCGCATCTCTCGGCGATGAACGCCATGGGGCCGCTGCCCTGGGCGCTGACCTTCTCCTACGGCCGCGCCCTGCAGACCGAGGCGCTGGAAGCCTGGCGCGGAAAGCCGGAGAACGTCGCCGCCGGCAAGCGCGCCTTCAGCCACCGCGCGCGGATGTGCAGCCTTGCTGCGCGGGGGGAATGGCGGAAGGAACTGGAGAACGCGGCCTGAGGCTCGCCCCGCCACGGCGACAATAGCGGAAGAAAGCCCTTGCATGACCGCTGCAAGCACCTACATTGCTGTTATCGTCAACGTACAGAAAGGAAGGTGATCCAATGTCTAATGAGATTTCGGTCTTCGTGACGGCAATGGGAAATGCGGTGGCAGCAGCGAGGCAGCCCTCGTTCTGACCCAACCTTCCTCGGCCCAACGGCCGCGGCCTGTCACGGGCCAAACCTCATGGAGGGCCGCTCAATGCGGCCCTTTTTGATTCCGGCGACAGCCGGACGGCACGCCCCGGTTCGCCATGCACGCCGCCACCCGCGTGAGGCACCTTGTTTACGAAACCTGCAAGGAGAGGTTGCCCGGTCGCCGGCGAGAGGCTAGTGATCGCGCCGTCCGCAGCGCCGTGCCGCCGAAGAGGCATCCCCGGCGCGCAATCCCCATCGCCAGAGCCGGAAGGTGGCAGCGCATGCCCACTGTCAGCCGCCGAACGATCGCCGCGATGGCACGCCCGCTCCTCTGGAGCGCTGCAATCGCGATCCTGCTTTCGGCAACGCTGGTCGTGGTCACCGCGCGGACGTTCTGGCTCGCCGACCTCGCCACCTTCGCCTGGCCCTTTCTCGTCCTGCCGGCGGTCGTCGTCTTCCTGTCCGCGATCCTCGCCCGCCGCCCTGCCCTCGTCGCAGTCTCGGCGACCGGCCTCGGCATCGCGCTTCTGCCGTCGTTCGCGCTCCCCACCGCCCCGCCGGCGACGGGCCAGCCCGGCCTGAGGGTCATCACCGCCAACCTGTTCGTGGAGAACGAGCGCACGCCCGCCGAGTTCATCGCCTTCCTCCGCCGGGAAAACCCGGACGTCGTCGTGCTGCAGGAGATCCGCGAGCATTGGCAGGAGGCGCTGGTCCAGTCCGGGGTGCTCCCCTACCAGAGCAGCGGCGACATCCTGTCGAGGGACAGGATGAAGGTGTTCTCGAAGCTCCCGATCCTGTCCGAAATGCCGCTGGTGCCCTATTTCGGCGGCGAGCAGGTCCACAAGCGGCCCGTCCGCCTGGTCCTTGACAATGGCGGCCGTCCGCTGGTGCTCTATGCGATCCACCCGGAGACGCCGCGACGGCCATGGAAGTGGCGCGACCGCAACAACTACCTGGCACTGACGGCGCAGGCCGCACACGGGGACCTGCCATCGGCGGACGTCATCGTCGCCGGCGACTGGAACACGCCGCCCTGGTCTCCCTTCTTCGCGGACTTCCTTCGCAGCAGCGGACTGCAGGCGGCAATTGTCGACCTGCTGCCGACGATGACCCGCTTCAGCCTCAAGGTCGCCGATCTCCTCGGCATCCATGCCGGTTCGCAGATTGACCACGTCGCAGTCTCTCCGGGGATCTCGGTCGGCGGATGGCGCGCCGGCCCGGACTACGGCTCGAACCACCTCCCCGTGATCGTCGACCTCGCTTTGCCGCAATAGCGGCATCCGGGAGCGCTGCTACGGCCGCAGCAGCACCGTCACCATCATCATTACGATCGCGCCGACGGCGATCTTCCAGAAATCCCGCCGCTGCCGCAGGCCCGGAAGACCGAGCGGGCGGATGATGTGCAGCACCATCGCAATCAGCATCAGGGCCGGAAGGACTTTCGACATGGCTTTTCCTCTTTCCTTCCGTTCCTGTCACAACGCCGACACTTTTCCAAGCCGAGGTCCCCAATGGATGGCACGATTCTCCCATCGCCGAAATTCGGCTATGGAAATCAGGCGCTTGCCGCCCTATACCAAGTCTCGATGATAGGCAGGGATCACCGATGCGAAATAACCTCGTCTCCGTCTTCGCGCTTCTGCTCGGCACCCTGTTCCTGTTCCTCGGCAACGGCCTGCACGGCCTGTTGCTTCCTGTCCGCGGTGCCTTCGAGGGCTACCCGACCACCCTGCTCGGCCTGATCGGCACCTCCTGGGCCTCCGGCTTCGTGCTCGGCTGCCTGCTGGCGCCGAAGGTGGTCAAGCGCATCGGCCATGTGCGTGCCTTCTCCGGCTTCGCCTCGCTGATCGCGATCATCGCGCTCCTGACCGGCATCCTCGTCGATCCGCTCTGGTGGGTGGCGCTGCGCGCCGTCACCGGCTTCTCCATCGCCGGTACCTCGATGATCATCGAGAGTTGGCTGAACGAGCGGGCGAGCAACGAGAGCCGCGGCGTCATCTTCTCGCTCTACATCGCCATCACGCTTTTCGGCGTCGTCGGCGGCCAGATGATGGTGACCCTCGGCGATATCGAAACGCCGATCCTGTTCATGGTCGCAGGCATCCTCTATTGCCTCGCCATGCTGCCGACGACGCTGTCGACCGCGGCCTCCCCGCAGCCGTTGAAACAGGTCAGCCTCGATATCCCCACCCTCTTCCGCACGTCGCCGGTAGCCTGCGTCGGTATCGTGCTGATCGGGATCTCCAACGGCGCCTTCGGCACGCTGGGTGCCGTCTTCGGCGCCGAGGCCGGGCTGGCCTCGAGCACGATCGCGATGATGATGAGCGTCACGATCTTCGCCGGCGCCGTCATGCAACTGCCCGCCGGCCGCCTCTCCGACCGCATCGACCGGCGCTATGTGCTGGCGGCCCTGTCGGCCGTGGCGGCCTTTGCCGGCCTGCTGATGTTCGTGCTGCAGCCGGTTTCGGTCATTCCGCTGCTGATCGTCGTCGCCACCTACGGCGCTGCGGCCAACGCGCTCTATCCGATCGCCGTCTCGCATGCGAACGACTTCGCAAGCCCGGAGGATTTCGTGAAGGTGTCGGGCGGCCTGCTCCTGCTCTACGGCATCGGCACCATCATCGGCCCGACGCTCGGCGGCCCGGTCATGACCTCGGTCGGCCCCTACGCGCTGTTCGTCGTCACCTTCGTCTCCCACCTCCTGATCACCGCCTATGCGATGTTCCGCAGCAGGCGCCGCGCCGCCCTTCCCGCCAGCGAGCGCGAAAACTACACCACCATCAATCCCGGCACGCTGACGACACCGGAAAGCCTGCACATGTCGCCACGCGCCAGCCAGACCGCGAGCGCGCCGGAGGCCGGCCCGCAAGCCGGTCCCCAAGCCGGCACCCAGGGTGGCCCCCAAGCCGGTCCCCAGGCCGCGACGGAGGAAGAGCGATGAGCATCAACGACGAAGACCGCCCCGCCCGCAAGGTGGCTCACGAGATCGGCTGCGACCTGTCGCTGCTTTCGGCGGACGAACTGGCCCAGCGCATCGACCTCCTGAAGGCGGAGATCGGGAGGTTGGAGGAGGAGAAGGCCCGCAAGGGCGCGAGCCGCTCGGCCGCGGAAAAGTTCTTCCGCTGAGCTGCGGCGCCCGCCGCCAGGAAAAGACGACACGGCGAAGAGCTGACGGGCATCAAAGTTAACCGGGCGTTAAGCTTCATCAGCTATTAATCGCATGTCCGGACCCGTCCGGACTCAGACATTTTCGCCGCTTGGGGAATGGGTCTGATTTTCTCCCTGTTTTACCTTGAGAGCCGCTTTCCCGCGGCTCTTTTTTTGTGCTCTTCCCACCTGTCCCGAGCCGTTGTAAAGAATTGTGGAGATTAACCCTTTCTTAAGATCGTGCTTGCGCGAAATGGGCTATGCCTCCATCGTACCTGCATGAAAACCCGACCTGTGGAACCCTTTTCCACCGATGCGGGTTACCTGAATTGTGATGCGTCAACGGGAAATGGGGCCATGTCCGAAAGAGGATTGAATACCGTCAGCTTCGCTGGTCACGTCGCCACCTCGTCGCAGTTCAAGAACCTTTATGCCGAGGGCATGGGTCTGGTCGAGGAAACGGCAACCTATCTCGACGGCCCCGGCCGCCAGGCCGCCAAGGTGCTGCCGCGCATGGCGTCGGTCCTCTACGCTGCCGAATCCATGCGGCTGACCACTCGCCTGATGCAGATGGCGTCCTGGCTTCTGCTGCAGCGCGCCGTCAACAATGGCGAGATGACCCGCGACCAGGTCCTTTCGGAAAAGAGCAAGGTCCGCCTCGACGGCTTCAACGTCGATCGCGCGGCACCCGGCTGGCACGACCTGCCGGAATCCTTCCGCGATCTCGTCGAGCGCTCGCTGCGCCTGCAGAACCGCGTCGCCCTGCTCGATCGCGAGATGTACCGCCCGCAGGAAGCCCAGGCCTTCGTGCCGGACAACCAGAACAGCGTCCAAGCCCAACTCAGCCTGCTGCAGACCGCCTTCAGCAACACTTGAGCCGTCGCTTTCCTTCGAGACACCGAGACCCGGCCATGCGCCGGGTTTTTTGTTGTGCGCAAGGCCCGGCGGCGGAAGTTCGCCGCCGGGCCCGCGTGGTGGCCAATGCGCTCAGTGCTTGAGCGGCGTCGTCAACTCGGTGTCGTCGGTGTCGACGACGAAGACGGCCAGCAGTTTCGCAGGCTCGGTCTTGCTGGCATTTGCACTGATGTCGTGCCGGTCGCCCGGCAGTTCGGTGAAGTTCTGACCGGCGGTAAAGGTTCGCACGGGCCCGCCGTTCAACTGGTTCAGCACTGCGCCCTCCAGCACCGTCGCGTAGATCAGCGCGGACCTGGCGTGGGTATGCGCCGCATTCACCCCGCCCGGTTCGTACTCGACGAGGACACCCTTGATGCTCTTGTTGGGCATGCCGGGCAGTGCATGCTCGTAGACGAGCGTGACCTTCACGCCGGTCGTCTGGTGCGAATCCGCATGGGCCGGCTGGAACGCGAAAGCTGCAAGAAGAAGGGTAGCAAGAAACTTTGTCATGGTCGTCTCCTCGATTGGGGGTTGGGTTGATCAGACTGCGGCTACGTTGCGATTGAACCAGGCGCCCATGCCGGTGGGGCCGAGCCGGGCTGTGGACCTCGGCACGAGCGACAGGCTATCGACGCTCGCCCCGAAATAGCCGGCCGCCGGATCGCTCTCGACGGGACGACCGTCGCCCGAAAGATGCAGGTAGCGCCGGACGATCTCCTTGAACGGCCCGCGCTCGGGACCGGCAACCTCCACGATCGCGTTGCGGGGTTGGCCGAGCGCCACCTCCACCAGCGCAGCGGCAACGTCGCCGGCTGCGATCGGCTGGAAGAGGCAGTCGGGAACGCGGATCGTCCCGTCCTGCGTATAGGCGTCGGCGAGCGTCGGGATAAATTCGAAGAACTGCGTCGCCCGGACGATCGTGTGGGGAACGCCCGACGTCCTGACGAGGTCTTCCTGCGCCACCTTGGCGCGGAGGTAGCCGTTTCCCGGCAGGCCGTCGGTGCCGACGATCGACAGCGTCACGTGATGCCGGACCTTCGCCCGCTCCTCGGCGGCAAGCAGGTTCCTTCCGGACGTCTCGAAGAAGGTTCGGACGACATCCCCATCCATGGATCCGATATTCGAGACGTCGATGACGATATCGGCACCGGAAAGGGCGCGATCGAGGCCCTCGCCGGTGATCGTATCCACGCCCGTTGCGGGCGAGGCGGCGTAGACGTCATGGCCGGCGTCGCGAAGCAGGGCGACAGCCTTCGAACCGATAAGCCCGGTTCCGCCGATGACGACAATCTTTCGGGATGCGTTCATGTCAGTATCTCCTTCAGGACCTGTCCCCCATGGGCAGGCTTCGAGGGTGAACTTACGCAACCGATCGGCAGGTTACCGTCCGGCGATTGCGGCGACTATCGCAATATTGCTGTGGTTGCGGGGGATTGCGTTATTTGCGGTCTTGAATGAAGCTCGGCACCGTCGGCGGGGACGGTGCGAAGGGGATCGGGTGGAGACCGCAGCAGGACAGGGCCGCAGGATCGGACAGGATGGCGAGGCGGCGCGGGACGCGCCGAACGCCATCGCCCGGATTCTCGACCAGCCGCCGGCCCTGGTGGAAAGCGTCTTGCGCGGCGGAACGCGCATGACCCGGCGCTGGGGCCATGGCGAGTTCCACGCGACGCTGCCGGCCATGCAGACCCACGTCCTCATGACCTACTACGGCGCCGCGCAGAACTCGAGCTTTCGCCAGGGCCGGCGGCGGGCGAGCGCCCGGACCCGCCCCGGTTCGGTGACCATCATCCCCGAGGGCGAGGACGGCCGGTGGGACGTGGAAGGCCCGATCGAGGTCTCGCATGTCTATCTCAGCGACGAGCGGCTGCAGTCCGCAGCCGAAGTGATCGCCAACGGCCGGCATATCGAGCTCATCGGCCGGATCTGCTTCGAGGATGCGACCTCCGCCAGGATCCTCGAGCTCCTCGGCAACGAGGCTGTACAGGGCGATGCGTCGTCATCGCTCTTCGTCGAGCAGGCGATGGACCTTCTGTGCACCCAGCTCGTCCGCGCCCATTCCGCCCACGCCGCCCTGACGCTTCCCGTCATGCGCAAGGGACTGGCAGACTGGCAGGTCAAGCGGGTGACCGACTACATGAACGAGTTCCTGGATCGGGAAATCCGGCTCGACGAGCTCGCGGCGCTGGTCAGGATGAGCCGGTTTCACTTCTGCACCGCGTTCCGGCTGGCCACCGGGCAGACGCCGCACGAATGGCTGACGGCCCTGCGGATCGGTTGCGCCCGTCGCATGCTGGCCGATTCCGACATGCCGGTGACCGGCATTGCGCTTTCCGTCGGCTACCAGACGCCGTCCGCTTTCGCCGCGAGCTTCCGCAAGCTGACGGGCACCACCCCCACCGCCTTCCGCCGCGCTCTCCAATAGTGCGTGGTGCAACCGCCGCCGAAACGCAAAAAGCCCGGGCGGACCCGGGCTTCGTCAGAATCGCAATCAGTGAAAGGCTTAGAGGCCGAGGCCTTCGAAGCGCTTCTTGAACTTGGAGACGCGGCCGCCGCGGTCCATGAGCTGCTGGTTGCCGCCCGTCCATGCCGGATGGGACTTCGGGTCGATTTCGAGGTTCATGACCGCGCCTTCGGAACCCCAGGTCGAACGGGTCTCGTACTCGGTGCCGTCGGTCATGACGACCTTGATGGTGTGGTATTGGGGATGGATATCAGCCTTCATGACAATCTTCCTGCATGTTCCGGAGACCTTTTGTCGCAATCGGTTGCGGCAGCCGGGTCAAAGACGTAAATGAAGCCGCGACCCATCAGGCCAGCGGCTTCCCAATTCGATGGCGAGCCTATACATGAAGGCCGGCGGGATAACAAGAGCCGAAAGAGATTTCGGCCCCGGGGTCCCGGCAACGGACGAGGTGGACGTGAGCACAGAGACACAAGCCGGCCCCGATGCCGGAACTGCAGCCGGCCCTGCCCGCAAGGGCGAGCGCAAATCCCTGAAGCCGCTTGCGACGCTTTTGCCCTACCTCGCCCGCTACCGCGGCCTCGTCGCCGGCGCCGGCATCGCGCTCGTCGCCGCCGCCGTTACCACGCTCGCGCTGCCGACCGCCGTGCGCCGGATGATCGACCACGGCTTCTCCGGGGCCGACGCCGGCTTCATCGACACCTATTTCATGATGCTGTTCGCGCTGGCGATCCTGCTCGCGCTGGCCAGCGCCTTTCGCTACTATTTCGTCATTACCCTCGGCGAGCGGATCGTCTCCGACCTGCGCCGCGAGGTTTTCGACCACGTCACCAAGCTGTCGCCCGCCTTCTTCGACCGGAACCAGTCCGGCGAGATCGTCTCGCGGCTGACGGCCGACACGACGCAGATCAAGTCCGCCGTCGGCGCGACCGCATCCGTGGCGCTCCGCAACCTGATCCTCTGTTTCGGCGCCATCGCCATGATGATCGTCACGAGCCCGAAGCTCTCCAGCCTCGTGCTCGCCGCCATCCCGATCATCGTCTTCCCGCTCGTCGCGTTCGGCCGCTCCGTGCGCCGCCGCTCGCGGCAGGCGCAGGACACGCTCGCCTCGGCGTCGGCCTATGCCGGCGAGGTGATCGGCGCGGCACGCACCGTGCAGGCCTTCAATGCCGAACCGGCCGCCCGCTCCCGCTTCGGCGCGGCGGTGGAGAACGCCTTCGGCGCGGCGCGCGCGGCCGTTCTCGCCCGCGCCTTCCTGACCGGCTTTGCCATCGCCATGATCTTCGGCAGCGTCGTCGCCGTGCTCTGGTTCGGCGCGCAGGACGTGCTCTCCGGCAACATCACCGCGGGCACGCTCGGACAGTTCCTGCTCTATTCGGTCTTCGCCGCCGGCAGCCTCGGCTCGCTGTCGGAGGTCTGGGGCGAGCTTTCGCAGGCCTCCGGCGCCGCCGAGCGGCTGACCGAACTCCTCCACGAGAAGCCCGCCATCACCGCGCCTGCCGATCCCGTCGCCTTGCCCGCTCCCGGCCGCGGCGCGCTGGAATTCGCGGACGTGCATTTCTCCTACCCTTCGCGCCCCGGCTACCGCAGCCTGAACGGCCTGTCGTTTGCCATCAGGCCCGGCGAGACGGTGGCCGTCGTCGGCCCCTCGGGCGCCGGCAAGAGCACGATCCTGTCGCTCGTTCTGCGTTATTACGACCCGACCACCGGCACCGTCCGGATGGACGGCGTCGACCTGCGCACGGCCGATCCGCAGGAGGTCCGCAGCCGCATGGCGGTGGTGCCGCAGGACGTGACGATCTTCGCTTCCACGGTCGCCGACAACATAGCCTTCGGCATGCCCGACGTCTCGCGCGAGCGCGTGGTCGCAGCCGCCAGGGCCGCGCAGGCGGAAGAGTTCATCAACCGGCTCGAGGACGGCTTCGATACCATGGTCGGCGAGCGCGGCATCACCCTTTCCGGCGGCCAGCGGCAGCGCATCGCGATTGCGCGCGCAATCCTGAAGGACGCGCCGCTGCTTCTGCTCGACGAGGCGACCTCCGCACTCGATGCCGAAAGCGAGACGCTGGTGCAGAAGGCGCTGGACGAACTGATGGGGCAGCGGACGACGATCGTCATCGCCCACAGGCTCGCAACCGTGCTCAAGGCGGACCGGATCCTCGTCATGGAGCATGGCCGTATCGTCGAGGAAGGCACGCACCAGTCGCTCGTCCGTCAGGGCGGCCTCTACGCCAGGCTGGCCCGGCTGCAATTCGACCATGGCGCGGAGGAACGGGCAGCCGCCGCTCTCTGAGTCGGCAGGCTGCCGTCAACCTTCCTCAAGGGCGGACCTGAATCAGGCGCAGACGCTGCGCCCCGCGACGCGACCGGAAAAGAGGCAGCCGCCGAGAAACGTCCCCTCCAGCGCATTGTACCCATGCACGCCGCCGCCGCCGAAACCGGCCACCTCGCCGGCCGCGTATAGCCCCGGAACGGGCGCGCCCGACAATTCCAGCACCCGGCCCGACAGGTCGGTCTGCAGCCCGCCGAGCGTCTTGCGCGTCAGCAGGTGGAGGCGCACCGCGATCAGCGGCCCCGCCTTCGGATCGAGGATCCGGTGCGGCCGCGCCGTGCGCATCAGCCGATCGCCCAGATAGCCGCGTGCGCCGCGGATCGCCGTCACCTGCGCGTCCTTGGAAAACGCATTGGCCACCTCCCGGTCGCGCGCCTCGACCTGGGCGCGGATATGGGCGGGATCGAGCCGTGCGGCACCGGCGAGCCTGTTCATTCCCTCGACGAGGTCTTCCAGGGTGTCGCGGACGATGAAATCCTCGCCCTTGTCCATGAAGGCCTGCACCGGACTGGGCGGCTTCGGACCCAGCCGCTTCAGCAGCAGGCGGATATTCTTGCCGGTCAGGTCCGGGTTCTGCTCCGAACCGGACAACGCGAACTCCTTCTTGATGATCGCCCGGGTCAGGATGAACCAGCTGTAGTCGTGGCCGGAAGCCCTGATCGCCTTCAGCGTTCCCAGCGTATCGTAGCCCGGCATGGCGGGCGCGGCGAAACGGTGGCCGTCCGCGTCGAACCAGAGCGACGACGGCCCGGGCAGGATGCGGATGCCGTGGTTCGGCCAGACGGGATCCCAGTTGCGCAGGCCCTCGGTATAGTGCCACATCCGGTCGCTGTTGATGACGGAGCCGCCGGCGTCCTGCGAGATCGCCAGCATCCGCCCGTCGACATGATGCGGCACGCCGCTGACCATCGTTTCAGGCGGCGCGCCGAGGCGACCGACCGGCCAGTTCCGGCGCACCAGTTCATGGTTTCCGCCGATGCCGCCGGAAGCGACGACGACCGCATCCGCCGAGATCGAGAACGCCCCGACCGCCTCGCGCAAACTCGTCCTGCCGCGCCCGGCCCCGTCATCCTTGAGGACCGTGCCCTCCGCGCCGCGGACCGCGCCGTCGGTGACGATCAGCCGGTCGACCTGATGGCGGAAGCACAACGACAGCCGCCCCTTGGCCTCCGCCTCCCGCACCCGCCGCACGAACGGCGCCAGCACGCCCGGCCCCGTCCCCCAGGTCACATGGAAGCGCGGCACGGAATTGCCGTGGCCCGAGGCGAGGCTGCCGCCGCGTTCGGCCCAGCCGACGACCGGGAACCAGCGCATGCCCTGCGCATGCAGCCAGGCGCGCTTCTCGCCCGCGGCAAAATCGAGATAGGCGTCCGCCCACAGCCGCGGCCAGTGATCCTCCGGACGATCGAACTGGGCCGAGCCGAGCCAGTCCTGCCGTGCGAGGTCGCGGCTGTCGCGGATGCGCATGCGCCGCTGCTCGGGGCTGTCGACGAAGAAGAGCCCGCCGAGCGACCAGAACGCCTGGCCGCCGAGGTTCTGCTCCCCCTCCTGGTCGACGATGGTGACCCGCAGCCCGCGGTCGACGGCCTCGCTCGCCGCGACGAGACCCGCAAGCCCCGCACCGATCACCAGCACATCGCAATCCATGAACACCCTCCCAAGCTGTCCCCGGCGGGAAGTTACGCACACGTCAGCGTAAGGGCAATGCGGAAATCACGGCGGCAGGAGAGTGGAGACCGAATGGCGAAGATGCGGACTGTGTCGTGTCGGTAGACGATCCGGCATGCGTTGCGGCCGCGGCAGCCCCCTCATCCGGCCCTTCGGGCCACCTTCTCCCCGGTGGGGAGAAGAGGGAGAGCGCGGCCGTCGGCCAGTCCAACGGTCACGCCGGATCCGCTGCGGGCGCAAAACCGGCCGTGACCGACCGGTGCCCCTTGCCACTTCTCCCCACCGGGGAGAAGTGCCGGAGCGCAGCGAGGCGATGAGGGGGATTCCGGAGCGCAGGGCAGCAAGATCCGCAAGCACGGCCGTCGCTCGTGCCTACTTCTCCGTCAGCTTCAGTTCGATGCGGCGGTTGGTGGCGCGCGCCTCCGGACTTTCGCCCGGGGCCAGCGGCTGGTATTCGCCGAAGCCGGCGGCGACAAGGCGGTCTGCCGGGACGCCGTTGGCGATCAGGAACTTTACGACCGAGGTGGCGCGCGCCGAGGAAAGCTCCCAGTTGTCGACGTAGCGCCCCGTTCCCGAAAGCGGGACGTTGTCGGTATGCCCGTCGACGCGCAGCACCCAGTTGATTTCCGGCGGGATCTCCTTGGCGAGGTCGAGGAGCGCCGCAGCCAGCTTCTGCATTTCGGCCTGCCCTTCCGGGTTCAGGTTGCTGCCGCCCGATGGAAAAAGCACTTCCGACTGGAAGACGAAGCGGTCGCCGACGATGCGGATGTTCTCCCGGTCGGACAGGATCTCGCGCAGGCGGCCGAAGAAGTCGGAGCGATACCGGTTCAGTTCCTGCACCCGCTGGGCGAGCGCGACGTTGAGCCGACGGCCAAGATCGGCGATCTTGGCCTGCGAGGACGCGTCCTTCGCCTCGGACGCCTGGAGCGCGCCCTCGACCGCTGCGATCTGGCTGCGCAAGGCGGCGATCTGCTGGTTGAGCAGTTCGATCTGGCTCATCGCCCGCGCCGACACCTGCCGTTCGCTGTCGACCGTCTCGTTCAGCTCGGAAATCCTGGCATTGGCGGCATCCGATGCGCCGGCCCCCTGGTTGAGGATCTGCTGCAGGCGCGAGCGCTCGCCCTCCGATTCGGCGAGCGATGCCTGCAGGTTGACAAGCGAATCCTCCAGATCCTGCTTGCCGCTCTTCTCAAGCGCCAGAAGCTGGGTCAGTTCGTTCACCTGGCTTGTCAGCCGGTCGAGCACCTCGTCCTTGCCGGTGATCTCGCGGCTGAGGAAGAACTGGGCGAGCACGAACACGCAGAGCAGGAACATGATGGCGAGCAGCAGCGTCGACAGCGCGTCGACGAAGCCGGGCCAGTAGTCGACGGTGCGGTGCGAGCGGCGGGCGCGGGCAAGGGCCATCGGCTATTCGCCCCCTGCCGGATCGCGAAGCCGTTCGCGGCTCCGTTCCGACCCGCGTTCGCCGTTGAGGTCGCCGGAGCGCGCCGCCAACCGGTCGAGCGTGCGCCGCAGCGCCTTTGCCTCTTCCTGCTGCGCCTCGATCCAGTCGCGCAGCATCTGCTGCTCGTTGCGCATGTTCTTCACCAGCCCCTGGATGCCTTCGGCAAGGCTCGCCATGGCCGCGGTCGAGCGGCTGTGCCCGCCCTCCTGCGAAAGCTTCAGGATCTGCTCGGCCAGCGCCTTGACGTCCGCGGCCTCGCCGTTTGCGGCGAGCGCCGGCGAAATTTCGGAAGAGACGTCGGTGACCGACGACAGCCAGTTTTCCAGTTCCATGTAGAAGCGGTTCTGCGCCCGCCCCGCCTGCAGGTCGAGAAAGCCGAGGATGAGCGAGCCGGAGAGACCGAACAGCGAGGTCGAGAACGCCGTGCCCATGCCCGAAAGCGGCGCCGACAGGCCCTCCTTGAGCGCCGACAGCACGTCGTTTGCCGTGCCCGCGCCCGCATCGAGCGACTGGATCACCGTGTTGATCGAGCCGATCGTGCCGAGCAGGCCCCAGAAGGTGCCGAGCAGCCCGAGAAAGACGAGCAGGCCGATCAGGTAGCGCGAGGTGTCGCGCGATTCGTCGAGCCGGGTCGCGATCGAATCGAGGATGGAGCGAAGGGCCGTGGTCGAAATCGCGATCGAATGATGCTTGCCGATCAGGGCGCGCATCGGCGCCAGCAGCACCGGGTTTCGCCCGACCTTTTCCGCGCTGCCGGCAGCCCGGAAGGAATTGAACCACCGGACCTCGGGCCGCAGCGACAGCACATGGCTGAACACCAGCAGGATGCCGATGGCGAGCACGCCGATGATCAGGCCGTTCAGGCCGGGATTGCTGTTGAAGGCCGCATGCGCCTGGCGAAACAGGATGGCGCCCACGAAACCGACGATGATCAGGAAGATCACCATCGTCCAGAAGAAGGGCATGGGACTCGACAGCTTGTGGGGATATTCCTCCCCGTCCCCGGCCGGCTCCTCCCACTCCGACAGCGCCAGCTTTGCCATGGTCTCCGCATCTCCTGCTCTCAACTAAGAGCGGAGCCTAGAGGAAGATTGCGCCGAATTGAAGGGCCGAATTTCGGTGTGCGTCCATTGACTTGCGGCGATCCGGCCACCGCTCGGCAGCCTCGCGCCGGGGCTGCGGCCGGCTGCCGCGAGAAGGTCCGCAGGCCTCAGCGGGCGGGGACCGGACGATGGACGACGTCGGCCAGCGCCTTGCGGATATATTCGTTGCCGGCCACGAGCGTTCCCGTCTCCAGCATGGCGTTGCTGCCGTCGATGTCGGTGACGAAGCCGCCGGCCTCGCGGATCAGGAGAATGCCCGCCGCGATGTCCCAGGCCGAGAGGTCGCGCTCCCACATGCCGTCGAAGCGGCCGGCGGCGACATAGGCGAGATCGAGCGAGGCCGCGCCCATCCGGCGGACGCCGGCGACTTCGCCCATCACATGGCGCAGCTCCAGCAGGAACTTGCCGTGGTTGCCCCGGCCGAGATGGGGAACGCCGCAGCTGACGACGCTGTCGGACAGTTCCTTGCGGGCGGCCACGCGCAGCCGGCGGTCGTTCAGGAACGCCCCGCCGCCCTTCTCCGCCGTGTAGAGCTCGTCCGTCGCCGGATTGAGCACGACGGCGGCGACGATCTCGCCATTGCGCTCGAGCGCGATGGAAGAGGCGAAGCAGGGAATGCCGTGCAGGAAGTTGGTGGTGCCGTCGAGCGGGTCGACGATCCAGCGATGCGCGCCGTCGGTGCCCTTGATCTCCTCGCTTTCCTCGCCGAGGAAGCCATAGGTCGGCCGCGCCTTGAGCAGTTCCTCACGGATCAGCTTCTCGGCCTTGCGGTCGGCCTGCGAGACGTAGTCGCCCGGTCCCTTGAGCGAGACCTGCAGGTTCTGCACCTCGCCGAAATCGCGCGAGAGCGACTTGCCGGCCTTGAAGGCGGCCTGGACCATCACGTTGAGAAGAGCTGAGCGAGCCATCGGGGCCTGTCCTTGTCAGTTGTCCGGCGGGCGATCACGGTCGGTGCCACGGCCGGCGGATCTATATCCTATCAGTCGGCGCGGCGAAGATAGGTGATTTCGTTGGTGTCGACGAGAATGCGCTCGCCGGCTTCGATGAACGGAGGCACGAGCACGCGCACGCCGTTCTCCAGGATCGCCGGCTTGTAGGACGAAGCAGCCGTCTGTCCCTTGACCACCGGGTCAGCCTCGGCGATGGCGAGTACGACCTGGTCAGGCAGCGAGATGCCGATCGGCTTGTCGTCGTAGAGCTGGACCGTCACCATCATGCCGTCCTGCAGGAAGGCGGCGCGGTCGCCGACGAACTCCTTCTGAAGCTCGAGCTGGTCGTAGCTGTCGACATCCATGAACACGAGGCCCTCGCCCTGCTCGAAAAGGAACTGGAAGTCCTTCTTCTCGAGTTCGATGCGCTCGACCGTCTCCGACGAGCGGAAGCGCTCGTTGAGCTTGGTGCCATCCACCAGGTTCTTCAGTTCGACCTGGTTGAAGGCGCCGCCCTTGCCCGGCTTCACCGCGTTGCACTTCACCGCTGCCCAAAGGCCGCCGTTGTGCTCGATGAGATTGCCCGGCTTGATTTCACTGCCGCTGATTTTCATGAGAATTTCCGTAGAGATCTTAGCGGTTCCGCGCGATCGGAGCGATCGGGAACCCGTCTTGCGGCCTCAAGACCACAATTCCCTTCAAAGTTCAAGCCTCCGGCGCGGAACGCAGCCATTCGCCCGGTGCAAGGGTCAGGGCATGAAGTCGCTATCGGATCCGGAACTTGTTGGCGGCCGAGATCGCCGCCTTCTGCTGTTCGTCGGTCAGACCCAGATAGAAGTCCTCGAGCCCCGCATCGTTCAGCCCGGCCCGCCGCGACAGGACGAACCACTTGCCGGCCTCGATCGGGTCCGGCTTCGTTCCGAGCGCATTGATGTAGAGATAGGCGACACGGTTCTGCGCCACGACGTTGCCGCCGTCGGCCGCCCGCTTCAGCCACTTGAACCCAGCCTCGTAGTCCCGCTCGCCGGCCACGCCGTTGACGAGCCAGATGCCGAGATCGAGCTGTGCGGTGTCGAAGCCGGCGCGGGCGGCACGGACCAGCCACTCGCGGGCGCGGTCGGTCTTCTCCGGCGGCAGCCCGGTGAGATTGGTATAGAGCTGGGACAGGGCATATTGCGCGTCCGCGATACCCTGCTCGGCCGATTTCTCATAGTAGGGCAGCGCGGCGCGCAGCCCCTTGTCGGCGGCACCGTCGGCGACCAGCATCTGGGCATAGTTGAACTGCGCGGAAGGATTGCCGGCATCGGCGGCCTTGCGCATGAACTCGTCGGCCTTCTTGCGGTCGCGCTCCACCTGCCGCCCCTCCATCAGGAGCAGCGCGTATTTGAACATGCCGGCCGGATCGCCGCCTTCGGCCGCCTGCTTGTACCAGAACGCCGCCTGCTTGCGGTCGCGCTTGACGCCGAGCCCCTGCTCGAACAGCAGGCCGACCAGCGTCTGCGCGGCGGCCTCGCCGTTCTGCGCCCGCGGCAGGGCGTTGTCCATCGCCGTCAGGTAGAAGCCGCGCTGGTAGGCGCCATAGGCCTCGTCCACCTTGCCGGTGAACGCCTTCTCCGCCGGCAAATCCGGCAACGGCGCCCCCATGCGGTCGAGCACGCCGAGGCCGGCGGAAGGCGCGGGCTGGGCTGCCCCGGCACCGTTCGGCGAAAGCCTTCCGGCCGCACCGTCATTGGCGGGATCGAGCAGGCGCGAACCGCGTTCGTCCGGAGCCGGCCCGTCGAGCGCCGAAGCATTGGCTTCGCCGTCCTCCGCCGCAGCACCGGGGAATTCGGCGCCGCCGGCGGCAGCACCCGCAGGCGCCCCCGGCACGCCGGGAAGCGTCACGCCCGGCGCAGCACCAGGCGCCGGAGCGGCGTCTGGCGTGGCGGCCGGCGCCGCAACGTCTCCGCCTTCGACCTTGGGCGCGGTCTCCGCACCGGGCAAACCCTGACCGAATGCGGGCGCCGCCATGGCGAGCGCGCAGCAAAACAGCGTGATCAGCCGCAACGGCCGGTGATCGAAAGCCCTCTTCATCCGCACGGCTTTAATCCTCGAACCGTGGCGCTTTTTCGTCAAGGAGCGCATTGACCGACGCGACCACCTGCGCGGCGTTGGCGGGCTCGGCGAACACGGCCTGGCAGAGTGCCACGAATTCGGCGCCCGTCTCGGCGACGGCAAGTGCCGAGGCCGGATCGGTGCCGCCCATCACGACGCAGGGAACCTCGACCATCGAGGCCCACCATTCGGCCAGCGCCAGGTTCTTCGGATGCGCCTCCGGCTTGATGTCGCCGCCGATCTTGCCGAACAGGATGTAGTCCGGCCCGACTTCGCCGATCTCCAGCGCCTGGTGCCGGTCCTTGGCGTTGCCGCCGCCGACGATCAGCTTCGGGGAATGCTTCTCCATGGCGTCGGCAAGTGCCTCCGCCCCGCCGGCGACATGGATGCCGTCGGCCCGGGCGCGACCGGCGACGCGCGTGTCGCCGGCAACAAGCGCCGCCGCGCCGGCAGCCTGGATCACCGGCACCAGCGCTTCCGCATGCTTCTGGAACGCGCCATCGTCGAGCCCGTATTGCGGCACGATCACCGATGCGACGTCACCGCCGCGCAGCGCATCCTCGAGCATCGTCTTTCGTGCGGCGGCGTCATCGCCTGCCGGCACGACCAGGACGAGGCGGCAGCGATCTTCGATTGCAGTCATCGGGCTTCCATTTCTTCCGCATTCGGGAGCGGGCCATCTGCCCCCTCGCAATATCGTTGCAAAGCCGATAGACCGCTTGCTCCAAAGGATCAATCGCCCCGCATGTCCATCGACCCCAGCATATACCTCGCCGCCATCCCCGCCGTCCTGCTCGTGGGCCTGACCAAGGGCGGCATGGGCGAGGCCCTGGCGCTGATGGGCGTCCCCATCCTTGCCATGGTGGTTTCGCCGGTGCAAGCCGCAGCGATCCTGCTGCCGATCCTGATCGTCAGCGACATCGTCTCGCTCTGGATCTGGCGCCACCACAACGACCGCCGCACGCTGGTCTACCTCCTGCCCGGCGGCATCTTCGGCATCGCGCTCGGCTGGGCGACCTCGGCCTATGTCCCGCGCGACGCGCTGCGGCTGATCATCGGCCTGATCACCGTCTTCTTCGCCGCCCGCTATTTCTACAACCAGTGGCGCATCCGCAAGGGTATCGTGATCGCGGCAAAGCCGCAGCGCGTCGGCCCCGCGGCGTTCTTCGGCACCCTTTCTGGCTATGGCAGCTTCGTCGCCCATGCCGGCGGCGCACCCTTCCAGGTCTATGCCCTGCCGCTGAAGCTCACCCCGCGCGACTATACCGGTGCCGCCGTCCGCTTCTTCGCCACCATGAACGCGCTGAAGCTCATTCCCTATTTCGCGCTCGGCCAGCTCGACACCACGAACCTGACCATTTCGGCGACCTTGATGCCGCTCGCCATGGCGATGACCGCGCTCGGCGGCTACCTCGTCAAGCGCATGAAGCCGGACGTCTTCTATCCCTTCATGTACGGCATGGCGCTGGCGGCGGGGCTGAAACTCGTCACCGACGGCCTCGCCGCGCTCACCTGAACGACAGGTCGCCAGGGCCGCGGTTTTCCGGGCTTCGGGGGCGATGCGGCAGCGCACAAAAAGCTTGCCGTTCGCGCTGCGATGCCATAGCTTTTCCGCATGGTGACGCCGGACCCCTTCGCCGCTATTGCCGACCCGAACCGCCGATTCCTGCTGGAGGAGTTGCGGCGCGCGCCGAAGACAGTCAACGAGCTGTCGCAGGGCCTGCCGATCAGCCGCCCTGCCGTTTCCCAGCACCTCAAGGCGCTGCTCGACTGCAATCTCGTCAGCGTCACCGCCAGCGGCACCCGCCGCATCTACGCGATCAATTCGGCCGGCTTCAACCGCCTCAATTTCTGGCTCGACCAGTTCTGGAGCTGAGGCCGGAGAAAAAAGTCCCGGCTGCCTTGGACAACCGGGACAGTGCAATTCGTGAATGGAATTAAGCCTTTCGGCCCGTGTTTGCCATTGCTTGCAATGACGGGGCGGCCCCCTTTTTCGTTCCTCCTTGGAACCTATCGTTTCGATCAGTTCGCAGACGAGCGAATCTTTTCGATCTCGTCCTTGATGCGCAACTTCCGCCGCTTGATCTCGGCAATGGCTTCATCCTCGTAGGACGGACGCGTCATTGCATCGTGAAGCTCTTCCTCGAGGGCGAAGTGCTTCTTTTCAAGCGTGGCAAGATGAGCCTCAATCGACATGTGACAGTTCCTTCCTTTAGTTCGCAGCCGGACGCCGGCGCGCCCGGAGGGCAAGGTTGCAACAGACAAAGTCTGCCATGCTATTTTTCATTTGTCGAAGGCGAAATCGTGGCCGAGGATAACTTCCCGACAGGTTGCCTTTTGTGATAGGAGCAGCGTTCTTGCTGCATACGAATGGCAGGCGCAGACCGCCATCGGTAAGGGACGGGGAATGAGAATGCCAGACCAGGACCAGGCGGAATTGCGGTTGGCGATCGCCAGATTGCGACAGGAACACGAGGACTACGACGCCGCCATCAACGCCATGATCCAGGTCGGCTGCGACGCCCTCCGGGTCCAGCGGATGAAGAAGAAGAAGCTCGTGATCAAGGACCGGATCTCCAAGATCGAGGACCAGATCATCCCCGACATCATCGCCTGAAACGGAAAGCACGTTGAAGACACCTCAAACGCCACCCGTCGCCATCGTCATGGGCAGCCAGTCCGACTGGGAGACGATGAAGAACGCCGCCGATACCCTCGACGCGCTTGAGGTCGACTACGAGGCGCGGATCGTCTCCGCCCACCGGACCCCGGAACGGCTCTACGAATTTGCCAAGACAGCGCGGATGGAAGGCTTCAAGATCATCATCGCCGGCGCCGGCGGCGCGGCACACCTGCCCGGCATGATCGCGGCCCTGACCTCGCTGCCGGTCTTCGGCGTCCCCGTCCAGTCCAGGGCGCTGTCCGGCCAGGACAGCCTGCTGTCGATCGTGCAGATGCCGGCCGGCATCCCGGTGGGCACCCTGGCGATCGGCAAGGCCGGCGCCGTCAACGCCGCCCTGCTCGCCTCCGCCGTGCTGGCGCTCTCCGATCCGGAGCTGGCACTGCGGCTCGACGAATGGCGCGAGAACCAGAGCGCCTCGGTCGCCGACTACCCGGTGGACGGCCCGCTATGACGGCCACGACCATCGGCATCATCGGCGGCGGCCAGCTCGGCCGCATGCTCGCCATGGCCGCGGCGCGCCTCGGCCTGCGCACGATCGTCCTCGAACCGCAGCCCGATTGCCCGGCAGCCCAGGTCGCCAACGCCCAGATCGTCGCCGCCTATGACGATCCAGACGCGCTCGCCGAACTCGCGCGGCGTTGTGACGTCGTCACCTACGAATTCGAGAACGTACCGGTCTCCGCTGCCGAACTGCTGGTGCGATCGGTGCCGGTGTTCCCGCCGCCGAAGGCCCTGGAAGTGTCACAGGACCGGCTGGTCGAGAAGCGCTTCATCAACGACTGCGGCATCCCGACCGCCCCCTTCGAGGCCGTCGACAGCCAGGCCGATCTCGACGCGGCACTCGACGCGTTCGGCGGCATCGGCGTGCTGAAGACCCGCCGTCTCGGCTATGACGGCAAGGGGCAGCGGATGTTCCGCTCGCCCGCCGGACGCCGCGAGGACGCCTTCGCCGAACTCGGCTCGGTGCCGCTGATCCTGGAAGGGCTGATCGCCTTCGAGCGGGAAATCTCGATCATCGCCGCGCGCGCGCAGGACGGCACCATCGTCTGCTACGACCCGGCGGAGAATGTCCACCGCAACGGCATTCTCCACACCTCGACCGTACCGGCCGCGATCAGCGAGGCGACCGCCGACCAGGCGCGGCGCGCCGCCCGCGCCATCCTCGACCGGCTGGACTATGTCGGCGTCGTCGGCGTCGAGTTCTTCGTGCTGGGCGACGGCCAGCTGGTCGCCAACGAAATGGCGCCGCGCGTGCACAATTCCGGCCACTGGACGGAAGCCGCCTGCGTCATCTCCCAGTTCGAGCAGCACATGCGCGCCGTCGCCGGCCACGGCCTCGGCGATCCGCGCCGTCATTCGGATTGCGTGATGCAGAACCTGATCGGCGACGATATCGAGGCTGTCCCCGCCTGGCTCAATACCCCGGACGTGCTCGTCCATCTCTACGGCAAGGAAGAATCGCGCCCCGGCCGCAAGATGGGCCACGTCACCGAACTGCGGTGAGAAACAGTGTCGCCCGCCGTGGAAATCCCCGCGGCCGGACACCAAAAGCCCCTCAAAACCGCCCCAAAACCCGCTCAAAATCCCTGTCCGGCGGTTGACAGGGTCCGGATGAACGGGTACACGAACGCCAACCTGAGAGCGCGCCCGAAACGGCGCGTTTTTAATTGACAAGATTTCGGGCGGATAAGTTTCCTCCCCAGCATCGCGGATCAGAAACATGAAGATCAAGAATTCGCTCAAGTCTCTCAAGACCCGCCACCGCGAAAACCGTCTGGTTCGCCGCAAGGGCCGCGTCTACATCATCAACAAGTCGAACCCGCGCTTCAAGGCCCGCCAGGGCTGAGGCCGCGCGCAAGCGCCGTCGACTTGCTGTAGCAAGATAGTGATTTGCTTTGAAGCGCATGCGGTCTAGCATAACCGCATGCGCTTCAAATCTGTTTTCACCACCCTCCTCGTTTTCGCCGCGCCCTTTCCCGGCGCCCTGGCCCAGACCTCCGACACGGCTGCCGTTACCCGGAGCGTTCCGGCCGATATCAGCCCGGCCGCGCGGCTCGACGCCCTCTTCGACGAACTGAAGCATCAGGGCGACCAGGAGAAGGCCAAGGCGATTTCCGAGAACATTCGGCTGACCTGGCGCGATTCGGGCAGCGCCACCGTCAATCTGCTGATGCAGCAGGCCGACAAGGCGATCGCCGAGGGCAAGGACACCGCCGCCTTCGACTACCTCGACGAAGTCATCCAGCTCGCCCCCACCTATGTCGAGGGCTGGAACCAGCGCGCCACGCTGCACTTCAAGGCCGGCAACTACCGCAAATCGATGTCCGACATCAATCGCGTGCTGGCGCTCGAGCCGCGCCATTTCGGCGCCATCGCCGGCATGGCGGCGATCCTCACCAGCTACGGCCGGGACGAACCCGCCATGGAGGCCTGGCAGCGCTTCCTCGACATCTACCCGGCCGAGCGCCGCGCCCAGAAATCGCTCGGCGACCTCGCCGACAAGCTCGCGGGCAGCCGGGCCTGAACCCTTATGAGCATGGATGAAGATGTGAAGGTGGCGGACATTCGCCGGTGATCGCAGCGCCCCGGCAGGAGGCCGGGGACGCGATGGCGAAACTGTGTGAAGCCGGGGCTGCCCCGGCTCGTCGCTGTTACAGGCCGCTGGCGCCGTCCGAGCCGATATAGGCGATGCGCAGCATGTTGGTCGCGCCGGGCGTGCCGAGCGGCACGCCGGCCGAGATGATGATGCGGTCGCCGGGCTTGCCGAAGCCTTCGCTGACGGTGATGCGGCAGGCGCGGTTGACCATGTCGTCGAGGTCCTCGGCATCGCCGGTGACGACGCAATGCAGGCCCCAGACGACCGAAAGCCGGCGAGCGGTCTCGATGATCGGCGACAGCGCCAGGATCGGCACTTCCGGCCGCTCGCGCGCGGCGCGCAGGCCGGTGGTGCCCGACGAGGTGTAGGTGACGATGGCCGACAGGTTCAGCGTCTCGGCGATCTGGCGGGCGGCGAGCGAGATGGCGTCGGCCCCCGTCGCTTCCGGCGGCGTACGCTGGGCGTAGATGATGCCCGGATAGTGCGGGTCGCGCTCGACCTTGCTGGCGATCGAGGCCATGGTGGAGACGGCTTCGACCGGATATTCGCCGGAGGCCGATTCGGCCGAAAGCATGATCGCGTCGGCGCCCTCGAACACGGCGGTGGCGACGTCGGAGACCTCCGCGCGGGTCGGCACCGGCGCCGAAATCATCGATTCCAGCATCTGGGTGGCGACGACGACCGGCTTGCCGGCGCGGCGGCAGGCCCGGATCAACTGCTTCTGCAGGCCGGGAACGGATTCCAGCGGCATCTCGACGCCGAGGTCGCCGCGGGCGACCATCAAGGCGTCCGAAAGCTCGATGATCTCGTCGATGCGCTCGATCGCCTGGGGCTTTTCGATCTTCGACATCAGGCCGACGCGGCCACGCGAGACCTTGCGCACCTCCGCGAGATCTTCCGGGCGCTGGATGAAGGACAGGGCCACCCAGTCGACGCTGCCGGTTGCGAGCACCGCGTCGAGGTCGGCGCGATCCTTCTCCGTCAGGGCGCCGACGCCGAGCAGCGTGTCGGGCAGGCTGACGCCCTTGCGATCGGAAATCTTGGTGCCGGCGATCACGGTGCAGACGATCTTCGTCCCGTCGGCCTGGTCGGCGCGCAGATGCAGCTTGCCGTCGTCGATCAGCAGGCGATGGCCCGCCTTGACCGCCTCGAGGATCTCGGGATGCGGCAGGAAGACGCGGGTGGCGTCGCCGGGTTCGTCGCGATTGTCGAGCGTGAAGGTCTGGCCGGGAACGAGATCGACCTTGCCGTCCTTGAACTTGCCGACGCGCAGCTTCGGGCCCTGCAGGTCGGCCAGGATGCCGATCGGCCGGCCGCAGCGCGCCTCGACGGCGCGGATGCGGCTGATCAGCGTGCGCATCACCTCGTGGCTGGCATGGCTCATGTTGATGCGGAAAAGATCGGCCCCCGCCTCATGCAGCTTCTGGATCATCTCCTCTTCGGCCGAAGCCGGGCCGAGCGTGGCGAGGATCTTTACTCTTCTGTTCCGCTTCATCAATTCTGGCTTTCCTGGGGGCCGGGCGTATCGGAGAGCTGGACCATCCAGCTGCCCTGGCGCCCGGTGTCATATTCCTTGAATCCCATCTTCTGGAAGCCGCGTGCGAAGCAGTCCTGGACGCCGGTGATCTTGAACTCGTTCTCGGCGACGCACATGTTGACTTCGCCGGTCCAGCGGCCGCCGCGGGCGGCATCCTCGGCGTAGAGGTAGTAGTAGCGCGACTGCAGCTCGCCTTCGATCAGGGTGGCGCAGGTCGTGGCCGGGATCTGCCACCAGCCTTCCGTCACCCAGCCTTCGGTGGCGCGGTAGCCGATCGCGACGCCGACCAGGTTCTGCGTTCCGTTGCAGACGCGGAAGTCGGCACGCGCAGCCCCGGGGGCCGCGAGGGTGAAGAATGCGGCGGCAGCCAACAGACCGAGGCAGGAAAGGCCGGGCGCCGAACGGAGGGTGCGTGAGTGCGAATGATCTGGCACGGCTTCCAATGGGAACTCCGTTGATTTGGTCACGCGCTTTCTTGCGACGGCAAGCTGAGAATGTCAACGCAACTCTAATCGATTATATTGTGATCGCACCCCCGCACGCTGCCCCAATTCGCCCCGAATCGACGACGCCGCCGCGACTTGCGGTTACCGTTTGCCCATGCCATCAAGCCTTGGACGTCCATGACGAAGAGATCGCATGAAAACCCTGCAAACGGATGACAGCCCCTACGAGATTCTGGGCGGCGACATGAGCCGTGGCCTCGTCCTGCTCGCCGACCACGCCACCAACCGCGTGCCGGCCGCCTATGGCCGGCTCGGCTTGCCCGAGAGCGCCTTCGATCGCCACATCGCCTACGACATCGGCATCGAGGGACTGACGCGGGCGCTGGCGGCGCAACTCGGCGTGCCGGCGGTCATGAGCCGCTTCTCCCGCCTCCTGATCGATCCGAACCGCGGCGAGGACGATCCGACCCTGATCATGCGGATCTCCGACGGCGCGATCGTGCCCGGCAACCATCCGATCACCGCCGAGGAGTGGCACCATCGGCTCGAGACCTACCACCGGCCCTATCACGGCGCCGTGTCGGAGACGATCGGCCGGGTGGCCGAGGCAAGCGGCAGGGCGCCGCTGGTGATCTCGCTGCATTCCTTCACCCCCTTCTGGAAGGGAGCTCCGCGGCCCTGGCATATCACCGTCCTGTGGGACAGCGACCATCGCGCCGTCGACCCGCTGCTGGCCGAACTGGCCGCACTCCCCGGCGTCGTGACCGCGAGCAACGAACCCTATGACGGCGCCTTGCGCGGCGACACCATGTTCCGCCACTGCATGAAGGCGGGCATCCCCCATGCGCTCATCGAGGTCCGCCAGGACGAGATCGGCGACGAGGCTGGCATCGCGCGATGGGCGGAACGCCTGGCGCCCGTGCTCGCCCGCTTGAATGCCGACGAGGCGCTTCACACCTATCAGACATTCCCCTCGCGCACCGGCCCCTACTGACCGGAGCGCGCGAGGATCGAAAGCGGGCAATACGACGAGCGCCCGCCCACCGGAGGACCGACATGGACGACCTGAGCGAAGAACAACGCATGGCCTTCGAGGCCGCCGCCTTCCGGCGGCTCGTGTCGCACCTGCGCGAACGCACCGACGTGCAGAACATCGACCTGATGAACCTTGCCGGCTTCTGCCGCAACTGCCTGTCGAACTGGTATCGCGAGGCGGCCAATGCCGCGGGCGTGGCGATGGACAAGGAGGAATCCCGCGAGATCATCTACGGAATGCCCTACGACGCCTGGCGCGACCTGCACCAGAAGGAGGCAAGCGCCGAGCAAAAGGCCGCATTCGAGGTCAACCGCCCGCAGGAATGATGGGTGCGGCTGCCCGCGATCGCCGGGCGCGGATAGCGTGGGTAACTTGTATAAGCTGCGAAAATTCCGGCCGGCTTGCGGATAGGCCTTGATCTCGCCGGAACTTCGCGGCAGATCACGCCATCACGTCCATTCATTTTCCCAGTCAAGGAGAAGACCATGTCCGATGCTCACGGCGTCGCCCGCGACCAGCTTCGTGCTTTCATCGAGCGGATCGAGCGCCTGGAAGAAGAAAAGAAGACGATCGCCGACGACATCAAGGATGTCTACGGCGAAGCCAAGGGCGTCGGCTTCGACACCAAGATCCTGCGCAAGGTGATCCAGATCCGCAAGCAGGACAAGGACGAGCGCATGGAGCAGGAGGCGATCCTGGATACCTACCTGCAGGCGCTCGGCATGGTCGAACTGCCGCCGGAAGAATGACAGGCTGTTGACCGGAAGGTCGCAAAAAGCCCGCCGAACCAGGTTCGGCGGGCTTTTTCGTGTCTGTCTGTAACAATGGAAGTCAGTCGGTTTCGGAGAACTTCTGGACTTCCATGAAATTGACGGCCGTGCCGCTGAACCGGCCCGCGTCGATCCCGGCCGTCTCCGGCTGGAAGCCGGCCTTGTAGACGGTGGTCGGGGCCTGGCGCATGCTCCGGCTGACGAAACGCGGCGCCTTCACCGGCTTCGACAGCGTCGCCACCCGATCCTGCGTCAGCGCCCATTGCGAGATGATCTTCTGGGTCAGCTTCGGCTCGGTGCGGATAGCACCACGAGCTGCGGCTTCCGCATCCTGCTTCTTCGGACGGCCACCCTTGGCGGGAACCTCGTTCATCGGAACGTCGAAGGCGGTCAGCGCTTCACGCGCAGCACCCGAGGGACGCGGCACGAAGGCAGCGAGCTCGACCGGCGCCTCGCCCGCGATCTCGTCGCTCGGCACGGCAAGGGCGACACGTGTCGCAGCCTCTGCCGAGATCCCGCCATCCGGCTTTGCCTCGGCGACGGCGGCGACATCCGTCGCCGCAGCGGCCTGGCTCGGGATTCCGACGTCGGCTTCCGCCACGGCAAGCCATGCCGCGTCGTCGCCCGGGCGCGAGCCCGGAACGGGGATCAGCGCCGCCGTCATCGTGCCCTGCTCCGCCTCGCCCGGAAGCGTGCGCGGGCCCAGCAGTTCGGGGACCGGCACCTTGTAGGCGCCGAGGTCGGCGAATTCCGCCTGCGGCAATGCCGCCACCGGCGTCGTCGGCGAAGCGGCGTCGAGCGCTGCTGCGGCCGTGTTGGCCGCCGGCGGCACCAGCGCCAGTTCGGACGCTGCCGGCGCCGGGGCGGCGGCGGGAGCGGCGTTGTCGCGGAAGGCCGGGCGAACGAGCGGAATGGGTGCGTTCAGCTCGGCGATCTCGGTTTCGGTGACGGTCGGCGCAGCCGTGGGGACGACATCTGCCGGCGCGGATCCGCCGACGCCCGGAAGCGCTTCGGCCGCGGCCGGTGCCGAAGCGGACCTTGCCGCGGGCCTGGCCTCCAGCGGCTCGGCGCTGGCGATTGCAGTGGGTTCTTCGTCTTCATCCCCGCCGCCGCCGAAGAGGGCTGCGAAGAAATTCTTGCGCTTGGCCGATTTCTCGTCCGCCGATCCACCGCCTGCGACCTGGACCGCATCGGCGCCGACGCGGCGCTTGTAGTCGGCCACCGCCTGCTGATAGCCGGGCAGCGGCTTGCCGTCGGAGGGGACGTGCATCGTCTTGCCGTCGGGGAAGAGCGATACGAGTTCCTGCCGGTTCATCCGCGGCCAGGCGCGGACGCTGCCGACGTCCATGTGGACGAAGGGCGAGCCGGAGGTGGGATAGTAGCCGACGCCGCCGACCTGGAACTTCATGCCGATCTCGCGCAGCTTCTTCAGCTTCACGTCGGGAATGTAGAAGTCCATCGCCTTGCCGAGCATGTGCTGGCTCTTCTTGGCGACGCCCTTGGAGCGCGACCGCAGCATCGAATTGGTGGCGGGCGAGCGATAGGCGGAAACGACGTGGATGTAACCGCGCGATCCGCTCTTCTGGTAGACTTCCCAGACGAGGTCGAAGAGGCGCGGGTCCATCTTCGTCGGCTCGTTGCGGCGCCAGTCGCGCAGGAAACGGTTGAGCTGCTGCAATCCCTTCTGGTCGTAGCGCCCGTTGCGCTTGAAGGTGATCTCGGCCTTCTCGTTGGTATGGACGAAATAGACCTTCAGCGTGCGCGTGCCGGAAGCGGCATCGGTCGCCGAAGGGACCAGGGCCGGAACGACGAGCGAAACGGCCATGGCGGCGATGGTCAGAGCCTTCGGCGTCTTCGTGAGCGCCGCTTTGCACATGGCTAGCGCGCTGGCGCCCCGGAGCGTCATCGATCCGATAATATTTGCCAACTCTATCCCCGTCCTGCGGACAATGGTCATCCCTGATTGTTCAGATGACGACCAATTGCGGTAACAGCATGGCAAATCCGCCACAGTTGCCAATACAGTACCCTTATAGTGAACGATCCACTAACAAGGCATGAACGGCAACCGGAAAAGCACGAGGCGATTGAGAAATCAACTGAATTCAGGCTACTTCCCTGACCGGATTGTCTGGATCTATGCCATAATCCTTCAATTTTCGATATAGGGTAGACCTGCCGATGCCCAATTTGCGGGCAACCTGGCTCATCTGTCCATGATAGAACTTCAGGGCAAACCGGATCAGTTCCTCTTCTACATCCGCCAGGCGACGCACCTGCCCGCCGCCGTCGAGGCTCGGGATGGCGTTCTCGTTGCCGGCCGGCGCACGTGATTCGGCCTGTTCCTCGCTGCGGAACTCGGGATAGACGGACGGCAGGCGGGCCGGCGCCATCCGCGGCACGGGCGGCGCGCTGGCGACGTCCCACGACACGGTCCCTTCGGCCGAGATCGCATGTCCCGGCACCTGGGTGGCGATCTGCGGGAAATCGGAGGTGTGCAGTTCGGAGCCCTGGGCAAGCACGACGGCGCGGAAGATCGCGTTCTCCAGCTGGCGGATGTTGCCCGGCCAGTCGAAGGCGGTCAGCAGCGCCAGGGCGGCCGCGGAAACCGTCAACGGCGTCGACAGCTTCTGCTCACCGGCAAAGCGCTCGACGAACGAGCGCACCAGCACCGGGATGTCCTCCTTGCGCCGGCGCAGCGCCGGGATCGTGATCGGGAAGACATTGAGGCGGTAGTAGAGGTCCTCGCGGAAGCGTCCCTCCTTCACCTCGGTGATCAGGTCCTTGTTGGTGGCCGAGATCAGCCGGACGTTGACCTTCTGCGGCGAACGCGCGCCGACCGTCTCGATCTCGCCCTGCTGGACCGCACGCAGAAGCTTCACCTGGACCTCGAGCGGCAGGTCGCCGATCTCGTCGAGGAAGATCGTGCCGCCGTCCGCCTCGGCGAACTTGCCGATGTGCCGCTCGGTCGCCCCGGTGAAAGCCCCCTTCTCGTGGCCGAACAGGATGCTTTCGACGAGGTTGTGCGGGATGGCGCCGCAATTGACGGTGACGAACGGCTTGTTGGCCCGGTCGCTCGCCGACTGGATGGCGCGGGCGATCATCTCCTTGCCGACGCCGGATTCACCCTCGATCACCACGGGAATGTTCGACTGCGCGGCACGGCGTGCCAATTCTATCACCCGCAGCATCTCCGGGCTCGCCGAGACGATGTCGTCGAACTGCACCGCTTCGCTGCGGCCGCGGCGGCTGGTGCGGCCGCGATAGTCGCGCTGCTCGAGTTTCAACGCGTTTTCGATGGCGACGCCGAGGCGTTCGGGCGACACCGGCTTGACCACGAAGTCAAAGGCACCGGCGCGCATCGCCATCACCACGGTCTCGAGCCCGCCCTGTCCGGTCTGGACGACGACGGGAATGCCGATTTCGCGCTCGGCGAGCGCTTCGAGGAAGGCGCTGCCGTTCATCTCCGGCATCATCAGGTCGAGCAGGATGACGCTGATGAGACCGCCCTTGCGGTCGAGAACCTCCAGGCCCTGGCGGCCGTTTTCGGCCATGTGCGCGACATGGCCATTGCGTTCGATCGTGTTCTTGAGAAGCCTGCGCTGGACAGGATCATCGTCGATGACAAGAATGTGGGCCGTCATTGGTACATCTCCTTGCCCTCCACACATCATGCGCGGAGTTGGCACAACAATACCGCCGGACCTTGGCACGAAGGGTTGAACATGCCGTTTTGAGAAAGGCTTGCATTTTAACCAATGACGACGCAAGCAAACGCAATCGCATCAGATACGAGGCCAACCGATGCCCATCTTCAAGAACCAGCCCGCCATCCACCATGCGACAGCAACCGCGGGCGCCCTTTCCGGCGATCTCGGCGACCTGCCGCACTGGAACCTCGGCGACCTCTACGCCTCGCCCAAGGCGCCGGAATTTGCGGCAGACCTGAAGCGCGGCGAGGCCGATGCGCTGGCCTTCGAGGCCCGATGGAAGGGCCGGCTCGACGAGACCGCCGACCGGACCGGCAAGGACGGCATCGGCCAGGCGGTGAAGGAGTTCGAGGCGCTCGACGACCTGCTCGGCCGCATCGCCTCTTTCGCCGGGCTGACCTATTTCTCCGACACCACCGATCCGGCCAACGGCAAGCTCTATGGCGACGTCCAGTCGAAGATCACCGACATCTCGGCGCACCTTCTGTTTTTCGCCTTGGAATTGAACAGGATAGATGACGCCCGCCTCCAGGCCTGCCTGGAGAAGGACGAGGTCGCCGGCCACTACCGCCCGTGGATCGAGGACCTGCGCAAGGAAAAGCCGCACCAGCTCGACGACCGGACTGAGCAACTGTTCCTGGAGAAATCCATGACCGGCGCGGCCGCCTGGAACCGCCTGTTCGACGAAACCATGGCCTCGCTGCGCTATGAGATCGACGGCGAGGAGGTACCGCTGGAGATCGCCCTGAACCTGCTGCAGGATGTGAGCGGCGAGACGCGCCGCAAGGCCGCGATGGCGCTGGCGAAGACCTTCCGGGACAACATCCGCACCTTCACCCTCATCACCAACACGCTCGCCAAGGACAAGGAAATCTCCGACCGCTGGCGCGGCTTCGACGACATCGCCGACAGCCGGCATCTGGCCAACCGCGTCGAGCGCGAGGTGGTCGACGCGCTGGCCGCCGCCGTGCGCGACGCCTATCCGCGGCTGTCGCACCGCTACTACGCGATGAAGGCGAAGTGGCTCGGAATGGAACAGCTGGAATTCTGGGACCGCAATGCGCCGTTGCCGGAGACGCCCGACACGCTGATCCCCTGGAACGACGCGAAGGAAACCGTGCTTTCGGCCTATGGCGCCTTCGCGCCCGAGATGGCCGCGATCGCCGGCCGCTTCTTCGACGAGAACTGGATCGACGCGCCGGTGCGCCCCGGTAAGGCGCCCGGCGCCTTCGCCCATCCGACCGTGCCTTCGGCGCACCCCTACGTGCTCGTCAACTACATGGGCAAGCCGCGCGACGTGATGACGCTGGCGCACGAACTCGGCCACGGCGTCCACCAGGTGCTTGCCGCCGGCCAGGGGGCGCTGATGGCCTCGACCCCGCTGACGCTCGCCGAAACCGCCTCGGTGTTCGGCGAGATGCTGACCTTCCGCTCGCTGCTCGACCGGACGAAGGACAGGCGCGAGCGCAAGGCGATGCTCGCCCAGAAGGTCGAAGACATGATCAACACGGTCGTGCGCCAGATCGCCTTCTACGAATTCGAGCGCAAGGTCCACGCGGCCCGCAAGGAGGGCGAACTGACCGCCGAGCAGATCGGCGAATTGTGGCTCTCCGTCCAGGCCGACAGCCTCGGCCCGGCGATCCGGATCTCCGAGGGCTACGAGACCTACTGGGCCTATATCCCCCACTTCATCCATTCGCCCTTCTACGTCTACGCCTATGCCTTCGGGGATTGCCTGGTGAACTCGCTCTATGCCGTCTACCAGCAGGCCGAGAGCGGCTTCCAGGAGAAGTATTTCGAGATGCTCAAGGCCGGCGGCACCCGCCATCACTCCGACCTGCTGCGCCCCTTCGGCCTCAATGCCGCCGACCCGTCGTTCTGGAGCAAGGGCCTGTCGATGATCGAAGGGCTCATCGACGAGTTGGAGGCGCTTGATAAGGCCGCCTGATACGGATCGGCCGCGCCGCCCCCAAGCGGGGCCGGCGCGACAGGAGGCGCGCGACAAAAGGGATGGATTGCCGGAATTGCATGAGATGACCGATCGCCAACGCTTTGTGCTCCTGCGCGACGACAGCGCGGACAGGACGACAGTCTTTGCCGATCCCCTGCGCATGGTGACGGTGCGCCGGCGCGCCGATTTCGAACCCGCCTTCCGCGCGCTGCAGGCGGCCCATGACGAGGGCCGGTGGATCGCCGGCTTCATGAGCTACGAGGCCGGGCACCTGTTCGAGGACAAGCTCGCGCCCTTTGCAGTCGAGGGGCGCGAGACGCCGCTCCTGAGCTTCGGCATCTTCGACGCGCCGGCCACGGACCATCCGCTCGCAGTGCCGAGGCAGCGGACCGAGAACGAGCCCTTCATCACCGAGCCGAAAGCCGGATGGGATCTTCCGGCCTACCGCCAGCGTTTCGACCGGCTGCACCGGCACCTGCGCGAGGGCGACTGCTACCAGGCCAACCTGACCATGCCGATCCGCGCCCGCTGGAACGGCGATCCCGTCGCCGCCTTCTGGTCGCTGATCGAGCGCCAGCCGGTCAGGTACGGCGCACTCGTCTCGCTCGACGGACCGATCCTGCTCTCGCGCTCGCCGGAACTCTTTTTCCGCGTCGACGAAGACGGCTGGATCGAGACGCATCCGATGAAGGGAACCGCCCCTCGCGGGGCGAACGCTTCCGAGGACGACGCGATCGTTGCCGCCATGCTCGCCGATCCGAAGTCGCAGGCTGAGAACCGGATGATCGTCGACCTGCTCCGCAACGACATCTCGCGGATCTCCGAGGTCGGCACACTGGAAGTGCCGAAGCTCTTTGCGATCGAGACCTATCCGACCGTGCACCAGATGGTCAGCCAAGTCCGTGCGCGACTCGTACCCGAGACGTCGATCCGCGACATCTTCGCCGCCCTCTTCCCCTGCGGCTCCATCACCGGCGCACCGAAGATGCGCGCGATGGAGATCCTGCACGACCTCGAGACCGGCCCGCGCGACGCCTATTGCGGCGCGATCGGCGTGATCGCCCCCGACGGCACCATGCAGTTCAACGTCGCGATCCGCACGATCTCGCTCTTTCCCGGCGGCGACGCCGTCTTCAACGTCGGCGGCGGCATCGTCTTCGATTCGACCGCCGAGGCCGAGTACGAGGAATGCCTGCTGAAGGCGCGCTTCGCCGTGGGGGACCAATGGATCTCTCGCTGATCGAGACCCTGCGCTGGAACCCGGAGACCGGCTTCGTCCGGCTGGAACGGCATCTGGCACGGCTGGCGCGCTCGGCCGCGGCCCTCGGGCTGCCCCGTCCGGAAGGCGCGCAAGCGGCGCTGACGGAAGCGGTCGAGGCGGCGTTCGGAAATACGGCGAGTGCACCCCGCGGGCCGGCTGCGATCCTGCCCTCCCCTGCACCGCCGATCCCCCTCCGCATCCGCCTCGAACTCTTCGGCGACGGCCGGATCGAGGTGAAGTCCGCTGCCTTCACACCGTTGCCCGCCGGCACCGTCTGGACCGTCGCGATCGCCGCGACGAGGCTCCGGTCGGACGATCCGCTGCTCCGCCACAAGACGTCCCGCCGCGCGGCCTATGAAGCCGCCCGCGCCGAGTTTCCCGCAGGCACAGCCGACGAGGTCATCCTCCTCAATGAGCGCGGCGAGGTTTGCGAAGGCACCATCACCACGGTCTTCCTCGACGACGGCACCGGCATCCTCAAGACGCCGCCGCTCGCCTGCGGCCTCTTGGCCGGCGTGCTGCGCGAGGAGATGATCGACAGCGGCCAGGCGCGGGAGACGGTGCTCGAAGTCGACGAGGTGAAGCGCCATCGTCTGCTCGTCGGCAATTCGCTTCGCGGCCTCATTGAAGCAAGGCTTGCATGACCCTCCCCGCCTATACGCCCTATGACGGCTCCGCCCGCCTGTTCACGATCGGCCTCGGCCAGCTCGACCCGGATCGCTGGATCGAGCCGGACGACGAGCTCGAACGCTATCTGGCAGAGAAGGAACGCGTGCTGGCACAGCACCGCGACCAGGTCTTCGTCGAGGAGGACGGCACGCGCGATGCCCAGGCCGAGGTCCTTGCCCTGGTCGCCGATTTCGTCACGCAGCGCCATCCCGGCCGCTACCGGCGCGACGGCGATGCGATCGACATTGCGCACGGGACCGCCGCACGCCGTGTCCGGCTCGCCGATCCGCAGACGCCGCCGCTCCTGACCGCGGGCGCCCTGGTCCAGGACGACCTCGTGATCATGCGCAGGCGCGAGACCGGCTGGCACCTCGTCGCGGGCTACGTCTCCTTCCCCTCCTCCTGGTCGCTGCCCGAAAAGTTCGGCCGGCGGATGGAGGATATCCATGCGCCGGTTCCGGATTTCGGCGACGGTACGCGCAACGCCGGTCTCATCAACCGCATGTTCGACAACCTGCAGGTGGAAAGGCCGGTCTTCCGCTTCAACTGGTCGATCAATCCCGACGCCGACCTCTACTATCCGGCCTCGAAGGCGCATGGGGCGCTGCCCTCCGGCCACGACCTGGCGCTGGAGCGCACCTTCGCGCGGGTCGAGCGCCAGACGCTGCGCCGCCTGCCGCTTTCGGGCGACATCCTCTTCACGATCCGCATCTACAACGACCCGCTGTCCGCCATCCGCAGCCTGCCGAACGCCGCCGCGGTCGCCTCGACCTTTGCCGCCCAGCTCGAGGAGCTGACCGACCCGCAGGCCGCCTACAAGGGCCTCGTCGACAGGCGCGCCACGCTGGCACGGCTGCTCCGCTCGCAGATATCCGGCTAACAATGCCGGCGCGAGCCGTTTTGCCCACTTTATTGTGACGGAATTCTATGCTCTAGGCTGTTTCCGGATTGAAAAAGGGGCCAGCGGCCCTCTTTTTGCGAGATCGGGCGGCGCCCCGTCAGGAGAACGAGAGAATGGCAGAGAAGAGCTATCCGGTTTACGGCGAGATCACGGGCCCGATCATCATGATCGGCTTTGGTTCCATCGGTCGCGGCGCGCTGCCGCTGATCGAGCGTCACTTCAAGTACGACAAGAACCGCCTGATCGTCATCGAGCCGCGCAAGGATGCTGCCGACGACGAGATCTTCGCCCGCCATGGCGCGCGCCACGTCACCGAATTCGTGACGAAGGAAAACTACAAGGAACTGCTGAAGCCGCTTATCACCGAAGGCGGCGGACAGGCCTTCGTCGTCAACCTCTCCGTGGACACCGGCTCCGTTGACCTGATGAAGCTCTGCCGCAAGCACGACGCGCTCTATATCGACACGGTCGTCGAGCCCTGGCTCGGCTTCTATTTCGACAAGAACATGAAGAATGCCGACCGCACGAACTACGCCCTGCGCGAAACCCTGCGCAAGGAGAAGGCGAAGCGCCCCGGCGGGACGACTGCCGTCTCCACCTGCGGCGCCAATCCGGGCATGGTCTCCTGGTTCGTCAAGGAAGCGCTCGTCAACCTGGCAAACGACCTCGGCGTCAAGCACGACATTCCCGCGCAGGACGACCGCGAGGGCTGGGCCAAGCTGATGAAGAAGGTCGGCGTGAAGGGCATCCACATCGCCGAGCGCGACACCCAGCGCACCAAGAAGCCGAAGCCGCTCGACACCTTCTGGAACACCTGGTCCGTCGAGGGCTTCATCTCCGAGGGTCTGCAGCCGGCCGAGCTCGGCTGGGGCACCCACGAGAACTGGATCCCGAAGAACGCCAAGAAGCACAAGAAGGGCTGCAAGGCGGCGATCTACCTGGAACAGCCCGGCGCCAACACCCGCGTGCGCACCTGGTGCCCGACGCCCGGCCCGCAATACGGCTTCCTCGTCACCCACAACGAGTCGATCTCGATCGCCGACTTCTTCACCGTCCGCGACAAGGACGGCGAGGTGACCTACCGCCCGACCTGCCACTACGCCTACCATCCGGCCAATGACGCGGTGCTGTCGCTGCATGAAATGTTCGGCAATGGCGGCAACGCCCAGCCGATCCACCACGTCCTCGACGAGAACGAGCTGGTCGACGGCGTCGACGAGCTCGGCGTGCTGCTCTACGGCCACGACAAAAACGCCTACTGGTACGGCTCGCGCCTGTCGCTGGAACAGACCCGCAAGCTTGCCCCCTATCAGAACGCCACCGGCCTACAGGTGACCTCCGCCGTCCTCGCCGGCATGGTCTGGGCGCTGGAAAACCCGAAGGCCGGCATCGTCGAGGCCGACGAGATGGACTACCGCCGCTGCCTCGAGGTCCAGCGCCCCTATCTCGGCCCGGTCGAGGGCCACTACACCGACTGGACCCCGCTCGAAGGCCGTCCGGGCCTGTTCCCGGAAGACCTCGACACCAAGGATCCGTGGCAGTTTCGCAACATCCTCTTCCGATAAGCGCGGTTTGAGCAGATTCGCACCGCAGACCAGGGAACGCCCGCCACCGTGCGGGCGTTTGCCTTCGCGGCGGATAACACCTCCCTTTCGGGGGCGTCTCTTGCTTTCACCGTCCGATCGCGGCATGGTCGGACCGACTTTTTGAAACCCGTTTCCGGGTAAGTCCACGGAGTCCCTGATGAAACCCTTGATCGCCGTTTCCCTGCTGACCGCCGCTGCGGCGCTCGCTTCCTGCCAGAGTTCGGAGCGTGCGAACACCTATGCCCCGGTCGCCCAGGCGCCGCAGGGCGTGGACGGATCATGGGTGGATGCGAACGGCCTGGTCTCGACCTTCAATGGCGGCCAGTTCGCCACCCGGACGACCGACACCAACACGACCATGGCGACCGGCACCTATATCCAGCAGCCGGGCGGCCTGATCGAGATCAGCCTCTTCTCCAACATTTCCAAGTCGGCATCCAAGGCCAACTGCTCGCTCGTCGGCCAGCGCCAGCTGAACTGCACCTCGAGCTCCGGCGCCCAGTTCACGCTGAACCGCCAGGGCTGAGGCGAACGCTCATAGAGCCGGCGGCGGCGCCGGGGAGGCCATTTTGGACATCCAGCGCATCGCGGCCTTTTCCGAAGGCGAGACCGGTGGGAACCCGGCGGGCGTCCTGATCGCCGACGCCCTGCCCTCGCCTGCGGAAATGCAGCGGATCGCCGCGGAGGTCGGTTTTTCTGAGACGGCCTTTGCCGCACCACTGGGCGACGGCTGGCGCGTGCGCTATTTTTCGCCGCGGATCGAGGTTCCGTTCTGCGGGCATGCGACGATCGCCCTGGGCGCGGCCCTTGCCCTGAAATTCGGCGACGGCACCTTTCCGCTGACGCTGAACGACGCCGGGATCTCCGTCCAGGCCGAGAAGACAGGCGGTACCGTTTCCGCTGCCCTGCAATCGCCGCCGACACGCAGCCGGCCGGCTCCGCCCGAACTGACGGCGGAGATCCTGGCGCTTTTCGGCTACGGCAGGGATGACCTCGACCCGGCGATCCCGCCCGCCCTGATCCATGGCGGCGCCGACCATTTCGTGCTGGCGCTGAAGTCCCGCCGGCACCTTGCCGCGATGGCCTACGATTTCGAAGCGACCCGGGCCGTGATGCTGCGCGAGGGCTGGGCGACGATCCTGCTTGCCTTTGCCGAAACGCCGCAATTGTTCCACACCCGCAACCCCTTCGCCTCCGGCGGCGTCTACGAGGATCCGGCGACCGGGGCGGCGACTGCAGCCCTTGCCGGATACCTGCGCGATCTCGGCTGGCCGCACGAAGGATCGATCGAGATCGTCCAGGGCGAGGACATGGGCATGCGCTCGCGCCTCCATGCCGACATTCCGCCGCAACCGGGCAGCGCGATCCGCGTCAGCGGCACCGCGCGGATCATGCAGGACTGAGGCCGCGCGCCGACACCGCGCTCACCCCTCTTCCACAGGGGGACCGCCCCTTTCCGTTTTCCTCTTGAAGTTGCGCCTGCGCGGTGAAACCATCGGCCCCATTCGGGGACCAGGGCCGACCGGCCCCTGCCTGAGAAGCGGCCTTCCCGCGGGAAACAGGAGAACCTGCCCATGAATCGCCTTCGCATCGGCCTCTTGGCCACGTCCCTGCTGGCCCTGTCCGGCGGCACCGCTTTCGCCGACTACGAACTGAACATCCTCCACATCAACGACCTGCACTCACGCATCGAGCCGATCAACAAGTACGATTCCACCTGCTCGGCTGAAGACGAAGGCAAGAACGCGTGCTTCGGCGGCATCGCCCGCGTCAAGGCTGCGATCGATGCCCGCCGCAAGGCGCTGACCGATGCCGGCGCGAATGTGCTGGTGCTCGATGCCGGCGACCAGTTCCAGGGCTCGCTGTTCTACACCGCCTACAAGAGCGCGGCGGTCGCCGATTTCATGAACGGCATCGGCTTCGACGCCATGGCCGTCGGTAACCACGAGTTCGACAACGGCCCGGAGGAACTGGCGAAGTTCCTCGACAAGGCGACGTTCCCGATCATCTCCGGCAACACCGTCGCCGGCGCCGACACACCGATCGCCAACCGCATTCCGGGCTATGTGGTCAAGGATATCGGCGGCCAGAAGGTGGCGATCGTCTCCGTGCTCGCGACCGACACCGGCGAGACGTCCTCTCCCGGCAAGAGCGTCTTCTTCGAAGACGAGATCGCCTATCTCAAGAGCGTCATTCCGACGATCCAGGCCGAGGGCGTCAACAAGATCGTGCTTCTTTCCCACGTCGGCTACTGGCGCGACCAGGAGATCGCCCGCGCCGTGGACGGCATCGACGTCATCGTCGGCGGCCACAGCCACACGCTTCTGTCCAACACCGACGAGAAGGCCATCGGCCCCTATCCGACCTTCGTCAGGAACCCCGCCGGCGTCGACGTTCCGATCGTGCAGGCCTATGCCTATTCGAAATACCTCGGCGATCTGAAGGTCGTCTTCGACGATGCCGGCAACGTCAAGTCGACAAGCGGCGCGCCGATCCTGCTCGATTCTGCCTTCACGCCGGATGCCGGCTTCACGGCAAAGGTCAAGGAGCTTGCCGGGCCGCTCGAGGAGATGAAGTCGAAGATCGTCGCCGAGACCGCCGCCCCGATCGACGGAAGGGGTGAAAGCTGCCGGGCCGGCGAGTGCGAGATGGGCAATCTCCTGGCCGATGCCCTGCTCGACCGGACCAGGGGACAGGGTGTCACCGCCGTGATCACCAATGGCGGCGGACTGCGCGCCTCGATCGACGCCGGTCCCGTCTCCATGGGCGAGGTCATCACCGTGCTGCCCTTCCAGAACACCGTGTCGACCTTCGGGCTGAAGGGCTCCGACATTGTCGTAGCGCTCGAGAACGGCCTGAGCGAGATCGAGGGCGGCGCGGGCCGGTTCCCGCAGGTCGCCGGCATGAAGTTCACCTTCGACACGTCGAAGCCCGCAGGTCACCGCGTCGTCTCCGTCGAGATGCAGGAGGGCGGCGCCTTCGTCCCGCTCGATCCCGACAAGGTCTATACGCTCGCCTCGAACAACTACATGCGCGCCGGCGGCGACGGCTATGAAATCTTCGCCACCGCGGCGACGAACGCCTACGACTATGGCCCGACGCTCGACGAGGTGCTCGCCGACTACCTCGCCGCCCACCAGCCCTACAAGCCCTACCTCGATGGCCGTATCGCCACCGCCACCGGCACGGCCGCCGCACCTTCGACCACGCCCGCGCCATCGGGCACTGCGACCGCCGCACCGGCGGCAGCCCCCGCCCCGTCCACCGCCGCCTCGAAGCACATCGTGGTGCGCGGCGACACGCTGTGGGAACTCGCCGAGGACGCCTATGGCGACGGGTTCCAGTGGCGAAGGATTTCCGAGGCGAACGGCAATCCTAAGCCGCGCGCGCTCGCGATCGGCTCGGAGCTCGAGGTCCCGGCCAAATAAAAGGACAATTTGTCTCCACATTTTGCGCCGGCCCGGGCTTTCCCGGACCGGCTTTTCTTTTTAGAACGATTACAGAGAATTTCCGGCGGTCACCGCCGCTGCCAGACTGAGTACACAGGACCCAAAATGAGCAATGCCGCCCCGAAGCCCGCAGACCATCCTTCCGTCAAGCACGGCCGGGTCGGCGTCCTGCTCGTCAATCTCGGCACCCCTGATGGCACCGACTATGCCTCGATGCGGCGTTACCTGAAGGAATTCCTCACCGACAAGCGGGTGATCGAATGGCCGAGGATCGCCTGGTATCCGATCCTGTTCGGCATCGTGCTCAACACCCGGCCGGGCAAGGTGGGCAAGGCCTATGAACTGATCTGGAACAAGGAGAAGAACGAGAGCTTCCTGCGCACCTATACCCGCAACCAGGCGGAACTCATGTCCGTGGCGCTTGCCGGCCATCCGGAGGTCGTCGTCGACTGGGCGATGCGCTACGGCCAGCCCTCGATCGCCTCGCGGCTGGAGCACCTGCAGCAGCAGGGTTGCGAGCGGATCCTGCTCTTTCCGCTCTACCCGCAATATGCGGCAGCGACCACGGCAACGGTCAACGACAAGGCCTTCGAGGCGCTCCTGAAGATGCGCTGGCAGCCGGCACTGCGGACGGTTCCGCCCTATCACGACGACCCGGCCTATATCGAGGCGCTCGCCAACTCCATCACCGGTCATCTTTCGACGCTGGACTGGGAACCGGAAGTGGTGCTCGCCTCGTTCCACGGCATTCCCAAGTCCTATTTCGACAAGGGCGATCCCTATTACTGTCAGTGCCAGAAGACGGCCCGCCTGCTGCGCGACAGGCTCAGCTGGTCGAGCGAGAAGCTGCAGGTCACCTTCCAGTCGCGCTTCGGCCCGGAGGAATGGCTGCAGCCCTATACCGACAAGACGGTGGAAAGGCTGGCGCAGGAAGGCGTCAGGCGCATCGCCGTGTTCAATCCCGGCTTCGTCTCCGACTGCCTCGAGACGCTGGAGGAGATCGCCGGCCAGGCGGCCGAGAGCTTCCACCACAACGGCGGCGAGAAGTTCGCCCATATCCCCTGCCTGAACGACAGCCCCGACGGCATGGCGGTGCTGGAAAAGGTCGTCCGCCGCGAACTCGGCGGCTGGATCTGACCGCCCGAAGCCGTCCCGATCCCTCATCGACAACGGCGGCGGCTGGCGCGAATTTGCGCTGGCCTTGGGGCGAGGATTGCGTAGAGTGTCGCAGATAACGCGTTGAATCTGCGCACAATCCTGCCCGCGGGACCCGCCTGCGGAGGAATGCCGTGTGTAAAGCCGAGGGGTCGGGGCATGTCTTTGGACGGTTTGGATATTTTTGTCGTGGCACTGGTCGTTCTGGTCCTGTGGCTGCTGTTTGCCGGGATCAAGACCGTGCCGCAGGGCTACCAGTACACCGTCGAGCGATTCGGCCGCTACACCCGCACCCTGCAGCCGGGCCTCAACCTCATCATCCCCTTCTTTGACAAGATCGGCGCGCGGATGAACGTCATGGAGCAGGTGCTGGAGGTGCCGACCCAGGAGGTCATCACCCGTGACAACGCCAGCGTCGCCGCCGACGCCGTCGCCTTCTTCCAGGTCCTGAACGCCGCGCAGGCCGCCTATCAGGTCTCCAATCTCGAGCATGCGGTCATGAACCTGACCATGACCAACATCCGCTCGGTCATGGGCTCGATGGATCTCGACGAACTGCTCTCCAACCGCGACGCGATCAACGAACGGCTCCTGCACGTCGTCGACGACGCGGCCACGCCGTGGGGCCTGAAGATCACCCGCGTCGAGATCAAGGACATCGCGCCGCCGAAGGACCTTGTCGACGCCATGGCCCGGCAGATGAAGGCCGAGCGCGAGAAGCGCGCGCAGGTGCTGGAAGCCGAAGGCGCACGCAACGCCCAGATTCTGCGGGCCGAGGGCGCCAAACAGTCGGCCATCCTCCAGGCCGAGGGCCAGCGCGAGGCAGCCTTCCGCGACGCCGAGGCGCGCGAGCGGCTGGCCGAGGCCGAAGCCAAGGCGACGAAGATGGTGTCGGAAGCGATCGCCGCCGGCGACGTGCAGGCGATCAACTACTTCGTGGCGCAGAAATACACGGAAGCACTGGCCACCGTTGGCGCGGCGCCGAATTCCAAGATCGTGCTGATGCCGATGGAAGCCTCGGCGCTGATCGGCTCGCTCGGCGGCATCGGTGCGATCGCCCGCGAGGTCTTCGGCGACGGTCCGCAGCCGGCTTCGCCGCGCCCGCGTGGCGCGACGCCTGCGACCGGCACGGCGGTGCGCAACCCCTTCGACACCACCCAGAGGGAAAGCTGAGCCATGGTCGCCAAGATCGCAGCCGAGCTCGGCCCCTGGGCCTGGTGGGTGCTGGGCGTCGTGCTCTTGACGCTGGAAGTGCTGATGCCCGGCGTCTTCCTCGTCTGGATCGGCATCGCGGCTATTCTCACCGGCGCCCTGTCGCTGCTCCTGTGGGAAACCGGCTGGTGGGTCTGGCAGGTGCAATGGCTCGTGTTCGCCGCCCTCTCCATCGCCGCCGTCCTCGTGGGGCGCCGGCTTGTCGCCCGCAACGAGAAGCGTACCGACGAACCCTTCCTGAACCAGCGCGGCCAGAGCCTCGTCGGCCGCACCGCCACGCTCGACCAGCCAATCACCGAAGGCCGCGGCCGCATCCGGCTGGACGACACCATGTGGAACGTGCAGGGCCCGGACCTGCCGGTCGGCACGCGCGTGCGCGTCGTGGCAAGCTCGGGTCGGGATTTGACGGTGGAGCCGGTCTAGCGATCGGGCAACGAAAAATCCCGCCGCGGCGGGATCGTGATCGTCAGCAATTTTCGGCCGTAGCCCTCACGCAACGCCGATGCGCAAGAGGTCGTGGAAGTGCACGATGCCGACCGGCCGCACGGTCTCGTCGGTGACGATCAGCGCCGAGATGTTGTGCTGGTTCAGGAGCCCGAGTGCCGCCGTCGCGAGCGTGGTCGGCTTCACCGTCTTCGGCGCGCGGGTCATGATGTCGTCGACGTTCAGTTCCGCAAGGTTGCGCGACAGGTTGCGGGCGATGTCGCCGTCGGTGACGATGCCGGCCAGCCTGCCTTCGTCGTCGATGACACCGACGCAGCCATAGTGCTTCTGCGACAGGAGCAGCACGGCGGCCGGCATCGACGTGCCGAGCGGCACGAGCGGCATGTTCTCGCCGCTGTGCATGATGTCGCCGACATGGGTCAGGCTCGCGCCCAGCTTGCCGCCGGGATGGAAGGTCTTGAAATCGGTGGCGGTGAAGCCGCGCGCCTCGAGCAGGGCCACGACCAGCGCGTCACCGAGCGAAAGCTGCATCAGCGTGGAGGTGGTCGGCGCCAGCCCGTGCGGGCAGGCTTCCTGCGCCTTCGGCAGGAGCAGCACGATATCGGACTCGCGCGCCAGCGCCGAGCGCTCGCCGGAGGTGATCGCGATCAGCGGGATCGAAAAGCGCCGGGAATAGGAGACGATCCCCTGCAACTCCGAGGTCTCGCCGCTCCAGGACATGGCGAGGATGACGTCGTCCGGCCCGATCATGCCGAGATCGCCATGGTTGGCTTCAACGGGATGGACGAAGAAGGCCGGCGTGCCGGTGGAGGCAAGCGAAGCGGCGATCTTGGTGCCGATATGGCCGGACTTGCCGACGCCGGTGACGATGACCCGTCCCCGGATGTCGCCGATCGTGCGCACCGCCTCGCAGAAGGCGTCGTAGAGGGAGCCGTTCAGCGCGTCGGCCAGGGCTTCGAGGCCGGCACGCTCGGTTTCGACGGTACGGATCGCGGAGGCGATCGCGCCGCTGCTTTCGACGAGAGCTTGTCTTTTGATCATCGCTGCCTGTTAGCGCTTTTGCCCGGCGATGTCCATCTGGCGCCGCCTTCGGCACGGTCACACAGCGTAAGCTACGGAAACCGAACGTTAACCGTGTTGCTTTACCTGTGGTTAGGAATTTCAGAAATCATTGCGAACATCATGGCATACCGGCACGACAGACCAGACAGGGTGCGACCGACCGCGCCGCCGCACCGCACGGCTGCCGGCGCGCTCGTCGTCGCCGCGCTGCTCGGCGTTTCCCCGGTGCAGGCGCAGGAAGCAGCTCCGTCCGCACTCGGCACCGTCGAGCCCATCGGCTCGGACGCTTCGCTGCAGGCATTGGGCGCCGTAGCTACGGCCGCCCCCCAGGGCGCCTCCTTCCAGACGCCCGCGCCGGCCGCCCCGGATGCGATCGAGACCGGAGCCGTCGAGACGGCGCCGGATGCCGGCCGCCAGAACCTGCCGACCGGTTCCGTCGAAGGCTTCCGCAACGGCGCCATTCCCTATTCCGAGGATCCGCCGGGCATCGCCATCGGCACCTTCACGCTGCGGCCCACGCTCGAGCAGGGCATCGGCTACGAGCGCACCAAGACCGGCGACCAGACCGATACCCGCAGCTTCTCCACGACCACGCTGCGGGGCTCGCTCGTCTCCGACTGGTCCCGCCACCAGCTCACGATCGACGGCGCGGGCACCTACGAACGCAACTTCACCAGCAGCGACAACACCGAACCCGAAGTCGATATCGGCGCCGACCTGCGGCTCGACCTCTCCGGCGAGACGACGGCCAACCTCACCGCCGGCTACAGCCTGGAGCGGGAGGACATGGCCGATCCAAACGCCATCTCGGGCGCTGCGGTGCAGTCGGCGGTGCAGACGTTCAGCGGCGGCGCGCGGATCCAGCGCGACTTCGGCCTGATTCGCGGCACGCTGGGCGGAACGGTCGACCGCGAAACCTATGGCGACGTGGAACTGTCGGACGGCTCCGAACTGTCGCAGAAGGATCGCAACACCGTCACCGGCATCCTTACCGCCAGGATCGGCTACGAGATCTCGCCGGCGCTGATCCCCTTCATCGAGGCCTCGGGCGGACGCGTCCGCTATGACGAGGAGCGCGATTCGTCGGGCTACGCCCGCTCCGGCGACCTCTATGCCGGCCGCGCCGGCCTGGAGTTCGATCTCGGCGAAAAGCTGCGGGGTGAACTGGGCATCGGCTTCGACCGCCAGACCTACGACGACGACCGCCTGAAGGCCATCAACGCCTTCGCCGCCGACGGCGCGGTCGACTGGTCGCCCCAGCGCGGCACGAACGTCAACCTGGGTCTCAGGACCTCGATCGAACCCTCCACCGCGCCCGGCGAGAGCGGCTACGTCTCCTACCTCGCAAGCAGCGAGATCACCCAGGACGTGCGCAGCAATCTTGTCGCCCGGCTGACCGGATCCTACGAGTGGCGCGATTTCCAGACCGCCTCGGCATCCGACCAGAACGTCTATATCGTCGGCACCGGGCTTGCCTGGAATTTCAACCGTTACCTGGCGCTGAGCGGCGACGTCTCCTACGAACTGACGACGCAGAAGAACACCGAGGACACCGGCGTCACCCGCGCCGGGCTGGGGCTTGTCCTGCGCCGTTGAGCTCTGATTTTGCGGAAGAGAGAGGCCGAGCCGGCTCGCAAGGGTCCGGACGAAGGTTCCGCGCCGGAAACCGGCGCGGAACGGCAGGCGGCTTAGTTCAAGCCCTTGAGCAGCGACGCCAGCGGGCCTTCCACCGCGGGGCGGATGTCGGCGCGCGCCAGCGCGAAGGCGACGTTGGCGAGGATGAAACCGTCCTTGGCGCCGCAGTCATAGGTCTCGCCCTTGAAGTGATAGGCAGCGAACGGCTGGTCCTTCAGGAGCTTCAGCATGGCGTCGGTCAGCTGGATCTCGTTGCCCGCGCCGCGTTCCTGGGTGGCAAGGATCGAGAAGATCTCCGGCTGCAGGATATAGCGACCGTTGATGAAGAAGTTCGAAGGTGCCGTGCCCGGTGCCGGCTTTTCCACCATCGCGGTGATCCGGCGGCCTTCGCCGACCGTCTCGCCGACGCCGACGATGCCGTATTTGTGCGCCTGGTCCGGCGCGCATTCTTCCACGGCGATGACGTTGCCGCCGTCGTGGTCATAGAGCTCGACCATGCCCGACAGGCAGCCCTTCGGCGCCTTCATGATCATGTCCGGCAGGAGCAGCGCGAAGGGCTCGTTGCCGACGAGATCGCGCGCGCACCAGACGGCATGGCCGAGACCCAGCGGCTCCTGCTGGCGGGTGAAGCTGGTCGAACCCGCAACCGGCAGGATGCTGTCCAGAAGCGTCAGCTCTGCCGTCTTGTTGCGCTGGCGCAGCGTCTGCTCCAGCTCGACCTGGATGTCGAAATAGTCCTCGATGACCGCCTTCGAGCGACCGGTGACGAAGATCAGGTGCTCGATGCCCGCCTCCAGCGCCTCGTCGACGACATACTGGATCACCGGCTTGTCGACGACGGTCAGCATCTCCTTCGGAACCGCCTTGGTGGCGGGGAGGAACCGCGTTCCCAGTCCCGCAACCGGGAACACTGCTTTTCGTACCTTGCGCTTTTCGGCCATCATCAACCTCGTTTTGTACCACCACTCATCGGTGGGATGCTGTGTGCTGCATTAGCTTCAATTTGCTATCATTTTGCAAAGAGAGACGTGCTGGGGAATCCATGGTAAAGAATTTGTTGACTTCATGTCTGTAGGCTGAGCTTTCCACCGGAAGCTTACCGCTCCGCCCTGTCGAAATTTCGAAAGACGGAAACCAACGACCGATGCATCAGCTTAGCAACTCCAGGCTCCTTCGCTCCGCACGCGCCCTTGTCGTCTCCGCAGCTCTCCTGGTTCCCGCCACGGCCGCACACGCCGACGCCGGCTTCCAGAAATGGATCGCCAACTTCTACACGACAGCAGCCAAGAGCGGCATCTCGAAATCGACCTACCAGCAGGCCTTCAAGGGCGTCAAGACGCCGGATCCGGATGTGCTCGAGAAGGCGGCCTACCAGCCGGAGTTCAAGCACAAGATCTGGGACTACCTCGATTCGCGCGTGAACCCCTACACCGTCAAGATCGGGCAGGAGATGGCCGCCAAGTATGGCCGCACGCTCGCCGCTGTCGAAAAGCGCTATGGCGTCGATCGCAACATCCTGCTCGCCATCTGGTCGATGGAATCGAACTACGGCGCGGTGCTGTCGAAGGAGGACCGCCTCCACTACGTGCCGCGCGCGCTCGCGACGCTGGCCTATGCCGACCCGAAACGGGCCAAGTTCGCCCGCACCCAGCTGATCTCCGCCCTCAAGATCATCCAGAACGGCGACATCCGCGCTTCCGAGATGACCGGTTCCTGGGCCGGCGCGATGGGCCATACCCAGTTCATCCCGTCGAGCTACCTGCTCTACGCTGTCGACGCGGACGGCAACGGCCATCGCGACATCTGGAATTCGGTGCCGGACGCTCTGGCGACGGCGGCAAACCTGCTGCACAAGAACGGCTGGCAACCAGGCAAGACCTGGGGCTACGAGGTGGTGACGCCCCGCGGCGGCGGTGCTTACGAAGGCCAGACGAAGACGCTGGCGCAGTGGCAGAAACTCGGCTTCAAGCGCCCGAGCGGCAGCGGCTTCAGGAACGGCGGCGATCGTGCCGAACTGCTGATGCCCGCCGGCGCGGACGGCCCGGCCTTCCTGATGACCCGCAACTTCTTCGTCATCAAGCGCTACAACGCCTCCAACTCCTATGCCATGGGCGTCGGCATGCTGGCCGACCAGCTCGCCGGCTACGGCGGCGTGAAGCAGCGCTGGCCGCGCCCGGACGGCGCCCTCGACATTTCCGAGAAGTTCGAGCTGCAGACGCGGCTGAAGGAACTCGGCTACTATGACGGGGAAGTCGACGGCAATCTCGGCTCCGGCTCCAAGGCCGCCATCGAGGCCGTCCAGAGCCGGCTCGGCCTGACGGCCGACGGCCAGCCGAGCACGCGCCTCCTGCAGGCCCTGCGGAAATAGCGCCGGCCTCGTCGCAGGCTGCATGACGGGCGCCATTGGCGCCCGTATTCGTCGGCGCCGCAGGCATGGAGCACCCGTCATGGGCATTGGCGCTTTCCCGATCCCGCGCAATTTGCGATGATCGCCCGAAACGGATGCCGGATGCCCGGCTCCGACAGCAACGAGGACCCCGCCGCGCATGGGACGCATCCACCGCCTGCTGGTGCTTCTGGCCTGCCTTGCGATCGCCGTGCCGCCGGCCGCGATCTATTCGGACGCCGTTGCGCAGGAACGGGTGCAGCGCCGCACCGTGCTCGATTTCCTCTTCGGCGGGTTCCGCCGCCGGCCCCGCGCGGAGGCGCAGCCGCGCACGCAACAGCGGGTGCAGCCTCGCCGCAATCAGGCACGGACCCAGAAGCCGAAGTCCCGCACGAAGGCACCGCAGGTGGCCGCACCGGCAGCACCCGTCGTGGTCGAGAAACTGGCCGACGCCCGCCGGGTCCTCATCGTCGGCGATTTCGTCGCAAGCGGCATCGCCGACGGCCTGACCGAGGCCTTCCTGCAGATGCCAGGGGTGGCGATCGAGGCGCGCACCAACGGTTCGTCCGGCCTCGTGCGCCAGGACTACTACAACTGGGATCAGGAGCTGCCGAGGCTGATCGACGAGACCAAACCGGCGGTCGTCGTCCTGAGTATCGGCGCCAACGACCGCCAGATGATGACGATCGGCAGCGTCAAGGAAAAGTTCCGCAGCGAGGCCTGGACGGCGGAATATGCACGCCGCGTGGCGAAGCTCGCAACCGACATCCGCGCCAAGGATGTACCGCTTCTCTGGGTCGGCATGCCGGCCTTCCCGACGGCGTCGATGACCGCCGATATGTCCGCGTTCAACACGGTCTATCGCAGCGCGGTGGAAAAGGCCGGCGGCACCTTCATCGACATCTGGGACGGCTTCGTCGACGAGGACGGCAAGTTCGTCGTCACCGGCTCAGACATTAACGGCCAGCAGGTGCGCCTGCGCGGCTCCGACGGCATCTCGATGACCAAGGCGGGCAAGCGCAAGCTGGCCTTCTATGTCGAGAAGGACATCCGCCGGCTGCTGGGCGACGCGATGACGACGGATGGGCAGACACCGGGCGGCGAGGCGGTGTCCGACATGCTGGTCACCGCCCCCGCCGATCCGGCCGATATCCTCAGGACCCAGCCGATCAGCCTGACCGATCCCACGCTCGACGGCGGCCTTGTCCTCCTGGGCGGCAACGCGCCCGACAAGGCGAGCGGACGCAGCCCGCGGGACCGGATGATCGAAAAGGGCGATTTCGCCGAAGCCCCCGCCGGCCGGGTGGACGACTTCCGCATGGACAAGCTCCGCCCGGCGATCAATGCCGCGGCGGGAAATTGATGCAGCCCCACGGTCCACAGCCTTTTACTCGTTGGGTTTATTGACGGACCAAGCATGAGCACCACCAAGCCGCCAAATTTCTTGATCGATGAAGTGCGCGGTGTAGATCTCACTCCGTGGACGGACATTTTACCCAAGAACTATACGATCTTAGGCGCAAGTCTCTGCTTCGATCTGTTTTTGGCTGATGAATCCGGTGCGGTATACATGTTGGAGATTTCGGCAGGGTCGATTTCTCAGATAGCATCGTCTGAAGACGAATTCCGGAAGAGCTGTATTCTCGACGATGAAGGCTGGCTGTTACGCCCGCTTGTCGAAGCATGCTGGGAAGCTGGAATGAGACCTAACCCTTCGCAATGCTACGCGTTCACGACCCTTCCGCTATTCGGAGGTGAGTACTCGGTCAGCAATATGTGGCTTTGCTCTTGGCTGGAATGGATATCTTTCTGCGGTGATATCTACAATCAGACCAAGCATTTGCCAGACGGAACGACTATCAAGCTAGATTTCGTGGGCTGAGACAAGCGCGCGACGGTCAACATCGATCAAACGCCCAGGAGACGTGTATGGCACTTCCAACTCCAGACGGCATTTCCACCAACCGCTCGACCTTCCTCGCCGTCGAACCGCAGCTCTACGTCACCGCCATCGAAGCCGCCTGCGACTACTACGGCGAACGGCTCGGCTTCACCGTCGCCTTCGTCTACGGCGATCCGCCCTACTATGCGCAGGTCTACCGTGACGGCGTGCAGTTGAACCTACGCCAGGTGCACCAGCTACCGTTCGCCGCCGATTTCCGCGCCCGTGAAGACGATGCGCTGAGCGCAACCATCATCGTCGAGGACGCGGCAGCACTCGCGGCCGAGTTCGAGGCCGCAGGCGCGACCTTCCATCAGGCCCTGCGCACCGAGGAATGGGGAACGAAGACGATCATCGTCGCCGACCCCGACGGCAACCTGATCGCATTTGCCAGTTCCGCCTGACGCGCCCGCCGGCCGGCCACTTGAGGCCCCTCCGGGACACGCATTCGAAAACGGAAAACCCCGCAGGCCGTTCTGGCTTGCGGGGTTTCGATTGCTCAGGCTGGGCTATGCCTGCCCGCTCAGCGCGGCAGCGTCGTCGTTCCCATCAGCGCCTCGTCGATCGCGCGTGCCGCCTGGCGGCCTTCGCGGATCGCCCAGACGACCAGCGACTGGCCGCGGCGGACGTCGCCGGCGGTCCAGAGCTTGTCGACCGAGGTCTTGTAGTCGCGGTCGTTGGCGACGACGTTGGAGGAGCCGCGCTTGTCGGTGTGGATCGTCAGCCGCTCGCCGAGGTCACCCAGAACGCTGTCGGTGAAGGGGCCGCGGAAGCCGATGGCGATGAAGGCAAGGTCGGCCTTGATGATGAACTCCGTGCCGGCGATCGGCTTGCGGCGATCGTCCACCTGGCAGCACTTCACGCCGGTGAGCACACCGTCCTCGTCGCCGACGAATTCGAGCGTGCCGACCTGGAATTCGCGCACGGCACCCTCGGCCTGCGAGGACGAGGTCCGCATCTTCGTGGCCCAGAACGGCCAGATGGCCAGCTTGTCTTCCTTTTCCGGCGGCTGCGGGCGGATGTCGAGCTGGGTCACCTTGACGGCGCCCTGGCGGAAGGCGGTGCCGACGCAGTCGGACGCCGTGTCGCCGCCGCCGACGACGACGACGTGCTTGCCGCCGGCAAGGATCGGATCGGAAGGCCAGCCGACGCTGTCGATGTTCTCGCGACCGACGCGGCGGTTCTGCTGGACGAGGTAGGGCATCGCGTCGTGGACACCGGCGAAGTCGACGCCCGGGATGCCGGCGTCGCGCGGCGTCTCCGAGCCGCCGCAGTAGAGCACGGCGTCGAACTCGGCGAGCAGTTCGTCCATCTTCTTGTCGACGCCGACATTGACGCCGCAATGGAAGGTGACGCCCTCGCCGCGCATCTGGTCGACGCGGCGATCGATGAAGTTCTTCTCCATCTTGAAGTCGGGAATGCCGTAGCGCAGCAGGCCGCCGGCCTTGGTCTCGCGCTCGAACACATGCACCTCATGGCCGGCGCGGGCGAGCTGCTGCGCCGCCGCCATGCCGGCGGGACCGGAACCGATCACGGCGACCTTCTTGCCCGTCTTTACCGTCGCCGGCTGCGGCACGATGTAGCCCATCTCGTAGGCCTTGTCTGCGATCGCCTGCTCGACGGTCTTGATCGCGACCGGCATGTCCTCGAGGTTCAGCGTGCAGGCTTCCTCGCAAGGGGCGGGGCAGACGCGGCCGGTGAACTCCGGGAAATTGTTGGTCGAATGCAGGTTGCGGATCGCCAGTTCCCAATTGCCGCTATAGACGAGGTCGTTCCAGTCCGGGATCTGGTTGTGAACAGGACAACCCGTCGGGCCGTGGCAATATGGAATGCCGCAATCCATGCAGCGCGCGGCCTGCTTTTGGACCTCCTGGTCCGACATGGGGATGGTGAATTCGCGGAAGTGGCGGATGCGATCCGACGCCGGCTGATACTTCGCAACCTGACGATCGATCTCCAAGAAACCTGTAACCTTACCCATTTTCAAATCCTGCTCTAAGCGTGTCTCAACAGGCGCCGTCGCGGCGCGTGGAATGGCCCCCGGCCGTCCTCGGTCAGGGGCACGCATGCGTGGGCCGGGTTACTCGGCCGCTTCCGCCATGTTCATGCGCTCCATCTCCTCGAGCGCGCGCCGGTACTCAACCGGCATGACCTTGCGGAACTTCGGACGGTAGTCCGCCCAGTTGTCCAGGATGTCCTTGGCGCGTTTCGAGCCCGTGTAGTGCAGGTGGTTGGAAATGAGCTGGTACAGCCGCTCCTCGTCGTGGCGGGTCATGTCGCCGGACACGTCGACCCTGCCCTTGTGCATCAGGTCGCCGCCGTGGTGATGCAGCTTCTCCAGCATGTCGTCCTCTTCCGGCACCGGCTGCAGCTCGACCATCGCCATGTTACAGCGACGGGCGAAATCGCCCTCCTCGTCCAGCACATAGGCGACGCCGCCCGACATGCCGGCCGCGAAGTTGCGGCCGGTCTGGCCGATGACGACGACGACGCCGCCGGTCATGTATTCGCAGCCGTGGTCGCCCACGCCCTCGACGACCGCCACGGCACCCGAATTGCGCACGGCGAAGCGCTCGCCCGCGACCCCGTTGAAGTAGCACTCGCCGTCGATCGCACCGTAGAGCACGGTGTTGCCGACGATGATGGAGTCTTCCGCGACCGTCTTCGAGGTCTCCGGCGGACGGACGATGATCTTGCCGCCCGACAAGCCCTTGGCGACGTAGTCGTTGCCGGCGCCGACGAGGTCGAAGGTGACGCCGCGCGCCAGGAAGGCGGCAAACGACTGACCGGCCGTGCCGTTCAGGCGCACGGTGATCGTGTCGTCCTTCAGCCCCTTGTGGCCGTAGCGCTTGGCGACTTCGCCTGACAGCATCGCGCCGGCCGAGCGGTCGACGTTCTTGATGTCGACCTCGAAGGCGGTCGGTGTCTTGCTTTCGAGCGCGGGCCTGGCCTTCTCGATCAGCGTGCGGTCGAGGATGTCCTGGATCGGGTGGTTCTGCCGCTCGGTCCAGTAGGTCGCCTCCTTCGGCGCATCGACCTTGTGGAAGATGCGGCTGAAATCGAGGCCCTGCGCCTTCCAGTGCGAGATCAGCGCTTCCTTCTCCAGCAGCTCGGAGGCGCCGATGATCTCGTCGAGCCTGCGCACGCCGAGCGAGGCCAGGATCTCGCGGACCTCTTCGGCGACGAAGAAGAAGTAGTTGACCACATGCTCCGGCGCACCCTTGAAGCGCTTGCGCAGCACCGGATCCTGCGTGGCGACGCCGACCGGACAGGTGTTGAGATGGCACTTGCGCATCATGATGCAGCCTGCCGCGATCAGAGGCGCGGTGGCAAAGCCGAACTCGTCGGCGCCGAGAAGCGCGCCGACGACGACGTCGCGACCGGTCTTCAAGCCCCCGTCGACCTGAAGCGCGATGCGCGAGCGCAGGCCGTTCAGCACCAGCGTCTGGTGGGTTTCGGCAAGGCCGATCTCCCAGGGCGAGCCCGCATGCTTGAGCGAGGTCAGCGGCGAGGCGCCGGTGCCGCCGTCGAAGCCGGCAACGGTGATGTGGTCGGCACGGGCCTTGGCGACGCCGGCGGCAACCGTGCCGACGCCGACTTCGGAGACGAGCTTGACCGAGACGTCCGCCGCAGGATTGACGTTCTTCAGGTCGTAGATCAGCTGCGCCAGATCCTCGATCGAGTAGATGTCATGGTGCGGCGGCGGCGAGATCAGGCCGACGCCCGGCGTCGAGTGGCGGGTCTTGGCGATCGTCGCATCGACCTTGTGGCCGGGCAACTGGCCGCCCTCGCCGGGCTTTGCCCCCTGCGCCACCTTGATCTGCAGCATGTCGGCATTGACCAGGTACTCGGTGGTGACGCCGAAGCGGCCGGACGCGATCTGTTTGATCGCCGAGCGTTCCGGGTTCGTGGAGCCGTCAGGCAGCGGCAGGTAGCGGTCGGCTTCCTCGCCGCCCTCGCCGGTGTTCGACTTGCCGCCGATCCGGTTCATGGCGATCGCCAGCGTCGTGTGCGCCTCGCGGCTAATCGAGCCGAAGGACATTGCACCGGTCGAGAAGCGCTTGACGATCTCGGACGCCGGCTCAACCTCGTCGATCGATACGGGCTCGCGGCCCCAGGCGCTCGCGCCCTTAATGGAGAATAGGCCGCGGATCGTGTTCATGCGCAGCGACGAGGCGTTCACCATCTCGGCGAACTCCTTGTAGCGATCCTGCGCATTGCCGCGCACGGCATGCTGCAGTGAGGCGACCGCGTCCGGCGTCCAGGCATGCTCCTCGCCGCGCATGCGGAAGGCATATTCGCCGCCGATGTCGAGCGTGTTGGCCAGGATCGGGTCGCGGCCGAAGGCGGCCTTGTGGCGGGCGACCGTCTCGCGGGCGATCTCCTCCAGCCCGACGCCCTCGATGGTCGTCGCGGTGCCGAAGAAGTACTTGTCGACCAGCGCCGACGACAGGCCGATCGCATCGAAGATCTGCGCGCCGCAATAGGACTGGTAGGTCGAGATGCCCATCTTGGACATGACCTTCAGGATGCCCTTGCCCACTGCCTTGATGTAGCGGTAGACGACTTCGCTCTCGTCCACTTCCTTCGGGAACTCGCCGCGCTTGTGCATGTCGGTGAGCGTATCGAAGGCGAGGTAGGGGTTGATCGCCTCCGCGCCGTAGCCGGCAAGCAGGCAGAAATGGTGCACCTCGCGGGGCTCGCCCGTCTCCACCACGAGGCCAACGGAGGTGCGAAGCCCCTTGCGGATCAGGTGATGGTGCACGGCGGCCGTCGCCAGGAGCGCCGGGATCGCCACGCGATCCGGTCCGATCTGGCGGTCGGAGAGCACGATGATGTTGTAGCCGCCCTTCACCGCCGCTTCCGCGCGTTCGCACAGGCGGTCGAGCATCTCCGGCATGGCATCGGCGCCGCGCGAGATGTCGTAGGTAAAGTCGAGCGTCTTGGTGTCGAAGCGGTCTTCCGTGTGCCCGATCGAGCGGATCTTCTCCAGATCGCCGTTTGTCAGGATCGGCTGGCGCACTTCCATGCGCTTGGCATGCGCGGCCCCTTCGTGGTCAAGGATGTTCGGCCGCGGCCCGATGAAGGAGACGAGGCTCATCACCAGTTCCTCGCGGATCGGATCGATCGGCGGGTTGGTGACCTGCGCGAAGTTCTGCTTGAAATAGGTATAGAGCAGCTTGGTCTTGTCCGACATCGCCGAGATCGGCGTGTCGGTGCCCATTGAGCCGATCGCCTCCTGCCCCGTCGTCGCCATCGGCGACATCAGGAGCTTGGTGTCCTCCAGCGTGTAGCCGAACGCCTGCTGGCGATCGAGCAGCGACACGTCGCGGCGCAGCGCCCGCGGCTCGACCGGCCGCAGGTCCTCCAGGATCAGCTGGGTGTTGTCCAGCCAGGTGCGGTAGGGGTGCTTGCTGGCGAGGTCGGACTTCACCTCCTCGTCGGAGACGATGCGGCCCTTCTCCATGTCGATCAGCAGCATCTTGCCCGGCTGCAGGCGCCACTTCCTGACGATGTTCTCGTCCTTGACCGGCAGCGTGCCGGCCTCGGAGGCGAGGATCACGCGGTCGTCGTCGGTGACGATGTAGCGGGCCGGACGCAGGCCGTTACGGTCGAGCGTCGCGCCGATCTGCTTGCCGTCGGTGAAGGCGACCGCGGCCGGGCCGTCCCACGGCTCCATCAGGGCGGCGTGATATTCGTAGAAGGCCTTCCGCTCGGGCGACATCAGCTGGTTGCCGGCCCAGGCTTCCGGGATCAGCATCATGACAGCATGTGCCATCGAATAGCCGCCGCGGATCAAAAATTCGAGCGCGTTGTCGAAACAGGCGGTATCGGACTGGCCCTCATAGGAGATCGGCCAGAGCTTGGTGATGTCCTCGCCGAACAGCGGCGAGGACACCGACGCCTGCCGGGCAGCCATCCAGTTGACGTTGCCGCGCAGCGTGTTGATCTCGCCGTTGTGGGCGACCATGCGGTAGGGATGCGCCAGCTTCCACGACGGGAAGGTGTTGGTCGAAAAGCGCTGGTGGACGAGTGCGACGGCACTCTCGAAGCGCGGATCTGCCAGGTCCTTGTAGTAGGCGCCGACCTGGTAGGCCAGGAACATGCCCTTGTAGACGATGGTCGAGGACGACAGCGACACCGGGTAGAAGCCGCTCTCCTCGCCCTGGTACTCGTCATAGATACGGTTGGAGATCACCTTGCGCAGCGTGAACAGGCGGCGCTCGAACTCGGCCGTCGAGGCGGCGTCGCGCCCGGCACCGACGAAGATCTGCACATGCTTCGGTTCGGTGGCGGCGATCTCGGGCGCCTTGGATAGTGAGGAATTATCGACCGGCACGTCGCGGAAGCCGAGCAGCACCTGCCCCTCTTCGGCGACGACGTCCTCGATCACCTTCATGAAATGCGCGACGAGCGTCTCGTCCTGCGGCATGAAGATGTGGCCGACGGCATATTCGCCGGCCTTCGGCAGGGTGACGCCCTGCTTGGCCATCTCCTCGCGGAAGAAGCGATCCGGAATCTGGACGAGGATGCCGGCACCGTCGCCCATCAGCGGGTCGGCGCCGACGGCGCCGCGATGCGTCAGGTTCTCGAGCATGAACAGCCCGTCCTTGACGATCTGGTGCGACTTCTGGCCCTTCAGGTGCGCGACGAAACCGACGCCGCACGCGTCATGCTCGTTGCGCGGGTCGTACAGCCCTTGTTTTTTAGGAAGCCCGACGCGACGCGCCGTCGTTTTGGCGTCCGTCGCAGCCGTCTGCGCGCGGTTCAAACCAAAACTCTTCGACGCGAATTCCGCCATCGTCTTTCCTCCTGTGGCCCGGGCAATGCGGGCAGGCTTTTGCCCGCGTGCCGACCGTCTGCATCCTTGCAGTCCGGCCCCACGGGCATCATCGTTGCATGAACCGTACCGGGCGGCAAACTGAAGTCGGCCCGGCGAGGCATAAACGTCAGAAACCGTCGCAATCTGCATGGCATTCGCGATCGACTTGCGATCCGCGGCACTTGCATCACGGCCGAACGCCCGCAAGAAGCGAGAGATCGGACATCGTTTCGGTCCCCCTGACCGAAATAGGACAGCAAGACTGTCCTATTTCGTAGGCTCTATGCCAGAAACGACCCGGCGCCGCAAGGGCATCCGGCCAAAATTTTAACATCAAATGACGAAAAATTGCGACTTACACACCTCTTTTGAAACTTAATTACGAGTGCGCGACCGAAGGTTTCAGTTAATTCCAAAATCGCGTCCCGTCACCGTTTTGCCACCGTTTCGCCGCCGGATCCCGTTGATCGGTGCCCGTGCTCGTCTATGGTCGCACCGATCGATGACACTGGAGCCGGCCGAGCCGGAAGAACCGCATGTATTTCGCCTCCGACAACTGGGCCGGCGCCCATCCCGAGATTGCCAGCAGCCTCAGCAAGGCCGCCGACGGTTTCGCCAAGGCCTATGGCGCAAGCGACCTCGACAGGAAGGTGGAGCACACCTTCAGCGAGATCTTCGAGCACGACGTCGCCGTCTTCTTCGTCGGCACCGGAACGGCCGCCAATTCGCTGGCACTCGCAAGCTGCAACCGTCCGGGCGGCCAGGTGTTCTGCCACGCCGAGGCCCATGTGAACGTCGACGAGTGCAACGCGCCGGAGTTCTTCGCGACCGGCTCCAAGCTCGTCTCCGTCGCAGGGAAAGAGGGGCGGATGGCGCCCGACGCGCTGGCGGCCGCGATTGCCCGCTTCCCGCCCGACTTCGTCCATGGCGGCCAGCCGATGGCCGTCACCATGACGCAGGCGACCGAGGCCGGCACGGTCTATGCGCTGGACGAGATCGCCGCGATCGGCAGGATCGCCCACGACGCGAAGCTGCCCCTGCACATGGACGGCGCCCGCTTTGCCAATGCGCTGGTGACGCTCGACACCACGCCGGCGGACATGACCTGGAAGCGCGGCGTCGACATCCTTTCCTTCGGCGGAACCAAGAACGGCTGCTGGTGCGCCGAGGCGCTGGTGCTTTTCGATCCCGCCCACGCCCGCCAGATGCACTACCTGCGCAAGCGCTCCGCCCAGCTCTTCTCCAAGTCCCGCTTCATCGCCGCCCAGTTCGACGCCTATTTCAGAGATGGGCTGTGGCTCGCGCTCGCCCGCCATTCCAACGCCATGGCGTCGCGACTGGCAGACGGCTTCGCCGCGGCGAATTCCGCCCGCCTCGCCTGGCCGACCGGCTCCAACGAGGTCTTCACCATCCTGAAGAACGCGACCCTGCAGGCGCTGCGGGACGAGGGCGCCGTCTTCTACGACTGGCCGGCGCCGGCCGGCATCCGCGAGACCATGGCCGGCGACGAGACGATGGTCCGCCTCGTCACCAGCTTCGCCACGACCGAAGACGAGGTCGACCGCTTCCTGTCCGTCTGCACGCGCTGAGCGCGCATCAGTCCGCCCCGTGCGGCAGGATGCGGGCGACGATGAGGCTGGACAGCGCCTCCGTCAGCGCCGCATCGGCCCCGCGGCGCGGGATCAGCATGAACTCGACGTCCTCGAGCTGCGGCAGGCGGTCGGCGGGAATCTCCTTCAGCCCCGAAGGCACCATGCTTCGCGGCTGTACCAGCACCCCCATGCCGGCGCGCGCCGCCGCCGTCAGCCCGCTGAGGCTGCCGCAGGTGCAGACGATCCGCCAGGCGATCCTCGCCCGGTCGAGCGCCTCCTGCGCCGCCCTGCGGGTAATGCTCGGCGCCGGAAAGGCGATCAGCGGCAGGGCGCCGCCGCGCGACAGCACCAGGTCCGGATCGCGCGCCAGCCAGACCAGCGGCTCGCGATAGAGAAGCCGCCCCTGCATCTCGCCGGCGTGCCGCTTGGCGAGCACCAGGTCGAGGTCGCCGGCCTCCTGCATCTGGTAGAGCACCGCGCTCAGCGCCACGGTCAGCTCGAGATCGACGAATGGATGCAACCGGATGAAATCCTCCAGGATCGCCGTCAGCCGGTTCGCCACCACGTCCTCCGAGACGCCGAGCCGCAATCGCCCGCGCAGGCGGCTCTCGGAAAAGAGCGACGTCACCTTGCCGTTGAGGTCCAGCATGCTGCGGGCGTGGCCGAGCAGCGCCTCCCCCTCGCCGGTCAGCCTGACATGATGGGTATCGCGGAAGACGAGCTGGCGGCCGAGCGCCTTCTCCAGCCGCTGGATATGCTGCGTCATGGTCGACTGGCCGATGCCGAGCCGCTCGGCAGCCGCAGTGAAGCTGCCGGTCTGCTCCAGCATGACGAAGCTGTTGAGATGGGTCAGGTTCAGCATGGTTATCCCGTATTGCGATAACTGTTAGTGTTTGCATCCTGCTTCATGATGAGCGAGGGGTAAAGCCGAAACCAAGGGACTCCGACAGCCAAAGGGAATACCAGAGCATGAGCCGCTTCCTGCCCGACCGCTTCACGATCATGCTGGTCTGCACCGTCATCCTCGCCTCTCTCCTGCCGGTGAGCGGCGTTGCGACCGACTATTTCTCGATCGCCACCAATCTCGCCATCGCGCTTCTGTTCTTCCTGCATGGTGCCCGCCTGTCCCGCGACGTCGTGGTCGCCGGCATGCTCCACTGGCGCCTCCACCTGGTCATCATGCTGACGACCTTTGCGGTCTTCCCGCTGCTCGGCCTTGCGATCGGCTTTCTGCCCGAATCGATCCTGCCCAGGCCGCTCTATCTCGGCATCCTCTTCCTCTGCGTCCTGCCCTCGACCGTCCAATCCTCGATCGCATTTACCTCCATGGCCGGCGGAAACGTACCGGCGGCGATCTGCTCGGCATCGGCCTCCAACATCCTCGGCATGTTCCTGACGCCGCTCCTCGTCGGCCTGCTGTTTTCGATCGGCGGCCATGGCGGCTTTTCCTGGGATGCGCTGCAGAAGATCCTGCTGCAATTGCTGGCGCCCTTCGTGCTCGGCCAGTTGCTCGAGCCCTGGATCGGCAACTGGATCCGCAGCAAGAAGAAGATCCTGAGCCCCGTCGACCGCGGCTCGATCCTGATGGTCGTCTATCTCGCCTTCTCGGAAGCCGTGATCCAGGGCATCTGGCACACCTTTTCGGCCGGCGACATCGCCACGCTTGTCGTCATCGACATCGTCCTGCTTGCCGCCGTGCTGCTGACCACCTTCTACGGCAGCCGCCTGCTCGGTTTCTCCCGGCAGGACGAGATCACCATCGTCTTCTGCGGATCGAAGAAGTCGCTTGCGAGCGGCGTTCCGATGGCCAATGCGATCTTCGCCGGCCAGCCGGTCGGCGCGATCCTGCTGCCGATCATGCTGTTCCACCAGATCCAGCTGATGGCCTGCGCGGTGATCGCGCAGAAATATGCGGAGCGCCAGCGGGCAAAGGAGCAGGAGGCGCTGGCCGCCGCAGCCGCGGCCTGAGGAACGACCGCCTCCCCAACGAAAAACGGCGCCCTTTCGGGCGCCGTTCGCGTGTCCGGATCAGGAAAGTTCGTCAGGCGGTCTGGGCCTCGATCTGCTTGGGCTCGCGGCTGGCCGCGGTGATCTCGATCTTGCGCGGCTTGGCGGCTTCCGGGATCTCGCGGACGAGATCGACGTGGAGCAGGCCGTTCTTCAGCTGCGCGCCGCGGATCTCGACATGGTCGGCAAGCTGGAAGCGGCGCTCGAAGGCGCGCTTGGCGATGCCACGATAGAGGAACTGCGACGGATCGCCGTTTTCCTCGGCCTTCTCGCCCTTGACGGTGAGCACATGCTCGCGAGCCTCGATGGAAAGCTCGCTTTCATCGAAACCGGCAACCGCCATGGTGATGCGGTAGGCGTTTTCGCCGGTGCGCTCGATATTGTAGGGCGGGTAGCTCTGGCCCTGGTCCGGCTGGCCGAGGCTGTCGAGCATCGTGAACAGGCGGTCGAAGCCGACGGTGGAGCGGTAGAGGGGGGAGAAATCGAAGTGACGCATGGTGTCCTCCATTTGAGCAACGTGTTTGCGATCGAAACCGACACCTGATTTCAAGGGTGCCGGTCGGTTCCAAGGGCTCACCCCGATTGGCGGTGATTGCCCGTCAGCAGGCCCTTTCCGGCGCCCGCACGGTTGAGATGGTGATACCGGCCGGGCAGTTCAAGCCCCCTGCCCTAGCCCCTCGGATGCGGCCTCAGATCCCCTCCATGCCGTCTGAACGGCCGATGAACGCGGCCTTCCGGCTCCGTTCACCTGCCGCCGGATACACCGTCACCATCGGAAGCGCGATCTTCCGCCGCCGGGGTGAAACGTCCCTTCCACCCCGGTCACTCTAGCCGGCTTGCGCAGACGCCCCCCGCGTCCCGCATGGCCGGCTTTTTTCTTTGACGCGAACCGGGCGAGCCCCTACCCTCGTGCGCAATCGCTTCCCGAGCCCGGCCCGGACATGGACGAACTCCTTTTCGCAACACCCGACAATCCCGTTCCCGACAATCACTTCACCGGCTTCTTCGAAGGCAGGGGCGGCGTGAAGATCCGCTATGCCGTCTTCCGCTCGGCCGCACGTGAGGCGAAGGGAACGGTCGTGCTGCTCCAGGGGCGCAGCGAACAGATCGAGAAATACTTCGAGACCATCAACGAGCTGACGGCGCGCGGGCTCTGGGTCGCGACCTTCGACTGGCGTGGACAGGGCGGATCGGGCCGCATGCTGGGCGATCCGCTGCGCGGCCATGTCGTCCGCTTTTCCGACTACGAGGCCGACCTGAACCATTTCCTCGAACAGGTCGTCCTTCCCGACACGCGCCTGCCGTTCTTCATCGTCGCCCATTCCATGGGCGCGCTCGTCGCCCTGTCGCGGGCGCCCGAACTGGAGAGCCGGGTCGACCGCATGGTGCTGGCCGCGCCCTTCCTGGCGCTGGCCGGACAGGTGATGAGCCAGCGCTCGATCACCATGATCGCCAATACGGCGAGTCTCTTCCAGCTCGGCGGACGCACCTTCCGCAAGCATCCGCCGGCGCCGCCGTTTGAGGGCAATGCCTTGACCGGCGATCGCCGCCGCTTCGAGCGCAACATGGCGATCTGCAACGCTTTTCCGGACCTGACCCTCGGCCAGCCGACCGCCCGCTGGCTCAAGGAATCGCTGTCCGCCATCGCCCGCGTCTCGCGCCAGGAACACCTGACCCGCATCCGCATCCCCACGCTCGTGCTCTGCCCGACGCTGGACCCGATCGTGCCGCGCTCGACGTTGAACGCCTTCGCCAGGAAGTTTCGCGCCGGCCGCCTGATCGAGATCGACGGCGCCCGCCACGAACTCTTCAGCGAGGCAGACCGCTACCGCGCCCAGGCGATGGCGGCGATCGAGGCCTTCATCCCTGGAAGCCAGGCGGAGCAGACGGCACTCGGCGCGTGAACCGGGATTTCGACCGGGCTCCGGTCAGCTGCGAAGGATCGCCATCGCCTCGTCGTAGACGGCCCGGCTGCCGGCCGCAATCACCCGGCCGCCCATCTCCGCGCGCCCGCCGTCCCAGTCGGTGATGATCCCGCCCGCCTGCTCGATGACCGGGATGAGACCGCCGACGTCATAGGCCTTCAGCGACGTCTCGATGACGAGATCGACATGGCCGGCGGCCAGCAGCGCATAGGCGTAGCAATCGACGCCGTAGCGGAACAGGCGCACCTTGTCCTGCACCGCCTCGTAGCGCTGGCGGTCGCCGTCGACGAAGATGTGCGGCGACGTCGTGAACATGACGGCGTCCGACAGGCCCGCGCAGGCGCGGGTTTTCAGGACGCGTTCGCCTTCCGGGCCCCTGTAGAACGACTGGCTGCCGTCGGAGAAATAACGCTCCCCGGTGAACGGCTGGTCGACGAGCCCCATCACCGCCCGGCCGTTCCTGTAGAGGCCGATCAGCGTTCCCCAGACGGGCACCCCTGAAATGAACGCGCGCGTGCCGTCGATCGGATCGATGACCCAGACATACTCCCGGTCGAGCCCCACCGAACCGTGCTCCTCGCCGAGAATGCCGTGCTCCGGAAAACGCTCGGTGATCACGGCACGGATCGCAGCCTCCGCGGCGCGGTCGCCCTCCGTCACCGGATCGAAGCCCCCCTCCTCCTTGTTCACCACATGGGCGCCGACGCGGAAGCGCGGCAGCGTCTCGGCCTTGGCGGCATCGGCGAGGAGGTCGAAGAAGGCGCGATCGGGAAGCATGGCAATCTCACATTTGGCGAAGGTCGATCGTCCTTAGAGCAAGACGCGGCAAAACGGAACCGTTCCGGAGGTGCATCGCCCGGACGAGGCCTGCCGGCGGGACCGTGCGCTGCGGGCCCATTGCCGAAAAATTGGTCCCTGTCCGGAAATGCTTGACAATTGTGCAGCGCAATATTATGGTTCGGCTACAGTCACTCGTGACTGTAATACCCTCCTTGGGTGTTTCCTCCCTAGACTTAACCGCGCCCACAGCGCGGTTTTTTTTGAGGGGAACGTCAAGGCAAGGGGCGTTCAGCACGCTCGGGCGTGCCCCGGCCCTCACTCTGCGGCAAGGGCGCTGTCGGAGGCATATTTCTCGACATAACCGGACAGTTCGGCAAGCGCCCAGGCGATCCCCGCCCGGACCGCCTCGAATTCCGGCTTCTTCCGCAGCGTCGTCTCGTCCACGTAGAGCGCCCGGTTGACCTCGATCTGGATGGCATGCAACCCCTTGGCGGGCCGCCCGTAGTGCTCGGTGATGAAGCCGCCGGCATAGGGCTTGTTGCGGGCGACGACGAAGCCCATGTCCTCGAACAGGCGGACGACGGCGCGGGACAGGTCGCCGGCAGCGCTGGTGCCGTAGCGGTCGCCGATGATGAAATCCGGCTTCTCGCCGCCGGCGATGCGGATGTTGCCGGGCATGGAATGGCAGTCCACCAGGACGGCAAATCCGAATTTCAGGTGCGTGCGCACGATCAGGCTGCGAAGGCAGGCATGATAGGGCTTGTAGATCGTCTCGATCCGCTCCAGCGCCTCGCTGACCGGCATGCGGCGCTGGTAGATCTCCATGTTCTCTGCCACCACCCGCGGCACCGTGCCGAGCCCGCCGGCGACCCGCATCGAAGAGACATTGGCATAGGGCGGAAGCGAGCCTTCGAACATGCGCGGGTCGAGTTCATACGGCTCGCGGTTGACGTCGAGGAAGGCGCGCGGGAAGTGGGCCAGGAGCATCGGCGCGCCGAGTTCGGTCGCTGCGCCGAAAAGCTCGTCCACATAGTGATCCTCCGACCGGCGGATCGAATGCGCATCCAGCCGCGAATCACGGATAAATCCCTGTGGATAGGCGCGCCCGCTATGGGGGGAATTGAACACCAGTGGAAGGGTCTGCGAGGCCGGCTCCAGGACCTCGAAGAGGCCTTTCTCGCTGAATTCCGGAGCCATTTCGGTCCTTTACCATATGACAAGATCGCGATGTCCTGTATGTTGCCAGCCGCAGCCACCCGTGTCCATAGTCGCCACGACGCAACGAGGCCGCGATTCGTCCGTTCATCGGATTTTTACCGGAATCGTTATTTCGTACCTGAACCGCCGCACCGGCAGAACAACCAGCAGTAACGGCCCCCACGTACATGAGTTTCAAGATCCTCCTCGCCGAAGACGACAACGACATGCGCCGCTTTCTCGTGAAGGCTCTCGAGCGCGCCGGCTACAAGGTCACCTCCTACGACAACGGAGCGAGCGCCTATGACCGGCTTCGCGAGGAGCCGTTCTCGCTGCTTCTGACCGACATCGTCATGCCGGAGATGGACGGCATCGAGCTTGCCCGCCGCGCCACCGAACTGGATCCGGATCTCAAGGTCATGTTCATCACCGGCTTCGCAGCCGTTGCGCTGAACCCGGACTCCAAGGCCCCGAAGGACGCCAAGGTCCTCTCCAAGCCGTTCCACCTGCGTGACCTCGTCGACGAGGTCAACAAGATGCTGGCCGCCTGAGCGCCGCTCCTGTTGCAGGAAAATCCGTCTCTTTGAGTGCCGCGGCCCGGACGGGTGCGCGGCATTGCTATTGCCGCAGCAGCAACAGCGCCACATAGGCGATCACGGTCAGAAGCAGACCGCGGAAGGCGAAGCGCACCATGCGGTACTTGTCCAGCGCAAGTTTCGCCATCGCATCGGCGTTCTCCACGTACTGCCCGAAGAGATAGCCCATGTCGCCCGCCGCACTGGCGGCGAGCAGGCGGCCGCGCTGCTCCTTCCATGCGCCCCAGAACAGCGAGGTGCAGTGCTCGGCCCGGCGCGGCAGCACGACGAGGATGGCGCAGACGATGGTAAGGACGACGGATGCGGCAAGGATGGCGGACGCCACCGCCCACAGATGCGCACTGCCGGTGTATCGCGACAACTGGAAGACGCCCTGACCTTCGGCAGACCACATCAGGAACGCCAGCATGAAGGTAAAGATATAGGCCGCCTTCTGGTCCGCCGACCTGAGCTGGTCGTAGAAGACGTCGTTTACCTTCTTGATGTGGTTGAAATGTTCGATGGAAATCGAACCCTCATCCGTCTCTACAGGGATACTGCCGTCCTTCAAGCTATTTCCGATGCCCGTCATGAACTTGTCGCCCCGTTTTCAGCCCGTTTTCAAGTGTTTCCCTGTTAATACAGCAATGAATAAAAGCAAGTGGAAGACCCCAGCATGCTTGACATTTGCGCCGGCACCGGCCGTTCTTCGCCCATGGGACTGAGGACGGGCTGGAAGGCGATAGCGGCGCTGCCGCTTCTATTCGCATGCGGGCATTCGGCTGCCCTCGGCGAGCCGGTTCCGCGCGCCGCCCCGGCAGCCGGTTCCGTCATCGCCCGCAAGACGGGCGAGGAGGTCCGCTTCTTCGACGTTTCCGCCTGGAACCATGTCGACCTCAACCAGGACCTGCTGATCGGCGACGAACTGCGCACCAACGCGGTCGGCCAGCTGGCGATCCTGTTTTCCGACGACACCCAGATCCGCCTCGGCCGCAACTCCTCGCTGCTCGTCCGCCAGATGGGGGCGACCGGCGACACCGTGCTGGATCTCAACAGCGGCAGCATCTGGGCGCGCGCCCAGCGTGGCGGACGCGGCCTGAAGGTGGAGACCCCCGCCGCCGCCGCCGCCATCCGCGGTACCGACTGGTCGCTGACGGTCGACGGCGACAAGACCTCGCTGGCCGTGCTCGAGGGCACGGTCGAGCTCACCAACGCCCAGGGCAGCGTTCAGGTCCGCCAGGGCGAGGCCGCCGTCGCCCGCATCGGCCAGGCGCCGCAGAAGGTCATCATCGTCAACTCCGACGACCGCGAGCAGATGCTGTTCTACCTGCCGCTGCGCGACGCCTTCGTCTACATGCAGGCCTCGCCGCTGACGGCGCAGGAGATGCGCGAGACGATCGACCGCATAGAGCAAATCTCGGAACAGGCCCGCAGCGCCGAAGACTGGCTGACGCTTGCCGAGGCGCAGTTCACGCTGGATGGCCGGCAGAAGTCGGCCGCCTCGCTGGACAGGGCGCGCGCCATGTCGCTCTCCACCGCGGGGCGCGCCCGCCTCGACCTGATGGACGCCATGGTCGCCGGCGCCGAACGCCGCTTCTCCGATGCCGCCCGGCTCTTCGCCCGTGCCGTGCCGGGCCTCGACCCGAAGCGCGCCAGCGTGGCCGACTTCGGCGGCTACTTCGCCCGCGCGCTGGCCTACCCCGATCGTCTCGAAAAGCAGCCGCGTCATGTCACCGGCCCGAACGGCGCCTTCGGGCAGGCCTATGCCGCAGGTTTCCTCGACAGCATCCGGGCAAGCCTGGAGGTGCTGAAGGAGGCCGAGAGGAAGTATCCCGACGACCCGCGGCTGCCGGGCTACCGCTCCGCCTTCGCCTTCATCATTAATGACCGCGAACAGGTGAAGGAAGCGATGGGCCGCGCGCTGGCGCTGGATCCGAACCAACCCTACGGGCTATGGTCGCTCGCGCGCTATCAGGGCGGCATCGAAGGCGATATCGACGCCGCGATCGCCACGCTCGAAAAGGCGGTGAAGGTCGCCCCCGGCTGGAGCACGCTGTGGAACGATCTGGGCAACGCCCAGGACGCGCGCGGCGACTGGCAATCGGCCGAAAAAGCACTGAAACGCGCGATCGAACTCGACCCCGAGGATGCGCTGGCCCGATCGAACCTGGCTATCGTCTATCTGCAGCAGGACCGGGTACGGGAGGCCAAGCGGGAGATCGATCGGGCCATGGCCAGCGACCCCGGCTTCGATCTCGCGCTGGTCGCGCGCGGCCGTTACCATCTATCGACCGGCGAACTGGAGAAGGCGACAGAGGATCTGCTGGCCGGCACCGTCGCCAATCCGGCCTATGCACAAGGACAGCTTGCACTGGCCATTGCGCAGCAGGAGCAGGGCAATCGTATCGCTGCCCAGCAGGCGCTGGACAACGCCGACAGGCTCGATCCGAACGATCCCGTCGTCCCGTCGCTCAGGGCCAGCATCGCGATGGACGAATACGATTCCGACGGTGCCATTGCGGCGGCGCAGGAATACATGCGCCGGCTGCGCGCCATCGGTGCGGATCATGCCGCCATCAGCTTCAACCACGACGCCGGCTCAACCCTCAACAACGCCTTCCGCCTGCAGGGCCTCAACGCCTGGGGCCAGTACTACGGCGACATCACCTTCGATCCGTTCACCGGCTCCTCCTATGTCGACCAGACGCTGCGCGGCAGCGTCAATCCGTTCCTGAACAACTACCTCTATGGTGGCGACGGCATCGAACCGAGCCAGAACAAATCGACTTTCTCGTCGTTCATGCAGGGGCTGCTTTATGACCCGCACATGTTGGCGGGGCCGTCGGCGCGCCCCTACTATATCCGGTACCCCTTCGCTGAGGTCGAACTCGGCTACGGCATCTCCACATACGACGGAGACTCGCGGCCAATCTATCAGGGTAGCTGGAGCAGCTTCGCCAACTGGCCCTTCCCGGTCAGCAGCTACGTCAATCTCGAATGGACCAAGACCCCGATTTCCGGTGCCAGCCCTATCTTGCCGTCCACCTACGATGGCGACACCGAACTCGTAAATGGCATTGGCTATTTCACGGCAACGCCCACTCCTGACAATCGTATCGTCCTGTATGGCCAACATACACAGAGCGAGTTCGACCTCACGTCGCGTTATCCCGCCGGACTGCCACTGCTGAACAATTATCCGTTCACATACGATCGCGACGAACGGATCAAGTCGACTGCGGCAGGCGCAGGCTGGAGCCACACCATCAGTTTCGAAAACGTGGTCAACGCGGCGTTCTTCTACGGGGACGTGCAGGGGCGAGATCTCCAGACACTCACACTCGATGGAGGAGAACCGGGCTACGGGAGAATGGACGCGCGCCAGACAAGCTATATCGGCGCCGTAAACCACACGATCGCAACCGGCAACCTGACATGGCGATATGGCCTTGAGGGAGGCATCATCGATGCGCAGGCACATCAAGCCGGCGTGGGTTCGGCCAAGTCCCGCATCGACTATGGCAGACTCTATGTGGATGTGCTGCACGATATCGATGCATCGCTACAGGCCGAATATGGCCTGTTTGGCACTTATGCCGACGGCGATGGTGTCGATACACGACGGCTGGATCCGCGTTTAGGCGTAGCCTACGCACCGGCAGACGGCCATTGGTTGCGGGCAGCCTATATCGCGCAGAGCTACGATTTCGACGTCAATACGCTGGCTCCAGTCAGCACAGTCGGCCTGCAACCGAACCAGATCGGCTTGAACATCGACGGCGACATCGACACGATCGCCGCGCGCTGGGATGCGGAATGGAACGACCGGCTGTTTACGGCCGTCGATTTCCAGCATCAGAACCTGGATGGTTTCGGGATTGCCTACCCGAACATTTGGCAGTACCTGCTCGCCCCAGGGCCACTTGCCCTGTCGGACGGCCGCCTCGACCGCGTCAGCGCCACCGCGAACATCCATCTCGGCAACGGCTTCGGGCTGTCCGGTACGCTGGCCTACATCGATTCCGAGAACCAGGATCCGAGCAGTTTGGACAAAGGCAGTTCCTTGCCCTTTGTACCCGAATGGGCAGGACAGGTCGCGCTCACCTGGGTGAACGAGGCCAACGTCAAGGCAACGCTCGCGGCCAACTACATCGGCACCCGCCTCGGCAACGAGACCTTCCTCGTTTCCAACGAAGGCACGGCTGATCCTGCGGACGACCGCTATCTCTTCCCCCAGGACCTCGCCGCCTTCTGGACCCTCGACGCCAGCGTCACCTGGGAGCCGTTCGACAAGCGCGTCGAGATGAGCCTCGCCGCCTTCAACCTGCTGGACGAGGACTTCGAGGTCGCGACCGGCATTCCGGGCTGGGGACGGAGCTTCAAGGGCACCCTCAAAGTGCGGTTCTGATGCCCCGGGCCTGGCCGTTCCGCTCCGGTGCCGTCCTGAACGCCGGCCCCCGACCGAGCCGCAGGCTGCGGCTCGTGCTCCTGACGCTGGCCGCCATCCTCGTCGTCTCCACGCTCACCCGCTTCCCCTTCTGGACGTTGCAGGAGCTGCGCAGCTTCGACTATCTCTCGACGCTCCACGACCCCGCCCCTCCGGACGACAGTCCGATCGTGGTGGCGATCGACGAGCCGTCGCTGGCCGAGATCAACGTGCAATGGCCCTGGCCGCGCGATATCCATGCGCGGCTGATCGAGGCGCTGCGGGCGGCCGGCGCGAAGGCCATCGGGCTCGACATCATCTTTGCCGAGCCCTCTGCGCCGGAGGCGGATGCAGCACTCGCAGCGAGCCTCGGCCCGGACGTCGTGCTCGCCGGCGACGAGAGCGTGATCGTCACCCCGCAGGCCGAACAGCTGGTGCGCACCACGCCGCTGCCGGCCTTTTCCGAGGCGGGCGCGGTCACCGGGCTCGCCTCCATATCACTCAGCGGCGACGGCATCTTCCGCGACCTGCCCCGCTACGAGGACGGCTTCGCCCGCCAGATCGCCCGCATCGCCGGCCGGCCGTCAGCGTTGCCGGCGGGCGAATGGATGATCCAGTCCTACGGCCCCGCCCGCAGCTATCCGACCGTCTCCTACTACCAGGCGCTCGACCCGCAGGCCTTCCTGCCGGAGGGCTTCTTCCGCGACCGCGTCGTCATCGTCGGCCTGAGCCTGCAGAACGCGCCGGAGATCAACCACGGCGGCGCCGACGCCTTCGCCACGCCCTACACGGTCCACACCGGGCGGCTGGTGGCGGGCGTGGAGATCCAGGCGACCATCTTCGACAACATCGTCAACGCCAGCGCCATCCGCCGGGCCGGGGCGCCCGTCGTCCTCGCCGGCATCGCGCTCGCCGCGATCCTGGCCGCCGGCACCGTGTGGCGTTCGACGCGCTGGCAGACGGCTGTGATCGCGCTGGGAGCGGCCTTCGGCTTTGCGGCCGTCAGCTTCCTGCTGATCCGCCATGCGGGGCTGTTCGTCTCGCCGCTCGGCCCGGCGCTCGCCTTTGCCTCCGTCGCCGTCGGACAGGCGGCCTTCGACTATGCCGACGAGCGTCGCAACCGCAAGCAGATCACCCGCGCCTTCTCGCAATATCTCTCGCCGGCGCTGGTCGAGCGGCTCGTCCGCGATCCGTCGCAACTGCGCCTCGGCGGCGAGCGGCGCACGCTTTCCATCCTCTTTTGCGACGTGCGCGGCTTCACCACCATCGCCGAGACGATGAAGGACGATCCCGAGCAACTGACGACGCTGATCAACCGCCTGCTGACACCGCTCTCCGACATCGTGCTCGGCCACGGCGGCACGATCGACAAATACATCGGCGACTGCCTGATGGCCTTCTGGAACGCGCCGCTGGACGACGAGGACCATGCCAACCATGCCGTGGCCGCCGCGATCGACATGCTGGCCCGCATGGAGACACTGAACGACGAGCTGAGGCGCGAGGCCGCCGAGCTAGGCCGCGTCCACCACCCGCTGAAGATCGGCATCGGCATCAACACCGGCGAATGCGTCGTCGGCAACATGGGGTCCTCGCAGCGCTTCGACTATTCGGTGCTGGGCGACGCGGTCAACCTTGCCTCTCGCCTGGAAGGCGCGTCGAAGAACTACGGCGTGCCGCTGCTGATCGGCGAGGCCACCGCCATGCTGGCCGACCGGTTCGGCGTGTTCGAACTCGACCGCATCACCGTCAAGGGGCGCACGACCGCCTCGCCCGTCTTCACCGCCCTTGCCGGCGTGCCTGAGGACGCGCTTATGCAGCACCGACGCCTCGTGGCCGCCCGCGAGGCGAAGATGCTCTCGGCGGCCGACCCGCTCTTCGACCGGTTGTCTACCGCGCTGCCGGCCCTCTCGCCTTACTATGCGATCGTGCGGGCCGATCAGGCGGCCGGCACCGGCTGAGCGCCGGCCGCCTGATCGGCCTCGCGCGGCGATGAAACCCGCAGCCTGAGCCGTCCTAGAGTTTGTCAGGGAAAAGTGGAATCCGGTTTTCCCGATAAGACAAACGACAACAAGGAAGGCGAGAGTCTGACTGCTTCAGCATGAAGCTGAAAGACACTCGTCGTTGGAGTGCCACCTCACCCCGCCACGCCCCTTCGGTTGACATCGCTTTGCTAAGCTTCGAGAGTGCCGTGGGCTGAATTTTCTTGGAGGACAAGGGTTTATGCGTGCGTTCATCGGTTTCCTCTGCGCCCTCCTGTTCACCCTCGCGCCAGGCCTGCACCCCGGACATGCAGCCGAAACGAGACGTACCGTCGTCACGACCGACAATGCCGACTATTTCGGCTTCGACTTGCGCACCGTCCAGAACGTCACGCTCGACCAGTGCAAGGCCCAGTGCATCGACGACCTCTCCTGCCGCGCCTTCACCTACAATCCCAAGGTCAAGTGGTGCTTCCTCAAGTCCGATTTCAGCCAGTTGAACGGCTTTGCCGGCACGGTCGCCGGCAAGATCGCGCTCACCGACGGTGAGGCCGACATCGGTGCGGCACCGTCGCTCGCCTTCATCTCCGACAATCTGCAGCAGGAAGCGCGCGCGCTGCGGTCCAGCCTGTCGCTGCTGAGCGCGCAGGACGGGCAGGGCGTCGAGAGCCTGGCCGCACTCGGCCGGATCGAAGCCTCGTCCAGCCGTTATTCCGAAGCGCTCGACGCCTACAAGGGCGCCCTGTCGCTTTCTCCCGACGACCGTTTCCTCTGGACCGAGATGGCGCAGACGGCGTCGCAGACGACCGAAAACAGCTACCTCACGGCCCAGGGCCCGCTGGCCGCGCTCAACGCCTACTGGTTGACGCGGACCACCTCTGCGCGGGCGGAAGCGCTCGCCGTCCTTGCGCTCGCCCTGGACAAGTCCGGCAACTACCGCGCCGGCATCGATGCCTACAAGGCGAGCCTCGCGCTCGCGGACGATGCGACCGTGCGCGCCGCCTATCTCGATCTCAAGGCGCGCCAGGGCTTCCGCGTCGTCCAGCACACGATCGACAACGACAGCGTCAGCCCGCGCGCCTGCGTGCAGTTCTCCGAGCCGCTGATGAAGGTCGGCACCGACTATGCGGGCTTCGTCACCCTCGACGGGGCTGCGCCCAAGGGCGTCGAGGCCAAGGACAACCAGATCTGCATCGAGGGCCTGAACCATGGCCAGCGCTATCGTCTCGCCTTCCGCCCGGGCCTGCCGTCTTCGGTCGACGAGAGCCTGGAGGCTCCCGTCGAGCTCGACATCTACGTCCAGGACCGCAGCGCCAGCGTGCGCTTCACCGGCGACAGCTTCGTCCTGCCGAGCACGGCCCGGCGCGGCATCCCGATCGTCTCCGTCAACACCGACAGCGCCGACCTGAAGCTCTACCGCGTCGGCGACCGCAGCATCGCCGCCCTTCTCACCGGCTCGCAATTCCTGACCCAGCTCGACGGCTACGGCGCCAGCCGCATCGAAAGCGAACTCGGCGAGCTCGTCTGGCAGGGCCAGATCGAGATGCAGCGGGACCTGAACAAGGACGTCGTCACCTCCTTCCCCGTCGACGAAGCGCTGCCGGAACGCAAGCCTGGCATCTATGTGCTGACGGCCGCGGCCTCGAACGGGCCGAAGCGCGACTGGGATGCGAAGGCGACGCAGTGGTTCCTCGTCTCCGACATCGGGCTTTCCACCTTCGCCGGCACCGACGGGCTGCATGTCTTCGCCCGCGCGCTCGGCAGTGCTGCGCCGATGGCCGGCGTGGAGCTGCAACTGCTCGCCAGGAACAACGAGATCCTCGGCACGGCGACCACCGACGCGGACGGCCGCGCCACCTTCACCGCCGGCCTGATCCGCGGCACGGCGGCGACGATGCCGGCCGTGCTCACCGCCCGCAACGCCAGCGCGGACTACGTCTTCCTCGACATGACCCGCGCCGGCTTCGACCTTTCGGACCGCGGCGTCACCGGCCGCGCGGCACCCGGCGCGATTGACATCTTCGCCTGGACCGAACGCGGCATCTACCGCACCGGCGAGACGGTCCACGCCGCGGCCCTTGCCCGCGACGTCGAGGCGAACGCCGTGGAGGGCCTGCCGCTCACCTTCGTCTTCACCCGCCCGGACGGCGTGGAGGACCGCCGTGTCGTCAGCAACGACAGCCGGATCGGCGGCCACGCGATCGACTTTCCCGTCCAGCCGAACGCCATGCGCGGCACCTGGACGATGCAGATCTTCGCCGATCCCAAGGCGCCGTCGATCGGCGAGAAGACCTTTCTCGTCGACGACTTCGTGCCCGACCGTACCGAGTTCGACCTGACCAGCGAGGCAACCGAGATCATCGGCGGCACGCCGGTGGCGATCGACGTCGACGGGCGCTATCTCTACGGCGCCCCCGCCGCCGGCCTCGAGATCGAGGGCGACGTGGCGCTGAAGCCGACACGGACGAGCGAGGCCTTCAAGGGCTATGTCTTCGGCCTCGCCGACGAGGAGGCGATGGAGGAGAACCGCATGCCGATCGAAGGGCTGGAGCCGCTCGACGAGGACGGCAAGGCGCGCTTCGAGGTCGATATCGCCGAGCGCCCGGCGACGACGCAGCTTCTTAACGCCGACATCACCTTGCGCATGAGCGAGGCCGGTGGCCGCGCCGTCGAGCGCGCGCTGACCCTGCCCGTGCGCCCCGAGGGACCGATGATCGGCATCCGGCCGGCTTCGGACGGTGGCGTTGCCGAGAATTCGACCGCCCGCTTCCACGTCATCGTGGCGAGCCCCGACGGCCGCAGGCAGGAGGTGTCGGGCCTGCCCTGGAAGCTTCTCAGCGTCGAGCGGAACTATCAGTGGTATCGCGAAGGCTCGTCCTGGCGCTACGAGCCGATCCTTTCGACCAAACAGGTCGAGGCCGGCGTGATCGACGTCGGCCCGGACGGCGCCGACATCGCAGTCCCCGTCGGCTGGGGCCGCTATCGGCTGGAGGTCGAGACCGCGGCGGCGGATGGCCCGACGACCAGCATCGAGTTCGATGCCGGCTGGTATGTCGAGGCGACCTCGACGGAGACGCCCGACGCGCTCGAGATCGCCCTCGACAAGGAGAGCTATGCGGTCGGCGAGACGGCGAAGCTCAAGGTGTCCTCGCGCTATGCCGGCGAACTTCTGGTGACCAGCGGCACCGAGACCCTGATCTCCGTCAGCACCGCCGAAATCGGCGACGGCGGCGGCGAGGTCGAGATCCCCATCACCGCCGACTGGGGCGCCGGCGCCTATGTCACCGCCACGCTCTATCGCCCCGGCGACGCCCGGGAGAGCCGCATGCCGATGCGGGCCATCGGCGTCAAATGGCTGAAGGTCGATCCGGCCGGGCGCAAGCTCGCTGTCACCCTCGATGCGCCGGAAAAGACCCTGCCGCGCCAGCCGCTCGACATTTCCGTCTCCGTTGCCGGAGCCGGCGCGAACGAGGACGCCTATGTCACGGTTGCAGCCGTCGATGTCGGCATTCTCAACCTCACCCGCTACGAGGCGCCCGATCCGGACGGCTGGTATTTCGGCCAGCGCCGCCTCGGGCTGGAGATCCGCGACCTCTACGGCCGCCTGATCGACGGCTCGCTCGGCGCCACGGGCAGGCTGCGCACCGGCGGCGACGGCGGGCAGACGGCGGTGGAGGGCAACCCACCGACGCAGAAACTGGTCGCCTTCTTCTCCGGGCCGGTAAAGCTCGACGGCGAAGGCAAGGCCAGGATCTCCTTCGACATCCCCCAGTTCAACGGCACCGCCCGCGTCATGGCCGTCGCCTGGTCGAAGGAGGGGATCGGTCATGCCGAGCGCGACGTCATCGTCCGCGACCCGGTCGTCGTCACGGCGAGCCTGCCGAAATTCCTGGCGCCGGGAGACCGCGCCAGCCTCCGGCTCGACATCGCCAACACCGACGCGCCGGCCGGCGACTACCGACTGACCGTCACCCACAACGCCGCCGTGATGGTCGAACAGACCGGTGCAGAACAGACCGTGCGGCTGGAGGCGGGCGGCAAGGCCGACCTGACCCTGCCGCTGATCGGCGGCGAGGTGGGCGCAGGAGCCGTCACCGTCGCGCTTTCCGATGGCGCCGGTCAAAATTGGGAACAGTCGCTCGACATCCCCGTCCGCCCCGCCACCCTGCCGGTCACCACCCGGCGGGTGCTGGAGCTTGCCGCCGGCGGCAGCCTCACGATCGACGACCAGTTGCTGGCCGACAGCCTGCTCGGCAGCGCCTCCGCAGCGCTCAACGTCTCGCGCGCCTCCGCCTTCGACGTCCCTGCCCTGCTGATGGCGCTCGACCGCTACCCCTATGGCTGCGCCGAGCAGACCACCAGCCGCGCCTTGCCGCTGCTCTATCTCAGCGAGCTGTCGAAGGAGAGCGGCCTGCCCGACGACGTGAAGACGGGCAAGCGGGTGCAGGACGCGATCTATCGCGTGCTCTCCTACCAGTCCTCCTCCGGCAGCTTCGGCCTCTGGGGTCCGGGCTACGGCGACCTCTGGCTCGATGCCTACGTCACCGACTTCCTGACCCGCGCCCGCGAGCAGAAGTTCGACGTGCCGGAGCAGGCGATGGTGCAGGCGCTCGACAATCTCCAGAACGCGCTGTCCTACGACAGCAATGTCAAGGAGCGCGGCAACGAGATCGCCTATGCGCTCTACGTGCTGGCCCGCAACCGCAAGGCCGCGATCAGCGACCTGCGCTACTATGCGGATACGCGGCTGTCGGAATTCCCGACCCCGCTCGCCAAGGCGCACATCGCAGCCGCCCTCGGCCTCTATGGCGATGCGCAGCGCTCCGGCCAGATCTTCGGGCAATCGCTGCGCATGGCGGGCGACGTGACCAATGTCAGCCTGGTCCGGTCCGACTACGGCTCGGCGCTCCGCGACGGTGCGGCCGTCCTCGCACTCGCCGCCGAGGCGCGCCCGGCGCCGGCGATCGTCCCCGAACTGGCCCGGATCGTCGAGCACGAATGGGAACGCAGGGCCTATACCAGCACCCAGGAGCAGAGCTGGATGCTGCTCGCCGCCCGCGCCATCCGGGGGCAGGACGTTTCTCTCAAGCTCGAGGTGAACGGCGCCGGTCATGACGGCCGCTATGCCGCCCGCATGAGCGGCGAGGACTTGCTGAAGAAGCCGGTGACGGTGGTCAACCGCGGCGGCGAGCCCGTTTCGGCCGTGCTGACCACGATTGCGGCCCCCGTCCAGCCGCTGCCGGCCGGCGGCGACGGCTTTGCCATCGAGCGCAACTACTACACGCTCGACGGCGAACCGGCCATCATCTCCGAGGCCCGCCAGAACGAGCGCTACGTCGTCGTGCTGAAGGTGCACGAGGACAATACCTGGCCGTCGCGCGTGCTGATCACCGACCTGCTCCCGGCAGGGCTCGAAATCGACAATCCGAGCCTGGTCAACAGCGCCAGCCTCGCCAATTTCGACTGGATCGGCGAGGTCGAGGCCGCCCATACCGAGTTTCGCAGCGACCGCTTCGTCGCCGCCTTCGACCGCTCGGGCTCGAGCAATGACGACATCACGCTCGCCTATGTCGTCCGCGCAGTGACGCCGGGCACCTACGACCACCCGGCGGCGAGCGTCGAGGACATGTACCGCCCGCAGTTCTCGGCCCGGACCGCGACCGGCCGCATGCAGGTGCTGGCGGAATAGGAGACGGCCCGTGTCCCCCTTCCGCTTCGGGATGCTGGCTCTTCTCGGCAATGCGGTGCTCGGCACGGCATTGCTGCAAGGGCTGAACCGCGCCGACGAGGCCTTTCCGCCGCCGATCGAACGGGCGATGGAAACCTCCCGCGAAGTGGTGGATGCCGACGGGCGACTGCTCAGGGCCTTCGCGACCTCCGAAGGCCTCTGGCGGCTGCGGACGACGTCTGATGACGTCGATCCGCAGTTCGTCCGGATGCTGCTCGCCTATGAGGACCAGCGCTTCCACGCGCACAGGGGCATCGATCCGCTGGCGCTCCTGCGTGCCGCCGGCCAGTTCGTCGGCAACGGCCGCATCGTCTCCGGCGCCTCGACGCTGTCGATGCAGGTCGCCCGCCTCATCGAGCCGCGCGACGGCCGCTCGCTCCTGGCCAAGGCCCGGCAGATGGCACGCGCGATCCAGCTCGAACGGCGGCTGACCAAGACGGAGATCCTCGAGCTCTACCTGACCCACGCGCCCTATGGCGGCAATCTGGAGGGCGTGCGTGCGGCAAGCCTATCCTATTTCGGCAAGGAGCCGAAGCGGCTCTCGGTCGCCGAGGCCGCCCTGCTCGTCGCCCTGCCGCAATTGCCCGAACGGCGCCGGCCGGACCGCTTCCCGAAGATGGCCGAAGCGGCGCGCGAACGCGTGCTCACCCGCATGGCCGTCTCGACCGTGATCGGTGAGGGCGAGGCCGAGCGGGCGGGCAGCGAAGGCGTCCCGATCCGCCGTCTGCAACTGCCCGCCCTTGCGCCGCATCTTTCCGAACTTGCGCTGCGCAAGGACCCGGCCCGCCAGCGCCACGAGACGACGATCCGCCGCGGCGTGCAACAGGCGCTGGAAGCGGTTGCCCGCAGCGCCGCCGAACGGCTCGGGCCGAAGCTCTCCGTCGCCATGGTCATGGCCGACGCCCGCACCGGCGAGATCATAGGCGAGGTCGGCTCGGCCGGCTATTTCGACGCCTCCCGCTCCGGCTGGATCGACATGACGCGCCAGATCCGTTCGCCCGGCTCGGCGCTGAAACCCTTCATCTACGGCCTCGCCTTCGAGGAGGGGCTGGTGGCGCAGGAGACGATCGTCGAGGATCGCCCGGCCGACTTCTTCGGCTACCGGCCGCGCAATTTCGACATGAGCTACCAGGGCGACGTGAGCGTACGCCAGGCGCTGCAACTGTCCCTCAATGTGCCGGCGGTGCGGCTGCTCGACGCCGTCGGGCCGACACGGCTCATGGTGCGGCTGCGCCGGGCCGACGTCCGCCTGGCGCTTCCCGCAGCCGAAGCGCCGGGGCTTGCCATCGCGCTCGGCGGCGCCGGCATCACCTTGCGCGATCTGGTCCAGCTCTATGCGGCGCTTGCCAATCAGGGCAAGGTGGTTCGCCTCGGCAACGGCGTCGAGCGCGCGCCCGAAGTCGTCGTCGGCGATCCGCTGGTCGAACCGGCCGCCGCCTGGAACGTCAGCGACACGCTTTCCGCCGTTCTGCCGCCGCGCGGCAGCCGCAGGCTCGGCATCGCCTACAAAACCGGAACGAGCTACGGCTACCGCGACGCCTGGTCGGTCGGCTATGACGGCCGGCATGTGCTCGGCGTCTGGGTCGGCCGCGCCGACAACGCCGCCGTCCCCGGCCTGACCGGCTACGAAGCCGCCGCCCCGATCCTGTTCGAGGCCTTCTCGAAATCCGGCATTGCCATCACCCCGATGCCGGGGGCGCCGGCGGGAACCCTGCGCATCGCCCAGTCGGAACTGCCGATCGGCCTGCGCCGCTTCGCCCGCACCGCATCCGGCCTCGTCGCCGCCACGGCCCGGGAGCCCGCGCCCCAGATCGTCTACCCGCCCGAGGGCGCCCACGTCGAACTCGGCGCCCGCACCGGCGGCGACATCACGCCGCTGGCACTCAAGCTGCAGGGCGGCCGCGCCCCCTTCCGCTGGCTCGCCAACGGCCGCATTCTCCCCGAAAGCTCCCGCCGCCGCACCACCCAATGGACCCCCGACGGCGCCGGCTATTCGACGCTGACGGTGATCGACGCGGTCGGCCGGGCCGCGAGCGTGCGGGTGTTCGTCGAATAGCGCCACGGGATCCGGCTTCAGCCCGAAGGCACGCCGGCTTCCAGAACCGCTGCAAAGCCCCTCACCCTGACCCTCTCCCCGCAAGCGGGAAGAGGGGACCGAGACGTCGCGGCATCCCACCTTCTCCCCGCCTGCGGGGAGAAGGTGCCGGCAGGCGGATGAGGGGCGGCCGAGCCCCAGGACGTTTCTCTTGTCGCCCCCGCGCCTGCCGGCCGAACGTCCGTCTCGCAAAGGCGACCAGCATGAGCCCCTCACCCCAACCCTCTCCCCGCAAGCGGGGAGAGGGAGATCGAGAGGTCGCGACATCCCTTTCTTCCCGCCTGCGGGAAGAAAGGGAAACCGCAGATCGCTACTCCGGCTCCTCCTCCACCAGCCGCAGGAGCACGGCTCCCTCGCCGACCTGGTCGCCGGCCGCCACCGCCACCGTCTCGACCGTGCCGTCGCGCGGGGCGGCCAGCACCAGTTCCATCTTCATCGCCTCCATGGTCACCAGCGGGTCGCCCCGTTCGACGGCTGCCCCCGCAGTCACCTGGACGAGACGCACGAGCCCCGGCATCGGCGCGACGAGCACGTCGCCGCCGGCTTCATCCTCGCCATGCAGGCCGGCCGCTTCCTCGGCATGGAAGACATGGCTTTCGCCCTCGGCAAAAAGCGTGATCTGCAGCCCGTCGCGCACGACGGTCGCCTCGACGCTGCGATCGCCGAAATCGGCCAATACGCTCCCCCCGGCACCGTTCCGGATCACAAGCGAAAGCTGGAGATCGCCCACGGCAATATCGAAGCGGTGGCCGCCTGCGGCCGCGACACGGACCTCCAGCGCCTGGCCCTCCTGCTCGATGAAGACCGATTGCCACGAAGCGCCCCACAGCCGGAAGCCGCGCAGGCGCTGCCAGGGATCGTCCTCGCCCGGAGGGTCCAGCAGGCCGAGTGCCGCGATCGCGGCCAGCGCCTGCACGCGCGCACTGGGGAAGGGGTTCGGCAGCAGCGTCGCCGCCTCCCGCTCGATCAGCCCCGTATCGACATCGCCGGCTACAAAATGCGCCTCCCGGCAGAGCCGGCCGAGAAAGCCGGCATTGGTCGTGACGCCCGCGATCCGGCACTGCGAAAGCGCCCCCGAGAGCCGGCCGAGCGCCTCGGCGCGGTCCGTGCCATGCGCGATCACCTTGGCGATCATCGGATCGTAGAACGCGGTAATCTCGTCGCCGGCGCGCACGCCGGAATCGACGCGGACGCCGCCCGGAACGTCGAACCGTACCAGCCGGCCGGTGGAGGGCAGGAAGTCGCGCGCCGCATTTTCGGCATAGAGGCGCGCCTCGAAAGCCCAGCCGTCGATCGCAAGCTCCGCCTGCGTCTTCGGCAGCGGCTCACCCGCGGCCACGCGCAATTGCCACTCGACCAGATCGAGGCCGGTGATCGCCTCCGTCACCGGATGCTCGACCTGCAGCCGCGTGTTCATCTCCATGAAGAAGAAGCGGTCGGCCCGCAGACCGTCGGAGACGTCGGCGATGAACTCCACCGTGCCCGCGCCGCTGTAGGAGATCGCCTGTGCAGCGCGCACCGCCGCCGTCCCCATCGCCTCGCGCATCTCCGCCGTCATCCCCGGCGCCGGCGCCTCCTCGATCACCTTCTGGTGCCGCCGCTGCGCCGAGCAGTCGCGCTCGAACAGATGGACGACGTTGCCGTGGCTGTCGCCGAACACCTGCACCTCGATGTGCCGCGGCTTGGCCATGTACTTCTCCACCAGCACGCGGCCGTCGCCGAACGAGGCTTCGGCCTCGCGTCGGGCGCTGGCGAGTGCTGCCGCGAAGGCGGCCGGCCCATCCACCCGCCGCATGCCCTTGCCGCCGCCGCCGGCCCGCGCCTTGATCAGCACCGGATAACCGATGGCCTCGGCCTGCGCGGAAAGGAACCCGACCTCCTGGTTTTCCCCGTGATAGCCGGGCACGACGGGCACGCCCGCCTGCTCCATCAGCGCCTTGGCCGCATCCTTCAGCCCCATCGCCCGGATCGCCTCAGCCGACGGGCCGATGAAGACCTGCCCTGCCGCCGCCACCGCCTCGACAAAGTCGGGGTTCTCGGAGAGGAACCCGTAACCCGGGTGCACCGCCTCGGCGCCGCTTTGCCGGCAGACATCGATGATCGCGCCGCTGTCGAGATAGCTCCGCGCCGCCTCCGCAGGCCCGATGCGGAAGGCCTCGTCGGCCATCTGCACGTGCAACGCCGCGCGGTCGGCGTCCGAATAGACCGCAACGGTGGCGATGCCGAGCTTGCGGGCCGTCCGGATGATCCGGCAGGCAATCTCGCCGCGATTGGCAATGAGGATCGTCTTGAACATCGTCTCTCCCGGACAGGCCCGGTTGCAGGTGCCGTCATGTCACCCGGCCCCCGGCGGACCCGGGACCGGACCATTGCCTTGCCGTCACGCCGCACTCACTGGGCTGCGACCGCCTCGACCTCCAGCATCCACCGCTCGTCGAAGATGCCGCAGATCACCACCGTCATCGCCGGCGCGACGGCGCCGAGATATTCGCTGCGCAGTTCCCGGTTGGCGGTGGCGTGCTGCCGGTCGGCGAGATAGGTCGTCAGCTTGACGAGATTGGACTTGTCCATGCCCGCAGCCTTGAGCTGCGCGTCGACGTTGCGCCAGACCTGGCGCGCCTGCGCCTCGAAGCCGTCGGGCACCTTGTCGTCGGAGTCCGCCGGAATCTGGCCGCTGACGAGGAGCAGCCGGTCATACGCCTCGAGCTTCACCGCTTGCGAATACCCCCCGTGCGGGTCCGGTGCATTCTTCGCGTTGATGTTCTCCCGTTTCATGGTCGTCCTCCAGTTGGATCTACATGCGGAACAGGCCGAAGCGCGTGGGCTCGATTGAGGCATTGAGCGCGGCGGACAGGGACAGGCCAAGGACATCGCGCGCCTTGCGCGGATCGACGATGCCGTCGTCCCAGAGCCGCGCCGAGGCATAGAGCGGATGGCTCTGGCGTTCGAACATCTCGATCGTCGGCCGCTTGAACTCCGCCTCCTCCTCGGCCGACCATGCGGCCCCCGAACGCTCGATCCCCTCCCGGCGCACGGTGGCGAGCACGCCGGCCGCCTGCTCGCCGCCCATCACGGCGATGCGGCTGTTCGGCCAGGTCCAGAGAAAGCGCGGCGAATAGGCCCGCCCGCACATGCCGTAGTTGCCCGCGCCGTAGGAGCCGCCGATCAGCATGGTGATCTTCGGCACGCCGACGGTGGCAACCGCCGTGACCAGCTTGGCGCCGTGCTTGGCGATCCCGTCCGCCTCGTATTTCCGCCCGACCATGAAGCCGGTGATGTTCTGCAGGAAGACGAGCGGCACGGAGCGCTGGCCGCAGAGCTCGATGAAATGCGCGCCCTTCAGCGCGGCCTCGGAGAACAGCACGCCGTTGTTGGCGACAATCCCGACCGGCATGCCGCAGATCGCCGCGAAGCCGCAGACGAGCGTGGTGCCGAAGCGCGCCTTGAACTCGTCGAAGCGCGAGCCGTCGACCATGCGCGCGATCACCTCGCGCACGTCGTAGGGCACCTTGGTGTCGGAGGGCACGATGCCGAGGATCTCGTCCGGATCGTAGAGCGGCGCCTCGCCCTCGCCCTTCCTCGGCAAGGGCTGCTTGCAGCCGTTGAGATTGACGGCGATCCGCCGCGCCAGTGCCAGCGCATGCCGGTCGTCGCGCGCCAGATGGTCGGCGACGCCGGAGAGCCGCGTATGCACGTCGCCGCCGCCGAGGTCTTCGGCGCTGACCACTTCGCCGGTGGCAGCCTTCACCAGCGGCGGCCCGGCGAGGAAGATCGTGCCCTGGTTCTGCACGATCACCGTCTCGTCGCTCATCGCCGGCACATAGGCGCCGCCCGCAGTACAACTGCCCATGACGACGGCGATCTGGGCGATGCCCTTCGAAGACATCTGCGCCTGGTTGTAGAAGATGCGGCCGAAATGGTCCCGGTCCGGAAACACCTCGTCCTGGTTCGGCAGGTTGGCGCCGCCGGAATCGACGAGGTAGATGCAGGGCAGCCGGTTCTGCTCGGCGATCTCCTGGGCGCGCAGATGCTTCTTCACCGTGATCGGATAGTAGGTGCCGCCCTTCACCGTCGCATCGTTGCACACGATCATACATTCGAGCCCCGAGACGCGGCCGATGCCGGCGATCATGCCGCCGCCAGGCGAGGCACCGCCGTAGAGGCCGTGCCCGGCCACGATCCCGATCTCCAGGAAGGGCGAGCCCGGATCGAGCAATTGCGCCACGCGGTCACGCGGCAGGAGCTTGCCGCGCCCGAGATGGCGTTCGCGCGCCTTCGCCCCGCCGCCCTCGAACGACTGCGCGGCCGCTGCCTCCGCCGTCGCGATCGCCTCCAGCATCGCCGCCCGGTTGGCGGCAAACGCTTCGCTGCGCGGAGAAATGCCGGACCGCAGCACCGCCATCACGCAGTCTCCTGGAAGATCTCTCGTCCCATCAGCATCCGGCGGATCTCGGAGGTGCCGGCGCCGATCTCGTAGAGCTTGGCATCGCGCAGGAGGCGCCCGGTCGGGTAGTCGTTGATGTAGCCGTTGCCGCCGAGCGCCTGGATCGCCTGCAGCGCAGCCTGCGTCGCCTGTTCGGCCGCATAGAGGATGCAGCCGGCGGCGTCCTTGCGCGCGGTCTCCCCCCGGTCGCAGGCGGCGGCCACCGCATAGACATAGGCGCGGGCGGAATTGAGCGCGACATACATGTCGGCGACCTTGCCCTGCATCAGCTGGAATTCGCCGACCGGCCGCTCGAACTGCTTGCGCTCGTGCACATAGGGCACGACGACGTCGAGGCAGGCGGCCATGATGCCGAGCGGGCCGCCGGAGAGGACCACGCGTTCGTAGTCGAGGCCCGACATCAGGACGTTGACGCCGCGCCCCTCCCCGCCCATCACGTTTTCCGCCGGCACCTCGCAGTCGGAAAACACCAGTTCGCAGGTGTTGGAGCCGCGCATGCCGAGCTTGTCGAGCTTCTGCGCGGTCGAAAATCCCTTGAACCCCTTCTCGACCAGGAACGCGGTAATGCCCCGCGGCCCGGCATCGGGATCGGTCTTGGCATAGACCACGAGCACATCCGCATCGGGTCCGTTGGTGATCCACATCTTGCTGCCGTTCAGCACGAAGCGGTCGCCGCGCTTCTCCGCCCTGAGCTTCATCGACACCACGTCCGAGCCGGCGCCCGGCTCGGACATGGCGAGCGCCCCGACATGCTCGCCGGAAACGAGCTTCGGCAGATAGGCCGCCCGCTGCGCGTCCGAGCCGTTGCGCATGATCTGGTTGACGCAGAGGTTGGAGTGCGCGCCGTAGGACAGGCCGATGGACGCCGAGGCCCGGCTGATCTCCTCCATCGCCACGCAATGGGCCAGATAGCCCATGCCGGCCCCGCCATAGTCCTCCGAGGCGGTGATGCCGAGCAGGCCGATGTCGCCAAGTTCCCGCCACAGCGGCATGGGAAAGGCGTTGCTGCGGTCGACCTCCGCGGCGATCGGCGCGATCTTCTCCGCGGCGAGCCGGCGGACGGTGTCGCGCAGCGCCTCGACGTCCTCGCCGAGCCCGAAATTCATTCCGGCCGTATACATCCTCACATCCTCCCGCAGCGATCGCCCGGCACGGCTGCCGGGCCTTGCCGGACTGCCGGAAGGCTATGCCCGGCGACAGCGCCCGACACAGCGTCGCGCCCCGTCGCCGGCCCGCCTCCCGCAGAACCGCCGGCGTTCCTCCCGAACGCCAACTCCTGACATAGGGTGCCATTTTCTCGCGGGGAGAGCGATCCCCATTTTATCCCCAGCCCAATTCGGCGGCCCCGATCCCGGTGAAATCGCGCCCCCGAAAGCGGCATCGAAAAACGGTGAAAAAAGCTTCACGGGACCTATTGACGCCGCTCGGGCTTTTGTGGTCTATGCGCCCACATCGGATGGGCGTGTAGCTCAGCGGGAGAGCACTACGTTGACATCGTAGGGGTCACAGGTTCAATCCCTGTCACGCCCACCATTCGAATTCGGAAAGGCCTTTCGGGAAACCGGAAGGCCTTTTGCATTCCTCCCCGTATGCGAGAACGCCTGCCCCTGCCGGCGATTGCGGCGGGCACCGAAGTCGACTATCCAGACGGGCGAACACGAGGGGCAGATCCCCTCCGCAGGCCTTTCGAACAAGACGGCTGTGCACTACGGGAGACGACACCTTGAAGCCTGGCGCGCGAAGCAACCACCCGCAGGAACAGTTTCACCTCGCCATGCTGGCGCTCTACGACACCTGCGCCGGTCTCGGCTTCCGCCCCGTGCTGTTCCGGCGCTACGTCATCCTCAACGGCGGCGTGGCGGCGGCGAAGGAACTCGTCTTCAAGCCCGGCACCACCGGCCTCGAGCGTCTGAACGATCTCGGCAGGAGCGAGGTCTCCATGGAAGCCACGATGCTGCAGAGCGAATTCCAGCCGCTGTTCACGGCCGGCGAACTGAAGGAAGCGCGCGAGCGGCTGGCAAGCGCGAACCGCACCCGTTCGCGCGGGCGCCTGACGGCGCAACCGACGGAGCGCCGCAGCTGACGAATGTCGCGCAAAAGCGCGTAGCGGCCTTGCGACGACATGCGGCAGGTTCGGTTGCATGGCGTCGACACATGAGACGCAATACCCTTCGATCACGTCACGCCATGAGACTTATAGGAGACGATGAACAGACTTCATGCGGGTGTCCGAAAATGCCCCTGCGGGATCCCCGATCCTGCTTGGCCCGGTGACCGGTCACAGGGCGGGCAGACGGCACCTGGCCTCAGGCGTGCAGGCGGCGTCGCGCGATGGTCGGGGCCTGTAGATCGAGCAGGGCGTCGTCGCGCCCCTGAAGGCGAGCTTCGGCAACGATGACGGCAATGGTTTCAGTAATGATGCGCGAGCAATCCGGAGACATCGCCGGAAGCATGAACCGGGCATCACTGGCCTGCATCTTCGCTAGGGTACTGCCAAGCAGCGCCCCCCATTCCTCCGGCGTTCGAGCCATGGAATTCCCCTTTGAAGCGTGATGATTTTGGCTGGTCTTTTAATTTGTGAGTATATAAACACAACCATACACATATTTCCACAAAAATGTGGGAACTTACCGAGAATAAATCACGGACGTCGGACGTTTCCCCCTGCAAGTCGATCTGGACGGCAGTGCCCCTGCGCCGCCGCGATTTCACGCGCCTCGATTGCAGACGACCGAGTTGCCCTCCGCGCGCACCGTAACTTTTAAATTATTGTATAAAAACAATGAATTGTCAGCTCACCTACGGGCCTGCCGCAGGCGTACCAACACTTTACGCTCCTCCGTGACGAGGAAGGCAAGCTATCTCACATAAACGAGGGTTTAGGTGGATTTCTCATTCCACGCGAGGGAAGTCGTGTGGTTTTGTGGCGCGCCCGCTATTGTGCCGGTTGTGGAGCCGGCCGTGGGGCCGGTTGAGTCGCCAGACGCGGAGATTCCTGCGCCTGATCCTCGAACACCAGCGCCGGATCCACCTTGCCGGCGAGCCTTTCCTCCGACGGCGACATGGTCAGAAGATCGATCGGCGTCGCGACCGTGGTGGCCGCCACGCGGCCGATGCCCCCCGCCGTGCCAGCGACGATGGCAGTGATGCCTTCGCCGAGCGAGACGTCCGAATCCGTCAGCGTCTGGCCGTTGACGAGCCGTTCGCCGATCAGTTGCACGATCTGCGGGCTTTCGGCGAACTTGCCGTGGGCCAGCCGGTCGCCCGTCTTCACATCGGTCAGGTCGACCACCGTGATCCCCGCCTTCTCGAACTGGCTGCGATAGGGTTCGTCGGCGGGATTGATCTGTCCGAGGCGCTGCACGTCGCCGGAGATGAAACGGGAAAGCGCCAGCGCCTTGTCGTCCTGCGAGACGAAGATGGTGAAGGTCGGCCTGTCGGCGCCGAGTTCCGACCACTGGCGGGCGAACACATCGATGTCGAGGTCCGGCGAGGCGAGGACGACGTTTTCGATCTTCGACGCGACCCGGCCGTCGCGGATCGCCATTTGGCGCAACGCCTCCATCGCCAGCCAGGTCCCCATCGAATGGGCGAGGATGGTAATGTCGGTGACGCCCTTTTCATTCTGCAGCGCCTTCAGCAGCCGCTCCAGGCCGCTGCGGGAATAGTTGGTGCTTTCCTTGTCGTAGTTGTAGTCGAAGACCTTGGCGCGCGACGGCCAGGTGAACAGCACCGGCGTCACCTGCGCGTCCGAATCGTGAATGATCTGGGCAAAGCGGAACACCGCGTCTTCATAGCGGTTGTTGAAGCCGTGCACGAAGACCATCACGTGGCCGTTCCTGTTGTGCACCTGGAACCAATCCTGGCCGCCCTCGATCGAGGCCAGTTGCTCGACGCGCAGGACCGCGAAATCCATCTCCGGATTGGGCGGCAGCTTCTTCGGCCACTGCACGCTGCCGGGCTTGCGGTTCTGGTCAGGCGGAATCGAAACGGCGATGTCGGTCAGGTAGGGATGCGCGCTGCGTTCGCCGGAGAAGAGCGTGTTCGGATCGCCGGACGGCGTGCGCGTCGTGGCCACCAGCATGTCGACGGTCGAGGCACCCGGGACCGCCGCCGTTTCGGTGATCGGAGCCATGTAGCCCTTCTTGCCGCCGCATGCCGCAAGTGCCACCGAAAGCGACAGGACAATCGCGATACGCCACACACTTCGCATCCCGTCACACCCTATATTGACCATGCCGCGCGACGCGCGCTCCCCATATCTTAAGCATTGTTTAATGAGCAATGCGAAGGCAGGCAATCGGTTATCGCTCGCGAGCGTGGACCGGAGAAGGAAAGGCTGCGGGCCTGCGGCGCATCGGCCACAATGCCGGCAGGGAACCACCGGAGAACCGCAGGCACACGCCACGCCCGGCGGGAAGACCTTGAGGTGAGCCGGCCCGCTCAGGCCCCGTCGGCATCCTGCCGGCGGCCGCGCAGGGCGGGCGCGAGGTCGCGCACGGCCATATCCAGCATCCGGTGCGAGGCGGCGCGCGCCGCCGCCTTGTCGCGCAGCCGCAGGGCCTCGACGAGATCCCTGTGGATTGCGAGCGCCTCGTCGCGATGGTCGATCACCTCGTTGGAGCGGTGCAGCGAATACATCAGCCCGGCATGGATGATGGAAGAGAGCTGGCGGAAGACCTGGTTGTGGCTCGCCTTCAGCAGGATCTCATGGAACTGCACGTCGGCGCGGGTGAAGGCTTCGGTATCGGTGCCGGCGTCGCGCATCTTCGTCCACGCCGCTTCGAGATCGGCGATCTCCTGCACGCTCGCCCTTTCTGCGGCGAATTCGGCCGCGACGGGCTCGACGGTGCGGCGCGTCTCGAGAATGCAGCCGAGCAGGTCGAGATCCTGGATGCGCGGCCCCATCCATTCGAGGATCTGCGCATCGAGCAGGTTCCATTCCGCCTTGTCGCAAACCACGGTGCCGACGCGCGGACGGCTGTGCAGCAGCCCCTTGGTGGCGAGGATCTTCAGCGATTCCCGCACCACGGTCCGGCTCACGCCGTACATTTCGCAAAGATCGCTTTCCCGGGGAAGCACGCTGCCGACAGGGTAACGCTCGGAGCAGATGTCGAGACCGAGAGCGGTCGTCACGTTCTTCTGCACCCGCGGCCTGCGGGACTGTGGCGCATCCTTGCCGCCGCCATCGGGCAAGCCCGTGCGATCGGCCTCATGTCCAGTCGCAGGCCCTGTCACAGGCCCCGCCTCCAACCCAGTATCCACGTCCAAATCAATTCCCCCGACGCAGCTTCGCGCCCCGCCTCACCATCGATCCCGCATGGCTCCGGTGTCAATAGGCGTTTGTCAGACTTAATTCGAAAATAGTACGACGAATATAGAAGGGGTGCTTCGGAACAACCATTCGCCGATCAAAGAGCCAACCGTATCACACGGCCGCCTCGCATCAATTGACTTTTGCAGACATTGTGCATAACTGCACGGACCCATTGCCGCAGGAGCCTGCCATGCTTGCCGAGATCCCCGCAGTCCTCGTCCTCAACCCCAGGGACAATGTCGGCGTCGTTCCGGCCAACCTCGATGCCGGGCGTGCGCTGCCGAACGGCGTCGTCACCGCCGAGCGCATCCCGCGCGGCCACAAGGTGGCGATCGCCCCGATCGCCGAGGGCACGCCGGTGCTGAAATACGGCCAGATCATCGGCTATGCGACCCGGGCGATCCGGCCGGGCGAACATGTCCACCTGCAGAATCTTGCGATCCTCGACGTCGCCCTGAAGCACGAGTTCTGCGTCGACAACGCGCCGCCGGTGATGGTGCCGGAGGCCGAAAGGCGCACCTTCGACGGCTATGACCGCGGCAACGGCCGCATCGGCACCCGCAACTATATCGGCATCCTCTCCACCGTGAACTGTTCCGCCACGGTCTCGCGCTACGTCGCCGAGCACTACGCCAGGCGGTTCCGCGAGACCGGCCACGACAACATCGACGGCGTCGTGGCGCTCACCTATGGCGGCGGCTGTGCGCTGAACCTCAAATCCGAGGGCGGCCGCATCCTTACCCGCACCTTCAAGGGCTATGCGCGGAACCCCAATTTCGGCGGCATCCTGATGATCGGGCTCGGCTGCGAGACCTTCCAGTACGGTCCCCTCGTCGAGGAGGCAGGGCTGGAGGAGGGCAAGACCTTCCGCACCATGATGATCCAGAACCAGGGCGGCACCCGCAAGACGATCGAGGCCGCCTGCGAGATGATCGACGACATGCTGCCAGACGTGGGCGCGATCCGCCGCACGCCGCAGCCGCTCTCCGGCATCAGGCTGGCGCTCGAATGCGGCGGTTCGGACGGCTATTCCGGCATTTCCGCCAACCCCGCCCTCGGCGTCGCCTCGGACCTTCTGGTCAAGGAGGGGGCCACCACCGTTCTCTCCGAGACGCCCGAGATCTACGGCGCCGAGCACCTGCTCACCCGCCGCGCCGCTCGCCCGGACGTGGCCGAGAAACTTCTGTCGCGCATCGACTGGTGGCGCGACTACACGGCGAAGAACGATGCCGAACTGAACAACAACCCCTCGCACGGCAACAAGGCCGGCGGGCTGACGACGATCCTGGAAAAGTCGCTCGGCGCCGTCGCCAAGGGCGGCTCGATGCCGCTGAACGCCGTCTACGAATATGCCGAGGAGGTCAAGGAAAGCGGCTTCGTCTTCATGGACACGCCCGGCTACGACCCCGCCGCCGTCACCGGCCAGATCGCCGGCGGCTGCAACCTCGTAGCCTTCACCACCGGCCGCGGCTCCGTCTCCGGCTACAAGCCCGCGCCCTGCATCAAGATCGCCACCAACACGCCGATGTACGAGCACATCAAGGACGACATGGACATCAACTGCGGCACCATCGTCGACGGCACCGAAACCATCGAACAGGCCGGCCGCCGCATCTTCGACTTCGTCATCGAGACGGCCTCGGGGAAGAAGACCGCGAGCGAGGCGTTCGACTACGGCGACAACGAATTCGTGCCGTGGCAGGTGGGGGCGATTACGTAAGCGAGGTCCCGGCGGAACGGGCTTCGCGCAATTTTTCGTCGGTGAAAATCGGATCCCGTGTCGGATCGGCATGATCCCGTTCGTCCTCAGGCCGTCTATTCCGACGTTTCAAAAGGATCACGACCATGCCGAACACGATAAATCTGCACCGCGTCCTCGCCACCACCCCGGAAAAGGTCTATCGCGCGTTCATCGAAGCGGACGCGCTTGCCAAGTGGCTTCCGCCGAACGGCTTCATGTGCACCGTGCACCACCTGGAACCCAAGACCGGCGGTACATTCAGGATGTCGTTCCGGAACTTCACGACCGGCAAGAGCCATGCCTTCGGCGGCGAATTTCTCGAACTCGTTCCCGGCGAGCGCCTGCGCTACACGGACAGGTTCGACGATCCCAACCTGCCCGGCGAAATCGAAGTCACGGTGACGCTGAAGAAAGTATCGGTCGGAACCGAGCTGGCGATTACGCAGGCCGGCGTGCCGGACGTGATCCCGCCCGAAGCCTGCTATCTCGGCTGGCAGGACTCGCTGCGAAACCTGGCGAGGCTCGTGGAGCCCGAGATCGACGAATAGCGCATGGCAATCGACGGTGTCGGCGCCTCAATGACCGATGTCGCCGACATAGGCCGGAACCTCCGGCCGGTGCGCCGCGCGAAACTCGGTGACGCGACCGATCACCTTGGGCAGCGAGATCGCGATGTGGTGGCGGAGCGCCTCGGCCGCCGCCTCCACATCCCCCGCTTCCAGCGTGGCAAACACCACCAGATGCTCCGAGATGAACGGCTCGTCCTGCGGCATCACATGCGAGACGCCCATGATGTGCTTTGAGACGTTGAGCATGAACCTTGCCCGGCGCAGCGCGATCAGGATCTCGCGATTGGGGCAGTGACCAAGGAGGGTGATGTGCAGGTCGGTCTCCATGCCGTCCATCTCCGCAAGCGAGAGGTCGGGATAGCCGGCGAGCGCGCGTTTCAGCCGCGCCGTCATCGCCGCGCGCTCGTCCTCCGGCATGAGCGGAAACGCCTGCCTCAACGCCACCGGCTCCAGCGCCACGCGGATGTCGTGCAGGTCGCGCATCCGCGTTTCGTCGAGCGGCACGACGGTCCAGCGCATGCGATCGTCCTTCTCGACGATGCCGAGGCTCTCCAGCCGGGTCAGCGCATCGCGCGCCACCTGCCGGCCGACGCCCTTGGCGCGCGCCAATTCCACCTCGTTGATGCGGTGGCGACCGAAGACGGAGAGGTGCACCATCTCGCGCTCCAGCGCCTCGTAGATCGCCTCCCAGGCCGGCACCTTGCGCAGCGCCTGCGCCTCGCAGCCGTCGCCGAACATCTCTGCGGTCAGGGCGATCCGGCGCGGCGCTTCCCGGCCCGGGCCGACGATGAAGCCGCGCCCCTCGAAGCGGCGGATCGCGCCGGCGGCTTCCAGCAGCGCAAACGCCTGACGCACCGGCGTCCGGGTCGAGGAAAAGATGCCGGCCACATGCCCCTCGAGCAGGAGCGCGCCCTTCGGCAGCCGTCCGGCGGCAATGGCCCCGGCGAGTGCATCGCGGATGCGCAGGTAGAGCGGCCCCGTCTCCGCCGCCTCCGTCCTGTCGGCCCCTATGCTGTCGGCCTGTTGCTTCGCCATCGCCCTTCCCATGCCTTCCGAAGGCGGACAGTCTCACAAATGCCTCCTGCCGACAACGGTCATTACTGCGGGGCCGCGCGACAGGAAATTCCAAGTTTCGGCACGAAAAATGACATTCATTTCGTGACGCGGCGGGGGATTTGCGCTAGGGAACCGGGGACAACGGCTTGCGGGAGGGGCCTTTCGACCCACTTTTTTCCCGCTATGCCATGCCTGACCGGACCTTGAGGAATACGTCGATGCCAGCCTATCGCTCCCGAACCACCACCCACGGCCGCAACATGGCCGGTGCCCGCGGCCTCTGGCGCGCGACCGGCATGAAGGATGCTGACTTCGGCAAGCCGATCATCGCCGTGGTCAACTCGTTTACCCAGTTCGTGCCCGGCCACGTGCACCTGAAGGACCTTGGCCAGCTCGTCGCCCGCGAGATCGAGGCCGCCGGCGGCGTCGCCAAGGAATTCAACACGATCGCCGTCGACGACGGCATCGCCATGGGCCATGACGGCATGCTCTATTCGCTGCCGAGCCGCGAGATCATCGCCGACAGTGTCGAATACATGGTCAACGCCCACTGCGCCGACGCCATGGTCTGCATCTCCAACTGCGACAAGATCACGCCTGGCATGCTGAACGCCGCGATGCGCCTGAACATCCCCGCAGTCTTCGTCTCCGGCGGACCGATGGAGGCCGGCAAGGTCGTCATGCACGGCAAAAAGCACGCGCTGGATCTGGTCGACGCCATGGTCGCCGCCGCCGACGACAGCATTTCCGACGAGGACGTCAAGACCATCGAGCGCTCCGCCTGCCCGACCTGCGGCTCCTGCTCGGGCATGTTCACCGCCAATTCGATGAACTGTCTGACGGAAGCGCTCGGCCTGTCGCTGCCCGGCAACGGCTCGACGCTCGCCACTCACGGCGACCGCAAGCGCCTGTTCGTCGAGGCCGGCCACCTGATCGTCGATCTCGCCCGCCGCTACTACGAGCAGGAAGACGAGAGCGTGCTGCCGCGCAACGTCGCCAATAAGAGGGCGTTTGAGAACGCCATGTCACTCGATATCGCCATGGGCGGCTCGACCAATACGGTGCTGCACATCCTGGCCGCGGCCTACGAAGGCGGGATCGACTTCAATCTCGATGACATCGACAAGCTTTCCAGGAAAGTCCCGTGCCTGTCGAAGGTCGCCCCGGCGAAGAACGACGTGCACATGGAAGACGTCCACCGCGCCGGCGGCATCATGCGCATCCTCGGCGAACTCGACCGCGGCGGCCTGATCCACCGCGACAGCCCGACCGTGCACGCCGCGACGCTGGGCGACGCCATCGACCGCTGGGACATCACCCGCACCACCTCGGAAACGGTCCGCACCTTCTTCCGTGCCGCACCCGGCGGCATCCCGACCCAGGTCGCCTTCTCCCAGGAAGCGCGCTGGGACGATCTCGACACCGACGGCGAAAAGGGCGTCATCCGTTCCGTCGAGCATCCGTTCTCGAAAGACGGCGGCCTTGCGGTCCTGAAGGGCAACATCGCGCTCGACGGCTGCATCGTGAAGACCGCCGGCGTCGATGAATCGATCCTGAAGTTCACCGGCCCGGCCGTCGTCTTCGAAAGCCAGGACGCAGCGGTAAAGGGCATCCTCGGCGGCGAGGTCAAGGGCGGCGACGTCGTCGTCATCCGCTACGAGGGCCCGAAGGGCGGCCCCGGCATGCAGGAAATGCTCTATCCGACGAGCTACCTGAAATCGAAAGGCCTCGGAAAGGCCTGCGCGCTGATCACCGACGGCCGCTTCTCCGGCGGCACCTCGGGGCTCTCGATCGGCCACGCCTCGCCGGAAGCGGCCAACGGCGGCGCGATCGGCCTTGTCCGCCAGGGCGACACGATCGAGATCGACATCCCCAACCGCACGATCAATCTGGTGGTCACCGAGGCCGAACTGGAAAGCCGCCGTGCCGAGCAGGACAAGCTCGGCTGGAAGCCGGCCCAGCCGCGCAAGCGCAACGTCACCACCGCACTCAAGGCCTATGCCGCCTTTGCAAGCTCCGCCGATCTCGGCGCGGTGCGCATCCTGCCGGAATAGGCCTTCATACGGTATCCGGGACGACGAGAGGCTGGCCGTTGCGCCAGCCTTTTTTGTCTCCGCGGCGGCTGACAGCGCGGGAGGATGGCGGTCAGAGCGGCCTGCTAATGTTCTTGTAGGCCTCGTCCAGTTGCTGCATGCGCCGGTCATAGGCGGACTGGATACAGGCGACGTCGGCGCCGCAGGCCTGCCGCTCCTTCAGCCACGCCGTCTGCTGGTCTTGCATCTCGCCGCGCGCGCCCATGGCGATGAGGCCCGACAGGATATCGAAGGTCGTGACCATCCGCACGTCCGCATCGTTCAGCGCCCGGTTGTCGCAGATCGCCTTCTCGTCGGGGGCGAGGTCGCTCCTTTCGCAGTCGAAGCTGGCCGCAATGGCCGGCTGGGCCAGCGCCAGCATGGAGCAGGCAGCCGCGAAAGCGGGGGCGAGAATGCCGCGGGCGGGGCGATAGGCAGACAGTATTTCCATGGTCGAACTCCTCGTGAGCGGCGTTAGATATGGCCTGTGTCTTTTTTGACAAGGGAATGTCGGATTGCGCGCTCATGCTCCGTCCTTGAGGTAACCGGCGCTCGGACGCCGGCAACTTTGACAGGCAGGGTAAACGTTGATATCAACGCAACCAGTCGAAATGTTCCGTGAAAGAGGAGCTACGAGCATGAGACAGCATCATGAAATCGTGTCCCGCGAGGAATGGCTGAAGGCGCGCCAGGCCCTTCTCACCATGGAGAAGGAAGAGACGCGCCTGCGCGACAAGGTGCGCGCGGAGCGGCTGGCGCTGCCGTGGGTCAGGGTGGACAAGACCTACACCTTCGACACGCCGGCCGGACGGAAGACGTTGGCCGATCTCTTCGACGGGCGCAGCCAGTTGATGGTCTATCACTTCATGTTCGGCCCGGACTGGGAGGCAGGCTGCCCCGGCTGCTCGTTCGTCGCCGACCATGTCGACGGCATGCTGCCGCATCTGAACCACCACGACGTCACCTTCGTCTGTGTCTCCCGCGCCCCGCTGGAGAAGATCGAGGCCTACAAGAAGCGGATGGGCTGGAAATTCCCGTGGTTTTCGTCCTTCGGCAGCGACTTCAATTTCGACTACCACGTCTCCTTCACCAAGGAGGAACTGGCCCGCGGCAAGGTCTTCTACAACTACCGCGACACGCCCTCCGAGGATGCCCATGACGAACTGCCCGGCATGAGCGCCTTCTTCCGCGACGACGACGGCGCCGTCTATCACACCTATTCGGAATATTCCCGCGGCGGCGAGGAACTGCTCGGCACGCTGATGACGCTCGACCGCGCACCGAAGGGCCGTAACGAGACGGGCACGCTGAGCTTCGTCAAGCGCAAGGACGAATACGAGGATACCCCCAAGGCGCAGTCCTGCTGCAGCTGACGTAAAAAGTGCACATGTCGACTGCAGACTGCCGGTGGCAGGATGCGGTCGACGGCACCCGACCTCATCCACTTCGCAACGATTGCACCACTCTGGAGGAACCCATGTCCAGCAACCAAGGAAAGTTCGTCTGGTACGAACTGATGACAGGCGATACCGACGCGGCCGAGGCCTTCTACAATTCCGTCGTCGGCTGGGCGACCAAGGACACCAGCATTCCGGGCATGAAATACACGACCTTTTCGGCCGGGGATCGCATGATCGCCGGCCTGATGCAGACGCCGGAAGAGGCCGAGGGCATGCCGCCGGCCTGGATAGGTTACATCTGCGCCGACGACGTCGATGCGACCGCCAGGGAAATCACGGCGAAGGGCGGAAAGGTCTATCGCGAGCCGGACGACATTCCCGGCATCGGCCGCTTCGCGGTCGTCGGCGACCCGCACGGCGCCGCCTTCTGCCTGTTCAGCGCCAATGACGAAGGCCCGCCGGCCGCCGACCAGATGGCGCCCGGCAATATCGGCTGGCACGAACTGATGGCCGGCGATCTCGACGGCGCCTGGAAGTTCTATGCGTCCATGTTCGGCTGGGAGAAGGACGAGGCCCTCGACATGGGCGAGATGGGAACCTACCAGCTCTTCAAGATCCGCGGCCAGACGGCGGGCGGCATGATGACGAAGCCGGCCGACCTGCCCGCCCCGCCGCATTGGGGTTTCTACTTCGTCGTCGGCAACATCGACGAAGCCATCGGGCGCGTCGATGCGGCCGGCGGCAAGGTGGTGATGGGGCCGATGGAAGTGCCCGGCGGCGCCTGGATCATCCAGGGCATCGACCCGACCGGCGCCCATTTCGCCCTCGTCGGCTCGCGGTGACAGGCCGATCCCGGCCCGACCGGACGGCTTCCCGGCGCATCCCCGCGCCGGGGCCACAGCGGAAATGTCGATGCGATTGTCGCCCGCGGCCGATCCGTGAATTCAAATCACAGATACTGTTCCCGCCTGTCGGCTAGTGGCAGGAAATATTCGCGTCCATCTTGCTGGCCAACGGCGTCCTGCGCCGTAACGACAGGAGATGGACGATGGAATACAGACGATTGGGGACATCCGGCCTGATGGTGCCGGCCTTGAGCTTCGGTACCGGCACCTTCGGCGGCGAAGGGCCGCTGTTCGGCGCCTGGGGCAACACGAACGAAGCGGAGGCGCGTCGACTGGTGGACATCTGCCTGGAGGCAGGCGTCAATCTGTTCGACACCGCCGACGTCTATTCGAACGGTGCTTCCGAAACCGTGCTGGGAGCCGCACTGAATGGGCGCCGGCACGAGGCCCTGATCTCCACCAAGATGGGCCTGCCAACGGGTGACGGGCCGAACGATGCCGGAACATCGCGTTCGCGGATCATCCGGGCCGTCGATGCGGCACTGAGACGGCTCGGCACCGACTACATCGACCTCCTGCAGTTGCATGCCTTCGATGCCGGCACGCCCGTCGAAGAGGTTCTGGCGACCCTTTCCAGCCTCGTCGATGCCGGCAAGCTGCGCTATGTCGGCGTCTCCAATTTTGCCGGCTGGCAACTGATGAAGGCGCTGGCGGCAGCCGACAGGCACGGCTATCCGCGCTACGTCGCCCACCAGGTCTACTACTCGTTGGTCGGCCGCGACTACGAGTGGGAACTGATGCCGCTTGCCCGCGACCAGGGCGTCGGCGCGCTCGTCTGGAGTCCGCTCGGATGGGGGCGGCTGACCGGCAAGATCCGGCGCGGCGCCCCGCTGCCGGCTGAAAGCCGGCTGCATGCGACAGCGGATTTCGGCCCGCCGGTCGACGAGGCCCGTCTCTACGACATCGTCGACGTGCTGGATGCCATAGCCGAGGAAACCGGAAAGACCGTGCCGCAGGTTGCGATCGCCTGGCTGCTGGCGCGGCCGACCGTCTCCAGCGTCATCATCGGCGCGCGCAACGAGGAGCAGCTTCGCCAGAACCTCGGCGCCGTCGGCTGGTCGCTTTCGGACGACCAGATCGGGCGGCTTTCCGCGGCGAGCAGCGCGTCCGCCCCCTACCCTTACTTCCCCTACTATCGCCAGGACGGGTTTGCCCGGCTCAACCCGCCGATCCACTAAGCCTGGGCCATGCGCAGAATGACGTAGGCGCTGCGGCCATTGCCGCTTGCAATCCGCCTTCGCATTGCACAAACTTCCCCTCGATGACGGCAAAGACCGTCACGAGGGGAAAAGCGAGCCTATGTCGATCAAGGCCAGTATCTACCACCTGACCCACTACAGGTACGACAATCCGGTCCGCCTCGGGCCGCAGATCATCCGCCTGAAACCCGCCGCGCATTCCAAGACCAAGGTCATCAGCCACGCGTTGCGGGTCTCGCCGTCGGCCCACTTCGTCAACCTGCAGCAGGACCCGTACGGCAACTATCTCGCCCGCTACGTCTTCCCCGACCCGGTGAGCGAATTCAAGATCGAGGTCGACCTCGTCGCCGACATGACGGTCTACAATCCGTTCGACTTCTTCGTCGAGGAACAGGCGGAGCACTGGCCTTTCGACTACCCGGAAGACCTGCGCGAGGACCTGCGCATCTACCGCGATCCGGAGCCGTTGACGCCCGCGCTTTCGGCCTTTCTCGACCATGTCGACCGCACCCGCCAGCGCACCGTCGACATGGTCGTCGGCCTCAATGCGCGGCTGCAGCAGCAGATAGGCTACGTCATCCGCATGGAACCCGGCGTGCAGACGCCGGAGGAGACGCTTTTGACCGCACGCGGCTCGTGCCGCGATTCCAGCTGGCTGCTGGTGCAGATCCTGCGCAACCTCGGTTTCGCCGCGCGCTTCGTCTCCGGCTACCTGATCCAGCTGACGCCCGACCTGAAGGCGCTGGACGGCCCCTCCGGCACTGACCACGACTTCACCGACCTGCACGCCTGGTGCGAGGTCTACCTGCCCGGCGCCGGCTGGATCGGTCTCGATCCGACCTCCGGCCTCCTGACCGGCGAGAGCCATATCCCGCTGGCCGCGACGCCGCACTTCCGCAATGCCGCGCCGATTACCGGCGGCTATTTCGGCGAGGCGAACACCAGCTTCGACTTCGACATGAAGGTCACCCGCGTCGCCGAGCACCCGCGAATCACCAAGCCCTTCTCCGACGAATCCTGGGAGGCGCTGAACGCGCTCGGACAGGACGTCGATCGGGTGCTGACGCAGAACGACGTGCGGCTGACGATGGGCGGCGAGCCGACCTTCGTCTCGATCGACGATTTCGAATCGGAGGAATGGAACACCGGCGCCGTCGGCCCGACGAAGCGCGAGAAGGCCGACACCCTGATCCGCCGCCTGCGTGAGCGCTTTGCCCCCGGCGGTTTCCTGCATTATGGCCAGGGCAAATGGTACCCCGGCGAAAGCCTGCCGCGCTGGACCTTCTCGCTCTACTGGCGCCGCGACGGCAGGCCGATCTGGTCCGATCCCGGCCTGATCGCCGAGGAAGGCGCCGACCACCCCGTCTCCGGCGACGACGCCGAACGCCTGCTGACGACGATTGCGGCAGAGCTCGGCATCGAGACGGACATGGTCCTGCCGGCCTTCGAGGACCCGGGAGAATGGCTCCTGAAGGAGGCGAACCTTCCCGACAACGTCGATCCGTCGAACTCCAGGCTGGAGGATCCGGAAGCGCGCAGCCGCATCGCCCGCGTCTTCGAGCGCGGCCTGACGAAGCCGAGCGGCTACGTGCTGCCGGTGCAGGCCTGGAACGCGCGCGTCGCCGGCCAGCGATGGATCAGCGAGAAGTGGCAGACACGCCGCGGCCGCTTGTTCCTCGTCCCCGGCGATAGCCCGGTCGGCTACCGCCTGCCGCTCGGCTCGCTGCCGTGGCTGTCCCCGTCGTCCTATCCCTACATCAATCCGGTCGACCCCACGGTCGAGCGCGGCGAACTGCCGGAATTTGCCGCGCCGCACCGCCAGATCGCGATGGACTTCCACGCCGCGGAGGGCCAGCAGGAGCAGGTCGAACAGGTCGTCTCCGACATCGTCGGCAAGGTGCGGACGGCGATCAGCGTCGAAGCGCGCGACGGCCGCCTGTGCGTCTTCATGCCGCCGACCGAAGGCGTCGAGGAATATCTCGAACTGATCGCCACCGCCGAGCGCGCAGCGAGCGCCCTCGGCCTTCCCGTGCATATCGAGGGCTACGCGCCATCGCACGACGAGCGGCTGAACGTGATCCGGGTCGCCCCCGATCCGGGCGTCATCGAGGTCAACATCCATCCCGCCTATAGCTGGGGGGATTGCGTCGACATCACCACCGCCGTCTACGAGGAGGCGCGCGAGAGCCGGCTCGGCGCCGACAAGTTCATGATCGACGGTCGCCACACCGGCACCGGCGGCGGCAACCACGTGGTCGTCGGCGGCAAGAACCCGAACGACAGCCCCTTCCTGCGCCGGCCGGACCTCTTGAAGAGCCTGGTGCTGCACTGGCAGCGCCACCCCTCGCTCTCCTACCTCTTCTCCGGCCTCTTCATCGGCCCGACGAGCCAAGCGCCGCGCATCGACGAGGCCCGCCACGACGGCCTCTACGAGCTCGAGATCGCGCTGTCGCAGGTGCCGGCTCCCGGCGAGGGCACACCGCCGCTGCCCTGGCTGGTCGACCGGCTGTTCCGCAACCTGCTCGTCGACGTCACCGGCAACACCCACCGCTCCGAGATCTGCATCGACAAGCTGTTCTCGCCCGACGGTCCGACCGGCCGGCTCGGCCTCGTCGAGTTCCGCGGCTTCGAAATGCCGCCGAATGCGCGCATGAGCCTCGCCCAGCAGCTTCTGATCCGCGCCCTGATCGCGCGCTTCTGGCTGAAGCCCGCCACAGGCACCTTCGTGCGCTGGGGCACGACGCTGCACGACCGCTTCATGCTGCCAACCCATGTCTGGCAGGATTTCCTCGAAGTGCTGGCGGACCTGCGCGAGAACGGCTTCGACATGCGCCCGGAGTGGTTCGAGGCGCAGCTGGAATTCCGCTTCCCCTTCTGCGGCGAGGTCGAATACGAGGGCGCGAGACTGGAACTGCGCCAGGCGCTCGAGCCCTGGCACGTGATGGGCGAGCAGGGCGCGATCGGCGGCACCGTTCGCTACGTCGACAGCTCGGTGGAGCGGCTGCAGGTGAAGCTGCAGACCGCGAACCCGGAGCGCTATGTCATCACCTGCAACCGCAGGCGCCTGCCGCTGGCAGCGACCGGGGAAAGCGGCGTCACCGTCGCGGGCGTCCGCTACAAGGCGTGGCAGCCCTCCTCCGGCCTGCACCCGGCCCTGCCCGTCAACACGCCGCTGACCTTCGACATTTATGATACATGGTCGCGCCGAGCGGTGGGCGGTTGCATTTACCACGTTGCCCATCCCGGCGGACGAAACTATGACACCTTCCCTGTGAACGGAAACGAGGCGGAAGCCAGACGGCTGGCCCGCTTCGAGCCCTGGGGACACAACCCGGGCAGCTACGGGGTGCACGAGGAGACGATCGCGCGGGAATTCCCGCTGACGCTCGATCTTCGGCGCCCGCCAGGAGTGTAGGACTTGACATCGAAGGCGGCCGAGGCGGAGCGTATCGCGGGGAACCCGCTGCTGGAGGGGCTCATGACCTATGCGCCCTTGCCGGGCATCGCCGACGAGATGGTCTCGCCCGACGGCTCGATCCGTCCGGCGTGGCAGAAGCTTCTATCCGCGCTTGGCCGGATGGACGAGACGGAGCTTGCCAACCGCTTCGCCCGCGCCGACCGCTATCTCCGCGATGCAGGCGTGTTCTACCGCGCCTACGGCAAGGACGCCGGCGGCGAGCGCGCCTGGCCGCTGTCCCATATTCCCGTCGTGATCGACCAGGCCGAGTGGGAGAACCTGTCGCGCGGGCTGATCCAGCGTGTCGAGCTTCTGGAGATGATCGCGGCCGACATCTACGGCCCCGCCCGGCTGGTATCGGAAGGCCTCCTGCCGGCGCAACTGATCGGCACCAATCCGGAATACCTTCGTCCCGTCGTGGGCGTGCCCCCGGCCGGCGGGCATTTCCTGCATTTCTGTTCGTTCGAGGTCGGCCGCGGGCCGGACGGAAACTGGTGGGTGCTCTCCGATCGCACCGAGGCCCCCTCCGGCGCGGGCTTCGCGCTGGAAAACCGCGTCGCCACCGCCCGCGCCTTCTCCGACGTCTACGCCGAAACCCATGTGCACCGGCTCGCCGGCTTCTTCGGCGCCTTCCGCGACGCGCTGCTGGCCGGCCGCCAGTTCGAGGACGACCGCATTGCCGTCCTCTCGCCCGGTCCCGCCAACGAGACCTATTTCGAGCACGCCTACATCGCCCGCTATCTCGGCTTCATGCTGCTGGAGGGCGAGGACCTGACCGTCGTCAACGGGCGCGTCATGGTGCGCACCGTCGCCGGCCTGAAGCATGTCAGCGTGCTCTGGCGGCGGCTCGACGCCAGCTTCGCCGATCCGCTGGAACTGAACCACCAGTCGCAGCTCGGCACGCCCGGCATCGTCGAGGCGCTGCGGGCGGGGTCCGTGCGGATCGTCAACGCGCTCGGCACCGGCATTCTCGAGACCCGCGCGCTGCTCGCCTTCATGCCGACGATCAGCCGGCACCTGACCGGCGAGGACCTGCAACTGCCGAGCATCGCCACCTGGTGGTGCGGCCAGCAGGCCGAGCGCGACCATGTCGCCGCCAACATCGAGAACATGGTGATCGGCCCCGCCTATTCGACGCGGCCCTTCTTCGACGACAACGGCCGCTCCGTGCTCGGCTCGACCCTGTGCAGGAACGCGACCCTGCCGGTCGCCGAATGGCTCGCGGGGGACGGCGCCCGCCTCGTCGGCCAGGAGGCAGTGACCCTGTCGACGACGCCGGCCTATGTCGACGGCAGGCTCGTGCCGCGGCCGATGAGCCTGCGCGTCTTCGCCGCCCGCACCCGCGATGGCTGGCAGATCATGCCCGGCGGCTTCGCCCGCATCTCTTCCGGCAGCGACGTCTCGGCGATCACCATGCAGGAGGGCGGTTCCGCCGCCGACGTCTGGATCGTCAGCGACCGGCCGGTCGACCGCACCTCGCTTCTGCCCGCCGACGAGAGCTTCGCCCGCAACCTGCCCGGCAGCCTGCCGAGCCGGGCCGCCGACAACCTCTTCTGGCTCGGCCGCTATATCGAGCGGGCCGAAGGGGCGCTGCGCATCCTGCGCGCCTGGCACGGCCGCTTCGCCGAATATGCCGACCCGGACCAGCCGCTCCTGAAGGACGTCTCCGACTACCTGAAGCAGCTCGACATCGACACGGCCGAGCCGGTGCCCACCAGCCTGCTCGCCAGCATCGACAGCGCCGTCTTCTCCGCCAGCAACATCCGCGACCGTTTCTCCCCGGACGGCTGGCTGGCGCTGGCGGACCTCGCCAAGACCGCGCGCCGCTTCCACGATTCAATCCAGCCCGGAGACGACGCCACCCGCGCCATGACCGTGCTCCTGCGCAAGCTCGCGGGTTTCGCCGGCCTCGTCCACGAGAACATGTACCGCTTCACAGGCTGGCGCTTCCTGTCGGTCGGCCGCTACCTGGAGCGCGGCCTGCACATGACGCGGCTTTTGCGCCATCTCTCCGGCGAGGACGCGCCCGACGGCGCGCTCGACATGCTGCTGGAGATCGGCGACAGCGTGATGACCCATCGCCGCCGCTACAACGTCGCGACCGCCAGGCTGACCGTCACCGACCTCCTGGCGCTCGACCCGCTCAATCCGCGCTCGGTGCTCTACCAGCTGAACGAGATCAAGACCGAGATCGAGCAACTGCCGAACGCCTATTCGAACGGCCAGATGTCGCCTTTCTACCGCGAAGCGATGCGGCTGCATGCCGGCCTTGCGGTGATGACCCCGGAGGGGATGACGCCGGAGGCCTACCGGCACTTCGAGACCGAACTGGAAAAGCTCTCCGACATTCTCGGCGAGACCTATCTGAGCTGAGACGGGTCCCCATGCTCTATGACATCAACCTGCGCATCGAGTACGACTACGACTTCCCCGTCTCGGGCGGCCGCCACATGGTGCGCGTCCTGCCGCGCTCGATTGCCGGCCGGCAACGCCTGATCGCCGGATCGGTCGGCATCAGGCCCCAGCCGGCCGAACGCACCGGCGTGATCGATTTCTTCGAGAACCAGGCGACACTGATCCTCTTCCGCAACGCCCACGACCGGCTCGAGATCGACATGCAGGCGCGGGTGCAGGTCGACGCGGCCAACGACCAGCCCGATTTCTCCCCGCCGATCGGCGAGCTTTCCCGCGCGATCGCCGCCTGCTGGTCGCTCGCCCCCGCCTCGCCGCACCATTTCACCGGCCACAGCCCGCGCCTGCCCGATTGTCCGGAAATCTCCGACTACGCCCGGTCGGTCGCAGCGGCGGGCATGACCGTGCGCGAGGTCGCCTCCGCCCTGTGCGCGCGCATCCACAAGGATTTCACCTACGACGTCGAAGCCACGACCGTGGACACCACCCCGCTGGAGGCCTTCCGGCTGAAGCGGGGGGTCTGCCAGGACTTCGTCCACGTCATGATCGTGGCGCTCCGCAGCCTCGGCATTCCGGCCGGCTATGTCAGCGGCTTCCTGCGCACCATTCCTCCACCTGGCAAGGAGCGGCTGGAAGGGGCGGACGCCATGCACGCCTGGGTCAGGCTCTGGTGTGGCCCGACCAACGGCTGGGTCGAACTGGATCCGACCAACAACATGCAGGCCGGAACCGACCACATCGTCGTCGGCTACGGACGCGACTACGCCGACGTGGCGCCGGTGATCGGCATCGTCAAGAGCTACGGCCAGCAGCAGACGAAACAGGCCGTGGACGTCGTGCCGGTGCGCCAGACCGCGTAATACCAACCTGCACTGATATTGACCGATTGCGCCGGAGCGATTTTGGTCTGCGGCAAGGAGAAAACCGCAGTCGGACCTGTCGGTCCGGCGAGGATTTTCGACGCCGTCCGCAGACCAAAAGCGCCCGGCCCTCCGGGTGGGCCGCCTGTCGGCCACCGGCAGCGTCGCAATCCTCGACCGATGCTAAGGCATCGCTCTGCGGTATGCTCCTTGCCGGATGACCGCAGGCGGTCCCACGCAATCGGTCAATATCAGTGCAGGTTGGTATGGGAGGCGAGACGGCTGCCGGTGTCGCAGGCCGGGGCAGCGAGTCCCGATTGGAGACAGCCCGTCCCGGCCTTAAACACCTGCTTTCAGGGGCTTTCTGCGGGTTCGATCGTATTTTAGCGATCGCGGAAACCGGCTGCTCATTTATCATCGCTAATGTCCGCCCAACATTATGACGATGGGGTGGCGCAAAATGAAATCGGCAACGGAAAAACAGGGTGTCCTTTCCCGCCTTCTAAAGGACCGTCTTGGAAATTTCGGCATGATGACCGCATTGCTGCTGCCGGTGCTGCTGGGCGCCGGCGGTATTTCCATCGACCTGACCAAGATGATGATGACCAAGAACCGGCTGCAGGACGCCTCCGATTCGGCGGCGCTCGCAGCCGCATCCGCACTCGCAAACGACAACATGAGCATCGAGGATGCGAAGCTCCTCGCACTGGAGTTCATCAAGACCCAGATGCAGAGCGGCGGCGCCTCGCCCGGCGACCCCGACAGCGCCGACACCGGCGGCCAGCAGGAGGAGGAGACCAACGCCTATGCCTCCAGCCTGGTCCAGATCGACGAGACGTCCACGGTCGGAACCGGGAAGTCCTGGGTCATCAACGTCTCCGCCAATTACGAGATGCCGCTGAACCCGCTGACCCGCCTTCTCGTCAAGGACAAGACGACCATCAGCGCCAGCACGACGGCGGAAAGCGCCACGGAATCGAAGAGCGCGCTCTCCATGTTCCTCGTGCTCGACCGGTCCGGCTCGATGTCGTTCAAGACAGACGATATCGCCAGCAGGAAAGTGCCGTGCAAGAACTGGACGGAGAGCAACTGGGGGAGCGACAAGGTCAAGGAAACGACACCTTGCTACGTCCGCAAGATCGCCGCGCTCAAGTCGGCCGTCGCCAACCTGACGACGCAGCTGAATACGGCCGATCCCGAGACGGAACTCGTCCGCACAGCTGCGGTGTCCTACAACGACCGGATGCAGACGGAGACCCAGCTGGCGTGGGGAACGGCAGGCGCCTCGGCCTACGTCAACGCGCTCCCGACCGAGCCCACCGGCGGCACGGATTCGCACGCCGCATTCGCCAAGGCGCTGGACAAGCTGGTTCCGGCGGACGCCTCTGATGAGACCGAGATCCCGGCGCACAAGGACAAGAATGGCCAGGTTCCGACCAAGTACATCATCTTCATGACGGACGGCGAGAACACGGCCTATGACGGCACGTCGACCGATGCGAACGGCAGGAAGTCCGATACCGAGACGAAGGCCTCCTGCGACAAGGCTCGCACCGCCAAGGTCGAGGTCTTCACCGTGGCCTTCATGGCGCCGACCCGCGGCCAGACGCTTCTGAAGTATTGCGCCACCACGCAGGCCAACTATTTCGAGGCGGACGACATGACCCAGCTGGTGGCCGCGTTCAAGGCGATCGGCGAGAAGGCCACCGCGGTCGTTGCCCGCCTGACCCACTGAACCGCGGAAAATCCGACAAAACCGCAAGCCCGCTGCCGCCCTGCGCGTTGGCGGGCTTTGTCCATTCTGCAGGCATCCGCCCTGCGTCAGCTGCATGGCTCCTTTCTTGCCGGGCCGTATTGCAAGCGCTTCGGATAGATGCAAAATTGCCCCGAGAGGCCGTGCCTCGATAGCATCGGAATACAGCGAAGGGGTTCGTGATCGCTCATGATGAACAGGGTCTCCTCCAGCGAAATTCCAGCTCCCGCACTCCGTTCGACCGAGCCGTCGCAACTGGCGACCGAGCTGCTCGAACGCCTCAAATACCGTATCGGCAAGGATCCCAAGGTCGCAAAGCCACATGACTGGCTGACCGCCGCGATCCTGGTGGCGCGCGACCGCATCACTGACAAGTGGATGGATTCGACCCGGCGCACCTACGCCACCGGCTCCAAGCGCGTCTACTATCTGTCGCTGGAATTCCTGATCGGCCGCATGATGCGCGACGCCATGACCAATATCGGCATCATGGACGAGATGCGCGAGGCGCTGACGTCGCTCGGCGTCGACACCGACATCATCGCGGAACTCGAGCCCGACGCTGCGCTCGGCAATGGCGGCCTCGGCCGGCTTGCGGCCTGTTTCATCGAATCCATGGCGACGACCGACGTTCCGGCCTATGGCTACGGCATCCGCTACGTGCACGGCCTGTTCCGCCAGGAGATCGCCGACGGCTGGCAGGTCGAACTGCCGGAGACCTGGCTGGCGCACGGAAACCCCTGGGAATTCGAGCGCCGGGAAAGCTCCTACGAAATCGGCTTCGGCGGCGGCGTGGAGACGCTCGATCTCGGCGAAGGCCGGCAGCGCATCGTCTGGAAGCCGGCGGAGCGGGTGATTGCCACCGCCTACGACACGCCGGCGGTCGGCTGGCGGGCGAAGCGGGTCAATACGCTGCGCCTGTGGTCCGCCTATCCGATCGACCCGCTCCTGCTGGACGCCTTCAACGCCGGCGACCATATCGGCGCACTGCGGGAGAGCAACAAGGCCGAAAGCCTCACCCGCGTCCTCTATCCGGCCGACGCCACCCCGGCCGGCCAGGAACTGCGGCTGCGCCAGGAGTTCTTCTTCTCCTCCGCCTCGCTGCAGGACATCCTCCGCCGCCATCTGCAGCAGTATCCGGATTTCACCTCCCTGCCCGATGCCGTCGCGATTCATCTGAACGACACGCATCCTGCCGTTTCCGTCGCCGAACTGGTGCGCCTTTTGACCGACGTCCACGGGCTGGATTTCGATGCCGCCTGGAACATCGCCCGCGACACGTTCGCCTATACGAACCACACGCTCCTGCCCGAGGCTCTGGAGACCTGGCCGGTGCCGCTGTTCGAGCGCCTGCTGCCGCGGCACATGCAGATCGTCTATGCGATCAACGCCAAGATCCTCCTGGAGGCACGCAAGGAGCACGGCTACGACGACCAGCAGATCCGCAACATCTCGCTGATCGAGGAAGGCGGCGAGCGGCGCGTCCGCATGGGCAACCTCGCCTTTGTCGGCTCGCACTCGGTCAACGGCGTCTCCGCACTCCACACCGAGCTGATGAAGGAGACGGTCTTTGCCGATCTCCATCGCCTCTATCCCGCCCGCATCAACAACAAGACCAACGGCATCACCCCACGCCGCTGGCTGATGCAATGCAATCCCGGCCTGTTCAACCTGATCCGCGAGGCGATCGGACCGGAATTCGAGGACGATGCCGAGAAGCTGAAGGCGCTCGACGCCTTTGCCGGCGACAGCGCCTTCCAGACGCGCTTTGCCGCGATCAAGCGCGAAAACAAGCTCAGGCTCGCAAACCTGGTGCAGGCCCGCATCGGCGTGCGCATCGACCCCGACGCGATGTTCGACATCCAGATCAAGCGCATCCACGAATACAAGCGCCAGCTTCTCAACATCGTCGAGGCGGTGGCGCTCTACGACCAGATCCGCTCGCGGCCGGAACTCGACTGGGTGCCGCGCGTCAAGCTGTTCGCCGGCAAGGCGGCGCCGAGCTACCACAATGCCAAACTGATCATAAAGCTCGCAAACGACGTCGCCCGCGTCATCAACAACGACCCGGCGGTGCGCGGCCTGCTGAAGGTGGTCTTCGTGCCGAACTACAACGTCTCGCTCGCCGAGATCATGGTTCCCGCCGCCGACCTCTCGGAGCAGATCTCGACGGCCGGCATGGAAGCGTCGGGCACCGGCAACATGAAATTCGCCCTGAACGGGGCGCTCACCATCGGCACGCTGGACGGCGCCAATGTCGAGATGCGCGACCATGTCGGCGAGGACAACATCATCATCTTCGGCATGACGGCCGACGAAGTGGCGCGCGTGCGCGCCGAGGGCCACGATCCCCGCGCCATCATCGAGGGTTCGCCCGAGCTTTCCCAGGCGCTCTCCGCCATCTCCTCCGGCGTCTTCTCTCCCGACGACCGCAGCCGCTTCGCCGGCCTGATCGACGGCCTCTACAACCACGACTGGTTCATGGTCGCGGCCGATTTCGATTCCTATGCCAGGGCCCAGCGTGACGTCGATGCGCTCTGGAACGACAAGACCCGGTGGAACACCAAGGCGATCCACAACACCGCCCGCATGGGCTGGTTCTCGTCCGACCGCACCATCCGCCAGTACGCAACCGAGATCTGGGGCGTCTGATGGCGAAGAAGGACCCGCTGGAGAAACCATCGACGGGTCTGGCGGATGCCGACATCGGGGCCATCCTGGGAAGCCGCCATCCGGATCCCTTCGCCGTCCTCGGCGTCCATCAGGCCGGCGACGGGTTCGTGGCGCGCTGCTTCATCCCGCACGCGACGGCCGTCACCGCGGAAACCATCGCCGGAAAGGCGATCGGCGAACTCGATTGCCTCGATCCCGCCGGCATCTTCGCCGGCGCCGTCTCCGTCCGCAAGCTCCAGCCGGTCCGCTACCGCGCCCGCAACGAGGGCGGCGAGTGGATCGTGGTCGATCCCTATTCCTTCGGTCCGGTCCTCGGCCCGATGGACGACTACTATATCCGCGAGGGCTCGCATCTCAGGCTGTTCGAGCGCATGGGCGCACATCCGCTGACGCTCGAGGGCGTCGACGGCTTTCATTTCGCCGTCTGGGCACCGAACGCGCAGCGTGTCTCCGTCGTCGGCGACTTCAACGAATGGGACGGCCGCCGCCATGTGATGCGGCGGCGCGCCGACACCGGCCTCTGGGAGATCTTCCTGCCCGGCGTCGTCGCCGGCCACGCCTACAAGTACGAGATCGTCGGCAAGAACGGCGAAGTGCTGCCCTTGAAGGCCGACCCCTTCGCCCGCCGCTCGGAACTGCGCCCGCGCACCGCCTCGATGACCACGGGCGAGATCGACCAGGTCTGGGAGGACGAGGCCCACCGTGACCACTGGTCGAAGATCGACCCGCGCCGTCAGCCGATCTCCATCTACGAGGTGCACGCCGCCTCCTGGCAGCGGCGCGACAACGGCGAGATGCTCTCCTGGGACGAACTCGCCGACCGGCTGATCCCCTACTGCGTCGAGATGGGCTTCACCCACATCGAGTTCCTGCCGATCTCCGAATACCCCTTCGACCCCTCCTGGGGCTACCAGACGACCGGGCTCTACGCGCCGACGGCGCGCTTCGGCGAACCGGAAGGCTTTGCCCGTTTCGTCAACGGCGCCCACAAGGTCGGCATCGGCGTCATCCTCGACTGGGTGCCCGCCCACTTCCCGACCGACGAGCACGGCCTGCGCTGGTTCGACGGCACCGCCCTCTACGAGCACGAGGATCCGCGCCAGGGCTTCCATCCCGACTGGAACACGGCGATCTACAATTTCGGCCGCCAGGAAGTGCTCGCCTTCCTGATCAACAACGCCCTCTACTGGGCCGAGAAGTTCCATGTCGACGGCCTGCGCGTCGACGCGGTCGCCTCGATGCTCTACCTCGACTATTCGCGCAAGCACGGCGAATGGGTGCCGAACGAATATGGCGGCAACGAAAACCTCGAGGCCGTCCGCTTCCTGCAGACGATGAACGCGCGCTTCTACGGCACCCGGCCGGGCGTGATCACCATTGCCGAGGAATCGACCTCCTGGCCGAAGGTCTCCCACCCCGTTCACGAGGGCGGGCTCGGCTTCGGCTTCAAGTGGAACATGGGCTTCATGCACGACACGCTGCAATACATGTCGCGCGAGGCCGTGCACCGGAAGTTCCACCACAACGACATGACCTTCGGCCTGCTCTACGCCTTCACCGAGAATTTCGTCCTGCCGCTGTCCCACGACGAGGTGGTGCACGGCAAGGGCTCGCTGATCGCCAAGATGGCCGGCGACGACTGGCAGAAATTCGCCAACCTGCGCGCCTATTACGGTTTCATGTGGGGCTATCCCGGCAAGAAGCTCCTGTTCATGGGCCAGGAATTCGCCCAGTGGCGCGAATGGAGCGAGGACCGCGCGCTCGACTGGAACCTGCTCGAATATCCCATGCACGAGGGCATGCGCCGGCTGGTACGCGACCTGAACGGCACCTACAGGCGCAAGGTCGCCCTGCACGGGCGCGACTGCGAGGGCGAGGGCTTCGAATGGCTGCTCGCCGACGACCGCGACAATTCCGTCTTCGCCTGGCTGCGCAAGGCCCCGGGCGAAAAGACGATCGCCGTCGTCACCAACTTCACGCCCGTCTATCGCGAAGGCTACCGCATCCCGCTTCCCGTCGAGGGGCGCTGGAAGGAGATCCTGAACACGGATGCCGAGATCTATGGCGGCTCCGGAAAGGGCAATGGCGGGGCCGTGCAGGCACAAAGAGACAAGAACGGGAACGTTTCGGCCGTGATAACATTGCCGCCGCTGGCGACGCTGCTGCTGGAACAGGATGCATGAGATAGTGGTCGGGGAGGACACGATGGAGCAGAAACGCAATCAGCCACTTGCGCGTGACGCGATGGCCTATGTTCTGGCAGGCGGAAGGGGGAGCCGCCTGAAGGAATTGACCGACCGCCGCGCCAAGCCGGCGGTCTATTTCGGCGGCAAGGCCCGCATCATCGATTTCGCGCTTTCGAATGCGCTCAATTCCGGCATCCGCCGCATCGGCGTCGCCACCCAGTACAAGGCCCATTCGCTGATCCGCCACCTGCAGCGCGGCTGGAACTTCTTCCGGCCGGAGCGCAACGAGAGCTTCGACATCCTGCCCGCCAGCCAGCGCGTCTCCGAGACGCAATGGTACGAGGGCACCGCCGACGCGGTCTACCAGAACATCGACATCATCGAGGACTACGGCGTCGAATACATGGTCATTCTCGCCGGCGACCATGTCTACAAGATGGACTACGAACTGATGCTGCAGCAGCACGTCGATTCCGGCGCCCAGGTGACGATCGGCTGCCTGGAGGTGCCGCGCATGGAAGCCACCGGCTTCGGCGTCATGCACGTCAACGAAAAGGACGAGATCATCGCCTTCGTGGAGAAGCCCGTCGACCCGCCGGGCATTCCCGGCAATCCGGAGATGGCGCTGGCCTCGATGGGCATCTACGTCTTCCACACGAAGTTCCTGATGGACCTCTTGCGCCGCGACGCCGCCGACGAGAACTCCTCGCGCGACTTCGGCAAGGACATCATCCCCTACATCGTCGAACACGGTAAGGCCGTCGCCCACCGCTTCACCTCCTCCTGCGTCCGCTCCGACTTCGAGCGCGAGGCCTACTGGCGCGACGTCGGCACCGTCGACGCCTACTGGCAGGCCAATATCGACCTGACCGACATCACCCCCGAACTCGACATCTACGACAGCACCTGGCCGATCTGGACCTTCGCGGAGATCAAGCCCCCCGCCAAGTTCGTCCACGACGACGAGGACCGCCGCGGATCGGCGATCTCCTCGCTGGTATCCGGCGACTGCATCATCTCCGGCTCCGCCCTGCACCGCAGCCTGCTCTTCACCGGCGTCCGGGCGAACTCCTATTCCCGCCTCGAGGGTGCGGTCGTACTGCCGAACGTCACAGTCGGCCGCCATGCGCAACTGCGCAACGTCGTCATCGACCGCGGCGTCGTCATCCCGGAAGGGCTGATCGTCGGCGAAGACCCGGATCTCGACGCGAAGCGGTTCCGCCGGTCCGAAAACGGCATCTGCCTGATTACCCAAGCGATGATCGACAAGCTGGACCTCTAGGCCATGAATGTTCTGTCCGTCGCATCGGAAGTGTTCCCGCTGATCAAGACCGGCGGGCTTGCCGACGTGGCGGGCGCGCTTCCGCTCGCGCTCGAGGGCCAGGGGGTGCGGATGCGCACCCTCCTGCCCGGCTATCCGGCGGTCATGCAGCAACTGACGCGACCCCACAGGATCGCCTCGATGACCAGCACCTTCGGCGACGAGATGCGGATCCTCGCCACGCAGCAGGCCGGGCTGGACCTGCTGATCCTCGACGCACCCGCCTATTTCGACCGCAGCGGCGGACCCTACCTGGACGTGACAGGCCTGGACTATCCCGACAACTGGAAGCGCTTCGCCGCCCTCTCGCACGCAGCCTGCGAGATCGCCCGCGGCCTTCTGCCGGACTGGCGGCCCGATATCGTCCATGCCCATGACTGGCAGGCAGCGATGACGCCGGTCTACATGCGCTATACCGGCCTGGAGCAGGTGCCGAACATCATCACCGTCCATAACATCGCCTTCCAGGGTCAGTTCGGCCCGGAGATCTTCCCCGGGCTCGGCCTGCCGCAGGACGCTTTCAGCGTCGAAGGGCTGGAATATTACGGCCACGTCAGCTTCCTCAAGGGCGGTCTGCGCACGGCCTGGGAAGTGACCACCGTCAGCCCGACCTATGCGCAGGAGATCACCACGCCGGACTTCGGCATGGGGCTCGACGGGCTGATCAACGCCCGTGCCCACCAACTCATGGGCATCGTCAACGGGATCGACACCACGGTCTGGGACCCGGCCACCGATCCGCACATCGCCGCCCGCTACGGCGTCGGCTCGCTGCGCCAGCGCGGCGAGAACAGGAAGGCGCTGATGGAGCGCTTCGGCCTCGACGACGGGGCCGGTCCGCTGTTCTGCGTCGTGTCGCGGCTGACCTGGCAGAAGGGCATCGACCTGATCGCCGAAGTCGCCGACTGGATCGTTTCGGAAGGTGGCAGGCTTGCCGTCCTGGGTGCGGGCGATGCCGCCCTCGAAGGTGCGCTGCTTTCTGCGGCCGCACGCCATCCCGGCCGCATCGGCGTCGTCATCGGATACAACGAGCCGCTGTCGCACCTGATGCAGGCCGGCGCCGATGCGATCCTGATCCCCTCGCGCTTCGAGCCCTGCGGCCTGACCCAGCTCTACGGCCTGCGCTACGGCTGCGTGCCGATCGTCGCCCGCACCGGCGGCCTTGCCGATACCGTGATCGACGCCAACGAGGCCGCGCTCACCGCCCGCGTCGCCACCGGCTTCCAGTTCGCCCCCGTGACCGCGGACGGATTTCGACAGGCGCTCCGCCGTGCTTTCACCGCATTTGCAGAACCTAAGGTCTGGGCCCGGTTGCAGAACCAGGGCATGAAGTGCGACGTTTCCTGGGAACGAAGCGCAGAGCGCTACAGCCAACTCTATTCCAGCCTCCTTGCGAGAGTCTAAGAGATGATCAAGACCGTATCCACCACGCCCTACAGCGACCAGAAGCCCGGGACCTCGGGTCTTCGAAAGAAGGTCCCCGTCTTCCAGCAGCAGAACTATGCGGAGAATTTCATCCAGTCGATCTTCGATTCGCTGGAGGGTTTTGCCGGCCAGACGCTCGTGATCGGCGGCGACGGCCGCTACTACAACCGCGAAGTCATCCAGATCGCGATCAAGATGGCGGCGGCAAACGGTTTCGGCCAGGTTCTCGTCGGCCGCGGCGGCATCCTATCGACGCCGGCCGCCTCCAACGTCATCCGCAAGCACAAGGCTTTCGGTGGCATCATCCTGTCTGCGAGCCATAACCCCGGCGGACCGACCGAGGACTTCGGCATCAAGTATAACATCGGCAATGGCGGCCCGGCGCCGGAGAAGATCACCGACGCGATCTTCGCCCGCACCAAGGCGATCGACAGCTACAAGATCGCCGATGCCGCCGACGTCAATCTCGACCTCGAAGGCACGCAGACGGTCGAGGGCATGACCGTGACGGTCATCGACCCGGTCGCGGACTATGCCGAACTGATGGAGCAGCTCTTCGACTTCGCCGCCATCCGCAAGATGTTCGACGGCGGCTTCCGCGTCGTGTTCGACGCCATGAGCGCCGTCACCGGGCCGTATGCGAAAGAGATCATAGAGAACCGCCTCGGCGCGCCCAAGGGCTCGGTGCTGAACTTCATGCCGCTGCCCGATTTCGGCGGCCATCACCCGGATCCCAACCTCGTCCACGCGCGCGCCCTCTACGAGACGATGATGGCGGACGACGCGCCCGATTTCGGGGCCGCCTCCGACGGCGACGGCGACCGCAACCTCATCATCGGCCGCGGCATCTTCGTCACCCCCTCCGACAGCCTCGCCATGCTCGCCGCCAATGCGCACCTGGCGCCCGGCTACAGCAAGGGTCTCTCCGGCATCGCCCGTTCGATGCCGACGAGCGGGGCCGCCGACCGCGTCGCCGAAAAGCTCGGCATCGGCATGTACGAGACGCCGACGGGCTGGAAGTTCTTCGGCAACCTGCTCGATGCCGGCAAGGTGACGATCTGCGGCGAGGAAAGTGCGGGCACCGGCTCCAACCACGTGCGCGAAAAGGACGGGCTCTGGGCGGTGCTGCTCTGGCTCAACGTGCTCGCCGTACGCAAGGAAAGCGTCATCGACATCGTGCGGGAGCACTGGGCGACCTACGGCCGCAACTACTATTCCCGCCACGACTACGAGGAAGTGGATTCGGCCGCCGCCAACGGACTGATGGCCGACCTGCGCGCAAAGCTCGCGGACCTGCCCGGCAAGAGCTTCGGGGGACTGACGGTCGAGACGGCGGACGACTTCGCCTATCACGACCCGATCGACAAGTCGGTCAGCGAGCACCAGGGCGTGCGCATCCTCTTTTCCGGCGGCTCGCGCATCGTCTTCCGCCTCTCCGGCACCGGCACCTCCGGCGCCACCCTGCGCGTCTATATCGAGCGCTTCGAGCCGGATGCCGCCCGCCACGACATCGAGACGCAGACGGCACTTGCCGACCTCATCACGATCGCCGACGAGATCGCCGGCATCAGGTCCCGCACCGGCCGTGATGCGCCGAGCGTGATCACCTGATCGCACGCCGTGGCCCGCGCGGCCACGGCCTTCTTCCGGTCCTTCGGACCGCCTTTCCCGAAAGGGGAGAGGAAATACTCCATCCGCCGGAGGCTCGTCCAAGCGATGCCAGAACCGCTCGACGCGACATTGGGGGCCACGGCACGAGACGGCGGCGTCGCCTTCGCCGTCCGGTCGCAGGATGCTGCCCGGATCGACCTTTGCCTCTTCGACGACGAGGGGCGGCAGGAAACCCGTCGGGTCCCGATGCGGCGCGATGGCGATCTCCACCAGGCCTTCGTCGAGGGCATCGGCGCCGGCAGCCGCTACGGCCTGCGGGCAGACGGCATCAATTCTCCCGACGACGGCCTCTGGTTCGATCCGGCGAAACTCCTGGTCGATCCCTATGCCAGGGAACTCGACCGCCGCTTCGTCCACGACGTCCGCCTCACGCAATATGGCGTGGACACGGCCGATCTCGTGCCGAAGGCGATCGTCACGGTCGACCGGCCGGCAGCGGCAGAGCCCCCGCGCTTCCGCCGCGGCGGCGTCATCTACGAGGTCGCCGTCCGCGGCTTCACCATGCTTCATCCCGATATCCCGGAGCCTCTGCGCGGCACGATCGCAGCGCTTGCCCACCCTGCGGTCATCGCCCATCTGAAGCGCATCGGCGTCGACGCCGTCGAGCTGATGCCGATCGTCGCCTGGATCGACGAACGCCACCTCCCCCCGCTCGGGCTGCACAACAGCTGGGGCTACAACCCGATCGCCATGATGGCGCTGGATCCGCGGCTTGCGCCGGGCGGAATGGCCGAACTCGCCTCGACCGTGGCCAAGCTGCACGCCGAGGGCATCGGCGTCATCCTCGACCTCGTCTTCAACCACTCCGGCGAAAGCGACCGCTTCGGCGCAACGCTGTCCATGCGCGGCCTCGACAACCGGACCTACCACCGCCACGACGCCGGCAATCCGGCCGTCCTTGTCAACGACACCGGCTGCGGCAACACGATCGCCTGCGACCATCCTGTCGTCCGCCGCCTGATCCTCGACAGCATGCGCCACTTCGTCGTCCATGCCGGCATCGACGGCTTCCGTTTCGACCTGGCCCCGATCCTCGGGCGAACGGCCGATGGCTTCGATTCGAAGGCCGTCCTGTTCGAGGAGATGCGGGCCGACCCGGTCCTGGCCGACCGGATCCTGGTCGCCGAGCCTTGGGATATCGGCCCCGGCGGCTACCAACTCGGCAACTTCCCCGACACCTTTCTCGAATGGAACGACCGCTTCCGCGACGATACCCGCCTGTTCTGGCGCGGCGATCCCGGGCGGCTCGGTGCCTTTGCCACCGCGCTCTGCGGTTCCTCCGACGTCTTCGGCCGCAACGGCGCGACGTACACCCGCAGCGTCAACTTCGTCGCCGCCCATGACGGTTTCACCCTGGCGGACCTCGTCTCCTATCGCGACAAGCACAACGAGGCGAACGGCGAGGACAATCGCGACGGGCACAACGACAACCACGCCTGGAACAATGGCGTCGAGGGCGAGACGGACGATCCGGACATCCGCGCCGCGCGCCACCGCGATGTGAAGGCGCTGCTGGCAAGTCTGTTCGTCTCGAAGGGAACGGTGCTTCTCACCGCCGGCGACGAGGGCGGGCGCAGCCAGAACGGCAACAACAACGCCTATTGCCAGGACAATGCCATCACCTGGCTCGACTGGGCGAGCCTCGACGCGGGACTGATCGCCCATGCCGCCGCCCTTGCCGCGATCCGCCGCCGCTTCGCCGTGTTCACGGATCCGGCGTTCTTCGGCAACAATGGCGAGGTCGTCTGGCTTCGTCCCGACGGTGCGCCGATGCAGGTTTCCGACTGGGAGGCGCCTGACGCCGGCGCCCTGGTCATGCTGCTCGAAAGCGACGACGAGTCCGGGCGCAAGGTCCGGCTGGCCCTCTGCATCAACCGGCGTGCCGAGCCTGTGGCGCTTGCCCTCGACGCCATCGGCAGGTCATGGCGAAGCCTCCTGGCCGAGAGCGACGCCCCGCCGGATACGATCGCCCCGCGCAGCATCGACATTCTTCTCGCCTCATCCTGACCCCGCAGGCGTCGGGACGGAAAATCGCAGTGAAACCAGTTATCAACCGGCTCTGCATAGGCTAAAGATCGCGCAGCGGAATACGCATATCTTGCCGGGCGAAAGGATCGAGAATGCCTCGCGAAATTCACCTCGCCGACGTCAGAAGCCTCGTCGGGCAGGAGATTGGCGTGTCCCGCTGGTTCACCGTCGATCAGACCATGATCGACCGCTTCGCCGAGGCGACCGAGGACCATCAGTTCATCCACACCGATCCGGTCCGCGCAGCCGCCGAAACCCCGTTCGGCGGCACCATCGCCCACGGGTTCCTGTCGCTGTCGCTCCTTTCGGCGATGAACTATGATTGCCTGCCGCGCGTGATCGAACAGACGATGGGGATCAACTACGGCTTCGAGAAGGTCCGCTTTATGACGCCGGTGAAATCCGGCGCGCGCGTCCGCGGCCGCTTCACCATGGCCGACGCCCGCTTCCGCGGCGGCGGCATGCTGATGGTTACCTACGACGTTACCGTCGAGATCGAAAACGAGCGAAAGCCTGCGCTGACCGCCAACTGGATGACCATCATCCAGTTCGATCCGAACGACCGGCCGGGGGATGCCTGAGCGCGTCAGACGCTGAAACGGCGGGGATCGCCGCGCTGATCCCATACGCGCAGGATATCCACGCGTTCTGATCTTGTGCGATAGATGAACGCGAACGGCGTTCGGCGGATGGGATACTCGCGAACGTCCGCAATTCCCAACATCTCACCGATGTGCGGATTTTCCGACAACAGTCGTTCTGTCGCAAGGATCTGTTCGCGCGCCCGTTTGGCGCCTTGCGGGAAGATGGAAACATAGTAGCGGCGCATCCATCGGAGATCTGCCACGGCCTGCGGAAGATAGACGACCTCCACCGGTCAGCGCCCGGCGGGCTTGACATCCGCTTCGGGGTCGGGCGCAGGCTCATCCCCATCCCATCCGTCCATCCATCGATGCACTGCGGAAGCAGACACGAACACGCCGGCGTCTGCATCGCTGATTGCCTGTTCGATGGCCTCGCGTTTGGCATCCTGCGCATCGAGAAACTGCGCTATCGCCTTTGTCGCGACGTAGGACGCGGAGCGGTCCTGATGGCGCGCCTCCTCTTCGAGCCGCGATTTCAGGGCTGGATCGAGACGAAGTGAAAACGGAGCAGTCATGGCACACCGATACAATGTAGCGCAGATCGCTACATTGTATCGCAATCGCTTGCATCGATGAAATGGAAATTACAGCCCTGCGTCTTCCGCCCCTTCCGCGAGCAGCGCGAAGGCGTAAGGCGCGAACGAGCGCCAGCATTCCACGCGGTACTCCTGCTCGCCGGTGCGGAAGATCACCACTTCGATCTTGCCGAGCACCGTGCGCGCGCAGGCCCCCACCGGGAAGACCTTCGGCGACAGGTCGTGCGGGCTGCCGCTCGCAATTGCCTCGGCAGCCCTTTCGCCGGCGACGAGCACCGCGGTGTTGCGGTGCGAGACGTCGACCGCCGAATGCAGCACATCCGCCTTCGCGGCAAGGGCTGCAAGATCCGCACCGCTCTCGTCGATCAGAAGCCACTCGTCCGGACCGAGCCACAGCGCATGGCGGCCGTTCGCCGATGCCGACGTCTTCGGCTTTTGTGGCAGGGTGAGCCCGAACGCCTTCGACAGCGCGGAAACGGCATCGGCTCCCGCCCGCAGCGACAGGCGCGTGGCAGGGCCTGCGGCGGTCACATGGGCTGCGGCGGAGCCGCCGTGGAAGCCGCCGAGCGGCGCCTTGCGGAGTGCTTGTTCAGCCATTGAGGCGAACTCCTTCCTTGTCGATGAACACCATGTCCGTCACCTCGACTGCGATCGTGCGGTCCGGCATCGGCACGTAGAGCGTCTGCCCCATGCGCGACTGCCCGCCCTCGACGAGGGCGAAGGCGATCGACTGGCCGCAGTTCTCCGACCAGTAGGCGGAGGTGACGTGGCCGATCATCTTCATCGGCACCGGCTGGTTCGGATCGGCGACGATCTGCGCGCCTTCCTCCAGCACCACCTTCGGGTCTTTCGTCTTCAGGCCGACGAGCTGCTTGCGTCCTTCCTTGACGAGATCCGGCCGCTTCAGGCCGCGGATGCCGACGAAGTCGGCCTTCTTCTTCGACACCGCCCAGGCAAGGCCGGCATCAAAGGGCGTCACCGTGCCATCCGTGTCCTGGCCGACGATGATGTAGCCCTTCTCGGCGCGCAGCACGTGCATGGCCTCGGTGCCGTAGGCGCAGGCGCCGAGCGCCTCCGCCCCGGCCCAGATCGCCTCCCACACCGCCTGACCATAGTCGGCGGGCACGTTGACCTCGTAGCCGGCCTCGCCGGTGAACGACATGCGGAACAGCCGGGTCGGCACGCCGCAGATCCTGCCCTCGCGCACGCTCATATGCGGAAACGCTTCGTTGGAAACGTCGATGCCTTCCACGAGCGGCGCGATGATCTCGCGCGCCTTCGGCCCCTGGACCGCGATCACCGCCCATTGCTCGGTGGTGGACGTCAGCCACACCTTCAGGTGCGGGAACTCCGTCTGGAGATAGTCCTCCATGTGGTTCATCACCCGCGGCGCGCCGCCGGTCGTGGTGGTGACGTGGAAGCGATCCTCGGCGATGCGGCCGACGACGCCGTCGTCATAGACGAAGCCGTCCTCGCGCAACATGATGCCGTAGCGGCAGCGTCCGGGCTTCAGCGTGTCCCAGGCGTTGGTGTACATCAGATTGAGGAACTCGGCCGCATCCGGGCCGACGACCTCGATCTTGCCGAGTGTCGAGGCGTCGAATACGCCGGCGACCTCGCGCACGGTCTTGCACTCGCGGTCGACCGCCTCGTGCATGGTCTCGCCGGCGCGCGGATAGTACCAGGCACGCTTCCAGTTGCCGACGTCCTCGAAGATGGCGCCGTGCGCCTCCTCCCAGGCATGCATCGGCGTCTTGCGGGCCGGGTCGAACAGGTCGCCGCGCGAATGGTTGATGATCGTGCCGAAGGTCACCGGCGTATAGGGGGCACGGAAGGTGGTGAGCCCGACCTTGGGGATTTCGCGCCCCAGCGTCTCGGCGGCGATCGCAAGCCCGTGCAGGTTGGAGAGCTTGCCCTGGTCGGTTGCCATGCCGTTCGTCGTGAAGCGCTTGATGTGCTCGATCGAGTGCATGCCCTCGCGCACGGCAAGGCGGATATCCTTGGCGCAGACGTCGTTCTGGAAGTCGATGAACGCCTTGACGTTGGTATCGGCACCCGCGCCCTCGGCCGCACCGGCCATGCCGCCGGTCCATTCGAAGGCGTTCTGCGCCTGCAACTGGACCTTCGCGCTGCCGTCGTTGCCGGTCGCCCGCGCCATCAGTTCGCCCGCCGCCAGCGCCTCCTCGATCGTCGCCTGCAGGCTTCCCGTGCCGTTGCAGGCCCCGACGGACAGGCAGTCCTGCGCGTAGGTACCGGGCAGAAACTGGCCGGTCTCGGCATTGTAGGCAACCTTGCCGCGCGACTGCGAGAACAGGTGCACCGACGGCGTCCAGCCGGCCGAGGTCAGAAGCGCATCGACGGCGATCGTGCGCTTGCCGCCACCGCCGTTGCGGCAGACGACGATGGAGGACACACGACGGTGGCCCTTGGTGTCGATCACCGAATGGCCGGTCAGCACCTCGATGCCGTGGCTGCGGGCCTCGTTCAGCACCGCATCGCCCGGCTTGGCGCGGCTGTCGACGATCGCGGCGATCTGCACGCCTGCCCGCTTCAGGTCGAAGGCCGCCTCGTAGGCCGAATCGTTCGCCGTATAGACGGCAACCTTCTTGCCGACGGCGACGCCGAAATGGTTGAGGTAGGTGCGGGCGGCGGACGCCAGCATGATACCCGGCCGGTCATTGTTGCCGAAGACCATATGGCGTTCGATCGCGCCGGTGGCGAGGATGACGCGCTTGGCGCGGACCTGCCACAGCCGCTCGCGCGGGGCCTTCTTGTCCGGACGGGCGACGTGATCGGTGACCCGCTCGACGAGGCCGACGAAGTTGTGGTTGTAGTAGCCGAACGCGGTCGTGCGCGTCAGCACGGTGACGTTTTCCATCGCCGCGAGCCCTGCGGCGGCAGCCTGCGCCCAGGCGAAGCCATCCTTGCCGTCGACGGTGACGGACCGGTCGTAGTGCAGTGCCCCGCCCACTTCAGGCTGCTCGTCGCAGAGGATGACGCGCGCGCCGGTGGCGGCGGCCGAGAGCGCTGCGGAAAGACCCGCGACGCCGGCGCCGACGACGAGCACGTTGCAGGTGGCGTAGCGGTTGGCATAGTGGTCCGGGTCGTCTTCCGTCGGCGCCGTGCCGAGACCTGCGGCGCGGCGGATGAAAGGTTCATAGACCTTCTCCCAGGCGGCCTTCGGCCACATGAAGGTCTTGTAGTAGAAGCCCGCGGCGAAGAAGGGCGACAGAAGGTTGTTGAACCCGCCGACGTCGAAGGACAGCGACGGCCAGCGGTTCTGCGAGGTGGCCTTCAGGCCGTCGAACACTTCCTGCACCGTCGCACGCACGTTTGGCTGGCGGCGGGCGGCATCGCGGGCGACGTCGATCAGCGCGTTCGGCTCTTCCGGCCCGGCGGAAACGATGCCGCGCGGGCGGTGATACTTGAACGAGCGGCCGACGAGATGGACGCCGTTGGCGATGAGCGCCGAGGCGACGGTGTCCCCCTCCAGCGCCTCGTAGCTCTTTCCGTCAAAGGAAAAACGCGCAGTCCTGGCAGGCGTCAGGCGGCCCTGACCGGCAATGCGATTGGCGCCGCTCATTTCGCAGTCCCTTCCGTGGCTTCGTAGGTTTCGACCGTCTTCTCCGTGGCGGGCGAGATGCCGGGAAGGTCGGGTTTCGGCTCGCCGGCCTTGTAGCTGGCGAAGAACTTGTCGCTGACGGTGTCGCGTGCGGCGTTGAAGAAGCGGCCGCAGCCGTGGACGTGACGCCAGCGCTCGAAGATGAGGCCCTTCGGGTTGTCGCGCAGGAAGAAGAACGCCTCGAATTCTTCATCCGAGATATCGGCAATGTTGGTCGGACGGGCGATATGCGCGTCGCCGCCGTGGCGGAATTCGAGCTCGGAGCGCTCTTCCTCGCAATAGGGGCAATGGATCAGTAGCATGCGGTCTCTCCTGTCCCGCGCCGGCTGCCGCGATCGGGCCACCGGACGCGCGGGGAAAATGGGTTCAGTGCGCCACCGCGGCGGCGGCGGCCTCGTCGATCAGGCGTCCGGTGCGAAAGCGGTCCAGCGTCAGGCCGGCGGCGAGCCTGTGCGGCTCGCCCTTGGCGATCAGATGGGCGAACAGGTTCGCCGAGCCCGGTGTCGCCTTGAAGCCGCCGGTGCCCCAGCCGCAGTTGACGAACAGGTTCTTGACAGGCGTGACGCCCTGGATCGCCGAGCGGTCCGGAGTGTTGTCGGTGATGCCGCCCCACTGGCGCATCATCTTCACTCGCCGGAACATCGGGAAGAGCTCGCAGATGGCGTCCAGCGTATGCGTGATGATCTGCAGGCCGCCGGTCTGGGAGTAGGAATTGTACTGGTCGGTGCCTGCGCCGATGACCAATTCGCCCTTGTCGGACTGCGAGATATAGGCATGCACCGTGTTCGACATGACGACGCAGGGGAAGATCGGCTTCATCGGCTCGGACACGAGCGCCTGCAGCGGCACCGAATGCAGCGGCACGCGAACGTCCGCCATCGACATGATCACCGAATTGTGGCCCGAAGCCGAGACGGCGATCTTCCGGGCGCCGATGAAGCCGCGCGACGTTTCCACGCCGGTGACCTCGCCGCCCGGTCCGCGGCGGATGCCCTTGACCTCGCAGTTCTGGATGATGTGGACGCCCCGGTCGGAGGCGGCGCGGGCATAGCCCCAGGCGACTGCATCGTGGCGCGCCGTGCCGCCGCGGCGCTGCAGGGCCGCACCGTTGATCGGGTAGCGGGCGGTGGCAGCGATATCGAGCGGCGGGCAGAACTCCTTCGCCTGCTCGGGCGTCAGCCACTCGTTGTCGATGCCGTGCAGCCGATTGGCATGGATGTGGCGCTTGAACGACTGCCGGTCGTGGACATTGTGCGACAGCATCATCACGCCGCGCGGCGAGTACATGACGTTGTAGTTGAGCTCCCGGCTCAGCCCCTCCCAGAGCTTCAGCGAGTGCTCGTAGATGTCCATGCTCTCGTCGTAGAGATAGTTGGAGCGGATGATGGTGGTGTTGCGGCCGGTGTTGCCGCCGCCGAGCCAGCCCTTCTCGATCACCGCGACGTTGGTGATGCCGTGCTCCTTGGCGAGGTAATAGGCAGCACCCAGTCCGTGGCCGCCGCCGCCGACGATGATGACGTCGTATTCCTGGCGCGGCTCGGGCGAAACCCATTGCGGCTCCCATCCCTTGTGGCCGCGCAACGCCTCGCGTGCGACGGCGAAGACCGAATATTTGCGCATCCGCCTTACTCCGTATGTCCGGGTCATTTCCGTGTCGTCGATAGAAAGCAAATCTGGCCGGGTTACAACGTTTTCTTTGCGACGCATTCCGCCGTCCCATGTGACGCTTGCGACATCCCGCCAGAAGCCCCGTTGTCGCGATTGCGCTGCCCCGGGCGGCTCCGTTAATTTTGCACCGGTTTCGCCCGAACCGTCTGGACTTGGCCGCGATGATCTGGTATCCGAGCATCCAATCGCACGCCTTCCGGCCTGCGAAACGATATATGTATTGCCTCGTTGACCTGATGCCCCGAGGCGTTCAACACAAACCAAGGAACGGGATACTCGTGCAGGTACTAGTCCGCGATAACAACGTCGATCAGGCGCTCCGCGCTCTCAAGAAGAAGATGCAGCGCGAAGGTATCTTCCGCGAAATGAAGATGCGGGACTACTACGAGAAGCCGTCGCAGAAGCGCGCCCGCGAGAAGGCTGAAGCCGTTCGCCGCGTTCGCAAGCTGGCCCGCAAGCGCGCCCAGCGCGAGGGTCTGGTCAGCGGCGGCCGCACGGCTCGTTGATCCGTCGTTTTTTCGACGTTTTCGAATGCAAGGTCTGGCGGTGGCGAAGCGATTGCCACCGCCTTTTTTGATGCGCCGGGGACAATAGCAAGGCGTGTCGAGCGGGACGGCTGGATAAGCTTGCCCTGGACGTCGGGAAGGCTGGGCGGCGGGGATGTCGACCGATGGCGCGCCCCGCAGGAAGAGCCCGGGCATTGCCCGTCGGACAGCCACGACGTGGCGAGGAGCATCCCGGCGCAAGCGGATGCAGGATCGGCGCATGAAGCGCCTTGTTGAGGGACGTCTATCTTGAAAATGGCAGCAACCACGGGACAATCGCCTTTCTCCCTGAAACGCCTTGTTCCCGCCTCGGATCTCCGCAGGCCTACGGCCGCAGCTCTCTTCTCCATCATTGCCGCCGCATCGCTCAGCGCCTGCCAGAGCGCCAGCACGAGCACCGACGTCATCCGCGTCGAGCGTGCCCAGGGCTCCACGGAGAACATCGCCTCGCTCTCGAGCGTGATCGCGGCAAACCCGCAGGATCCGGAAGGCTACAACGTCCGCGGATCAGCCTATGGCCGCGCCGGCGACTATCGCAAGGCGATCGAGGATTTCGACCGGGCGATCGAGCTCAACCCGCGCTTCTACCAGGCCTATGCCAACCGCGCGCTCGTCCAGCGCAGTCTCGGCCGGCAGGGCGATGCCGCCTCCGACTACAACAGGGCGCTGCAGATCAACCCAAGCTACGACGTCGCCTATATCGGCCGTGGCAATCTCTACCGCCAGGCCGGCCGGGTCGACGAAGCCTTCAACGACTTCAACAAGGCGATCAGCCTCGACACCACCGATCCGCGCGCCTATCACAATCGCGGGCTGATCTACCAGCGTCGCGGCCAGCACGGCCCGGCGATCGAGGACTTCTCCAAGGCGATCTCGCTCTCTCCGAGCTCGGCCGAGCCCTACAACGGCCGCGGCCTCTCCTACGCCGCCCAGGGCGACGACGACAACGCCTTTGCCGACTTCAACACCGCGATCGGCCTCGACGGCAAGAACGCCGAATCCTGGACCAACCAGGCGCTGATCTACGAGCGCCGCGGTGACATGGCGAAGGCCGCGAAGTCCTATTCGCACGCATTGCGCCTCGACCCGAAGTACCAGCCGGCCAAGGACGGCGTCTCCCGCACCCGCGGCGGCGCGGCGTAAGCCTCACCCGTATTTCGCGATCGATATATAGAACCCGGGGAGTCGCTCGCTCTCCGGGTTCTTCTTTTCGCGATGGCATGGGGTCCGCGCCGACTCGCAGGGCCGATACGAGAATGCCCGCCGAATCGACGGGCATTTTCAGGTAGTGCAGATCCGTGACGCCCTTGCGACGCCTCAGTGGTTCATCGCCTTGACGATGTCTTCCGTCATCTTCTTGGCGTCGCCGAGCAGCATCATCGTGCCGTCCTTGTAGAACAGCGTATTGTCGATGCCGGCATAGCCGGAGCCCAGCGAGCGCTTGACGAACAGGCAGGTCTTGGCCTTGTCGACGTCGAGGATCGGCATGCCGTAGATCGGCGAGGTCTTGTCGTCGCGGGCGGCCGGATTGGTCACGTCGTTGGCGCCGATGACATAGGCGACGTCGGCCTGGGCGAACTCGGAATTGATGTCCTCCAGCTCGAACACCTCGTCATAGGGCACGTTGGCCTCAGCGAGCAGCACGTTCATGTGGCCGGGCATGCGGCCGGCGACGGGATGGATCGCATACTTCACCTCGACGCCGTTCGCCTTCAGCTTGTCGGCGAGTTCCCGCAGCGCATGCTGCGCCTGCGCCACCGCCATGCCGTAGCCGGGCACGATGATGACCTTGGATGCGTTCGCCATCAGGAAGGCGGCGTCGTCGGCCGAACCTTGCTTGACCGTACGCTGGACGCCGTCGTCGGCCGCTGCCGCCGTCTCCCCGCCGAAGCCGCCAAGGATGACGGAGACGAAGGAGCGGTTCATCCCCTTGCACATGATGTAGGAGAGGATCGCGCCCGAGGAACCGACCAGCGCACCGGTGATGATCAGCGCCAGGTTGCCGAGCGTGAAGCCGATGCCGGCGGCAGCCCAGCCCGAATAGGAGTTGAGCATCGACACGACCACGGGCATGTCGGCCCCGCCGATCGGCACGATGATCAAGACGCCGAGGACCAGCGCCAGCACCACGATCGCCCAGAAGTCGAAATGGCTCTCGCTGACCGCGAGGCCGAAGATGAAGAAGACGATCAGCGCCAGCAGCGCGGCATTGATCAGGTGCCGGTAGGGCAGCAGGATCGGCTTGCCGGACATGCGCCCATCGAGCTTCAGGAAGGCGATGATCGAACCGGTAAAGGTGATCGCGCCGATCGCGACGCCGAGCGCCATCTCGACCAGCGCCTGGGCGTGAATGGAGCCGACATCGCCGATGCCGAAGGCGGCCGGTGAATAGAGCGCGGCGGACGCCACCAGCACGGCCGCCAGGCCGACCAGCGAGTGGAAGCCGGCGACGAGCTGCGGCATCGAGGTCATCGGAATCGAGCGGGCGATATAGGCCCCTGCCCCGCCGCCGATGGCAAGGCCGAGCACGATCAGCACGAGCCCGCCGAAGGACGGCGTGGCCAGCAGCAGCGTGGTGACGATGGCGATCCCCATGCCGGCCATGCCGAGCATGTTGCCGCGCCGGCTGGTGGTCGGATGCGACAGGCCGCGCAGCGCCATGATGAACAGCACGCCGGAGACGAGATAGAGGAAGGCAGCAATATTCGGGGACATCAGCGCGACCTCACTTCTCTTTCTTCTTGTACATCGCCAGCATGCGCTGCGTGACGAGGAAGCCGCCGAAGATGTTCACGGAAGCGAGGACGAGGGCGACGAAGCCGAAGCCGGTGGCCACACCGGAAAGCGAGATGCCGACGGCCAGAAGCGCGCCGACGACGATGACCGACGAGATCGCGTTCGTCACCGCCATCAGCGGCGTGTGCAGCGCCGGCGTCACCGACCAGACGACATAGTAGCCGACGAAGATCGACAGCACGAAGATCGCCAGGCGAAACACGAAGGGATCGATCGCCCCGCCGGAAACGCCGTGGGCGGCAGCGCCCGCAGCGTCGGGAACGTATTCTGCCGCCGTGCGGACCGCTTCGACCGCGCGCTCGAGATCGGCGATTGCCTTGTCCAGAAGTTCGTTTGCCATCATGCGCCTCCCTTGCTGTCGGCCGCCGCGAAGTTCGGATGGACCACAGCGCCCCCTTGCGTCAGCATGGTCGCCTTGACCAGTTCGTCCTCCGGGTTGACGGCAAGCGCCTTGGTGTCCTTGCCGACCAGGGTCTCCAGGAAGGTGACGAGGTTCTTGGCATAGAGCAGCGAGGCGGAGGCGGCGATGCGGCCGGGCACGTTGAGATAGCCGATGACCTTCACGCCCTCGACGTCGACGACCTTGCCCGGCTCGGATCCCTCGATGTTGCCGCCGCGCTCGACGGCGAGGTCGACGGCGATCGAGCCCGATTTCATATTCCGCAGCATGTCGCGCGTGACGAGCTTCGGCGCCGGACGGCCGGGGATCAGCGCGGTGGTGATGACGATGTCCTGCTTGGCGATGTGATCGGCCACCAGTGCCGCCTGCTTGGCCTGGTATTCCTTCGACATCTCCTTGGCATAGCCGCCGGCAGTCTCGGCCGCCTTGAATTCCTCGTCCTCGACGGCGATGAACTTGGCCCCGAGCGAGGCGACCTGCTCCTTGGCGGCGGGACGCACGTCGGTTGCGGTGACGGCGGCGCCCAGCCGCCGTGCGGTGGCGATCGCCTGCAGGCCGGCGACGCCCGCCCCCATGACGAACACCTTGGCCGCCGGAACGGTGCCCGCGGCCGTCATCATCATCGGCATGGCGCGGTCGAATCCGGCCGCAGCGTCGATCACCGCCTGGTAGCCGGCGAGGTTTGCCTGCGATGAAAGGACGTCCATCGACTGGGCGCGGGTGATGCGCGGCATCAGTTCCATGGCGAACGTCGTCAGGCCGGCCTTGGCCATCGCCGCCAGCGCCTTCTCGTTGCCGTAAGGATCCATGATCGCGATCACGATCGCGCCGGACTTGTAGGACTTGATTTCCGCCGTGCTCGGCCGGCGCACCTTCAGTACCACGTCGGCGCCCTTGGCGTCCGCCGCGGTCCCGACCGTGGCGCCCGCCGCGGCGAAATCGTCGTCGGAAATGCGCGATGTCGCCCCGGCGCCGGCCTCGACGACGACGTCGAAGCCCAGGGCCTTCATCTTCTTGACTGTTTCGACCGATGCCGCGACGCGGCTTTCCGCGGGATCCGTTTCCCGCGACACGAACACTACCTCACCCACGCCAATCCTCCCCCGAGTTGGTCGCGTCAATTTCTCCCGGCGCCCGGCAAGGGGCGCCGCGTCAGCCGATCCGGAAGGGAACCGCTAGCGGAGGATGACGAAACCGAGAACGTTGAGGACGATCAGCAGGATCAGCGCGGAGAAGAAGCCCGCACCGGTGAAGAAGCCGGCAGCCATGGCGATCAGGAGCGTCACGCAGAACATCGTGCCGTATTTCGTCGCGGCGATGAAGAACTCGTAGGTCTTCTCGTGCTCGGAATAATCCATCGGAGCACCCGTCTCGACCGGCCCGGAGTGATGTTCTGCCATGCTATCGTCTCCTGTCTGCATGCGTTCGACGCCGAACCGTCGATCCGCCTCCTCGTTGCGAAGGTGCCGGCCGCCGCAACGCCGCGCCTTGCACAATCTCCACCGTCTCTGGCCTTACACAAAGGCTGGCAAAAGCGCAACGCGCAACCGCGCATTTTCCGATGGACCGGGCCGATGCGGAGCCCAGGAAAAATCGGAGGTTAGCCGATGATGTTCGCCGGGCTGATCTGGATGCGGCTGGTGCCGAAATGGGCGAGCCGCGCCGTCGGCCGGACCGTCAGTGGGTCGCCGCTGCGGTCGAACATCATCCGCCGCTCGAAGGGCTCCGACTTGAAGAAGGGGAAGCGCTCGTAAAGCTTCGGCAGAACCTCCTTCACCCGCGTCGCCATCAGCATCAGGTCGATGATGAATTTGCCCTGGTTGCTCTTCGGCGAGGCCACGAAGTCGGCATCGAACACGCGCTTGTAGAAGGCGGAATGGGCTGGTTTGACCATCTGCAGGCAGCGGTCGGTCTGGAAATAGTCGGTCGCCATGGTGGCCAGCCTGAGCGTGAGATAGGGAATGGCCGGCATCTCGCTCCAGATCTCCGGATCGGCGGCCAGGCGAACCGGATCGATCAGCGTCATGCCGGCGTCGAGAAAGGCGGTGATCTCGTCGGGAAACACCTTGCCGGACGAGGTGACGCGATGCTCGGGCGTCACATGGTGCAGGCGCACGGTCGAGATCAGCCGTTCCTCGTAGTAGATGCCGAAGACATAGGCATGGCTGTCGAAGTCGACCTCGTCGATCAGAAGCGGCGAATCGTCGCCCAGATGCATCACGGCGCCGGCCTTGTAGGCTTTGTAGCGGATGCGGGCGACCTCCTCCATGTCCTCCCCGGTCTCGACCCGGCGATATTCTACCTGATCCAGAAGTTGCATGAGCTTGTCTGAAAACCGATTGGTCGCCGATTGCACGCTGGCCATGAAACACAAACCCCCGATTGAAATGACCGCGGCTGCCCCACCGCCGGAATACACTCAATCATTTCGGTCAATTTGTGTAAATTACCAATTATTAACGTTAACAGTAATTAACCATCCTGTTGAAAATCAGTATTTTAGCGATAACTACAATGCGGAGGGAGAAAGATCAGGCGACGTGCCGGCCGCTCTTGGCGCGGCTGTCGGCGGCCTTGCGGGCGAGCGCCTGGGTCAGGTCGATGATGGCGCTGTTCGACATCGGCGCGGCGAAGACGTAGCCCTGGATCAGGTCGGCGCAGTTGTATTTGTTGATCAGCGCCAGCTGCTCGCGGGTCTCCACGCCTTCGACGACGATCTTGAGGCCGAGCTCCCGCGACAGATTGACCGTGCCGCGCAGGAGCTTGAAGCGGCGCGCATCCTCGCTGATGTTGCGGACGAAGGACCGGTCGATCTTGATCAGGTCGAGCGGCAGGGCGTCGAGATAGCTGAGGCTGGAGTAGCCGGTGCCGAAGTCGTCGATCGCGATCGTGATGCCGCGCGCGCGCAGTTCCTGCAGCACCGCCTGCACCTTGACCGGCTCTTCCATCAGGCAGCTTTCGGTGACTTCCAGGTGAAGCCGCGACGGCTTCAGCCCCGCCTTCAGGAGCGCATCCGTCACGACGCCGACGATCTCGGAATTGCGCAGGTCCTGGACCGACAGGTTGATCGAGACACCCATGTGCTCCGGCCAGCCGACGCAATCCGCACAGGCCCGCTCGATGATCCGGCGCGTGATGTCGGAAACGATCCCCATCTCCTCGGCGATCTGGATGAAGACGGTGGGCGGGATCGGCCCGCGCTCGGGATGCGTCCAGCGCGCCAAGGCCTCGCAGCATGCGATCTTGGAGCCGTCCGGCAGGAACATCGGCTGGTAGGCGACCGACAGCTCGTTGTTGGCAACCGCCTCGCGCAGGTCCTGCTTGAGCTTCTGCCGCTCCAGGTAACGCGCGTCCATCTCGTCCTCGAACACGGTAAAGCCGCCCTTGACCCGCGACTTGCTCTCGAACAGGGCGAGGTCGGCCTTGATCTGCATGTCCTCCATGCGGAACTCGTCGCTCTCGCAGAGGACGGCGCCGGCGCTGAGCGAGATGCGGAACGTCGTGCCGGCAAGCTCGTAGCTTCCCTGCACCTGCTGGTGCAGCCGGCGCATGCGTTCCTCGAGGTCCTTGCGGTTGCTCTCGTTGGGGAAGAACAGGATGAACTCGTCCCCCATCAGGTGACCCGCCACCGCGCGTTCGCCCGCGACCCTGCGGATGCGCTCGGCGAGCATGCAGAGCAGCCGGTCGCCGGTCACGTGTCCCTTGACGTCGTTGACGTGCTTGAACTCGTCGACGTCGAGCACCAGGAAGCCGACCGTCCCCGGGCGCTTGCGCTCCGAAAGCGCGTGCTGGACGAGGTCGCCGAAATAGGTCCGGTTCGGCAGCCCCGTCAGGCTGTTGTAGCGGATCATGTGCAGGATCTTGTTTTCGGCGCGCATGCGGGCCGTCACGTCCTCAAAGATCAGCACCGCGCCACCGTTCTCGCGCTGGCTGGCGGTGAATTCCAGGTAGAAGTCGTCCGTCACCTGCACGAGGGCGCGCGATCGCTGCCCCCGCAAGAGCTCGTCCAGCTTCTGCAGCATGGCCTTGCTCTGCTCGGCATTGAGGAAGGTGCTGCGCACGCCATAGCGCAGCACCACGTCGAGATGGCAGTCCTTCAGGCGCTCCTTGTCTCCGAGCTGGAGAAGCTCGCAGGCGCGCCGGTTGGCGACCAGGATGCGGTGATCGGCGTCCAGCATCAGCAGGCCGTGCGGCATGTTGTTGAGCGCCGCATCGAACCGGTCGGCGATCGTCGTGATCTCCCGCGTCGCAAGGGCGGCCTTCTCCAGGAAGCTGCGCACGCCGTTGGCCATCATCCGCGTCGTCAGGCTGAACGGCAGGATGAGCAGCGCCAGCACGGCGTGGTAGAAATCCTGCAGCCCGAGGAAGCCCACCACCATCGGGAAGCAGGCGCAGAAGGTCATGTAGTCGACCGCCCGGCGCGAGCCGCAGTTGCGCCCGACGACCGAGACCATGGTGGCGAGGGTCACAGAGATCGTCGCAAGCTCGGCAAAACTGTCGCGGCTGATCAGGAGGCTGTAGCCGCTCGCTACGCCCAGCACCAGCGTCGTGCCCACGGCACCGGTGTTGTACCAGTTCTCCCAGTAGCGGATGCCGTCATTGTCGAGCCTGGACTGGTCGACACGGTCGAAGCGGCGCATGCCGGCGGCGCGCAGCGACCATATCAGGACGATCGCACCGGCGCAGGCGAGGAAGAAGGAATCGGCCGTTTTCGCGTACACGAACGCGAACGTCACCACATGGGAGATCATGCCGACGAACAGCGTTTGACGGTTTCCGTAAAGCGAGCTGACGAACGACAGGTACACATCTGTCGGCAGCGTGCTTTGACCTCGATCCTTCATGGACTCGGCGCTCCCATTGACGGGCGAGGGTTACCGGCGAAATTTTAATGAATGATTTCGCGAGATTATTCTATTCAGCGGGGGAATGCACAGCATTTCCGCAATCGTGCCAATGCCCCTCGAAATAAACTCAACCTTAAATTGCTTTGCGCCTCCACCGGTTGCGCCGACGCAACCCTGCATAGACGAGCAATGCAAAATGGCATCGCCGTCCGGAGACGGTGCGTGCCGATTGCATCACGCTCAATTCAACGCGGCCGACGGATTTCGCGAATCAGGGTTAGCCGGAGCCTAATGCGGGGCGGCAAGATTTCGCCCCCGCGCAGGAAGGCGGCCTCCCTCGGGCCGCCACGGGGGAATTGACTGAAGCGCATTTTCCCGGCAAATCCTTGGAAGCGGGAAGCAGCGGCGCATGTGAACAGACGGCCGCGCTCCGGCAGGCGATCGGGCATCGTGCAGCCGGTGCCTGCCGCGCCCAACATCGGAGTTCCTTCGTCATGCCGAAACCTGTCGTCGCCATCCCTGCGGACATCCGCGAAATCGAAGGCAACGTCTGGCAGGCTACGCCCAATCAGTACGTACGCGCCGCCGTCAAGGGTGCGGGCGTCATCCCGCTGCTGGTCCCTGCCCTGGAAACGGGCCACGATTTCGACGAGATCCTCGACCGCGTCGACGGGGTGCTGGTCAGCGGCTCGCGCACCAACGTCCATCCCTCGCACTACGGCCGCGAGGCGACCGAGGCCGACGGCCCCTTCGATCCCGCACGGGATGCGACCTCGCTGCCGCTCATCAAGCGCGCGCTGGAGCGCGGAGTTCCGCTGCTCGCCATCTGCCGCGGGCTGCAGGAACTCAATGTCGCCCTCGGGGGAACGCTCGCCAACGAGATCCAGGATATTCCCGGCAACTGGGACCATCGCAAGCCCGACACCGCCGATCTCGACGTTGCCTATGGCATCCGCCAGGACGTCATCGTCAAGGAGGGAACCTGTCTCGCCTCGGTGGTGGGCGCCGGCACCGTCCGCGTCAACTCGCTGCACCGCCAGGCGATTTCGGCAACGGCGCCGCGGCTTGCCGTCGAGGCGGTCGCCGAGGACGGAACGGTCGAGGCTGTCTCCGTGATCGGCTCGAAGGCCTTCGCCGTCGGCGTTCAGTGGCATCCGGAATACTGGGTGGGCTCGGACGAGCCGTCGAACAATCTCTTCAAGGCATTCGGCGAGGCCGTCCGTGACTACGCCGCAGCGAAACTGTCCCCGGCGAAACGCCAGGCCGCCGGCTGATCCGCCCGCGCTACTCCGCCGCGCGCAAGGTGATAATCGCGCCGGACGGATCGATCACCTCGTAGAGGCCGTCGGTTTCGGCCAGCGTGAGGATCGCATCCCCCGCGGCGTCCGTCAGAACGACCGTGCCGTCCCCCGCTTCCGTCCAGCTGGAAGCGTGCGACAGCCCCGACCAGACCGCGTCGCATGCGTCGGATGCGGTCATGCGCATGCTGTGATGGGTCATCCGCTCGCCGCGGGTGAGCACGCAATCCGCCTTGGTCTCGATGTTGGCAACGGAGAATGCCTTTCCGGCAGCAGACCCCGCATCGCGGGGGATCGACCCGGAAATGACCGGGTCGACATCCGGCGGCGTTGTCCCGCCGATTGACCAGACACCGGCAAGAACGAGGGCAGCACCCAAGGCCGGCATGATCAGCTTTCGCATGGCTATCTCCGAATTCGTGCGATTCGCCAGAAAGCATGCCACCGCAAACTTGCCGATTGGTTAACGAGCGGTTACCGCCTCGGGCGAGAACCCGCAGGCCGTCACCTCACCGGCGTCTCCGGCACGGGCGTCAGCGGCCTGCCGGACCTGAACCAGGTCAGGAGATTGCCGGCGACGAGATCGGCCATCGCGTCGCGGGTGGCGACCGAGGCGGATGCCACATGCGGCAGGAGGCAGGTATTGGGGGCTGCCAGCAGGGCGCCGGGAACATGCGGTTCGTCCTGGAAGACGTCGAGACCGGCGGCGGCGATCGTGCCGGAGACCAGGGCCTCCGTCAGCGCGTCCTCGTCCACGGTCCAGCCGCGCCCGACATTGATCAGGACGCCGTTCGGGCCGAGTGCAGCGAGCACGTCCGCATTGATCGCCTTGTAGGTCTCGGGCGTCTTCGGAACGATCGCGATCAGCGTATCCACCGCCTCGGCCATGCCGATCAGCGTCGGATGGTAGTCGTAGGGCGCCTCGTCGCGCCGGCTGCGGGTGTGATAGGAAATCGAAACGCCGAAACCCTCGAGCCGCCGGGCGATCGCGAGGCCGATCCGGCCGAGGCCGTAGATGCCGACCGAGCGCCCGCGCAGCGACAGCTTCGAAAGCGGGAAGGCGCCGGTGCGCTCCCACCGCCCTTCCCGCAGCCAGGTTTCCGCTTCCGGAAAGCGGCGAACGGTGTTGAGAAGCAGCGCGATCGCCGTGTCGGCCACCTCGTCATTGAGCACGTCGGGCGTATTGGTCACGACGATGCCGCGGGCGGCAGCCGCGCCGACGTCGACGCCGTCATAGCCCACGCCGAAACTGGCGATAATCTGCAGATTGGGCAGGCAGCCGATGGCGTCCGCGTCGAAACTGCCGGACACCGCGACGCCCTGGATGCCTTCTGCAATCCCCGGCGCGAGTTTGCCGGGGGCAAGCGCTGTGGGGCAGCGCACCAGCTCGACTGCTCCCTCCAGTTGCTCGGCAACGCGTTCGCGCACCTTCCCGACGATGAGAACCTTCGGCTTTTCCTGCATGGTCTTCCTGCCTTGATGATCGTTCGAAATTCAGTGATCGTGGCCGTTGTGGCGGAGCGGCCCCGTCGACTGGCGGATGCGCATTTCCGGCTTGATCAGGTGGATGCCGTCAGGCTCGTGGCTGCCTGACAGTTTGTCGAGCAGCGCGCGGGCGGCGCTGCGGCCGACCTCGGACTGGCCGTTCCAGACGGTCGTGAGCGAGGGCGTCGCGATCGACGCCTCCTCCAGGTCGTCATAGCCGGTCACCGAGACGTCGCGGCCCGGCACCAGGCCGGCGCGGGCGATGCCGTTCATCAGCCCGATGGCGACGAGATCGTTCCAGCAGACCGCCGCCGTCGGCTTCTGCGGCAAGGACAGGAAATTGACGGCGGCCTCGAAGCCGCCCTGCTTAGACCGGGGGCCGGGAATGCGAAGCGCCGGATCGACCTCGATATTGGCCTTGCGCAGCGCGTTGACGTAGCCCTGGTAGCGGTCGCGCCCGGTCGATGTCTGGTCGGTGCCGCCGACCATGGCGATGACGCGGTGGCCGAGGCCGATCAGGTGATTGGTCGCAAGCGAGATGCCGTAGGTGTCGTCGCCGCGGAAGATCGGCACGTCGAGGCCGTCGATCGAGCGGGCGATCAGGATGGCCGGCATGCCGTTGTCCTCGGCCAGCAGGATGTCTTCCGGCGGCGTGCCGATCGCCGGCGACATGATGACCCCGTCGCCGCCCAGTTGCAGCAGCGTCTCGATGAAGTTGCGCTGCTTCTCCACCGAATCGTAATGGTTGGAAAGGATGAACGTCTGGCGGTCGCGGTCGAGTTCGCTCTCGATCGACTTCAGGATCTCGCCGTAGAACGGGTTCATGATGTCGTGCACGACGACGCCGATGATGCCGGATCTGGAGGTGCGGAGGCTGGCGGCGCGGCGATTGTAGATGTAGCCGAGCGCGCGCGCCTGTTCCTTGATCCGGTCCCGTGTCGAAAGCGCCACCAGCGGGCTGTCTCTCAGGGCCAGCGAAACCGTGGCGGTGGATACCCCGAGCGTTTCCGCAATCGTGGACAATTTGACCTTTTGCGCCATGCCCCTCCCCATGTTCGTGTCGCAGGTCGTTTAAATCGTTTATTTAAACTATTTAAAAATCCTCCGCAACAGGCTTGTCGCCATCCTGCAGCACGACGCCCCGCAGGTTGCCGTCCACGGTCCGCAGGAGCTTCAGCAGGGTGCGAACCTCCTTGTCGCTCAGGCCGTCGAGAGCCTGCCGCTCGCTGAGTTCGCAGGCCTTGCCGATCTTCTCCAGCGAATCCCGGCCGGCCCTGGTCAGGTCGACGACGGTCAGGCGGCCATCGGTCGTGTCCGGCCGGCGTTCGACGAAGCCCTGCGCCTCCAGCCTGCCGATGGTCCGGGTCATGGTCGGCGCCTTCACGCCGAGGCGGGCGGCCAGTGCGCCGGCGGTCATCCCACCGGCCTCGGCCAGAGCCAGCATGACGCCGTCCTGCCCGGCATAGAGCCCGATCGATAGAAGATTGCGGGAAAGCACCGTGCGGACGGAGCGCGCCGCCTGGACGACGGCGCCGGAAACGTCGGCCGGCCCGATCGCGGCATGCTCCTTCTTCCTGGCCTTTTCCTTCTTCTCTTCCTTCTTTTTCTTGCCCATCAAGCCTCCCGATCTTGTTTCGCCGCTGCCACCTTGTATGACAGAGGCGACCCGTTGACGACAAGACCATGCGCAAGACATCAAACGACGAGCTCTGAAATGGCGCGTTCCGTGACGCTGCGACCCGCGCGGCGCTGGCAGGACAACGATCCGGCCCTTCCCGCCTCTGCCCGCGCGCACTGGATCGCGGTCCTTCCGCTCGGCGCCCACGAGGGACACGGGCCGCACCTGCCCTTCGAGACCGACTGGCTGATCGCCGACGCGATCGTCGACCGCCTTTCCGCAGCCCTTCCCCTGGATCTGCCCGTCACCTTCCTTCCGACCGAGAAGATCGGCTATTCCCCCGAACACCTGGACGTGCCGGGCACGCAGTCGCTCGGCTGGGACGAGGCCGTGCGGCGCTGGCTCGGCATCGCCGCCAGCCTGTCCGAACTGGGTATCCGCAAGTTCGTCATGTTGAACGCCCATGGCGGCAATTCGCCGCTGATGACGATCGTGGCGACCGAGGCGCGGGTGCGCCATCACATGCTGGCGGTCGCGACGAGCTGGACCCGCTTCGGCCAGCCGGACGGCTGGATCGCACCGGAGGACAAGGCGATCGACATTCACGGCGGCGACATCGAGACCTCGGTGATGCTGGCGATCAACCCCGAACTGGTCCGTCTCGACAGGGCCGAGCGGTTTTCCTCCCGACAGTCCGAGTTCGCCAGGAGCTACCGGCACCTGCGCGCCTACGGCGCGCACGCCTTCGGCTGGAAGATGTCCGACCTCAACGAAAAGGGCGCGACCGGCGACGCGACGAAGGCTTCGGCCGAACGCGGCGAACAGCTTCTCGCCCACGCCACCGCCGGCCTCGTCGAACTGCTGGAAGACGTGCACGCCTTCGACGCATCGGCCCTGCGCTGACGGCAGCCGCTCTTGCGGCGCAATCGTGTCGAGGGAGCGCGCCATGTATTGCGGCGACGGCACCCTGCGCCCTATATGAGGGCTGAAACTTTCAGGGATCCTGACATGACCGACACCGCCACGCAAAAACCCGTCCCCGTCACCGTCCTCACCGGCTACCTCGGTGCGGGCAAGACGACGCTCCTGAACCGCATCCTCACGGAGAACCACGGCCGGAAGTATGCCGTCATCGTCAACGAGTTCGGCGAGATCGGCATCGACAACGACCTCATCGTCGAATCCGACGAGGAGATCTACGAGATGAACAACGGCTGCATCTGCTGCACCGTCCGCGGCGACCTGATCCGCGTGGTCGAGGGCCTGATGCGCCGCCCCGGCCGGTTCGACGCGATCATCGTCGAGACGACGGGCCTCGCCGACCCGGTTCCCGTCGCCCAGACCTTCTTCATGGACGACGACGTGCGCTCCAAGACCGAACTCGACGCCGTCGTGGCGCTGGTCGATGCCAAGCACCTGCCGCTGCGCCTGAAGGACAGCCGCGAGGCCGAGGACCAGATCGCCTTTGCCGACGTCGTGCTCGTCAACAAGACCGACCTCGTCACGCCCGAAGAGCTGGCGGTGGTTGAAGTGACCGTCCGGGCCATCAATCCATCGGCCCGCATCTACCGCACCAGCCGCTCGGACATCGACCTCGCCAAGGTCCTCGACCAGGGCGCGTTCAACCTCGAGCGCGCACTGGAAAACGATCCGCATTTCCTCGAACACGATCATCCCGACCACGTCTGCGGCCCCGATTGCGGCCACGACCATAGCCATGATCATCATGGGCATGATCACGACCACGATCATCACCACCATGGTCACGATCACCACGACCACGGCCCCTCGCCGATCCACGACGTCACGGTGCAGTCGATCTCGCTGCGTGGCGGCGAGATGAACCCCGACCGCTTCTTCCCCTGGATCCAGAAGATCACCCAGACCGACGGTCCGAACATCCTGCGCCTGAAGGGCATTATCGCCTTTGCCGGCGACGAGGAGCGCTACGTCGTGCAGGGCGTGCACATGATCGTCGAGGGCGACCACCAGCGCGCCTGGAAGGATGGCGAGAAGCGCGAAAGCCGCCTCGTCTTCATCGGCCGAGACCTCGACCGGGAGAAGATCGAACGCAGCTTCAAGGCCTGCGAGGCCGCAGCAAACTGATGCCGACTGTCGCTCCCCTCGATCTCGACGGCCACGTCGTCGCCGCGGCCTTCCTTGGCGACGTCCCCTTCTTCGCCTCCGCTACCGGCGAGATTCATCGGCTCGACCATGGCCACAAGGTGAGCCAGGCCAATGACGGCCTGCTCGCCTGCGTCCGCGACGAGGCCAGCGACACGCTCGTCACCGGCGGCGAGGACGGCAAGGTCTTCCGTATCGCCGCTGACGGGACCGCCACGCTTCTGGCCGAGGTGCCGCGCAAGTGGATCTCTGTCGTCGCCGCAGGCCCGCAGGGCGCGGTCGCCTTCGCCGAGGGCCGGACGACCCGCGTCCGCCTTACCGACGGCACCGTCAAGGAATTCGCCGAAAGCCGCACCGTCGAAGGCGTCGCCTTCGCGCCGAAGGGCCTGCGCATCGCCGTCGCCCGCTACAACGGCGCGACTTTGCATTGGGTGGCGACGGCCGGCCAGCCGGTCGACCTGGAGTGGAAGGGCGCGCATACCGGCGTCACCTTCTCCCCCGACGGCCGCTTCCTCGTCACCAGCATGCAGGAAAACGCCCTGCACGGCTGGAAGCTCGACAGCAAGCCGGGCGCCGAGACGCGCCACATGCGCATGACCGGCTACCCCGCCAAGGTGAAGTCCATGTCCTGGTCGGCCAAGGGCAAGTGGCTCGCCTCGTCAGGCGCGCCGGCGGCGATCGTCTGGCCCTTCGCCTCCAAGGACGGCCCGATGGGCAAGGCGCCGCTGGAACTCGGCACCCGCGGCGACGTGATGGTGACCGCGGTCGCCTGCCATCCGGCAGAAGACGTCGTCGCGATCGGCTATTCGGACGGCATGGTGCTTGCGGCCCGCTTCTCGGACAATCGCGAGGTGCTGCTGCGCCGACCCGGCAAGGGCGCGATCTCCTCGCTCGCCTGGAGCGGCAGCGGCAAGCTGCTTGCCTTCGCCAGCGAGGCGGGAGACTGTGGCGTGGTCGACATCGCCGGCTGACGGCGGGCGGAGACAATTCCGGCACGAACGCCCGACAGGAAACGGGACAAAACGGCTCTTCGGACGAAGGGCGGGACGGGTATCAGGGGAATTCCATGCAAGGAAAGCTGCAAGGCGTCGCACAGGACGTTCGGGACGCCCGGGACGTTCAGTCCCGGGGTTTGCCCGGCACGGGCGGCCCCGTCTGGGAGGTGATCCGCACTGAAGCCATGGCTTTGGCGAAGCGTGAGCCGATGCTGCGCTCGCTCGTCCAGCCGGTCCTGATCTCCACATCCGGCACGCAGATGCTCGTCCGGGTCCTGGCGACCCGGCTGTCCGCAGGCGGCGTCGACCGTGGCACGCTCGAGCAGGTGATGACGGCTGCGGCCGACGGCGACCTGCTGCGCGCTGCCGAGGCCGACATCGAAGCCGTCGCCACCCGCGATCCCGCCTGCCCCGGTCCCTGCCATGTCCTCGTCAACCTGAAGGGCTTCCAGGCGCTGCAGGTCCATCGTTTCGCCCATCGGCTCTGGCGCGGCGGAAAGCGCGAAAGCGCGCGCTTCCTCGCCACCCAGGCCGCGCTCGCCTTCGACGTCGACATCCACCCGGCCGCCCGCATCGGCTCCGGCGTCATGCTCGACCACGGCTCCGGTATCGTCATCGGCGAGACCGCCGTCATCGAGGATGACGTCTCGATCCTGCAGGACGTCACCCTCGGCGGCACCGGGCGGGAGACCGGCGACCGCCATCCGAAGGTCCGCCGCGGCGTCATGATCGGCGCCGGCGCCAAGATCCTCGGCAATTTCGAGGTCGGCGAATGCAGCAGGGTCGCGGCCGGCAGCGTCGTGCTCAAGCCCGTGGCGGCCAGGACGACCGTCGCCGGCGTGCCGGCCGTGCTCGTCCGCGTTCATGAACGGGCCGAAGTCCCGGCAGAAGAGATGTCGCAGGACATCCTGTAGACCTGCCGCGGCAGGACAAACCCAACGAAACCTGAAGTGAGGCGAGCGGCCCAGATCGCGTTCCGGGCCGTTCCCTTACCATTCCAGCTCCAGGTGCGGCCGGCCGTCGGAGGTTCTTGCGGCCGTCCTCCCCGTCTCGTCGACGGTGCAGTTCACGCGCTGCCGGAAGGCGGAGAAGCTCTCGAAGGTGACCACGTCGACCGGCTCGTCGAAATGCAGCGTTAGCCGGTAGTGCCCCGGTTGCGCCGTCAGCGCCTGCACGCCCAGCACCTTCGCATCGAAGGGCTGGCCGAGGTAGTGCCCGCGCACGCGCGCGCCGAGCCGCCACGGATCGAATGGCGGCCGGTTGCCGACGGCGGCATGGAGGGTGTTCCAGTCGCGAAAACCATATTGCGCGGCGACAAGTTCGAGAGCGCGGGAATGGCCGATCGGCTGGCCGTCGGCCTCGAAGCGGGCCCGAAGGCGCCTGGCCTGATCCTTCAGGCCGTCAAGGGAAGGGAGTGGCGTCGACAGACGCATGGGTTTCTCCAGTGTCTGCATGCGTTCGTTCGGAGGGGTCCGCATTGCCGCCGGTTCGCATGCTTGAAAGCTGGAAAACCGTGTGCCTGTACGAGAGACTTCACCAAAGCTTGCGCTTGCGGACGGCAGGGGCTCTCACCCTGCGCGATGGGGTACACGTCCGGACCGCGCCTGTCAAATTCTGCCGCCGGCGTCAGCTCTCCGCCGTGCCGATGATCTTCGCCAGCAGGGCGTGCAGGTCATCGCGGTATCCGTTGCGCGCGGAAGGCCCGCTCTCGTCCGAGGTCATCGCCACCGTCAGCCCGAGGTCCGGCACGATATAGAGCATCTGCCCGCCATAGCCCCAGGCGAAATGCACCGTCCTGCCGCCGATCACGCGCTCGAACCAGCCATAGCCGTAGCCGTCGTTGGAGAAACGCGAACGGGTGCGCGACTGCCAGGATTGCCGGATCCAGTCCTCCGGGACCAGTTGCGCGCCCTCCGGCGTCCGTCCGCCGTTGCGATAGAGCTCGCCAAAGGCAAGCAGCGAACGTGCGCTCATCGCCATCTGGTTGCCGCCGAGATAGATGCCCTGCGGGTCGCGCTCCCACGCGCCGATGCGGAAGCCCTCGAGCGGCTCCAGCCAGTCACGCGCCAGCGCCAGCGTCGGCTTGCCGCCGACCTTCGTCAGGATCGCCGAGAGCAGATGTGTCGATGCGGTGGAGTAGAGCATCCCGCCGCCGGGTTCGTCGACGAACGGCGCGGCGAGCGCCGCCCGCACCCAGTTCCGGCTCGACACCCAGCGTCCGTAGTTGCCCCCCGACATCCGCTCCAGCCCGGCCTGCATGGAAAGGAGATGGCCGATCGTGACCCGCGCCAGCCGCGGATCCGGGTCCGCCGGCAGGTCGGTCCTGAGGATCGATGCGATCGGCTGGTCGACGCCCTGAAGCAGCCCCTTGTCGATGGCGATCCCGACCAGGGCCGAAACGATGCTCTTCGAGGCCGACTTGATATTGGTGCTCTCGGTGGCGCTATGTCCGCGATACCCACGCTCCGCGACGACGGCCCCCCTGCGGGAGACGATCACGGCCCTCAGCGCCGGCAGCGCCCGCGCCTCGTCGAGGATGCGGGTCAGGTCGGCCGGAGCATTCGCAGCGGCTGTGGACGACGGTGTCTGGGCGCGGACGGAAAAGGGCGCCGTGGTCAGGGTGAGGGAAAGGGCAGCAAGCAGGGTGCGTCTGTTCATAGGACACGAGGTAGGGCGCAGCTTCGCCGAATTCGTGGCTGCAGGCGCGATATCACGCGCTTTTGAAAGGCGGTGAGGCCGGCGCGACCTCGTTTCGCGCCGGCCCGGCGGCCGCAATCGCGACCGCGGCTCTTCCGTGCCCCCGCCGGAAGAGCGTCTTCAGAAGCGGTAGGTGATACCCGTGCCGATCAGCCAGGGATCGAGCTTGGCCTTGCCCGACAACGGCGCGCCGTCGAGCTTGACCTTCCATTCCGGCTCGAGGAACAGCTTCTTGACGTCGAAGTTCACGCCCCAGTGCTCGTCGATCATGTAGTCGAAGCCGACCTGCAGGGCCGCGCCGAACTCGTTCTTGACGTCGAGGTCCGAGAACGCGCCCTTGCCGGACTGGTTGTAGAACAACGTGTAGTTCACGCCCGCGCCCACATAGGGCTTGAACGCGCCGAAATCGGTGAAATGGTACTGCAGCGTCAGCGTCGGCGGCAGCAGCCAGGTCTTGCCCACCCTGCCGAGCGTATCGATCGAGCCGGCGGCGTCGATATTGGCATAGGTCGTGCCCAGGATCAGTTCGGCCGCGATGTTGTCGGTGAAGTAGTAGGAGATGTCGAGCTCCGGAACGATCGTGTCGCTGTAGGAGAGATCCGAACCGTCGATGCCGCTCACACGGCCGGAATTGTTGGTGATCACGCCCAGCGCGCGCAGGCGGATCTGCCAGGGGCCGAGTGCCCGGATATCCGCCGCTTCCGCCGCTGCCGCCGCCGGAGGCATCAGATCCGCCGCCGCGGCAGCCTGCCCGATCGCCGCGAGGGCTACGGCCGCAACAAGGCTCAAGGGGCGGGTCAGGGTGTTCGACATCTCTTCTCTCCTTCGTCGATCATTGACAGCGGCACGAAGCGCTGCACCGCGGTCAATATCTCGCGCGGCGGAGAGACGGAGTTGAGATGGATCAATACTTTAGCACTGTCTGCCCGCGACATTGCCGCGCGCATGACGACCGTGGCGGAAATACTACGCCCCCTCTGCCTGCCGGGCGGGCGGGCGTTCGCCACAACCGAAAGAGGTACTTCGCAGGGATAAGTTGACTTTGCTTTATAAGCGATCGATCATATTCACTTGTTTTGCGTGGAGGCTGTCATGGCAACAGCATTTGCGGTGCCCCTCAAAGTCTCACTTCTGGTATTCGGTCTGGTCCTTGTCGGCGCCCTGGTTGCAAGCGGAAGCGTGCAGGCCCAAAGCCCGTGCAATCCAAGCATCAGCCAGTGCACATAAGCGACAATGGCAACCGTTCCGGCACAGGACCAGGTCGCTGGCTTTCTCAGCGAGCAGAGTTCCTTTGCGTTGTCGCTTGCGGTGGGCGCGATCGTGATCGCGCTCTATGCGAGGAAACGCATAGAGGAGTTCACGCGGCCGCCGAAGGGCGAGGAGTTTGATTTCACCAAGATGCTGACGATGGGCGACATCGTCGGGCGATCGATCTTCAACCGCTCCTTCGTGCTCTACCTGATCTTCCTGGAATTCCTGTATCTGTTCATGTGCACGGCCAAACCCGTCGTGCTGCTGATCGCCAACGATCCGACCGGTGCGCAGGCGCCCTTCCAGGGCATGGCATGGCCCTTCGGCGCGGCCCTGATCGTGGTCGGCATCCTACCCTCGGTGCCGATGGTCGCCCAGATCGAGGCGATGCTGCGCGGACTTGCCCAGCGCGTCGCCAGCATTCCCGGCGAATTCTATGCCCGCGTGCAGCGCCTGTCGCGCAACGACATCGAGACGCTGGTGGCGGATGCGCCGGACTACCGGCGGGACATGCGCAAGTTCTGGCGCATCCGCAATCTCCTGCTCGGCCTCGGCTTCAACGAGGACCAGGCGACGCTGATGGGGCGCAACTGCATCGCGTTGCGGCTGTTCGCGACGCTCACGATCCGCGGCGAACGCATCTGGTCGAAGGAGGAGTACGAGAAATACCGGGAGATCATCCAGGTCCTGCGGCCGAAGTCCGACATGCTCGAAAACGAGATCGAGACGCTCGTCGCAACGACGCTGAAATCCCCGCAGGTCAGGGAGATCCTGGCGAAATCGAACATCGAGGATCCCGCGCAGGATCTCTCCCGGGAAACCGGCGAGAAACTGAACCGTGACGCTGAGGCGCTGGTGCGCGCCCTCAACGATTCCGTCGATGAGAAGGACCTGAAGGCCGCCAGGAACTACGAGGAACTGGTGAAGCGCTGGTCGCTGCTGGCCAGCGAATGCGAAACCGGCGCGAAGCGGCTCTCCGCCCTCTTTGCGATCCTCGCCCGCAACGATCGCGAGACGGCGCTGACGATCAAGAGGGGCGCCGCCGCGGGCATGCTTCCGGCGGCGAAGAAGCCAGACGCCGTTCTGGCGACCCTGTTCAGGCTGGTCAACGACAGTGTCCCGACCTATCCGTGGAGCAACGCGGCGCTGCTTGCGATCGGCATCGGCTTCGTCGGCTGCGTCGTTCCGCTCTGCCTCTACCTCTACGTCACGGAAATCCTGACGCAGGCCGCAAAACCTGAAATCGACTGGGGTCAGGCCATTGCCCGGACCGATGCCACGACGATCATCAAGAGCGGGCTAATCACCGCGCTCACGGTGGGCGCCATGTTCGCCCTCACCAGCCTGATCGCCCTGTTCCTGCGTTCGCTGCGGATCGAGGAGGAGAATTGGGAAAGGTTCACCAGCATCTGGAACTTCCCGTTCGCAAACTATCTGGCGATCGTCTCGTGGGGCAGCCTTGCGGCCTTCATGCCGCTCCTGGTCTCGTTCATCATCTACTACTACATCGGCCCCGGCGTAAAAGACCTCGACAAGATGACGCCGGAGATCATCGCCAGCGACATGTTCTTCCGCTACATCCTCGGGTTCGTCGCGGTCGCCTATGGCGTCAGCACATGCATCATCGCCGATTTCATCGACGAAGGCCGAACCGAGAGCGCCAGATACATCGTCTATCCGCTGATCTTCATTCTCGCGGTGGAGGTCCTGTGCCTGCTCGTCAACCCGAGCTATGCCGAGCAGCCCCGTGCATTCTGGCACAACTTCGTGGCAGTGGCCTGCTACAGCCTCGTCGCGCTGAAGGTGTTCCAGCGAAGCTTCAGCGAGATCGTCGCGCGGTCCGACAGCCGCGAACCGCGCGAGGCAGCGTCACGGGACGCATCGCTCGTCTATGGCGGGCCGATGATCTGACCCGCCTGGACACTGCCTGGCGGCCCTCAGGCCGCCTTCGGAAGCTCGCCCCGCCCGAGCCGGCTCCCGGAGGCGACGAGCATGCCGGCGGCGCCCTCCAGCCAGCCTTCCTTCAGCTCCAGCGCCAGGAAACGGTGGCGCTCGAACGGACCGGGCATGACGAGGTGGGCGGCCTTTCCGGCAAAGAAGCCGAAGCGCTCGTAATAGGGCGCATCGCCGACGAGCAGAACGGCGCCGTGCCCGCGCTGGGCGGCCTCGGTGATTGCCGCGCGCATCAGCGCCGACCCGATACCCGTGCCTTCGTAGGCCGGGTCGACGGCGAGCGGGCCGAGCAGCAGCGCCGGCACCGGATTGCCGGACACATCCACGCCGGCCTCGACGTTCCACAGCCGCACCGTACCGATCACGTGGCCGTCACCATCGCGGGCGACGAGCGCCAGGCCTTCGGCCGGCACCCGGCCGCGGCGCAGCTTCTCCGATGACTTGCGGAAGCGCCCCTCGCCCATGGCGCGGTCGAGCAGGCGCTCGCGCGCCAGAACGTCGCCGGCATTCTCCCGGTCGATCGCGAATGCGGATGGCGCGAAAAACGCGCGGACAGAACCAAGAACAGTGGCCATCCCGGCCTCCCGAACTTCAAATTGCCGCCACCAGCGGACATCGGAAATCATTGTGATTGGCGCTCCCGCTTGCCGCGGGAGCTGCCTCGACCGGTTCAGATCACGTAGGCCTTGAGCGGCTCGAAGCCGTTGAAGGCGACGGCCGAGTAGGTCGTCGTATAGGCGCCGGTGCCCTCGATCAGCACCTCGTCGCCGATCGAAAGGGTGATCGGCAGCGGGTACATGTTCTTCTCGTAGAGCACGTCGGCGGAATCGCAGGTCGGGCCGGCGATCACGCAAGGCTCCATCGCGTCGCCGTCGCGCGTGGTGCGGATCGGGTAGCGGATCGCCTCGTCCATCGTCTCGGCGAGACCGCCGAATTTGCCGATGTCGAGGAACACCCAGCGATGCGCGTCGTTGTCCGACTTCTTCGACACCAGCACCACTTCCGCCTTGATCACGCCGGCATTGCCGACCATGCCGCGGCCCGGCTCGATGATCGTCTCCGGGATGTGATTGCCGAAGTGCTTCTTCAGCGCACCGAAGATCGCCTGGCCGTATTCTTCGGCCGCCGGCACGTCGCGCAGGTACTTCGTCGGGAAGCCGCCGCCCATGTTGACCATCTTCAGTTCGATGCCCTGCTTGGCAAGCTGGACGAAGACGCGCTTGGCGTCGGCGAGCGCTGAATCCCAGGCGTCGACCTTCGTCATCTGCGAGCCGACATGGAACGAGACGCCGTAGGAGACGAGGCCGAGCTGGTGGGCGTAGACGAGCACGTCGACCGCCATCTGCGGCACGCAGCCGAACTTGCGCGACAGCGGCCACTCGGCGCCCTCGCCGTCCGTCAGGACGCGGCAGAACACCCGTGCGCCGGGAGCGGCGCGGGAGATCTTCTCCACTTCCTCATGGCAATCGACGGCAAAGAGGCTGATCCCGAGCGCGTGCGCACGGGCGATGTCACGCTCCTTCTTGATCGTGTTGCCGAACGAGATGCGGTTCGCCGTCGCGCCCGCATCGAGCGCCATCTCGATTTCGGCGACGGACGCGCAATCGAAGTTGGAGCCCATGCTGGCCAGAAGGCGCAGCACTTCCGGCGCCGGGTTGGCCTTGACGGCATAGTAGATCGCACTGTCGGGCAGCGCGTGGCGGAACGCCTTGAAGTTGTCGCGCACGACATCGAGGTCGACCACGAGGCACGGACCGTCAGGACGTCGGGTGTTCAGGAAGTCGATAATGCGTGCAGTCGCCATTTCAGTATTCCCATGATCCAGCGCTCCGGAAAAACCGGAGGACAAAGGGCATACGCGTTCATGCGATGGAACCAGCCGGTGGAGACCCCGGAACCAAGCATGCGCGGTATGCGCGAACGGTGAACCTGAGCCCGCCTAGGCTCGGATTCGGCTTTGTCTGCCATGGATTGGAGGGAATGGTCCCAACCGCACTTCCGGCAATGAAGGTGTGCCTCTTCAGTAACCCCGGCTGATGGAAAGCCGGCAGACACCAGAAAGGCCCGCACCGTCGTTGCTTCAAGATGTCCTCGCATTTCCCGGTTGGCCGGAATAGCGACTGGAGCGGTTAGTTCCAGGTACCTTACCGAGATCCTCACCAAATCGAGGGTCGGCGGACACCCACAGGCACGTGCGACTTTGGGCAAGGGCGGAGATAAGAAGATTCCCTGTCGCAATCAAGAGTTTTTTGGCCCCGCTATTGAAAAAAATCGCCCCGCCCACGACATTCCGGTTCCCGCATCCGATACGGCATCGCAGCAAGGACAATTGCATGGATACGCTGACCCGCATTCGCGCCTACATAGACGTCGTGGATGCAGAAGGGTTTTCCGCAGCGTCCCGCAAGGTCGGAAAGTCCAAGGCGCTCCTGTCCAAATATGTGCGCGAACTGGAAGACGAACTCGGCGCGCTGCTTTTGAACCGCACCACCCGGCAGTTCTCCATGACGGAAGCGGGCCACACCTACTACCGCACAGCCTCGGAGATCCTGAAGGAGATCGACAACCTCGCCGATCTCGTCCGCGAGAAGAACACCGACCTGAAAGGCAAGCTGAAGATCTCCGCCCCGCGCACCTTCGTGGACGCCGAGATCGGCCAGTCTCTCATCGATTTCGGCCGCGAGCATCCCGAACTGTCGCTCGAGATCGTCTCCGACGACCGCTTCGTCGATCTGGTCGAGGAAGGCTTCGATGTCGCGATCCGCATCACGCGGCTGGAGGATTCCACCCTGATCGCGCGCAAGCTCGGCGACTTCTACCTGAAGATCTGCGCCGCACCGGACTTTCTGGAGAAGACCGGCCCGATCACCCACCCCTCCGACCTCTCCCGCCTGCCCTGCGTGATCGACACGAACGGCAAGTCGCACAGCAACTGGCGCTTCATCGACGCAAAGGGCACGGGCTTCAGCGTGCCCGTCAGCGGACACATCGAGGTCAACAGCCCGACATCCGCCGTGCGCGCCGCCCAGAGCGGCCTCGGCATCGCGCAGGTGCCCGAATTCATCGCGCGCAGCCGCATCGAATCGGGCGCGGTCGTCTCCATCCTCGAAGACTACCTGCCCGCCGACCGCGGCATCTATGCGATCTATCCGCATCGCCGCTATCTGCCGGCGAAGGTGCGCACCTTCGTGGATTTCCTGCACAACTGGTTCAGGAAAAACGGTGACGGCGCCTGAATGCGCCGGGCGCGACAATTCGCGCTCGGCCGAAGTCCCAATTCCGGCCCAATTGCGGTACATTCGGTAGCGAATCCTCAAAGCCGGACGAGAGGTTACCCTCGCGCATGAAGCACGCTCCCCTCCTGATCGCAGGTGCCGTCTGGCTGTTGCCGGCAGCCGCCCTGGCGCATCCGCACATCTTCGCCGAGGCGCGGCTCGAGGTCGTCGCCGGCGAGGACGGCACCGTGTCGGAACTGCGCAACGTCTGGCGGTTCGACGAAATGTTCTCCTCGAGCGTCGTGCTCGACTTCGACAAGAACTCAAATCTCAAGCTCGACCCGGACGAACTGGCCGAAGTGGGCCAGACCGTCCTCGAGTCGCTGGAGGAGTTCAGCTACTACACGACGATCACCGAAGACGGGAAGACCGTGAAGGTCGGCAAGCCGGACGCGATCAACGTCGATTTCCAGGACGGCCAGCTCCTGATGTTCTTTACGCTCAAGCCCGGCCAGGCCATGCCGCTGAAGGGCAAGCTGACCTTCGGCGTCTACGATCCGACGATGTACGCCTCGATGGATTTCCCGACCGACGACAATATGGTGGTGGTCGGCGACAGGTTCTCCGCCTGCAAGCACCAGGTGGTGCGGCCGGACCCGGACGAGGTGCTCGCACAGAACGAAGGCACGCTGACCGATGCCTTCTGGAACGACCCGACCGGCACCGACATGTCGCGGCTGTTTGCGACGAGACTGGAAGTGACATGCTGAGACCTCGACATGGAAAGCGCGCCGCAGCCCTTGCCCTTCTCGCCCTGCTGGCGGGCACCGGGGTAGCGCTGGCGCAGTCGCCGCTCGGCATCGGCAGCGCCGAACCGGGCTTCGGCACGTCCGGCGGCATGTTCGGCAGCCTTTTCGCCTGGATCAACGCCCATCAGCAGGCCTTCTATCACGCGCTTACCGGTGCGCTGAAGAACATGCGCGAGAACCCGTGGGCCGCCTCCACCCTCGTCGGGCTGTCCTTTGCCTACGGCGTCTTTCACGCCGCCGGCCCCGGCCACGGCAAGGCGGTCATCTCCTCCTACATGCTGGCGAACGAGATCGAGCTGAAGCGGGGCGTGGCGCTGTCGTTCATCTCGTCGATGCTGCAGGGGATCGTCGCCATCCTGCTCGTCGGTGCTGGCTATCTCGTCCTGCGCGGAACCGCCATCTCGATGACGGACGCCACCCGGGCGCTGGAGACGACGAGCTACGCACTGATCGCAGCCTTCGGCGCCTGGCTGCTCTATCGCAAGCTCTGGCGGAGCCGGTCCCGCCGCACGGCACCGGTCGAAGCCTACGCCATGGCGCTTGCCGACACCGCCGGCCACGGCCACCACCTGCATGCCCATGACACCCACGGCGCGCCCGCGCACAGCCATGCCCATCATCAACATGGCCATCATGACGGCCATCCGCATGCGGCGGGCGAGGTCTGCGCCACCTGCGGCCATGCCCATGCGCCGGATCCCGAGCTTCTGAAAGGCGACCGTTTCGCGCTCAGCGAAGCCTGGTCGGCGATCGTCGCCGTCGGGCTGCGTCCATGCTCGGGCGCGCTGATCGTGCTCTCGTTTGCGCTTTTGAACGGGCTCTATGTCGGCGGCCTGCTCTCCGTCATCGCCATGTCGATCGGCACTGCCATCACCGTTTCGGCTCTCGCCACGCTGGCGGTCACCGCCAAGGGCGTCGCCATGCGGCTTGCGGGCGGCGACAGCGCCGCCCTCCGCGTCGGCAACGCCATCGAGATTCTCGGTGCGCTCCTGGTGATGGTGCTGGGCCTGGTGCTGCTCGGGGCCTCGCTACAGGGTTGAGCCGGAACCGGCCCTACTTGCCCCGGCGCCTCTGATGGCGGGCCCTCAGCCAGAACAGCAGGAAGAAGGCGAGCACGAGCGCGGTGCCCAATGCCGCCGAAAGCCAGGGCGAGACACTGCCGAGCGAGATCATGACGCCCGGCAGGAAATAGAAGGCAAGCCCGGTGACGAGCAGGATGACGGCGGCGGCGATCGCCGAGGATCGATTTCCCTTCTCGTCCCCGTTCACGGCGCACCCGCCTGCTTCAGGTCCGCGCGGATATCTTCCAGCCGCCGCTTCTGGTTTCCCTGCGCATCGAAATTGTCGGGCGACAGCCATGCCTCGAAGGCCTTCGCGGTGACCGGCCATTCGCTGTCGATGATGGAGAACCATGCGGTGTCGCGGTTCTGCCCCTTGGACAGCATGTGCTGGCGGAAGACGCCCTCGAAGCTGAAGCCGAGCCGCTGCGCCGTACGCTTGCTCGCTTCGTTGAGGTTGTGACACTTCCATTCGTAGCGGCGATAGCCGAGATCCTCGAAGGCATGCCGGGCGAGCAGGTACTGGCCTTCCGTCGACAGCGGCGAACGCGCCATCGCCGGACCATGGGCGATGCCGCCGATCTCCACCACGCCGTTGGCCGGATCCGGCCGCATGTAGTTCGCCATGCCCACGACCTTGCCGCTCGCCTTGTCGCGGAAGACCTCCGTCACCCAGCCGCCCTTGCCGACAGAGGCGAGCCACGCGTCGAAATCCGCGATGCCGGAAAAATCGTCCTGGGTGAAATATTTCAGCAGCGGATTGATCGTCAGTCCGCCGAAGCTGTCCCACAGGGCTTCGAGATGCGTTGCGCGATCATAGGGTTCGATGCGGACGTAGCGTCCTTCCAGCGTCACGGGGGCCGGCGTCGGCCGGGCCGTCCAGTGCTTCAGATCGTGCATTCCTTCTCCCCCGCTTCCCGGTTCGTCGCTGCGTCGCGCTCTCAAGGAGGCATAGGGCAGCAACGGCCGGGAAACAAATGCAAAGTGCTGATGCGACGATCAGGCCCAGGGATTGGAGGTCGGACTGGAGGCGGGACCGGCCGGAACCTTCGCCGAGGACACGGTGGCCTCGATGTGATCGACGAGCGCGTCCGGCAGTCCGAGGCGGCCGGCGAGCAGGTCGAGATAGCCGCGCTCGGCCCGGCTGTCGGGCTCGATCGTCAGCCGCGAGGCCGTATAGAGCTCGACGCGCTGCTCCTCGGTCCTGGCGGCCGCGACGATGCCGTCGAGATCGGTCGGATCGGCGAGTTCCTTCTCCAGGAAGGCGGCGGCATCGCCGCTGAGGCCGGAGACCTTGAGCCTGTCCATGATATGGGCGCGCTCTGCAGCGTCGATGTGGCCGTCAGCGCGGGACGCCGCGATCATCGCGCGGATCAGCGTCAGCGCGAAATCGTCGCTGACGGCCTGCGTGGCAAAACCGGAATCCGACGGCGGCGGCAGCAGCTCGGGCTGCCGCTCGACATCCGGCGCCGGCGCTGCGGGGGCCTGGCCGGCCTTGTAGTTCTTGTAGGCCTGGTAGCCGAGGCCGGCGATCGCGGCCAGTCCGCCGAGCTTCAGGGCGGTTCCTGCGACCTGGCGGCCGCCGCTCGTGCCGAGGAGAACGCCGGCGATGGCGCCTGCTGCGAGTGGATTGTCCTTGGCCGCCTGCGTCACCTGCCCTGCGCGCTCACGCACGGTGCCGCCCGCGCCCGGGATCTGCGATCCGAGGAACTGATCCAGCAACTTTTTCGCATCGAACATCGGGTTCTCTCCCTTCCAGTATGAGCCGGAGTGAGAGATAGGGATGCGAGGCCGGATTACAAACCGTGGTTTTCAAGAATCGTGATCGTCGCACGCAGGAGCCGCGCGACGACAGCAGGCGCAGGCAGGCTGTCGGCGCCCCGCGCTCAGCCCTTCAGCTGCGCCGCCTCGGCGGCGAGCCTGGTGATGCCGGCCCAGTCGCCCTTCGCAACCAGATCCTTCGGCGCGACCCACGAGCCGCCGACGCAGATGACGTTCGGCAGCGACAGGTAGTCCTTCGCGTTTGCCAGCGAGATCCCGCCTGTCGGGCAGAACAGCGTGCCGGCAAGCGGCGAGGACAGCGCCTTGAGGTAGGAGGCACCGCCGGCCTGCTCGGCGGGGAAGAATTTCAGCACCTCGTAGCCCTCTTCGCGCAGCGCCATGACCTCGCTGGCGGTGGCCGCCCCCGGCAGGAGCGGGACCGGCGATTGCGAGGCGGCATCCAGCAGCTCCTGGGTGGTGCCGGGGCTGACGATGAACTGCGAGCCCGCCTCGACCGCCTCGTCGAACTGCGCCGCGTTCAGGATCGTTCCGGCGCCGGCGACGGCACCTTCGACCTCGCCTGCGACGCGGCGGATCGCTTCCAGCGCGGCCGGCGTGCGAAGCGTGATCTCGATCGCCTTGAGACCGCCTGCGACCAATGCACGCGCCAGCGGCACCGCCGTCGCCGCGTCATCGACGATCAGGACAGGGACGACCGGCTGCAGCTTCAACACGGACAGGAGCTTTTCGGTTTTCTCGGCCATCGGCGCATTCCCTGAAACGATTGAATCTGGCCGTGAGATACCTTTTCGGGCCGCGCATGTCGAGAAAAAAGGCCCGCTACAAAGCGGCGCGGAACCGGATCGCGGCGGACATCGTTGCAGGCATCGCAACAGGGGCTGGCAGGCGTCGGGTTCTTTCGCGCCTTGCCATGACAGGCTCATCGTGTACAGTTTGTTCAACCGACTACCACAATGCGAAAGCGAGTGGCATGGCCAAAGAAATCGAGAGAAAGTTTCTGGTTTCCGGCAAGCGGTGGCGTCTCTCGGCCGACGCCGGCGTCCCCATCAAGCAGGGCTATCTCGCCACGATGGACGTCCGGTCGCTGCGCGTCCGCACCTATGGCGACGGGCGCGCCTGCCTGACGCTCAAGATCGGTCAGGCAGCCCTTTCCCGCGACGAATACGAGTTCGAGATCGACCCGGCCGTCGCCGAGGAGATGCTGGGCCAGGCGATCGGCACGGTGATCGAGAAGGTGCGCCACGAAGTCGCGTACAAGGGCTTCACCTGGGAAGTCGATGTCTACGGCGGACGCTACAGCGGCCTCGTCGTGGCGGAGGTGGAACTGCGCAACGAGACCGACAGGCCGGAAATCCCCGATTGGATTGGGCGGGAGGTGACCGGCGACTATCGCTATTCCAACCAGGCAATGGCCCTGTCCGAAGGAGCGCTCCGGTCCTCTCATGAGCCTCAGTCTCAAAGCGGATAAATCTCTTCAAAGCGAAGTCCGTCGCGTTGCGTCCCGATACCTCTCGCGGGCGCTCGATGCACTGGAGAACCAACCCGAGGGACCGCACGAGGCCATCCACACCGCCCGCAAGCAGTTCAAGCGCATCCGCAGCCTCTACCGGCTGGTGGCGTCTGCCGACAAGGGCTTCCAGAAGCGGGAGAACGAGCGGATCGGCACGCTCGGCCGCAGCCTCGCGGCGAGCCGCGACGCCACCTCGCTGGTGGAGACGGCCCACCGTCTGGGCGAGGCCGCCTCGACCGCTGAGGAACGCATGGCGCTGGAGCGCATCCACGGGAAGCTGGTGGCCCGCCGCGACGCGATGGTCGATACCGCCGTGACGAAGGAACGGATGGACGAGGCCGTGTCCACCTGCAAGGAGGCCCTTGCGGCTGCGGAACGCCTGCGCATCGACGGGGGCCACAAGCGCGCCGCCGAAATCCTCGGCCACGGCTGGCGGTCGACCGGCCGCAAGGCCGCCAAAGCGCTCCGGCTGGCCAGGAAGACCGGCGAGCCCGATTGCTTCCATACGCTGCGCAAGCGCACGCAGGACCGCTGGGTGCACTGCCGCTTCCTGGCCGAGGCCTGGCCGGCGGCCTTGAACGGCACCCGCAAACAAGCGCGGGCGCTCGTCACGCTGCTCGGAGAAAACCAGGACATCGCCCTGCTGACGAGCTTCGCCGACGCCCATCCGGGCGAGATCGGCACGCCGAAGGACCTGACGCACCTGCTCGCCGTGATGATCGCCGAGGGCGACCGCCTGCGCGCCGAGGCGCTGCCGCTGGCCGAACTGCTCTTCCCCGAGGATACCCGCGAGGATGCCGGCCGCATCGAGCTCCTGTGGCGGCATGCGGCCTGACGCCGCCGGCCGTTGCCGAGAGCGCCCGATTGCGCCACAACGCGCAAAGCTGTATTCCAGCGGCCATGACCGAGATTGACACCGACACGACGCCGCGGACGGAAGCCTCCTTCCTCGTCGCGGCCCTCTATCACTTCGTTTCCGTGCCGCACTTTGCCGCATTGCGCGCGCCGCTGCAGGCCCTGTGCGAGGAAAACGGCGTGCGCGGCACCCTGCTGCTCGCCCACGAGGGCATCAACGGCACGATCGCCGGCCCGTCCGGGGGCATCCGCACCGTCCTCGCCTTCCTGCGCACCCAGCCCGAGTTCGCCACGCTGGAGCACAAGGAAAGCCACGCCGCGGAAATGCCGTTCCTGCGCATGAAGGTGCGGCTGAAGAAGGAGATCGTCACCATGGGCGTCGAGGACATCGACCCCAACCGGGTGGTCGGCACCTATGTCGAGCCCGGGGACTGGAACGCGCTGATCTCCGATCCCGACACGATCGTCATCGACACCCGCAACGACTACGAGACCGCGATCGGCATCTTCCGGGGCGCGGTCGATCCGCAGACCAAATCGTTCCGCGAATTTCCGGACTGGGTGCGCAACCATACGGGCCTGCATAACAAGCCGAAGATCGCCATGTACTGCACCGGCGGCATCCGCTGCGAGAAGGCGACCGCCTTCATGAAGGAGCAGGGTTTCGACGAGGTCTACCACCTCAAGGGCGGCATCCTGAAATACCTGGAGGAAGTGCCGGCGGACGAGAGCCTGTGGGAGGGCGCCTGCTTCGTCTTCGACGAGCGCGTCTCCGTCACCCATGGCCTTCAGGAGGGCGAACACACGCTCTGCCGCGCCTGCCGCCATCCCCTGACCGCCGAGGAGATCAAGGCCGACACTTTCGAGCCCGGCGTCTCCTGCCCGCATTGCTTCGATAGCCGTAGCGACGAGGACCGCGCCCGTTTCCGCCAGCGCCAGTTGCAGATGGATCTGGCCCGAAAGCGCGGCGAACGGCACCTCGGCAAGTAGGCCAAAGGCCGCACCCTCGACCCTCCGGACAGGACCTTATTCAGGCATGCCTTCGAATTCGGGAAGGTTGCCCGCCATGTGATCCCATGGCTGGCGGCTGCGGGTCATGATCGCGTCCTGCGGGACGAATTCCGACGGATCGTCCAGCGTGCCGGCATAGATCGTCCAGCGATCGTCGCCGTCCGGCCCGGACCCAAGCACGATGGTGCCGCAGGTCGGGCAGAAGTGCCGAAGGGACGGTTGGCCGCTTTCGGCCGTCACCGCATAGGACCGCACGTCGCCGCTCCAGGAAAAATCCGAGCGACCGAAGATCATGTAGCAGCTGTGCCCCGTGCCGGTCGCCTTCTGGCAGTCGCGACAATGACAGAACCCGGAATATAGCGGCGCGGCCACGGTCTCGTATCGGACCGAACCGCAAAGGCATCCACCCTTCATCACCTGCCCTCCTCCCTGTTGCAGAAATGAACTTTCTGGCGGCGACGTTCGTCTTGCAACGTCGCAGCAAGCTCCACGGAAGACAAGTCAAACCTGCCCACGCCTCGTTTCGGGCCCGGCATTTCGACATGCCGGCAAGTGTGCTAGGCATTCCCCTTCACGGAGCAACAACAAGGAGTTACCGGCGATGAAGATCAGTGCGCGCAATCGGCTGAAGGGCAAGGTGGTGGATGTGACGCTGGGAGCGACGACTGCGCATGTGCGGATCGACATCGGCGGATCCGTCATCACCGCCTCGATCACCAACGAGGCGGTCACCGAACTGGGGCTTTCGGCGGGCAAGGAGGCCTACGCTGTCGTGAAGGCCTCCGACGTCATGGTCGCTGTGGACGACTGACGATCTTTCGTCTCAGTCCTGCGGAGCGCCGCTGATGCGGGCGGGCGCGCATGTGAGATGCACGCTTCCCTCTATCTTGCCGACGACGACGTCGACCCCGAAGACGGAGCGAAGCGCCGCGGGCGTCAGCACCTGCTGCGGTTCGCCCACGTCCACGATGGAACCGCCCGCCATCAGCGCGGCCCGGTCGGCGACGAAGAAGGCGTGATCCGGATTATGCGTGGACAGCAGAATTCCCTTTCCGCCTGCGGCCAAAAGCCGAATCTGCTCGAGAACCTGGAACTGGTGTCCGTAGTCCAGGCTTGCGGTCGGCTCGTCGAGAACGAGAAAGCTGGCCTCCTGCGCCAGGGCCCGGGCGATCAGGACCAGTTGCCGCTCGCCGCCGCTGATCTCGGTATAGGGCCGGTGCGCCAGCGACTGGATGCCCAGCCGCGCCATCGCTTCGAACGCCAGGTCGCGATCCCTGCGTCCCGGCTGTTGGAAGGCGGTGAGCCTCGATGCCCGCCCCATGACCACGATGTCCAGCGCCCGGAACGGAAACAGCGTGCCGTGGGCCTGCGGCACATAGGCGATCTTCGACGCGATCTCGCTGCGCGAACATTGCGCCAGGTCCGTCCCGTCGACGAGGACGCGGCCGGCAAGCGGCCGTTGAAGACCGAGGATCGTCCTGAACAGCGTCGTCTTGCCGACGCCGTTGGGCCCGAGGACCGCCAGCACCTCGCCGGCATGGACCGACAGGCTCATCTTCGAGCCGATCGCAACCCGGCTATGGCCGAAAGCCAGGTCGTCCAGCCGGATCATCACGACCAGCCCGCGCGGCCGGTCGCCAGCAGTGCGAGGAAGAAAGGCGCGCCGATCACCGCGGTGAGAATGCCGAGCGGCACTTCCACCGTGGAGACCGTGCGCGCGACCGTATCGATGACGACGAGGAAGGCCGCGCCGAGAAAGAGGGAGGCGGGCAACAGGACCCGGAAGTCCGGCCCCACCAGCATGCGCGCCATGTGCGGGATGACGAGGCCGATCCAGCCGATCACGCCGCTGATCGAGACGGAGGCCGACGTGATCAGGGTGGCGGCGACGATCAGCGCCGGCCGGAGCAGGCGCGTCTCCACGCCGAGCGCGCGCGCCTCGTCGTCGCCGAGCGACAGGAGGTTGATCCGCCAGCGCAAGAGATGAAGGACGGCAACGCCGAGGACGAGGCTGGGGACGACCAGCAGCAGGTCCCCGTTCGTGACGCTGGCGAGGCTACCGAGCAGCCAGTGGGTGATCGCGGGCAACTGGTCATAAGGGTCCGCCAGGATCTTCAGCAACGAAATCCCCGCCGCCAGCAGCGCCGCGATGGCCATCCCCGCGAGCACGAGCGTCAGGACCGGATCGCGCCCACGAACCGCCAGCCCGACCGCGTAGACCACCCCCAGCGCAAAGAGCCCGCCCATGAAACCGAGCCCCTGGATCGCCAGCACCGGCAGCGACAGGAATATTCCGAGGACCGCCCCGAGGCTGGCGCCGGCCGAGACGCCGAGAATGTCCGGTGACACCAGCGGATTGCGGAAGACGCCCTGATAGCTCGCCCCCGCGGCCGCCAGCACCGCGCCGACGCACAGCCCCGCCATCACCCGCGGCAGGCGGACATTCCAGATCACGTTGCCAAGCGTCGGGTCCAGGTCCTTCGCCGTTCCTGCAATCCCGTTCCAGAGGATCGCGAATGTCGTTCCCGGGCTCACCGGGAACTTGCCGACCGACAGGGCGACGAGAACGACGATGGTCAGGAGCGCCGCCGCCAGACCGTACGCGGTGGCCGCTCGCATCCTCGCCGGCCGATCCGCGCCGGTCTCGCCCGTACGGATCAATTTCCGCTCCCGGTGTCCGCGAGGAAGCCGTCGAGATCGGCCTCGGTCAGTTCGACGTGATAGAAAAGCTTGAAGAAGTCCCGCACCTCCGCACGCAGAGCAACCTTGCCGGCATCCGGATAGAGGACGGATTTAAGCCATGTAAGGCCGATCAGCCGGTTGATCCCCGGCGGGGAATCGAACCACCCGAACGGGACGTCGGGGGCCTTGTACACCCGGCCGGAGCGCACGGCCGGGATGGTCGACCAGAGCGGGTCGGAGCCAACCGTTTCGGTGAAGCGGGCGTCGCTCGCAAGGATCACGTCGGGCTTCCAGGCAAGGACCTGCTCGAGCGACACCTCCGACAGGCCGCCCTCGCCCGCAGCGGCGGCGACGTTTGCGGCACCCGCGGCCTCGAGGACTTCCATGTTGATCGAGCCCGCGAGCCCGGTTTCCAGCCCCTTCGGGCCACGCCCGTAATAGACCCTGGGGCGCTCGCTCTCGGGAATGTCCCGCAACAGCGACTGAACGCCGGCCAGACGCTCTTCGGCATAGCGGGCAAGTTCTTCGGCGCGCGCACCCACACCCAGAAGGGCTCCCGCCTGGCGGAGCGTCCCGGGCGTGTCGCGGAACCGCCCGCCGATCAGGACGTAAGGAATCCCCGTCTGTTCCTGCACGCGGTCGGCCAGCGAGATATAGGTGTCGTTGACCGTTCCGACGTCGATGATCACATCCGGTCTGGAAGCGAGGACGGCCTCGATATTGGCCGTGCCGCCCCTGCCCGTCAGCCACCCGGTGGTGGGAAGCGCGCGGGCTTCGGGGAGAAGATATGTCCTGGTCTTCTCGCCGGGCTCGCGCACCCATCCCGCAAGCTTGTCCGGAGCGAGCACATAGACGAGGACCGATGCCGGCGGCCCGGCCACGAACACCTTGTCGATCCTGTCCGGAACCTCGACCACCCGCCCGGCAGCGTCGACGAACGATGCCGCCTGCGCCGTCGGGTTTCCTGCGAGAAGAAGGGTGGCAGCAAAGACCAGTGCCCTGATGAACATGCCAGGTCCCCAACATGGGAGCTGAATCGTTATATTTTCCCGTATATCACGATAGTTCCATTCGGTCCGCCGGAAAAGACGAGCGACCCGCCCGGTGTTCGACCGGGCGAGCAGCAGGGGCGATTTGTGAAGAGAAGTACGCCGGGGAGGAAGAGCTCCCCGCCCGGCACGTTCCGGACACGCGACGGCGGTCAGACCTTGACCCAGGCGCCGTTCTTCTTCGACGACTGCACGCAGGCATCGACGAAGAGCATGCCCTTCAAACCGTCGTCGACGGTCGGGTAGATCACGGCCGGATCGACCTCTTCGCCCTTGCGCCGGGCGAAGATCGCCCGCGCGGCCTCGGTATAGATGTTGGCGAAACCTTCGAGGTAACCCTCCGGGTGGCCCGAAGGGATGCGGGAGACCCGCGCGGCGGCGGCATCGGAACCGGCACCGCCTCGGGTGAGCAGGCGCTTAGGCTCGCCGAACGGCGTGTACCAGAGATAGTTGGGGTCGGCCTGCACCCACTCGATGCCGCCCTTGGTGCCGTAGACGCGCACTTTCAGCCCGTTCTCGTGGCCCGGCGCCACCTGGCTGCACCAGAGCATGCCCTTGGCGCGTGCGCCGTCCTTCTCCTTGAAACGCATCATCACATGCGCGTTGTCGTCGAGCTTGCGCCCGGGAACGAAGCTGTCGAGATCGGCGGAAAGCTCCTCCAGTTCGAGGCCGGAGACGAAGCAGCCGAGATTGTAGGCATGAGTGCCGATGTCGCCGGTCGAGCCGCCGGCGCCGGAGCGGGCCGGATCGGTGCGCCATTCGGCCTGCTTCGACCCGCTCTGCTCGACCGCCTCGGTCAGCCAGTCCTGCGGATACTCCATCTGCACCAGCCGGATCGTGCCGAGATCGCCGTTCATCACCATCTGGCGCGCCTGGCGCACCATCGGATAACCGGTGTAGTTATGGGTGAGCACGAACAGCGCCTCGCTCTCGCCGGCGAGCTTCTTCAGCTTCTTCGCATCCCCCAGGGTCGAGGTCAGCGGCTTGTCACAGATGACGTGGATGCCGCGCTTGAGAAACTCCTTCGCCGCCTCGTAGTGGACGTGGTTCGGCGTGACGATCGCCACCGCCTCGATGCCGTTCTTCAGCTTCGCCTCGCGGATCGCCATCTCCTTGAACGAGCCGTAGCAGCGCGAGGGATCGAGCCCGAGCTCCCGCCCCGAGGCGACGGATTTTTCCGGCGTCGAGGACAGCGCGCCGGCGACGAGTTCGAAATGATCGTCGAGGCGGGCGGCAATGCGGTGCACCGCCCCGATGAAGGCGCCGGCACCCCCGCCCACCATGCCGAGCCTGATCCGCGGCTGTCGCGCTTCCGTCGTGCTTCCTTCGATGGCCATGTGTTTCTCCTGAAAAATCTATGCCTGATTTCGCCCCTCATCCGCCTGCCGGCACCTTCTCCCCGCAGGCGGGGAGAAGGACCACAATCGCAACGCTCGCTACGAACGCAACGTCTGAGCAGGCCACGTCCCTCTCCCCGCCTGCGGGGAGAGGGCTAGGGTGAGGGGCAAGGGTGACGGGTCCTACATTGCTTGCCGAGACTAGATCCCCAGCATGCGCCGGTTGGCCGCCTCGTCGGTGCCGGCGCCGGCGAAGTCGTCGAAGGCCTTCTCGGTGACGCGGATGATGTGGTGCTTGACGAAATCGGCCCCCTCGCGGGCGCCGTCCTCGGGATGCTTCAGCGCGCATTCCCACTCGACCACGGCCCAGCCGGCGAAATCATTGGCCGCCATCTTGGAGAACACGGCGCCGAAATCGACCTGGCCGTCGCCGAGCGAGCGGAAGCGCCCGGCCCGGTTCACCCAGCTCTGGTAGCCGCCATAGACGCCCTGCCGGCCGGTCGGATTGAACTCCGCGTCCTTGACGTGGAACATCCGGATCCGGTCCTTGTAGATGTCGATATTGTCGAGATAGTCGAGGCACTGCAGCACGTAGTGCGACGGATCGTAGAGCATGCAGGCGCGGGCATGGTTGCCGGTGCGCTCCAGGAACATCTCGTAGGTGATGCCGTCGTGCAGGTCCTCGCCGGGATGGATCTCGTAGCAGACGTCGACCCCGCAATCCTCGGCATGGTCGAGGATCGGCTTCCAGCGCCGCGCCAGTTCGTCGAAGGCCGTCTCGACGAGGCCGGCCGGGCGCTGCGGCCAGGGATAGACGAAGGGCCAGGCGAGCGCGCCAGAGAAGCTCGCCATCGCATCCAGCCCGAAATTCTTCGAGGCCGTCAGCGCCAGCTTCACCTGCTCCACCGCCCATGCCTGCCGCGCCTTCGGATTGCCGCGCACCTCCGGTGCCGCAAAGCCGTCGAAGGCCTCGTCATAAGCCGGGTGCACGGCGACGAGCTGGCCCTGCAGATGGGTGGAGAGCTCGGTGATCTCGACGCCGTTGTCGCGCGCCTTGCCCGCGAACTCGTCGCAATAGGCCTTCGATTCCGCAGCCTTCCTGAGGTCGATCAGCCGGCTGTCCCAGGTTGGCACCTGCACGCCCTTGTAGCCGATGTCGGCGGCCCACTTGGTGATCGAATCCCAGGAGTTGAAGGGCGCCGTATCGCCGGCAAACTGCGCCAGGAACAGACCCGGCCCCTTGATCGTCTTCATCCAGTGCTCCTCCCGTCGCGTCCCGTTCTGCGGTCGCGTCTCTCACATATGGTATGACACAGGCACTTTTCGGCGCGAACGGCGCCACCTGCAACGTTGCCGCGAACGAAACTAGCGTCGATTGCCGCATCCGGCAATGACAGTCGCCCGGCGATGAACAGACAAGTCGACGACGCCCGGACCTGAGCAGCCCGGGCGTCGTATCAGCGGATCAGAACGGAGAATCGGGGAAGTAGTAGCCTTCCGCGTTCTCGGGCGTGATCAGGGTGGCGTCCAGCGTGTAGGTGCCGTGCACCGGAACCTGGTCGTAGAGGGCAGCCGCCGTCAGTTCCATGGCAGTGGCAACCATTGACGGCGGATAGAGGACGTTGACCGGGAACATCTTGTCGCCGTCGATCACCTTCTTGATCATGTCCTTGGAGCCGGCACCGCCGATGACATACTTGATGTCGGTGCGGCCGGCCTGCTCGATCGCCTGCAGCACGCCGACGGCCATGTCGTCGTCCTGGCACCAGACCACGTCGATCTTGGAATGCTTGGTCAGGTAGTCCTGCATGACCTTGAAGGCGTCGTCGCGATTCCAGTTGCCGAACTGTCGGTCAAGCACCTTGACGTTGGAGCCGGCGATGCCCTTGTCGAAGCCGTCCTGGCGCTCCTGGTCGATCGGGATCGGCAGGCCACGGATGACCACGACCTCGGCATCCGGCGTGTTGGCGGCAATGTACTTGCCGGCCACTTCGCCGAGCGCCGAGTTATTGCCGGCGACATAGAGATCGCGCACCGAATTGTCGTTGGTGGACGGCGCGCGGTCGACGATCGACACGAACGTGCCCTTGCCCTTCACTTCCTTGATCGCGTTGACCAGCGGATCCGGATCGGTCGGCAGGATGACGAGCGCATCGATGCCCTGGATCTCGAGATCCTGCAGGGCGTTGGCCTGGGTCGCAGGATCCGGCGAGGTCTTGACGATGACGTTGAGGCCCGGATGCTCCTTCATGAGCAGTTCGGCCACGCGGTTGGCGTGGTAGACGACGCCGGCGGTCCAGCCGTGGTCGGCAGCCGGGATCGAGACGCCGATCGTCTTGGTGTCCTGGGCGTAGGCCGAGCCGAACGCCATCGTCGCGGCCACCGCAAGGCCCATCAGTCTCTTCTGCATGCTTTTTCCTCCCGAGGTAAAAAGGGGTCCATGAAGCGGCGACCGGGCGACCCCAAGCCCGGCCGGTTCACGATTTGCGCGTCAGCGAGCGCTGGACGAGCATCGCAATGATGATGATCGAGCCCTGGATGGCGCCGATCAGATATTCGCTGATGAAATTGGAGAGCAGCATGATGTTGCCGACTAGCTCCAGGATGAAGGCGCCGCAGATCGTGCCCCAGACGCGCCCCGCCCCGCCCTTCAGAGCCGTACCGCCGACGACGACGGCCGTGATCGCCTGCAGCTCCCACAGGATACCGGTGGTGGCCGAGGTCGAGCCGAGCCGCGGCACGTAGAGCAGCACGGCGACGGCGACGCACAGGCCCTGGATGACGAAGGCGATGGTGCGCACGCGATCCACATGAATGCCGGAATAGCGCGCCACCTCGCGGCTGGAGCCGACGGCGACCACGTGGCGGCCGTAGCGCGTGCGGTAGAGCACGAAGGCGGCGATCGCGGTGACGACGAGGATGACGACGATCGGCACCGGCACGCCGAGCACGTTGCCGAAATAGGCCGGCCGGTAGAGCGACTGCAGTTCGGACGACTGCAGCGTGATCGCGCCCCCCTGCGACAGCCAGGTGGTCAGCCCGCGATAGATGCCCATGGTGCCGAGCGTGGCGATGAACGGCTCGATCCGCCCGAGCGTGGTGATCAGCCCGTTCAGCAGCCCGCAGGCGCCGCCGATGACGACGGCCAGCACCATGGCGGCGACGAGCATCAGCGAGGGATCGGCGATCGCGCCGGAATTCATGAACAGGATCATCAAGCTGGCGACGAAGGCGACCATCGAGCCGACCGAAAGGTCGAGGTCGCCCGACGAGATCACGAAGGTCGCACCGACGGCGATGATGGCAATGAAGGCGCTGCGGGTTGCGACATTGGCGAGGTTGGTGAGCCCGATGAAGTTCGGGTTGACCAGCGCGCCGATGATGAGCAGCAGGATGAGAGCGGCGAAGGGCGCGACCGCCCTGAGATCGATGTCCCGCCAGGTGCGCCGCCGCGGCACGCGCTCCTCGATGTCGCTGTTGGTGCTCATGTCCAAGTTCAACCTCCCGATGGCGCCAGGCGCCGAAAATCCCGTCGTCTTCTTTGTGCGCTCAGCCCACGGCCTTCCGCCGCAGGCCGGCCGCATAGCGCATGATCATCTGCTCGGAGATTTCCTCTCCCTCGAGCATGCCGACCAGATGCCCCTCGCGCATCACCGCCACCCGCGTGCAGAGCCCGATCACCTCGGGCATCTCCGAGGAGACGACGATGATCGAACGTCCCTCGCGGGCAAGGGCCGCGATGAAATGATAGATCTGCTGCTTGGTGCCGACGTCGATGCCGCGCGTCGGCTCGTCGATGATGATGACCTGCGGCTCGGTCTCCATGACCTTGGCGAGCAGGAGCTTCTGCTGGTTTCCGCCCGACATGCGCCCGACGCGCACCCGGTCGTCGCGGACGCGGATGTCGAAGCGCCGCCTGGCGCGCGCCATCGCCTTCGCCTCGCTTCCCGGATCGAGATAGCCGTGGGTGACGTGCTGGCCGAGCGACTGCAGGGTCAGGTTGGTCGTCATCCCCTCGTCGAGCAACAGCCCCATGCCCTTGCGGTCCTTGGTCATGTAGGCGAGGCCGCGGCGGTTCGCCTCGCGGAAGTCGCCGGCAACGAGCGGCTCGCCGTGCAGGAGCACCTCCCCGGCAAGGCGCGGGCGCAGGCCGGCGATCGCCTCCATCAGTTCCGAGCGGCCCGAGCCGATCAGCCCGGAGAAGCCCAGCACCTCGCCCTTGCGCAATTCGAAGCTCGCATCCTGCACATAGCCCGTGGTCAGGCCGCGGACGGACAGGACGATCGTCTCGTCGACGTCCGGCTCGTGCTTGGTGGGATAGAGGCTGGAGAGCTCGCGGCCGACCATCAGCTGGGCGATCGCCTCGCCGTCGAGCATCGAGGTCGGCGCCGTCTTGATCCACTGGCCGTCTCGCAGCACCGTGACGCGGTCGCTGATCTCCATCACCTCGTCGAGCTTGTGCGAGACGAAGACGAAGCTCGTGCCCTTGGCTTTGAGCTTGCGGACCTGGTCGAACAGGACGCCCGCCTCCTCGCGCGACAAAACCGCCGTCGGCTCGTCCATGAAGATCACCCGCGCGTCGCGGCTGATCGCCTTGGCGATTTCGACCATCTGCTTGTCGGCGACGGCGAGCGAGCTGATCAGCGCATTCTCGTCGATCCGCGATCCGAGCATGTCGAGCACCCGGCGCGTCTCCGCCCGCATGGCCTTGCGGTCGAGCACGCCGAAGCGGGCGACCTCACGGCCGAGGAACAGGCTCTCGGTCACCGTCAGGTGCTCGGCAAGATTGAATTCCTGGTGGATGAGGATGATGCCGAGCGCCTCGGCGGCGCTGTTGGCCGGCAGCGTCACCGGCTCGCCGTCGAGCAGGATGCGGCCCGACGAAGGCGGCTGGAAACCCGAAAGGATCTTGATGAAGGTGGACTTGCCCGCGCCGTTCTCGCCGACCAGCGCATGGACCTCGCCCGGAAGGATGTCCATGTCGACGCTGAAGAGAACCTGCACCTCGCCGAACGTCTTCGATATCCGCTCGGCCGCAAGCACCGGCACGGATGCGATCGTCCCATCGTTGGCCATATTCCCTCCCTGTGGCTCCCCACCACTTGGGATCACTGTGTAAACCTTTACATGGCGTATGTAAAGGTTTACATCATGTGCATCAGTGGGAATTCCACACCCAAACCGCTTTCAAATGGCGGCGCTTTGGTTCTAGGGTGCAGGGCCCATCCACCCGCAAGGACATCAGGTCAACGTGTCAACCCAGAACCCTGCCACGATCGAGGACGTCGCCCGCCTGGCGGAAGTGTCGATCGCCACCGTCAGCAGGGCAATTCACAATCCCGAGAAGGTCGCCAAATCCACGCGCCAGCGGGTCAATCAGGCGATCGCGATCACCGGTTACACGACCAACGCCATGGCGCGATCCCTGCGCATGGGCCGGTCGAACATGATCTTGGTGCTGGCGCCTGATATCGGCGACCCGAACTTCTCCTCCATCCTGATCGGGCTCGAGAACGAGGCGCGCGCACACGGCTACGGCGTCCTCATCGGCCACACCCAGAACGATCCGGAACGCGGGCTCGAATACCTGAAGTTCCTGAATTCGAACCAGGCGGCGGGCCTGCTGCTGTTCACCGGCCATGCGCCGTTCGGCCACCAGGAAATGACCCAGCGCCTGCCGCCGTCCGTCGCCGTCTTCGAACCGGTGTTCGGCAGCACCATCCCCTATGTCGGCGTCGACGACACCGCTGGCGCCCGCAAGGCCGCCGAATACCTGCTGTCCGCCGGCCACCGCCGCATTGCCTTCATCGGTGACAGCAAGACCCGCCTCGGCCACCTCAGGCGCCGCAGGGGCTATGATCTCGCCCTCGACGCCGCCCGCATCGCGCCGGAGCAGCGCATGGTCATCGACGGCGAGGGCACGATCGAAAGCGGCCGGCTCGCCGTCGAACAGCTCTTCATGCGCGACACGCTGCCGACCGCCTTCATGTGCGTCAACGACGCGACCGCCGTCGGCGTCATGAACGGGCTGTCCGCCCGCGGCTACGACCTGCCGCAGGACTTCTCCGTGATCGGCTTCGACGACGTCCCCCAGGCGACCTACCTGAACCCGGCGCTGACGACGATCCGCCAGCCCCGCTCGGCGATCGGCCGCCAGGCGATGGCGCTGTTGCTGGAAAACCTGTCGGAGCCGCTGTCCGAAAGCCGCGAGGTGCTGATCATGCCCGATCTCGTGGTGCGCGGATCGGTGACCTCACCGGCCAGGCGCTAGAGCGAGCGAGGTTGTCGTGGCAATCGTTTCTGCCCCGCCTCGCCCACCCGCCGTCATGGCCGGTAGCCGACCCATCCCCTGAACGTGAACCCGGCGTAGAAGAGCTGCACGTCGGCAAAACCGGCCTCCCGCAGCAGGGCCTCGTCCTCGTCCGGCGACAGCACCGGCAGGCGAACCCCGATGGCCTCGGCCGCATTCTGCGCATTGGCCGTCGAAACGCCGGAAGCGGCGGCGAAGGCCGCGTAGCGTTCGAGCCAGAGCGCCTTTTCCGGATCGGCCTGCGGGAAACTGTGGTGGGCGACGACGAACGGCGCGCCCGGCCGCAGGCGCCGGAAGATCTCGCCCAGCATCCGCAAGCGTTCCTCGCGCGGCACGAAATGCATGACGAGAATGCAGGTGGCGCCGTCGAACGGTCCCTCGGGTGCGGTGTCGACATAGCCCTCGTGCAGGCGGATGCGCGACATCAGCGGGCCAAGCGTCTGCTTCGCCAGATCCAGCATCTCGGCCGACGGATCGACGCCGTCGAAGGTCCAAAGCGGCTGCAACTCGGCAAAGATCTTCAGCTCGAGGCCGCCGCCGGCGCCGACGACCAGGAGACAGCCATCCTCCCGGACGCGCTCGCCGAGCAAAAGCGCCGCCATGCGCTGCAGGGCGTGGAAGCCGGGCACGAGCCGGGCCGGGCCTTCGGCATAGCGGGAGACCGCTTCGAGATCGGAAAAGGACGACACGGGATGGTTCCTGACGCTTTGGCGGACGCTCGGTCGTTGCGGGGGGATCGGCGTCGAGAGATAGGGAGTGTGGCACACGGAAGCAATCCTCCCGCGGTTCACCACGTGCCTGCCGCGGCCAGACATGGACGCCGCCGCCCCGATGACGATGTGCGATGCCTTCGGAGAGAGCTTCAAACCGCGACGGAACCCGCACGCTATGCCGGGCACCGTCGAGCGCCCGGCAGCGGCGCATGCCCTATCGCTTCATCGCCCTTGCCGCGGCAATGAGGATGCAGGCGCCGATGAAGCCGGCGATCAGATATCCGAGCCAGCCGCCCAGCGTTACGCCGACGAGGCTGAGAATGAGATTGGCGACGAACGCGCCGACGATCCCCAGTATGATGTTCATGAACACGCCCATGTCGGACTTCATGAACCTTTCGGCGAGCCAACCGGCAAGCCCGCCGATGATGATGGCTGCGATCCAGCCGATACCTGCGTCTTCCATTCCATCCTCCTGGGTTGCACGCTCGGGATGAGACTAGGGCGCACCGCCCGCGCTTCAACCGGCAACCTGCGGAAAGGTCCCGCAGGGGACAAAGGCGGGGCCCCGCACATCGGGGCCCCGACCACTTCAGACGTAGCGATTGACGACGTTTTCCAGATATTCTTGGCGGCCGGATTTCGGTTCGGGAATGACATTGTCCCGCTCCACCCTGGCCGCAATCTCCTCCAGCGAATAGCCGCCGGAGAGCATCTTCTTCGCCTCCGCCCCGTTCCAGCCCGCATAGCGCTCGTCGAGCGGTTTCGACAAGGCCTTGTCCTCGATCATCTTCGCCGCCGCCTTGAGGCCGCGGGCGCAGCAATCCATGCCGCCGATATGGCCGATCAGCAGGTCTTCCGGATCGATCGACTGGCGGCGCAGCTTGGCGTCGAAATTGGTGCCGCCAGTGGTGAAGCCGCCGCCGGCGAGAACCTGGTAGTAGGCCAGTGCCATTTCCGGCACGTTGTTCGGGAACTGGTCGGTATCCCAGCCGGACTGGTAGTCGTTGCGGTTCATGTCGATCGAGCCGAAGATGCCGAGCGCGTTCGCGAGCGCCAGCTCATGCTCGAAGGAATGGCCGGCGAGGATGGCGTGGCCCTGCTCGATGTTGAGCTTCACTTCGTTTTCCAGACCGTACCGCTTGAGGAAGCCGTAAACGGTCGCGACATCGTAGTCGTACTGGTGCTTGGTCGGCTCCTGCGGCTTCGGCTCGATCAGGATCGCGCCCTTGAAGCCTATCTTGTGCTTGTATTCGACGACGAGGTTGACGAAGCGGCCGAGCTGGTCGAGCTCGTGGCCGATATCGGTGTTCAGCAGCGTCTCATAGCCTTCGCGTCCGCCCCAGAGCACGTAGTTCTGCCCGCCAAGCCGCTGGGTGGCGTCGATGCAGGTCTTCACGGTCGCGGCAGCGAAGGCAAAGACGTCCGGATCCGGATTGGTGGCGGCCCCGCCCATATAGCGGCGATTGGAGAACAGGTTGGCCGTGCCCCAAAGAAGCTTGACGCCGGTCTCGGCCTGCTTCTTTTCGAAGTGGTCGACGATCTCGTTGAGGTTCTTCGTGTTCTCCGCGAAGTTCTGGCCTTCCGGGCGCACATCGGCGTCATGGAAGCAGTAGAACGGAACGCCGAGCAGGTCGAACAGTTCGAAGGCCACATCCGCTTTCAGTTTGGCCGCCTTCATCGTGTCCTCGAACCAGGGCCGCTGGAAGGTCTGCCCGCCGAACGGGTCGCCGCCCGGCCAGACGAAGGTGTGCCAGTAGGCGACGGCAAAGCGCAGGTGGTCTTCCATCCGCTTGCCGAGCACCACCTCGTCCTTGTCATAGTGACGGAAGGCGAGCGGATTGGTGCTCTGCGGTCCCTCGTATCTGATCTTGGCGATATCGCCGAAAAAGCCTGTGCTCATGGGATTCCTCCTGTTTGATTCTAAAATTCGTTTCCCGCGACACGCGCCGCGGATCGGTTACCCCCCTCTGCCTGCCGGCATCTCCCCCTCAAGGGGGGAGATTGGGTGGAGCGCTGCCCCCAATCCTCGACAAGCCCCGTGTTCGCTGCCCCGACCAGCGGTAGAGCAGTGAGCCTTCGTCTTGCCGATCTCCCCCCTTGAGGGGGAGATGCCCGGCAGGGCAGAGGGGGGCGTTTATGACATGTCAGTCACCGCATCGCGGATTGCCGGGTAGAGCCGGCGGTAGCGCCCGTAGGCCTCCTCGTAGACAGACGCGAGCGAGGTGTCCGGATCGATCGTCTCGGCCGTCGCGGGCGCCTGGCAGACGGCCACCGGGTCGCTGCCCGTTGCCGCGATCAGCCCCAGACGGGCCGCCCCGAAGGCGGCGCCGAAGTCGCCGTCGGCCGGTACGTCCACCGGCAGCGACAGCGCGGTCGCGATCGACCTCAGCCAGTAGCGCGAGCGCGAGCCGCCGCCGATCGCCGTGACGCGCGAAAGGCTGGTGCCGGCGAGGCGCAGCGCCTTGAGGCTGTCGCGGATGGCAAACGACACTCCCTCCAGCACCGCCTGCGTCAGCGCCACGCGGTCGCTCTCATGGCCGAGACCGGCAAACGCGCCACGGATCGAGGCATCGTTATGCGGCGTGCGCTCGCCGGAGAGATAGGGCAGGAAGGTGACGCCGGTGGGCGCCTTCAGCGTCTCGCCGAGCTCGGCGGTGAGGTCGGCGGCCGAGGCGCCGGTGATACGCGAATGCCAGTTGAGCGCGTCCGTCGCCGACAGGATCACGCCCATCTGGTGCCAGGTGTCCGGCAGCGCATGGCAGAAGGCATGCACGGCGCTTGCCGGGTACGGCAGGTAGCTGCCATTGGCGGCAAAAAGCACGCCCGAGGTGCCGAGCGAGACGAAGGCCGCTCCGTCCTTGACCGTACCCATGCCGCAGGCGGAAGCCGCATTGTCCCCTGCCCCGCCGGCAACCACGACGCCCGCGCCGAGCCCCCAGCGCGCCGCGAGTTCGGGACGCAGCGTGCCCGCACTGTCGGTGCCTTCCACGAGGTTCGGCATCTGCCGCTCCTCCAGTTCGGTCGCCGCCAGAAGGTCTGTTGACCAGCGGCGCGCGCCCGTGTCCAGCCAGGACGTTCCCGCCGAATCCGACATTTCCGACATATGCTCGCCGGTCAGCCACAGGCGCAGATAGTCCTTGGGCAAGAGTACCCAGCGCACCTGCGCAAAGACGTCCGGCTCGTTGTTCTTCACCCAGGCGAGCTTGGGCGCGGTGAAGCCGGGGAAGACGATGTTGCCGGTGATCGCCCGGAAGCGCGGATCGGCATCCAGCGCTGCCGCCTCCGCATGGCTGCGCGTGTCGTTCCAGAGGATGCACGGGCGCAGCACCCGGTCCTGCCGGTCGAGCAGCGTCGCCCCGTGCATCTGGCCCGACAGCCCGATGCCGCGCACGGCGGCGAGCGCCGCCGGATGGGCGGCCTTCAGCGCGTCGAGTGCGTCTTCGGTGGCGCTGATCCAGTCGGCCGGCGCCTGCTCCGACCAGCCCGGATGCGGCCGCGACACGGTGAGCGCGCCGTTCGCCGAGCCTATGATCTGCTGGCCGTCGTCGATCAGCATCGCCTTCACGCCCGACGTGCCGAGGTCGATTCCGAGATACATGGGCTGGCCCTCCTATGCCTCTGCCGCCTGCGCCGTCCCGGTCTCGTCGAGCGGCTGCGGCAGGTTTTCCTTGATGAAGATGTCGATGCGGATGCGCTCCTGGGCCGCGATCACCGGCAGCCCGTCGGCCTTTGCCCGCAGCACGCGGACGGCGCTGCGAACCTCGTGGCCGGCATCCTGGTTCAGCACGGCGTCGATGATACCGTGTTCGAGACCCCGGCGCGTCGGCTCCGTGATCTCGTGAGCGATGACGCAGACGTCGCCCCGTCCCGCAGCCTCCAGCGCTGCGACCAGGCCCGCATTGCCCGCCCCGAGGCTGTAGATCCCGGCAAGTTCCGGATGGGCCGCAAGGCACGCCCCGACGAGCGCGCGCGCCCGCTCCGGCTCGTCCTGGCCTTCCAGAACGTCCAGCACCCGCCGCCCGCCGAAGGCCTCGGCCATGACCGCGGCAAAGCCCTCCAGGCGCTCCCGGTGGTCCCGCACCAGCATCGAGCCGGCCAGCACCGCGATTGCGCCCGGGCGGGCGCCGAGGAACCGCGCCATCAGGCTGCCCGCCGTACGGCCCGCAGCCACGTTGTCGACGCCGCAGAAATGGTCGCGGACGGACGCGGCGAGATCGGAAACGAGCGTGACGAAAGCGACGCCGGCCGCCCGCGCCCGCCCGATCGCCTCTGCCACCTCCGGCGCATCGACGGCGACGGCGGCGATGCCGGCCACGCCCTCGGCGACCGCCGCATCGATCGCCTGCACCAGCGCCGGCGCGTCGAAGGGGGGAACGTGGACCGCGGCGATACGGGTCCGCTCGAAGGACGAACGGGTGGCGGCCAGTTTCACCTCCGCCTCCAGCCCGCGCATGAACGGGTTTTCGCCTTCCGGAATGATGAAGACCAGCGGATAGACCCGTCCCTTGGCAAGATTGGCGGCCGCGACGTCTCGCACGTAGCCGAGCTTTTCGATCGCGTCTTCGACCCTCGCCCGGGTCACCGCGCGCACGCCGGGACGGCCGTTCAGGACCCGGTCCACGGTCGCGAGGCTGACGCCCGCCTTGGCAGCGATGTCGTGGACGGTCGGTCGCATGATGTCCTCCGCGGCGACCATTAGCGAAATTTCTGATGTACGTAAATCAGAAATTTCGTGGGGCTTCTGGGATGCCTTTGCGATTCGCTTGAAGACAGCTAGGGCGCAGGCCTGAGAGGCTTGCTGAAGGCGTTGGTGAAGACCACGTCGCCGCGGTCGCCATAGGCGCGCGCCAGCACGACGTCGAGGGCGTCGTCAGTGACCCGCGCGACCACGAAGCCGCCCATGTAGGAGGCGACCGGCTTGAACAGGTCGTGCCCCTCGGCCCGGTAGATCATCGGCGTCGGATGCTCGTGACCGTGGAAGATGCCGATGACGTTGGTGTCCCTGATCGTGTCCAGCAGCGCCTGCCGGTCCTCCTCCGACCACCAGTGTGCCGCCCCCGCGCCATGGTCGTCGAACGTCCGGGCGGCCGGATCCCAGCGCTCCAGCGAGAACGGATCCCAGCCATAGTGCTGGAACAGTACCACCGGGCGACCGTCGCCGGCATAGCTGGCAAGATCCTGCTTCAGCCAGTCGAGGCCGCTGACGGCGCCCTTGGAACGATCGCCGCCGAAGCGCTGCAACTGGACGAGATGCAGCCCGCCCCAGTCCCAGGAATAGCTGTCGGACGGCACGTCAAAGTTGGTCACCGGCACCGGCGGCTTGTAGAACACCGACGTGCGGTGATTGAGCTCGACATAGTCGCGCAGTTCGCGGCGATAGAAATTGACGTGCGGCGGCGCTCCGTCCTGGTCGAGGTCGTGGTTGCCGAGCCCGGCATAGACGGGAAAATGCAACTGGTCGAGCCCTGTACCCTGGCGGTAGCGGTTGGCGAACTGCTGCAGCTGCCAGCCCTCCCCCGGAACCTTCAGCTGTCCGCCGCCGTCGTCGGTCATGTCGCCGCCGATGACGACCCCGGCCGGTGGGCCGATCGGGGTGCCGGCGCTCTTGAGCCCCGTCGCCACGCCGTCGATCATGCGCGGCCAGTCCCTTTTCGCGATCTCGTTGATCGCCCGCACATGGCGCACGAGGTTGGCGTCCGTCTTGCCCTCCGCCTCGCAGTTCGGGCTGAGCCCGTCGGCGGTCACCAGGCACGCATGGATGTCGGCGGCGAAGACGAAGGTCACGTCGGTCTTCGGCCACGGGTTCTGCGCACGCGCCGGACGGCCCGACAGAGCGCCTGCCGTGGCGGCACAGGCCGCGCCTGTAAGAAGGATACGCCGCGAGAGAAATGCCATGCTGCCACCGGGTTGATGCCGAAGATCGGCATCCTAGAGCGGAACCGGTGACGCCGTACAGCCCCCGCGGGCGGGCCCGGCGCCTGGACCAGGCATCGGGATCAAGCGTGAGGACAAGGCGTCAGTGCCCGCCGCCGCCCCCGCCGGTGCGGGGCTGGGGCTTGCGGATCATCGTCACGCACAGGAGCATGCCGGCGAACAGTGCCGTCAGCAGCATGAACACGTCGCTGAAGGCCATGACCATCGCCTGCCGTTCCACGAGGTTGACCATCTGCCTGATGGCCGCGGTCGCCCCGTCCAGCCCGTGCGCGGTGAAATTGGCCGCCATGTTGTTCAGCTGCTCGACGGCCTGCGGGCTGCCCCAGTCGACATGCTCGCGCAACTGCATGTAGTGCACGTCCTGCCGCGTCGTCAGCACCGTATTGATGATGGCGAGCCCCACCGCCCCGCCGAGGTTGCGGGTCAGGTTGTAGAGGCCGGATGCATTGCGGATGCGGGCCGGCGGCAGCGTGCCGAGGGCGACGTTGTTGATCGGCACCATGCACATCATCAGCCCGAAGCCGCGCAGGATCTGCGGAATGAACAGCTCGTAGAAATCCCAGTCGGCGGTGATGCCCGTCATGATGTAGGTGCCGGCGCCGAAGGAGATGAAGCCGATCGACATCATCACCCGCGGATCGAGCTTGTTCGACAGGATGCCCGCCACGGGCGCGGTAAAGAACATCGCCAGGCCCGAGACGAACATCGTCTGGCCGATCATCAGGGAATCATAGCCGCGGATGTGCCCGAGATAGACCGGGTAGATATAGGTCAGGCCATAGAGGCCGATGCCCATGATGAACGAGAACATCGAGCCGAAGGCGAAGTTCCGATCGGCGAAGGCCTTGAGATCCACCACCGGGAATTCGACGTTGAAGGCACGCCAGAAGAACACCAGCGCGCCCGTCGCCGATGCGACCGCCCCGATGACGATGTGGTCGTCGTTGAACCAGTCGTTGGCGTTGCCCTCTTCCAGCACGTACTCCAGCGCGCCGAGGAAGACGGCCATGGAAGCGAGGCCCCACCAGTCGAACTTCTTGATCAGCGACCATTCGGGCTTGTCGAAATCGATGAAGTTCCAGGCGACGATGGTGACGATGACGCCGGGCACCAGATTGATCAAAAACAGCCAGTGCCAGGAGAACGCGTGGCTCAGATAGCCGCCGACCGTGGGGCCGATGGTCGGCGCCAGCGTCGCGATCAGGCCGATCAGCGGATTGACGACGCTGCGCTTGGACGGCGGGAAGATTGTGAAAGCGGCCGCGAAGACCGAGGGGATCATGCCGCCGCCGATGAAGCCCTGGAGCGCGCGGTAGACGATCATCTGCTCGATATTGGTCGCCGTCGCGCAAAGCACGCTGGCGAGCGTGAAGCCGGCAGCGGAAATGGTGAAGAGATAGCGCGTGGAGACGATCCGGGCGAGCGTGCCCGACAGCGGGATCATGATCACTTCGGCGATGAGGTAGGCGGTCTGCACCCAGGCGATCTCGTCGGTGCCGGCACTCAGGCCCGCCTGGATTTCCGACAGCGAGGCGGAGACGACCTGAATGTCGAGGATCGCCATGAACATGCCCAGCACCATGGCCAGGAAGGCGATCAGTCGCTTCGGATCCATGGTCTCGGTCGCAGGCGCTGCGGGTGCTATGCCCTTGCCCGGTATGGCAGTGGTGGCGGACATGCTCGGCTCCGGTGGCGCACATCCCGCCGGATTGGAACCGGAGGGGCATCGCGCCGTCATTGGGTCCAGCTGCCGGCCGCTATCGACGGGAACGGGCAGCTTCGGTTCATGCCGGCGCGGCAAGGCGCCAGGCATCGGAAAGAAGGCTTATCGGCCTGCCCCCTCAGGCACCCGGATGCGGATGCGTGACGGCGAAGGCCATGAGAAGGCCATGAAATGCTGCGCGCCCGTCATGGGCGCGCAACACTCACTTTCCCGCAACGGTGCCTGCCTCTGGAGCCGTGCGGGTATCGACATCGACGACCACGCTGAGGCCGGCCCGCAGGCGACCGCTGTCGAGCGCCTCTTGCGGCAGCGCGATGCGAACGGGCACGCGCTGGATGATCTTGGTGAAATTGCCGGTCGCGTTTTCGGGCGGCAGCAGCGAGAAGACCGAGCCGGAAGCCGGCGCGATCGACTGAACCGTCCCCGTGATCGGATCGTCGTCATAGGCGTCGACGTAGACGGTCACCTTCGAGCCGGGCACGAGATGGCGGATCTGCGTCTCCTTGAAGTTCGCGTCGATATAGAGTTCGCGGGACGGAACCAGCGCCATCAGCCTCTGGCCGGGCGAAACGAGGTCGCCGACCTGGACGGACCGGTTGCCGACGACGCCGTCATAGGGCGCCTTCAGCACCGTGAAGCTCAGGTCGCGCGCAGCCTTGTCGCGCTGCAGTTCGAGTGTGCGGATCGAGCCCTCGGTCTCCTTGCGCTGCGCTTCCAGCAAGGTGACGTTGGCCGTTGCCGACACGATGGTCGCCTCGCCGCCGGCAAGGTTCGCACGCGCCTGGTCGAGCGCGACATTGGCGGTATCGAGGTCGGCGGTGGTGCCGACGGCCTTCGACTGCAGGTCGCTGGCGCGCGTCTGGTTGATCTCGGCCCCGCGCACGGCCGCCTCGAGCGCCGACTTCTGCGCCTGCGCCTGGGCGAGCGAGGCCCGCGCGCCGTCGATCTGCGCGTCGATGCGGTGCAGCGAGAGCCGGGCGGTCTCGATCTGGGCATTGGCCTGGTCGAGCGCATTGCGATAGTCGCCGTCGTCCAGCGTCACCAGCACGTCGCCGGCCTTGACCTGCTGGTTGGCGACGACGTCGACCTTGGCGACATAGCCGGTGACCTTGGGGGAGATCGTTGCGATATCGCCCTCGACATAGGCGTCGTCGGTAGAGACCATGAAGCGGCCGGTCGTCCACCAGTCGTAGCCGTACCAGGCGCCGCCGGCGAGCGCGGCCAGGATGAGGATGGGCAGCAGGCGGCGCTTGCCGCCGGACTTCGCAGCCGGGGCGGCAGGAACGGGGGGAGCCTGCTCACCAGTCGCCGGCGCGGCGGGCTGCGGTGCCTGCGGGGCTTCTGCCGCCGGCTGCGCCTCCGCGGTCTCCGCGAGGAAGTCGTCGTCGACGGGGCGGACCTTGGCCTTGCTCGTGCTCTTTGGGACGGACATCTGCTTACCCGGAATATGTCAGGAGATCGTGAAATACATTGAACTGAACCGTTCAGTTCGATTTGACATAGTCCCAAAACTGATCCATATCAAGAGCAAATCGAACCGCGCGGTTCGAAAAATGGATCAGGCAGGAGGTTTTGCGGAACACGATGGCGATGGAGCTGACAAAAGACTCCCGCGAGGACAGCGCGACACCGCAAGGCGGGCGGCGCGCCGCAGGCGAGGATCCGGTCAAGCGCGAGCAGATCCTCGACGGCGCCAAGCGCGTGTTCATGGAGCAGGGCTTCGACGCCGCCAGCATGAACGACATCACCCGGGCTGCCGGGGTGTCGAAGGGGACGATCTACGTCTACTTCCAGAACAAGGAAGACCTGTTCGGCGAACTCATCCAGCGCGAGCGCCTCCGCATCACCGAATCCGCCCGCCACGCGCTGAACCCCGACCTCACGGTCGCAGAAGCCCTGCACGATTTCGGCGTGCTGTTCGCCCGTCACATATCGGCCGAATACACCATCAAGGCCATGCGCATGGTGCTCGCCGTCAACCAGCGCATGCCGACGCTCGCCTGCGGCTTCCTCTCTGCCAGCCCGATGAACCCGGTTTCCGTTCTGAGGGACTACCTCGACCGGCAGGTCACCCGCGGGCGGCTCGCCATCGACGATACCGAGCTCGGCGCCCGCCAGTTCCTCGAACTTGCGACCGTAGGCATCTTCAAGCATCGCCTGTTCGGCACCATGCCGTCCCCGCCGCCCGATGCCGAGATCGAGCGCATCGTCGCAAGCGGCATCAGGGTCTTCCTCGCCGCCTACGCCGCGCCGCAGTCCTGACGGCGGCTGCCATCGCCCGGATCACGCGCATGTGATCCCTATTGTGCCCGCACGGCACGGATTCACGCTCCGCTGCAGGCGCGATCGCGCCCACATGCGCGGTCGCGTCTTGCAACTTCCCGCAGTCACCATACATACCTGCCTCACCGAAACCTGAACCCGGAGAGGAAGACATCGGATGGAAAGCATCCTGGCCCTGATGCAGAGCCCAGAAGCGTGGATCGCACTGATAACGCTGATCGTTATGGAGGTGGTTCTCGGCATCGACAACCTGATCTTCATTTCCATCCTCACCAACAAGCTTCCCCCCGACCAGCGCGAATCCGCACGGCGCATCGGCATCGGTCTTGCGCTCGTCATGCGCCTCGCCCTGCTCGGCACGATCGCCTGGATCGTCAAGCTCACGACGCCGGTGTTCGAACTCTTCGGTCACGGATTTTCCTGGAAGGACATGATCCTGATCGCCGGCGGTCTCTTCCTCGTCTGGAAAGCGACCAAGGAGATCCACCACAACGTCGATCCCGACGACCACAACCAGGATTTCATCGCCTCGACGGCCAATGCCTCCTTCGGCGCCGCCATCGGCCAGATCCTGCTGCTCGATCTCGTCTTCTCGGTGGACAGCATCATCACCGCCGTCGGCATGACGCCGCATCTGCCGATCATGGTCGTGGCCGTCGTCGTCGCCGTCACCGTGATGCTGCTGGCCGCAACCCCGCTTGCCAACTTCATCGAGAAGAACCCGACCATCGTCATGCTGGCGCTGGCCTTCCTGCTGATGATCGGCACCACGCTGATCGCCGAAGGCATGGGCTTCCACGTTCCCAAGGGCTACGTCTACGCCGCCATGGCCTTCTCGGCGCTGGTCGAGGTCCTGAACATGCTGTCGCGCAACGCGCGGCTGAGGAAGAAGGCGAGCAGCCAGAAACTGCATTGAGACATGCGGCAAGAAAAAGGGCCGGCGAGTGAACACTCGCCGGCCTTGAGTTTTCTGGGAAGAGGGCGCGCGGGCCGGGCGGGTCAAGGAGCTCGACTGCCGTTTCGTTGGCCGCAGGAAGAAACCGGAAAAATCCCTGCGTTCTCCATCTCCGCCATGTCCGGTTGGCACGGCCGCGCCTCCCATGCGGATAATGATGCCGGAGCGATATGGTTCCGGACCTGCCCGCAAATCGCCGGGCCTTGACGCGCCGGATCGAATGTGGTCTCACCCGGGCCCAAACGGAAAGCTCCGGATCCGCCGCCTTTTTCGGCGACAGATCGGGCGTTCCCTCCCTTAAATGCATGAGCCGATCACGCGGAAATCCTCCAGCGGACGGCTTCACCGCAGTTCGACCGGGCCTTGAGAAAAATGAGCACTTCCGACACGAACGCCCCCGTACGCGTCCGCATCGCCCCCTCCCCCACCGGCGAGCCGCATGTCGGCACCGCCTATATCGCGCTGTTCAACTATCTTTTTGCCAGGAAGCACAACGGCACCTTCATCCTGCGCATCGAGGATACGGACGCGACCCGTTCGACCCCGGAGTTCGAGACGAAGGTGCTGGACGCGCTGAAATGGTGCGGGCTGGAATGGTCGGAAGGCCCCGACATCGGCGGCCCCTACGGCCCCTACCGCCAGTCCGACCGCAAGGACATGTACCAGCCCTACGCGCAGGAACTGCTCGACAAGGGCCACGCCTTCCGCTGCTTCTGTACGCCCGAGCGGCTGGAGCAGATGCGCGAGGCCCAGCGCGCTAGCGGCAAGCCGCCGAAATATGACGGCCTGTGCCTGCATCTGAAGGCGGAAGAAGTCACGTCGAAGATGGCCGGCGAAAGCTCGGTCATCCGCATGAAGATCCCGGCCGAGGGTTCCTGCGACTTCACCGACGGTGTCTATGGCGACGTCTCGATCCCGTGGGATTCGGTCGACATGCAGGTGCTCATCAAGGGCGACGGCATGCCCACCTATCACATGGCCAACGTCATCGACGACCACCTGATGAAGATCACCCACGTCGCCCGCGGCGAGGAGTGGCTGGCATCGGTGCCGAAGCACATCCTGCTCTACCGCTACTTCGGCTGGGACCAGCCGGTCTTCATGCACCTGTCGCTGATGCGCAATGCCGACAAGTCCAAGCTGTCGAAGCGCAAGAACCCGACCTCGATCTCCTACTATTCGGCGCTCGGCTACGTGCCGGAAGCGCTGATGAACTTCCTCGGCCTGTTCTTCATGCAGATCGCCGAGGGCGAGGAACTGATGACGATGGAGGAACTGGCGGCGAAATTCGACCCGGAGAACCTGTCGAAATCCGGCGCCATCTTCGACATCCAGAAGCTCGACTGGCTGAACGGCCGCTGGCTGCGCGAGAAGTTCTCGGAAGAGGAATTCGCCGCCCGCGTGCTCGCCTGGGCGATGGAGAACGATCGGCTGAAGGAAGGCCTGAGGCTTTCGCAGTCGCGCATCACCAAGCTCGGCGAACTGCCCGACCTTGCGGGCTTCCTGCTGAAGTCCGACCTCGGCCTCGAGCCCGCCGCCTTCGCCAAGGTGAAGTCCTCGCCGGAAGAGATCCTGGAGATCCTCAACACGGTCCAGCCGGACCTGGAGAAGATCTTCGAATGGAACGTCGAGAGCATCGAGGCGGAACTGCGGGCCATCGCCGAGCGCATGGACAAGAAGCTGAAGGTGGTGCTCGCCCCGCTCTTCGTCGCCGTCTCCGGCTCCTCGCGCTCGCTGCCGCTGTTCGACAGTATGGCCATCCTCGGCCGCTCCGTCGTCCGCCAGCGCCTGAAAGTCGCCGCCAAGGTGGTGGCCTCGATGGCGGGAAGCGGGAAGTAAGGAAATTCGCGACGCGCTCCCTCCCCCGTGTGGGGAGGGTTGGGGAGGGGCCTTTCTGGGTTGAGCAAGAAAACCCCTCCCCGTCGCTTCGCTCCGACCCTCCCCCCAAGGGGAAGGAACAGGCCGAGCCAGCCGCACCGGCAAACAGAACAACCAGCCCCAAAAGGCGACACACGATGATCGACACCAAGACCGAAACCGCCCTCTCCTCCGACGCCACCGAGGTGCGCCGCCAGAAGCTCGACCTTCTGCGCGAGCAGATCGGCGACGTCTATCCGGCGCATTTTCACCGCACGCTGACCAATGCGGAACTGGCGGAGAAATACGCGGGCCTGGAGCCCGACACCGAGAGCGGCGACGTCGTGACGGTTGCCGGCCGCGTCTATTCCTCGCGCAATTCCGGCATGTTCATGGACATCCATGACGCCTCGGGCAAGATCCAGATCTTCTCCCACAAGGACACGACGCCGGAAGAGGCCCGCGGCCTGCTGCCGATGATCGACATCGGCGACATCATCGGCGTCACCGGCCTCGTCCGCCGCACCAAGCGTGGCGAGCTGACGATCAATGCGCACGAAATCACCATGCTGACCAAGTCGTTGCTGCCCATGCCCGAAAAGTGGCACGGCGTCGCCGACGTCGAGATCCGCTATCGCAAGCGCCACCTCGACATCATGACCAACGAGGAATCGAAGCTCCGCTTCCAGCAGCGCTCGAAGATCGTTTCCGGCATCCGTCGCTTCATGGAGAATGACGGCTTCATGGAAGTCGAGACGCCGATGCTGCATTCGGTCTATGGCGGCGCCACGGCCGAGCCCTTCAAGACGCACCACAACACGCTCAAGCTCGACATGTTCCTGCGCATCGCGCCGGAACTGTTTTTGAAGCGCACGCTGGTTTCGGGGCTGACCGACAAGGTCTTCGAGATCAACCGCAACTTCCGCAACGAAGGCGTCTCCACGCGGCACAATCCCGAATTCACGATGATGGAGTGCTACTGGGCCTATGCGGACTACAAGGACATCATGGACCTCGTCGAACGCATGTTCGCCGAACTGGCCATCAAGATCCACGGCTCGACCGAGTTCGCCTATGGCGACAAGGAAATCTCCTTCAAGGGGCCGTTCAAGCGCGTGCCGATGCCCGATGCCGTCAAGGAAGCGACCGGCATCGACTTCCTCGCGATCAGGACCGACGAGGAGGCTCGCGCCGCTTCCAAGGCTGCCGGCTTCGAGGTCGAGAAGGACTGGACCTGGGGCGAATGCCTGGCCTTCATCTTTGAAGAAAAGGTCGAACCGACGCTGATCCAGCCGTCGCATGTGACCCATTTCCCGAAGGACATCTCGCCGTTTGCCAAGGAAGTCCCCGGCGAGCCGCGTCTGGTCGAGCGCTTCGAGACCTATTGCAACACCTGGGAACTCGGTAACGCCTTCTCCGAGCTGAACGACCCGGTCGAACAGCGCGCCCGCATGGTCGAGCAGCTTGAGCAGGCGCATGCCCGCGGCGAGAAGGCCAAGCAGTTGGACGACGAGTTCCTCGACGCGATCGACCAGGGCATGCCGCCCGCCGGCGGCCTCGGCATCGGCGTCGATCGCCTGATCATGCTCCTGACCAACGCGCCCTCGATCCGCGACGTCATCCTGTTTCCGGCGCGGCGGGCTAAGGCGGACTGAGCCAGCTGGCGTCCATCGCCTGCATACCCCTCTCCCTGACCCGGCGTGCGGGCGACGGGACTGGGCTTACAGAAAGTCGAAGATCGGGCAAGCGGTGCGGCATATCTTCCCCCTCCCCGTCAGCGGGAGAAGGTGCCGGCAGGCGCACGAGAGGCAGCCCGACGGTTCGGTGTCCCTGGCTTGCCGAATGCGGCTGATCGCTGTCATTTGATGAAGGAACGGGGGAGCTCGTCCGGCGCAGCGCCGGAAGCCCACGTCAGTGCGCCGAGACGGCTGCGTGTTCCTGCGGCGCGGCGATTGCCTCGCCGTTGCCGGATGCGTCCGCATGGTCTTCGCCGGTCCGGTCATCGGCAATGGCTGCGGTCGCGGCCCCGCCGGTGGCATCCGGGTCCAGACAGTCCGTCCGGTCGGCCATTGCGGTGACGATCCCCTTGATCTCGTCCAGCTTCAGCGTCTTGCGTTTGCCGTAGAACTCGCCGTTCTCCGCAGCCGGACCTTCCACGTAGCGTGCCTGGAACGGCGCCGTCAGGCCGGCGATCTTGCCGGGATCGCGCGAGAACAGGACCTCCGCGCCGATCGCCCGGCCGCGCATGCCCGCCCGCACGTCCGGCCCCGCCTCGTCGAGCAGGACGACCTGGTAGAGATCGGCGTGTTCGCGGTTGGACAGCGCGCCGGCTACCCGCAGGGCCGTCTTGATGCGCATGTCGCCGTCCTCGGCATCGGCACGGATGTAGTGGCGCAGCCAGTCCTGGCCGTCGCGGCTCTGCCGCACGGTCATGACCGTGGTGCAGGCGACCCCCGAGATCCGTTCCGCCGGCGGGCCGAGGATGGCATCGCGGCCGACGAAGACGGCCACCGCTCCCGAGGCGCCGGTGAGCACGAACACACCCGAAAGCAGGATCAGCACCTTCCTCGGCAGCCATAATTTCGACGGGAGAAGCTTCAACGGGACGCACCGGTTTTGAAATGAAAAGGTTGCCCCAGGGAGGCGCGGGATCGAATTTACGGTATTTCCCGGGATGTTTCTGAAACCTTAAGGGCCGGCGCTACGGGCATCCGCAAGCCATTTCCCGCTTGCGATGGTTAACAGGCGGTCGCCATCTCCTCCGCGATAAAGAGGGTTATTGCGAATGATTTGCAATTGCATTGACATGCGGCGTGCGTCGCCTATATTTGATTGCAACTCATTTGCAAAAGCGCTTAGGAAATTTTGATGCTCATCGATCTGGCCCGGTCCGCCCTCCTCGCAACAGCTTTGATCCTGGGCGGGGCGCCGATCGCAGCGGCGCAGGAAAAGCCCAAGGTCGTCACGACCTTCACCGTCATCGCCGACATGGCCCGCAACGTGGCGGGCGACGCGGCAATCGTGGAATCGATCACCAAGCCGGGCGCCGAGATCCACAACTACCAGCCGACCCCGCGCGACATCCTCAAGGCGCAGGATGCGTCGCTGGTTCTGTGGAACGGCCTCAACCTCGAACTCTGGTTCGAGAAGTTCCTCGCCAATCTCAACGACGTGCCGAGCGCGGTCGTCAGCGACGGCGTCCAGCCGATGGGGATCAACGAAGGCCCCTACACCGGCAAGCCCAATCCGCACGCCTGGATGTCGCCGGAAAACGCGCTGATCTACGTCGAGAACATCAGGAAGGCGCTGGCCTCGGTCGATCCGGACAACGCCGCCGTCTACGCGGCCAACGCGAAGGCCTATGGCGAAAAGATCAGGGCGCTGTCGGCCGAGATCAGGGCCGAGCTCGACAGGCTGCCGGAAGACAAGCGTTGGCTCGTCACCAGCGAAGGCGCGTTCAGTTACCTCACCCGCGATTTCGGGCTGAAGGAGCTCTTCCTCTGGCCGATCAACGCCGACCAGCAGGGCACGCCGAAGCAGGTGAAGGCGGTGATCGATGCCGTGCGCGAGCACGACATCCACGTCGTGTTCTCCGAGAGCACCGTCTCCGACAAGCCCGCCCGGCAGGTCGCGGCCGAGACGGGCGCGGCCTATGGCGGCGTCCTCTACGTCGACAGCCTCAGCGAAGAGGGCGGCCCCGTACCGACCTATCTCGATCTCCTGCGCGTGACCTCCGAGACCATCGTGAAGGGCCTGTCGCAATGATCATGGGCGGACGCAGCAGGCCCGTGGACGGCATCGTCGCCGACGACGTCACGGTCACCTACCGGACGGGCGTCACCGCCCTGAAGCATGCCAGCTTTTCCGTGCCCCGCGGCACGATCACGGCGCTGGTCGGCGTCAACGGCAGCGGCAAGTCCACCCTCTTCAAGGCGATCATGGGCTTCGTACCGCTGGCCGGCGGCACCGTGACGATCCTGGGCATGACGGTGCGCCAGGCGCTGAAGAAGAACCTCGTCGCCTATGTGCCGCAGGCCGAAGAGGTCGACTGGACCTTTCCCGTCCTCGTCGAAGACGTGGTGATGATGGGCCGCTACGGCCACATGAACTGGCTGCGCATTCCCACAAGGCGCGATCACGAGATGGTGTCGGAAGCGCTGGCCCGGGTGAACATGAGCGACTTCCGCAAGCGCCAGATCGGCGAGCTTTCCGGCGGCCAGCGCAAGCGTGTCTTCCTGGCGCGCGCGCTGGCCCAGGAGGGCCGGGTCATCCTGCTGGACGAACCCTTCACCGGCGTCGACGTCACCACCGAGGAGCAGATCGTCGAGCTCCTGCGCACGCTGCGCGACGAGGGTCGGGTTATGCTCGTCTCCACCCACAATCTCGGCAGCGTGCCGGATTTCTGCGACCGTACCGTCTTCGTCAAGGGCACCGTGATCGCCTCCGGGCCGACCGCCGAGACGTTCAATGAGGCAAACCTGGAGCGCGCCTTCGGTGGCGTGCTGCGCCATTTCATCCTCTCCGGGCAGGACCTGCACGACGACGAGGATCCCCGTCAGGTCAAGGTCATCTCCGACGACGAGCGGCCCTTCGTCATCTACGGCGAGAAGAAGAAGGACACGGCCGAGACGGAGAAGGCTGCAAAGTGAGCGCGCTCCTCGAACCCTTCGGCTACGGCTACATGGTCAACGCCATGTGGGTCAGCGCGCTGGTCGGCTGCGTCTGCGGCTTCCTCTCCGCCTATCTGATGCTGAAAGGCTGGTCGCTGATCGGCGACGCGCTCTCGCATTCGATCGTGCCCGGCGTCGCCGGCGCCTACATGCTGGGCCTGCCGTTTTCCGCCGGCGCCTTCCTCTCCGGCGGGCTTGCCGCAGGTGCCATGCTCTTCCTCAACCACCGCACGCGGCTGAAGGAGGACGCGATCATCGGCATGATCTTCACCTCCTTCTTCGGCGTCGGCCTGTTCATGGTGTCGCTGTCGCCGACCTCGGTGAACATCCAGACGATCGTGCTCGGCAACATCCTGGCGATCACGCCTTCCGATACGCTGCAGCTCGCCATCATCGGCGGCGTGACCCTGCTGGTCCTGCTCCTGAAGTGGAAGGATCTGATGGTGACCTTCTTCGACGAGAACCATGCCCGCTCGATCGGCCTGAAACCGCTGGCGCTGAAGCTGCTGTTCTTCACGCTGCTGTCGGCCTCGACGGTCGCAGCGATGCAGACGGTCGGCGCCTTCCTCGTCGTCGCCATGGTCGTCACCCCCGGCGCCACGGCCTATCTCCTGACCGACCGCTTCCAGCGGCTGATCGTCATCGCCGCTATGCTTGGTGCCGGCACCAGCCTCGTCGGCGCCTATGCCTCCTATTTCCTCGACGGCGCCACCGGCGGCATCATCGTCGTCCTGCAGACGCTGATCTTCCTCACGGCCTTCGTCTTCGCCCCGAAGCACGGGCTGATCGCGATCCGCCGCAAGGGCCGGCTGGCGCTGGAGCAGAAGGGAGGCGCGGCATGAGCGAAACGCTCGAACTGGCGCTGCTGCCCTTCCGCCTCGGCTTCATGCAATATGCCTTTGCGGTGACCCTGATGATCGCCGTGCCGATGGCGCTCCTGTCCTGCTATCTCGTACTCAAGGGCTGGTCGCTGATGGGTGACGCGGTCTCGCATGCGGTGCTGCCCGGCGTCGTCATCGCCTATGTCGTCGGCCTGCCCTTTGCCATAGGCGCCTTCGCAGCCGGCCTCTTCTGTGCGCTGGCGGCGGGCTACATCCGCAACAACAGCCGCGTGAAGGAGGACACGGTGCTCGGCATCGTCTTCTCCGGCATGTTCGGCCTCGGTATCGTGCTCTATGTGGCGGTCGAATCCGACGTCCACCTCGACCACATCCTGTTCGGCGACATGCTGGGCATCGCCACCGCCGATCTGGTCGAGACCGGGCTGATCGCGCTGGCCTGCACCGTCTTCATCCTGCTCTTCCGCAAGGACCTGCTGGTGCAGGCCTTCGACCGCCAGCACGCCGCCGCGATCGGCCTGCCCGTCCGCCTGCTGCATTATGGCCTCCTCGCCGTTCTCTCGCTGGTCGTCGTCGGCGCGCTGAAGGCGGTCGGCATCATCCTGTCGGTGGCGCTGCTGGTGGCGCCGGGCGCAATCGCGGCACTCGTCACGCGACGGTTCGGCTCGATGCTCGCGGTAGCCGTCCTCGTCGCCGTCGGTGCCTCGCTCGCGGGTATCTACCTGAGCTTCTTCCTCGACAGCGCCCCCGCCCCCACCATCGTCGTCCTCATGACGATCCTGTTCGTCTGCGCCTTCCTGTGGCAGGCCGTTCGCGTCCGCGCAAGCGCGCAGCGGGCGGACGGCCCGACCCTGCCTCGATAGGCGCACGCGGGCCGGCAGAGGCCGCCCCAACCGGAAATTGAGACTGCCGCCGCGTGCGGTCGACAGGCTTTTCTTTTCCGTCTATCGTCCGGCCCGATCAGGAAAGGGCGCCGCGGTGCGCCTTTCGGCGGACCAAAAGCAGGACAGGCATGGCACATATCGGCATCGTCGGCGGCGGCATCATCGGCTGCGCCACGGCACTTCACCTTCTCGACCGCGGCCACCAGGTGACCCTCGTCGAGCGCGATGCCGGCGGCCTGCCGGCCTCGGTGGGCAATGCCGGCATCCTGGCCATTCCCGAGATCGACCCGATCGCCCGGCCCGGCATGTTGCTGTCCGCACCCCGCTGGCTGCTCGATCCGCTGGGCCCGCTGGCGCTTCGCTGGGGCGACGTACCCGCGCTTCTGCCCTGGCTCTTGCGCCTTCTCGCCGCCTCCCGGCTGGCGCAGGTGGAGCGTTCCCGCCAAGCGCTGACATTCCTGATGAAAACGGCCGCGGCCGACCACGCCGCCATGGCACGGATGATCGCGATCACCGGCCATCTCCGCCAGACGGGCGCGCTTGCAATCTTCGACACCGAAGCCGCGCGCGACAAGGCCTTCGCCCATGAGGTGGAAAACGCCCGCATCCTCGGCGGCTTCGAGGTGGAGAAACTCGATGCCGCCGAGACGCGCCGCCGGGTGCCGGCGCTCGCCGGCGCGTTCGCCGGCGCCATCTACAATGCCGGCTACCAGACCTTCGAATATCCCCTGACCTTCCTGCGCCGCCTGCAGGCGGCGATCCGGGAGCGCGCGTCGTTCATCGATGCCGCCGCCGCCTCGCTCGCCTGGAGCAATGAAGGCATTTCGGTCCGCACCGAGGCGCAGAACACCCACCTGTTCGACAAGGTCGTCGTCTCCGCCGGCGTCTGGTCGAAACCGCTCGTCGAGCATCTCGGCCTCCACGTCCAGCTCGAGACGGAGCGCGGCTACAACACCACCTTCGTCAATCCATCGGTCACGCTGGAAATGCCGGTGTTCTTCTCCGAACACGGCTTCGTCGCCACCCCCTTTGAGAACATGCTGCGCGTCGGCGGTGCCGTCGAGCTGGCGCGGCCGGAGACGGCGGCCAACTACGCCCGCGCGAGCGCCATGCGCAAGAAGATGCGCCGCTATGTGCCCGACCTGCCCGACGAGGGCGGCACGGAATGGATGGGCCGCCGCCCCTCGACGCCGGACTCCGTCCCCGTCATCGGCCTTCATCCGGGCGATCCGCGCATCGCCTTTGCCTTCGGCCACGGCCATCTCGGCCTGACGCTCGCAGCCACCACCGGCCGCCACGTTGCCGATCTTCTAGCCGGTGGGGCGGATCCGGAACTCGACGCCTTCTCGATCCGCCGCTTCCAGTAGCCGGCCCCAGAACCGAAAGATCCGCCTTCATGCACAAGGTCATATTCGACACCGATCCCGGCATCGACGACGCCATGGCGCTGCTGTTTCTGCACCAGCATCCCGAGATCGACCTGATCGGCATCACCACCGTCTTCGGCAACGCCTCCGTCGAGACGACGACGCGCAACGCGCTGTTTCTGAAGCGCGAATGGAATATCACGGCACCCGTCGCCAGGGGCGACGGCAAGGCGTTCGACCCGATGCGCAATCCGGTCGACTGGCCGGTGATGATCCACGGCCATGACGGCCTCGGCAATATCGATGTGCCGGAGACGATCGACCTTCCCGTCGATCCGCGCCCCGCCCATCGCTTCATCATCGAGACCGTGCGGGAGAATCCCGGCGAGGTGACGTTGATCGCCGTCGGCCGCATGTCGAACCTCGCCTTTGCGCTGAAGGAAGACCCGCAGATCGCAGCACTCGTCAAGCAGGTGATCGTCATGGGCGGCGCCTTCGACGTTCCCGGCAACATCACGCCGGCGGCCGAAGCCAACATCCACGGTGACCCGGAGGCCGCCGACGTCGTGATGACGGCGCCGTGGAAGGTGGTCGTCGTCGGCCTCGACGTGACGATGAAGACGGTGATGACGCGCACGCTGCTGAACGAGATCGTCGCCAAGGGCGGCGCGCGGCCGAAGCTGCTCTCCGACATCTCCCAGCTCTACATCGACTTCTACGGCCGGCACGTGAAGGACGGCATGGTCGTGCACGACAGCTGCGCCTGCATCTATCTCGTCGCCCCGCACCTCTTCACCACCCGCAGCGGCGCGATCCGCGTCGTCGCAGGCGGCATCGCCGACGGCCAGACGATCCAGAAGCCCGACGGCCGGGCCTTCCCGCCCGGCAACTGGGACGAACTGCCGAGCCAGCAGGCCTGCACCGGCATCGACGCCGAGGCCACCCTGCGCCTGCTTGCCGAGACGCTGTCGCGCGCAGCCTGACGCTGGCCGTCGCAGGAGGGAAGAAGCCTGCGCTTTCGCCGCCTACTCCACCTGTTCGGGCAGCGCCCAGTCGACCGGCGGGCGGCCGTGGCCTTGCAGGAAGGCGTTCGCCTTTGAGAAATGGCGGCAGCCGAAGAAACCGTTGTGCGCCGACAGCGGCGAGGGATGCGGCGCGCGCAACACCAGATGCTTCCTCTGGTCGACGAATGCGGCCTTCTTCTGCGCATACGAACCCCACAGCATGAAGACGACCGGCTGGTCGTTTTCGTTGACGGCGCGGATCACCGCATCGGTGAAGCGCTCCCAACCCTGTCCCTGATGCGAGGCGGCGCGGCCCATCTCCACCGTCAGGACGCTGTTGAGCAGAAGCACGCCCTGCCGCGCCCAATGCTCCAGAAAGCCGTGCCGCACCGGTGCGATCCCGAGGTCGGACGCGATCTCCTTGTAGATGTTGACGAGCGACGGCGGGATGCGCACGCCCGGACGCACGCTGAAGCACAGCCCGTGCGCCTGGCTCTCGCCGTGATAGGGATCCTGCCCGAGGATCACCACCTTGACGTCTTCGAGCGGCGTGAGGTCGAGCGCCCGGAAATACTCCGCGCCCTTGGGAAATATCCGCTTTCCCTGTTCCTTCTCGCGCAGCAGGAAGCCCTTCAGCGCCGCCATATAGGGACTGTCGAACTCCGCCGCGAGCGGCCGGCGCCAGCTCTCCCCGATCCGCACGTCCGCTGCCGTCATGCCACCCTCCGTTCTTCCTCCGCACTCGATAGCGCAGCCACGGCAAAATCGGAACCCGTCCACGGCCAATTGCCGCCCGCCGCGGCATCTGACTGCCCCCAGGGCACGATGGAACCTGCCTGACCGTCGGACGTTGGTCCGGTTCAGACCGTGCCGGGAGACACGGCCAGGACCTGGAAGGAGACCCCATGCCACGTGGAGACAAGTCGAGCTACACCGACAAGCAGAAGCGCAAGGCGAAGCATATCGAAGAAGGCTACGAGGAACGCGGCGTGCCGGAGAAAGAGGCCGAGCGCCGCGCCTGGGCGACGGTGAACAAGGAGGACGGCGGCGGCAACAAGTCCGGCTCCGGCCGCGGCAAGCCCGATACGAACGTGTCGGCGAAGAAGGGCGGCAGGAAAGGCGGTGCGGCCGCCGCCAGTCGGCCGGCTGCCGAACGCTCCGCCTCGGCCAGGAAGGCGTCAGCGACACGCAAGCGCAACGAGAAAGCCGCGCATCACTGAGGCGCCACGCCCGGGCGCACACTGCTCAGCGGATCAGGATCGCCCTGAAGTCGTTGACGTTGGTTCCCGTTGGTCCGGTTGTGAAGATGTCGCCGGCGGCGTCGAAGGCGGTATAGGCGTCGTGGCCGAGCAAGCGTGCGCGCGGGTCCTCGCCGGCCGCGCGCATGCGCCCGACCGAGCCGCCATCGGCAAAGGCGCCGGCATTGTGCTCCGAACCGTCGCGGCCGTCGGTATCGGCGGCAAGCGCATGGACGTCATCCAGCCCGTCGATCGCGATGGCGAAGGACAGCAGGAACTCGCTGTTGCGCCCGCCCCTGCCGTAGCCTTCCCCGCCGATCGTCACGGTCGTCTCCCCGCCGGAGAGGACCAGCACCGGGGCGGCAAAGGGACGGTCGTGCGTGCGCACATCGCGGGCGATCGCCGCATGCATCAGGCCGATGTCGCGCGCCTCGCCCTCGATCGAGTCCGACAGGATCACCGTCTCGATCCCGGCGGCACGCGCCTTGGCTGCAGCAGCCTCCAGCGAAACGCGAGCCGAGGCGATGACATGATGCTCGTGGCCGGCGAAGGCGGCATCCTCGGGACCGGGGGCGGCTGCGGCCTCCGACCTGAGATGCGCCATCACCCGTTCCGGCAGGGTCATGCGGTACTGGCGGACGATCTCGATCGCATCCTGTGCTGTCGAGCCGTCCGGCACGGTCGGGCCGGAGGCGACATGGGCGGGATTGTCGCCGGGAATGTCCGAGACGATCAGGCTCACGACCTTCGCTGGATGGGCGGCATGCGCGAGCCGCCCGCCCTTGATGCGCGAGACGTGCTTGCGCACCACGTTCATCGCCGAGATCGGCGCCCCCGAGGCGAGCAGCGCGCGGTTGACGGCGATCTCGTCTTCGAGCGTCAGCCCCGCTGCCGGCGCCGGCAGCAGCGAGGAGCCGCCGCCGGAGACCAGCGCGATCACGAGATCGTCCGCTGAAAGCCCCCGGACCGTCTCCAGAAGCCGCGCTGCGGCCTGAAGCCCCGCCTCGTCCGGCACGGGATGGGCGGCCTGCAGCACGAGGATCCTCTCGCAGATCTCGACCGGGCCGTGCTGGGCGACGACCACGCCCTCGACCGGTCCGTCCCACAGGCTCTCGAAAGCCCTTGCCATCTGGCTCGCCGCCTTGCCGGCGCCGACGACGATGGTGCGCCCCTTCGGGCGCTCCGGCAGGTGAGCGCGAAGGGCCGCGAGCGGATCGGCGGCCTTGACCGCTTCATCGAACAGGGCGGCGAGGAAGGCGCGGGGTTCGTCTGTCATGCCCGATCAATCCTCCGTTTCGAGATCGAAGACAAGGATGCCTTTCACCCCGTCAAGCGCCGCCGCCACGAGCTTGGCGGCGATCTTTTTATGTTCCTCGTCCTCCAGATAGGCGTCCCGGGCGAAGCTGTCGTCGAAATCGACGATGAAGCCGTCGGAGAACCCCTTGTCCATGCCCGTCTCCGGACTGACGTTGGTGCCCGAATGAACCGCCAGAAGGCCGGGAATGCGGCCCTTCAGGCCGGCGATCTCGTCGAAGATCTCGGTCTTGGCCGCAGCGCCGATCGTCGGCTTGAAGCGGATGAACACACAATGGCGGATCATGCGGTGCTCCTATCGGATATCGGCGCGGGCGCGCGCACGGGTGTCGTTGCGCTCGTGGGCGAAGATTTGCCGCGGCAACGGCGGCAGGTCGCGAATGATGTCTGCGCCCTTCTCGCCCAGCATGATCGTCGGCGCGTTGGTGTTGCAGGAGGGTACGCGCGGCATGACGGAACTGTCGCAGACGCGCAACCCCTCGAGGCCATGCACCTTCAGGTCGAGCCCGACGACGGCATCCGCGCCCGTGCCCATCTTGCAGGTTCCCACCGGATGATGGTCGGTCTTGGCATTGGCGCAACCGTAGTCGAACAACTCGTCATCGGTGACGTATTTGGGGCCGGGCAGCCGTTCGGCAAGGACGAAGGGCTTCAGCGCCGCCTGTTGCATGATCTCGCGGGCGACCTTCAGCCCCTCGATCGACATCTTGCGGTCGTGCGGGTCGGCCCAGTAGTTGGGGTCGATCAGCGGGGCTGCGGCGGGATCGGCCGAGGACAGGCGCACCGTTCCCCGCGAGCGTGGATGCAGATAGGCCGAGTTCAGCGTGACGCCGGCGTTCTTCAGCCGCTCCACGCCGGCCTCGATGCCCGAGCCGAGACCAAGGTGGAACTGGATGTCGGGCGAGCGCGCGTCGGGATCGGCGTACCAGAAGCCGCCGGTCTCGAACAGCGAGGACGCAACCGGGCCGGAACGGAACAGCACATATTGCAGGCCGGCCCAGAGCGTGCGGTGCAGCTTGGCGACGTTGTCATAGGTGTGATCGCCGGTGCATTCGCAGATGACGAACAGGTCGAGATGGTCCTGCAGGTTGGAGCCGACGCCGGGCAGGTCGTGCGTCACGGTGACGCCGGCCGATCTCAGATGGTCGGCCGGGCCGATCCCCGATTGCAGCAGGAGCTTCGGCGAACCGATCGCGCCGGAGGTGACCAGAACCTCGCGTTCCGCCCGGATCGTCTCTGTCCCCCGCACGGTGACGACTTCGACGCCGACGGCGCGGCTGCCTTCCAGCAGGATGCGGGCGACGCGGGCGCCGGTGCGGACTGTCAGGTTCCTGCGATCCTTGACCGGCGAGAGATAGGCGAGCGAGGCCGAAGAGCGGCGGCGGTCGCGCTGGGTCAGCTGGTAGAAGCCGAGGCCCGCCTGCTGGCGGCCGTTGAAGTCGTGGTTGTAGGGGATGCCGAGCTCCTGGCCGGCCCGGATATAGGCATCGCAGATCGGCAGGCCCGAGACGGGCATCGAGACGCCCAGCGGCCCTCCATAGGAGTGATAGTCGTCGGCGAAGCGCTGGTTGTCCTCGGCGCGCTTGAAATAGGGCAGGACCGATCGGTAGTCCCAGCCCTCGCAACCGTCCTCAGCCGCCCACAGGTCGTAATCGACGGCGTTGCCGCGGGTATAGAGCTGGGCATTGATGGACGAACCGCCGCCGATCACCTTGGCCTGGGTGTAGCGCAGCACCCGTCCCTTCATGTGCTTCTGCGGCACCGTCTCCCAGCCCCAGCTGGCGACGCCCTTCGTCATCTTGGCAAAGCCGGCCGGCATGTGGAACAGCGGGTTCCAGTCCCCGCCGCCCGCCTCCAGCAGCAGGACGCACACTGTCGGATCCTCCGAAAGACGATTGGCCAGCACGCATCCCGCAGGTCCGGCGCCGGTGATGATGTAGTCGTAAGCCATGCACGTTTCCTCAAGTGTTCATCACCCTCCCCTTGAGGGGGAGGGTCGGACCGCAGGTCCGGGGCGGGGGGACTTCCTTGTCGCCGGTCACCCCCACCCGCCGCTTTGCGGCGACCTCCCCCCTCAAGGGGGAGGTGAATGCTCACAACCGCCCGATCGAAAGTCCTCCGTCGAGGTCGAGCACCGAGCCCGTGGCGAAGGCGAAGCGGCCGGAGGCGAGCGCTGCGACGGCGGTACCGATGTCGTCCGGCTCGCCCCAGCGCTTCATCGGCACCAGCCCGTCCGCGATCAGGGCGTCGTATTTAGCGGAGACGCCGGCGGTCATCTCGGAGCGGATGATGCCGGGGCGGATCTCGAAGACGGAGATGCCGGTATCGGCCAGCCGCAACGCCAGCCCCTGGCTGAACGCGGCGAGCCCCGCCTTGGTCATGCAGTAGTCCAGCCGCTCTGGCGAAGACAGCGAAGCGGAGACGGAGGTGATGTTGACGATCGACCGCGGACCGGTGGCCGGAGCCGCGAGCATGGCGCGCAGGACGGCCTGCGTGAAGAACACCGTACCGCGCAGGTTGGTGGCGACGATCGTGTCGAAGTTCTCGGGCTGCAGGTCGAGAAAGTCGCCGCGCACCACAGACGCGATGCCGGCATTGTTGACGAGGCAATCGATGCGGCCGAAAGCCTCCACGATCGCCTCCACCGTGTCCCCGTGCCCCTCGACGGCGGCGAGATCGGCCTGGAAATAGGCCGCCTTCACCCGGGCTTCGCCGAACCCGGCGAGCACCGCGTCGGTGGCCTCGTCCGGTGCGCCGATGCCGGTGATGGCGATGTCGAACCCGTCCGCGGCCAGCGCCCGGGTGATACCGAGCCCGATGCCGCGCCGGCCGCCGGTGACGATGGCGAGCGGGCGGGATTTCCGATGACGGAGCGAGCGAAAGGATGTCATTGCGCCACAAGCTCCCTTGATCGGATGTGGTCGGCCACCCGCAGCGCCTGGGCTGCGACCGTCAGCGCCGGATTGACCGCGGCCGAGGTCGGCAGGAAGGACGCATCGACGACGAAGAGGTTCGGGTGGTCGAAGGCGCGGCAGTAGACGTCGAGCGGCGCGGTGGCCGGGTCGTCGCCGATCCTGACCGTGCCGCACTGGTGCGAGGGCGTGCGCTTGTCGAAGGCGCGCGACAGCACGATCGGGAAGCCCGCCTTTTTCAGCACCGCCTTCAGCTTCGCCACCAGTTCCAGATGGGCGTCCCAGTTGGTGCGGGTCCATTTCAGCACGATCCGGTCCCCGTCCACCGTGATCCGGCTTTCGGGATGCGGCAGGTCCTCGCTCATGGCATAGAAATCGATCGCATGCCGGGAGACCCGGTCCAGCAGCCATTCCGGCACCGCAGGCATGTTCGCCTTGAGGATCTTGCCCGAGACCCGCCCAAGCAGCTGGACGTTCCCGAGCGGCGGTCCGCCGGCGCCGTCGGAGAGGTAGAAATCGTTGAAGCCGAAGGTCTTCTGGTAGATCGACGTATTGCGATAGGACGGCGAGAGCGCGATCACCGCGCTCGAATTGTGGTTCATGAAGTTGCGGCCGACCTGGTCGGACGAATTGGCGAGCCCGCGCGGATTGGCCTCGTTCGCCGAACGCAGCAGGAGTGCTGCGGATTGAACCGCACCTGCCGACAGGATGACGAGCCTCGGCGACAGCGTTTCCTCCACCCCGGCCCGGACATAGCGGACCGCCGTGATCGAGCGCCCGTCCGGCCCGGTCACGAGCCGGGTGACGCGGCTGCCGGTCTGCAGCCTGACATTGTCATGCTTCAGCGCCTCGGCAAGGCCGGCGCTCTCGGCATCCATCTTGCCGTCGTTCGCGTTCGGATGGGCGTCCCACGGCGTCTTCGCCTTCTTCAGCCAACGGTCGATGTCGACGCCGAGCGGCAGCGAATAGGGATGCAGGCCGGCCGCCATCAGCCGCTTGCGCACCAGGGCGATTGCCGCTTCGTCGGGAACGGGCGGGAAGGGATAGGGTAGAGTATGCGGCGGCTCGGTCGGATCCTCGCCGAGCGTACCGCGCACCTGGTAGAGCCGCTCGGCGGCCGAATACCAGGACTCCAGTTCCTCGTAAGGATAGGGCCACGCCGGCGAGACGCCCTCGCGGTGGCGCATCTCCAGGAAATCTTCGCTCCGGTAGCGCACGAGAACCGCACCGTAGAACTTCGAATTGCCGCCGACATTGTAGTAGTTGCCGGGATTGAAGCCTTCGCCGCCGGCCTCGTACCAGGTCTCGTCAGGGCGGAAATGGCCGCGCTGGAAGATCGCGCGCTGGTCGCGGTTCTCCGGCCGGTCCTCGATATGGCCGCCAGCCTCGAGGATGAGGATGCTGGCGCCGCTCTGCGCAAGGCCGGCCGCAACCGTTGCGCCGCCGATGCCGGAGCCGATGATGACGATGTCGGGCTGGATGCTCATCGGATGTCTCAGGCGATGCGCCGCTGGCTGTCGGGGTCGAAGAACACCGCCTTGTCGAGGTTGAAGGCGAGCCGCGCCTTCTGCCCGGCAGCGATGCGCGCATCGGCGCGCAGCCGGGCGACGATCTCCTTGCCGCCGAGATGCGTCACCGCGAAGGTATCGGCGCCGGCAGGCTCGACCACCTCGATCAGGCAATCACCCTGCGCGATCGTGCGGGCGTTGTGGTCGGCGCCCTCCGGATCGGTCAACGCCTCGGGCCGGATGCCGAAAATCACTTCCCTGCCGCGATAGGCCCCGAGCCCGGTCGGTGCGTTGTCGACGACGAGCCTGAGCGGCTCGGCCTCGGGCCGGGCGAGCGAGACGGCGAGCGCACCGCCATCGCCCTCGACCTTCGCCTTCAGGAGGTTCATCGCCGGCGAGCCCATGAAGTCGGCGACGAAGATGTTGGCCGGATTGTTGTAAATCTCGGCCGGCGTGCCGAACTGCTGCAGCACGCCGTCCTTCAAGACGGCGATCTTGGTCGCCAGCGTCATCGCCTCGATCTGGTCGTGGGTGACGTAGACGATCGTCGTCTTCATCCGCTGGTGCAGGCGCTTGATCTCGGTGCGCATGTCGACGCGCAGCTTGGCGTCGAGGTTCGACAGCGGCTCGTCGAACAGGAAGAGTTTGGGATCGCGCACCAGCGCCCGCCCCATGGCGACGCGCTGGCGCTGGCCGCCGGAGAGCTGGCCGGGCTTGCGGTCGAGCAGATGCCCGATCTGCAGCATCTCGGCGACCTGCCGGATCGCCTTGTCGCGTTCGTCCTTCGGCACCCCGCGGATCTCCATGCCGAAGGCGATGTTGCCGGCAACAGTCATGTTCGGATAGAGCGCGTAGGACTGGAACACCATGGCGATGTCGCGCTTGGAGGGGTGCAGGCCCGCGACCGAGCGGCCGTCGATGGCGATGTCGCCCGACGTGATCGGCTCCAGACCGGCGATGGTGTTGAGCAGCGTGGACTTGCCGCAGCCGGACGGCCCGACGAGCACGAGAAATCCGCCCTGCTCGATCTCCAGGTTGATGTCTTTCAGGATTTCCAGCGCGCCGTAGGACTTGTGAAGGTTGCTGATCTTGAGAAACGACATGGCGGTCATCCTTTCACGGCGCCGGACATCAGGCCGCGCACGAAGTAGCGGCCGGAGACGATGTAGACGATGAGGGTGGGAAGGGCTGCGAGGATCGCGCCCGCGAAGTGGACGTTGTATTCCTTCACGCCGGTCGACGAGGAGACGAGGTTGTTCAGCGCCACCGTCATCGGCGTGGAATAGGGGCCGGAGAAGGACGCGCCGAACAGGAAGTCGTTCCAGATGTTGGTGAACTGCCAGATGACCGAGACGACGATGATCGGCCCGGACGACGGCAGGAGAATGCGACGGAAGATCTGGAAGAAGCTCGCACCGTCGATCTGGGCGGCGCGCACCAGCTCGGTCGGGAAATTTTCGTAGTAGTTGCGGAAATAGAGCGTGGTGAAGCCGATGCCGTAGATCACGTGCACCATGATCAGCCCCCAGATCGAGCCGGCGATGCCGAAGATCCCGAGCATGCGCGCCATCGGAATCAGCACGATCTGGAACGGGATGAAGCAGGACAGAAGCAGCAGCCCGAAGAAGATGTTGGAGCCGCGGAAAGGCCATTTCGTCAGCACATAGCCGTTCAGCGCACCGATGATGGTGGAGATGGCAACCGCCGGCACGACCATCAGGATCGAATTGATGAAGAACGGGCGAAGGCCAGTCGGCTGCACGCCGATCTGTGCCGTCGACCAGGCCGACAGCCAGGGTTCGATGGTCCACACCTGCGGCAGGTTCAGCATGCCGCCCTGCCGGATCTCCTCCAGCGGCTTGAACGAATTGACAAGCATCACATAGAGCGGCAGCAGGTAATAGACCGCGAAGATGATCAGCGCCGTATAGATGAGGGCGCGCGTGAGCCGGTCGTGGCTGATGACGTTGTCGGTGCTTGCAGCGCTCATCGGCCCTTGCCTCCTCGGATTTCGGAATAGAGATAGGGGACGATGATCGAGAAGATCATGATCAGCATGATGATCGCAGACGATGCGCCGATGCCCATCTGGTTGCGGGTGAAGGTGTAGGAATACATGAAGGTCGCCGGCAGTTCGGTCGCCTGTCCGGGGCCGCCGCCGGTCAGCGCGATGACCAGGTCGTAGGCCTTGATCGCAAGATGGGCGAGGACGACGAAGGCGGAGAGGAAGATCGGGCGCATCAGCGGGATGATGATGCGGCGGTAGACCGTCATGGTGGAGGCGCCGTCGATCTGCGCCGCCTTGATGATCTCGTTGTCGACGCCGCGGAGCCCCGCGAGGAACATCGCCATGACGAAGCCGGACGACTGCCAAACGGCGGCGATGACGACGCAGTAGATCGCGTAGTTGCGGTCCTTGATCCAGTTGAACGAGAAGCTCTCCCAGCCCCACAGGTGCATGGTGTTCTCGAGCCCGATGCCCGGATCGAGGAACCATTTCCAGGCGGTGCCGGTGACGATGAAGGACAGCGCCATCGGATAGAGATAGATCGGCCGGAGCAGGCCCTCGATGCGGATCCGCTGGTCGAGCAGGATCGCAAGCCCGAGGCCGAGCACGCTGCAGATGACGATGTAGAGCGAGGCGAAGATCGCGAGATTGCTGATCGCCCGCCACCAGTGCGGCAGCGCCCAGAGCCGGACATAGTTCTGCAGGCCGACGAAGTTGTAGGACGGCAGCATCTTGCTGTCGGTCAGCGACAGCAGCCCCGTATAGGCGATGAAGCCGTAGACGAAGACGAGCACGATGAGAAAGCTGGGGGCGAGCACGAGCTTGGGAAGAAGCTCCTGCAGGCGCGAGCGGCTGTCCATGGGCGTTACCATCTGTTGTGAATAGGTCATCGGTGCGGGAAAGCTGCCCCTCACCCTGACCCTCTCCCCGCAAGCGGGGAGAGGGGACGGATACGATGCGGCATGTGCCCTTCTCCACGCTCGCGGGGAGAAGGTGCCGGCAGGCCGGATGAGGGGCAGCGCCCCCCGATCATGCCGGCCTACTTCGCACCCTCGACGGCGGCGACCAGTTCGGTGACGGCTTCCTCGGAGGAAAGCTCGCCGTTGAACTGGCGGGTCACGACGTCGTAGATCGCATTCTTGACCGCCGCCGGGTTGGCATGGCCATGCGCCATCGACCCGTAGAGCGAGCCGTTGGCATTGGCTTCGGCGAGATCCTTGATGGCCTTCTTGCCGCAATCGTCGAAGTCGGTGTCCGGAACGTCGGTACGCGCCGGAGCCGAGCCCTTGACCACGTTGAAGGCCGACTGGAACGTCGGGCTTTCGATTGCCGAGGCCATGGCGAGCTGTGCCGGAACCTTGTCGTCGGCGACCTTGAACATGGCGAACTGGTCGGAGTTGAAGGTGACCGAGCCCTGCGTGCCGGGGAAGCGCATGCAGACGAAATCCGTGCCCGGCTTCTTGCCGGCCTTCAGAAACTCGCCCTTGGCCCAGTCGCCCATGAACTGCAGGCCGGCCTTGTCCTCGATGACCATCGCCGAAGCGAGGTTCCAGTCACGGCCGGAGAAGTTGTCGTCCACGTAGGAGCGCAGCTTCGTCATGCGGTCGAAGGCTTCCTTCATCTGCGGTCCGCCGAGCGTTTCGGCGTCGAGATCGATGAAGGCCTTCTTGTAGAAGTCGTTGCCGAGCGAGAGCACGACGGCATCGAAAATGGTCGCGTCCTGCCACGGCTGGCCGCCATGGGCGACCGGCGTGATGCCCTGCTCCTTGAAGTTGTCGAGCAGTGCTACGAGTTCGTCCCAGTTGGCCGGCTCCTTGCCGCCCGCCTTGTCGAGGGCCGCCTTGTTGATCCACATCCAGTTGGTGGAGTGGACGTTCACCGGTGCGGCGATCCAGTGGCCGTCATACTTGGAGAACTGCTGCAGTGCGGTCGGGATCACCTTGTCCCAGCCTTCCTTGGCTGCAACGTCGTCAAGGTTGCCGAGCGCGCCTTCCTTGGCCCAGTCCAGGATGTCGAAGCCGAGCATCTGCACGGCCGTCGGCGCGTTGCCGGCGGTGACGCGGGCGCGCAGAACGGTCATGGCCTCGGTACCGCCCCCGCCTGCGACCGGCATGTCGGTCCAGGTGATGCCCTTGGATTCGAGGTCCTTCTTGAGGACGTCGAGCGCCGCGGCCTCGCCGCCGGACGTCCACCAGTGAAGCACCTCCACGTTTTCCGCGGCCTGCGCCGCGCCCGCCATCAGTGCCAGTGACATTGCAGTCGTCGTCAGAAACTTGCGCATCGTTTTCCTCCCAGCTAGCAAGTTGTATGGCGGAACCCCTTCCGCCTCAGGGTGTACCCCAATCCGTGTCTGCAGTTTGTCTGTTGCGCGGCCTCCTCGCCGCGCTCCCAATTAAGATGTGACTGTCGCGCGCGCGTCAAGCGCCACTTCCGCATTCCTTAAATCGATTAACACTCGCCTTTTGCTCATTGCGGCATCCACCGGTTGGTGCGCGCGCCGATGTGCATGTTGAGCGTCTTCGTCTCGGTATAGTCCTCTACCGCGTGGCGACCGAGCTCGCGTCCGAGGCCCGACTGGCGATAGCCGCCGAAGGGCAGTTCGGAGGCGCCGTCCATGAAGGTGTTCATCCAGATCGTGCCGGCGCGGACGCGGCGGCCGATCGTCAGGCAGGTGTCGAAGTCGCGGCTCCAGACGCCGGCGGAAAGGCCGTAGTCGATGGCGTTGGCTATCCGTATCGCCTCCTCGGTCGTCTCGAAGGTGAGGATCGAAAGTACGGGGCCGAACACCTCCTCGCGCGCCACCGCCATGTCCGGTTTGACGCCGGAGAGGATGGTCGGCGCCATGAACTGGCCGAGGCCGAGATCGAGGCTCTCGCCGCCGAGCGCCACGCCGGCACCCGCCTGCCGCGCGTCCGAAACGTAGCCTGCGATCTTCTCCAGGTGCTGCGGCGTGATGATCGCGCCGACCTGTGTTGTCGGATCGAGCGGATCGCCGACGCGCACCTTCTTCGACAGTTCGGCGATGCGGGCCGTCACCGCGTCGGCAATGTCGCGATGCAGGATGAGACGGGAGCCGGCATTGCAGCATTCGCCGGCGTTGAAGTAGGCGCCGAACACCGCTGCATCGATGAAGTCGTCGAGATTGGCGTCCGGGAAGACGATCTGTGGGTTCTTGCCGCCGAGTTCGAGCGAGACCTTCTTCAGCGTCTGCGCCGCGTTCGCCATGGTCAGCCGCCCTACGCCGGTGGAACCGGTGAACGAGACCATGTCGACGTCGGGATGCGTCGTCATCGGCGCGCCGACCTCCGGCCCCGTGCCGGTCACGATGTTGACCACACCCGCCGGCACCCCGGCCTCGGCGAGGATTTCGCCGAGCACCAGCGTCGAGCCGGACGTCAGTTCCGACGGCTTGACCACCGTCGTGCAACCGGCGGCCAGCGCGAAGGGGAGCTTCTGGCTGACGATCAGGAAGGGGAAGTTCCACGGCGTGATGATCGAGACGACGCCGATCGCCTCGCGCAGCACGACGCCGAGCGTGCCGTCGCCGAGCGTGTTGTAGCTCTCGCCGTGCAGGTCGCGGGCGAGCGCTGCCGCATAGCGCCAGATGTCGACGGCGCCGCCGAGTTCGCCCCTCGCCTGGCTGATCGGCTTGCCGCTCTCGATCGCATCGAGGAAGGCCAGTTCCTCGGCGCGGGCGGCGATCAGGTCCGCCGCCTTCAGCAGGATGTTGGAGCGCTCTGCCCCGGTCATGCGCGGCCAGAAGCCGTCGTCGAAGCTGCGGCGGGCGGCGGCGATGGCACGCTCGGCATCCTTTTTTGTGCCGGCCTGATAGCGGCTGACGGTGACGCCGTGGCCGGGCGCGACGCGCTCCAGCATCTTGCCGCCCTCGGCCTCCACCCACGCCCCGGAAATCAGCATGCGGAAGTCGCGCACCTTGTGGTTTTCCAGCGCCTTCGGCTTCACGATAGCAGTCATCACCATTCTCCCTTGAATTCCGCCGGGCGCTTGCCGGTGAAGGCGGCGACGCCTTCCTTCAGGTCGCCGGTCTTGGCGACGAGGATCGAGCCGAGGGCCTCCACCGCGCTGCCATTGTCCTCGCCGTTGGCCACGGCGATCATCAGTTTCGAGATTTCCGTCGCCGCCGGGCCGCGCGCGGCGATACGGGCCGCATAGTCCTTTGCCGCCGCGACCGATTGCCCGGTCTCCACAACCTTGTCGACGATTCCGAGACCCGCGGCCTCCGCGGCCGTCAGCACCTCGCCGCCGAGCAGCATCCGGCGCACGGCCTGCGCACCGAAGCGTTTCACCAGCCGCTGCGTCCCCGACCAGCCGGGCACCATGCCGAGCCCCGCCTCCGGCAGGCCGATCTTCACCTGGGCCTCGGCGATGCGGATATCGGCCGCCGCCGCAAGCTCGAGCCCGCCGCCCAGGGCATGGCCGTTGACGGCCGCGATCAGCGGCATCCGCAGGCTCGCCAGCCGCTCGAACACGCGATGGCCGAAGCGCACCCAGGCGTGGCCGAACTCGTTCGGCTGCATGCCGCCCCAGGCCCTGATATCGCCGCCGGCTGAAAAGGCCTTGCCTTCGCCGGTCAGGACGGCGACCCGAACGACGGCATTCGCTTCGACGGTGTCACAAGCGTCCGACAGTTCCTTCAGCATGCCGATATCGAAAGCGTTCAGTTTTTCGGGCCGGGCCACGGTGATGGCGGCAACGGCGCCCTCGATGGCGATCCTGATGCGCGGCTCAGACATGGCCCGCCCCCAGCATACGCTGCACCTTGTGCGGCAACTTCAGGCCGAGCGGCGCATCGGCAAAGAGCGCGCCATCCATGACCTTCAGGTTTTCGGAGACGATCAGCGGAAATTCCGACTGGTCGAGGACATGGGCCTGCAGGTCGACGCCGGGCGCGATCTCGGTAAGCACGATGCCATCAGGCGTCAGCCTCATCACACAGCGCTCGGTGACATAGGTGATGTCCTGCCCCTGCTCGATGGCGCGGCGGCCGGAGAAGGTCACATGCTCGACTTCGTTGACCAGCTTCTTCAGCTTGCCCTCCTTCTCGATCACGAGCTTCCCGCCCTCGATGCCGAGTTTCGCGCCGGCGTTGAACATACCGGAAAAGACGATCTTCCTCGCCCGCGCGGTGATGTCGACGAAGCCGCCTGCGCCTGCCGTGACGTGCGGGCGGAAGGAGAGTTTGGAGACGTTGACCGAGCCGTCGCGGCCGATCTCGAGGAAGGACAGCAGCGAGGCGTCGAAGCCGCCGCCCTGGAAATAGGTGAACTGGTAGGGCGAGGGCATGTAGGCATCGGCGTTCGACGCGCAGCCGAAGGCGAAATCGAGCAGCGGCACGCCGCCGACCGCCCCCTGTTCGATCACCCAGGTGACGTCGCCGTGCAGCCCCTCCTCCAGCAGGATGCGCGGCACGTTGGCAGAGATGCCGAAACCGAGGTTGACGCAGCTTCCGGCTTCCAGCTCCTGCGCGACGCGGCGGGCGATCACCTTCTGGATGTTGAATTCCGGCACGCGGAAGCTGCCGAGCGGCCGCATGATTTCGCCGGAGATGGCGGGATCGTAGAGCGTCTGCGTCGTCTGCTTCTGGTCCGGATCGACGACGACATAGTCGACCAGCATGCCGGGCACGCGCACGTCATGCGGCTTCAGCGCGCCCTCCTTGGTGAGGCGCTTGACCTGCGCGATGACGATCCCGCCATTGTTGCGGGCGGCGAGCGCCTGGTCGAGACCGCCCAGATAGGCGCCCTCGTGTTCATAGGTGAGGTTGCCGCGCTCGTCGGCGGTCGTGGCGCGGATGATCGCGACCTGCGGCACGATCGCCGGGAAATAGAGCCACTCCTCGCCCTCGAAGGTGACCTTCTTCACGACGGGCTCGCCGGCGGCCCTGTCGTTCATCGCGCAGCCCTGGCGGGCCGGATCGACGAAGGTATCGAGGCCGACCTTGGTGAGCACGCCCGGCCGCTTGGCCGCCGCCTCGCGGTGCATGTCGAACAGGATGCCGGAGGGGATGTTGTAGGCGGGGATCTCGTTGCCGGCGACCATCTGCCAGATCAGCGGCGGTTCCGCCGAGGACGGGCCGGACGGATAGGAACCGCCGATGATCCGCGCCAGCAGTCCCTTGCGGGCGATGTGGTCCACGCCCCGGATGCCGCTCATGTCGCCGGCCGCGATCGGGTGCAGGGTGGTGATGTTCTTCGGATGGCCCGTCGCCTCGAAGCGATCGCCGATCGCCTTGAGCATCAGGTCCGGGCAGCCGAGGCCGGACGAGGAGGAAACCGAGACGACCGCGCCGTCCGGGATGAGGCCTGCCGCTTCCGCTGGCGAGATGTGCTTGCTCATGTTGCTGCTCATAGTCCCGGTTCGATCTTGACGGCCATGCCGCCCTGCGCGGCCTTGACGACCGCGAGCCCCGCGGCCAACGACCAGACGCCATCCTCGCCGGTCGCGGACGGCTCGCCCTTGCCGGCGATCGCCGCATGGAAGGCGGCAAGACCGGTCTCGTAGAGATTGCGATGGTCGAGCGGCAGGTCGCGTTCGCCCTCCGCATCGCGCAGCGTCACCGTGCCCACGGCCCGCTGGGTCATGACGTTGCGCCCGATCAGTGATCCCTCGCTGCCATGCACCTCCAGGCCCGTCTCGGCGAATTTCGTGGTGAAGCCGTCATGGAACTGGGCGATGACGCCGGAGCGAAACCGCAGCACGCCCATCACCGCATCCTCGAGCCCCGCCTTCGTCATGCCGCTCTGCTGACTGAAGGCGACGGCCTCGACCGGATCGTCGCCGAGCACGAAACGCAAGGTGTCGGTATCGTGCACCGTGATGTCGAGGATGACGCCCCCACCGGCCTCCGGCCGGTCGAGGCGCCAGCCCTGCAGGTGCGGCGGCAGGTAGACGGCATGAAAGACCCGGGCGGCGAGCGGCCGACCGATGCGGCCCGCCGCGATCGCGTCACGCATGGCGCGATGGGTGGCGGCGTTGCGCAGGTGATGGTTCGTCGCAAGGACCACGCCCGCATCCCTCGCAGCCTTCACCATGGCGCGCGCGTCCTCCAGCGAGGTGGCCAGCGGCTTCTCGCAAAGAACATGCTTGCCGGCGCGGGCCGCGGCGATCGCCTGGTCGCGGTGCAACTCGTTGGTGGTGGAGATGTAGACGGCATCGACCTCGTCGTCGCCGAGCAGGTCCTCCAGCCGCGTGACCGACTTCGCAATGCCCTGCTCGGAGGCATAGGCGCGGCCGCGCTCGGCGCTGGTGCTCATGACGGAAACGACCTCGCCGCCGGTGGCGCGGATCGCTCCGATCACCCACTCACGCGCGATCGTGCTGGCGCCGATCAGTCCCCACCGTGTCTGAGCTTCTGTCGCCAGGGGCTGTGTCATGCGAGGTTCCTCCGTACCAAGTCGTCGTCTTCGCGCCGCAGCTTTGGCGCACCACCAGCCGAACCGAGGCAACCGTCGCCTCGGCCTCCACCCGGCCGGAATTGATCTGTTTCAGCAGCATCTGCGCCGCACGCCGTCCCATGCCCTGCGGATCGACGGATACCGTCGTCAGCGCCGGCACCGCCGTCTGCGCCTCGATCACGTCGTCGAAGCCGACGACGCCGAAATCGCGGCCGGGCTCGAGCCCGCGGGCGCGCAGCCCGTCGCAGACGCCGAAGGCGACCGCATCGTTGAAGCAGAGCGCCGCAGTCGGCCGCCCGGAAATCAGCATGGCGCGCTCGATCGCGGTCACGCCGCCGGCGCGCGACGGCGCGGAATTGACGACGAGCGACGCATCCGCGTCGAGCCCGGCTGCCGACAGCGCCTCGCGATAGCCCTGCACGCGTTCGCCGGAGACGGCGGTATCGGCAAAGCCGCCGAGAAAGGCGATGCGGCGATGGCCGAGCGAGATCAGGTGCTCCGTCGCCTCGCGCGCGCCGGCGCGGTTGTCGGACAGCAGCGAGGACACCTTGGCGCCGGCGACGTTGCGCACGACGACGACGACGGGCACGCCGCTCGCCGTCAGCGGCTTGAAGTCCGCAGCCTCCGTGCCGCGCGCCGGCGAGATGATCAGGCCGGAAATGCCGTGCTCGCGCATCGAGGCGATCACCTCGCGCTGGCGGTCGAGACTCTCGCCGGTATTGGCGAGAAACTGCACAAAGCCGGCCGACTGCATGACCATGTCCATGCCGACGGCAAGTTCGGCGAAGAACGAATTGGTGAGGTCGTTGACGACGATGCCGACGATCTTCGAGGACGCCGTCTGGCGCAGGTTCGCCGCGCCGCGATTATAGACATAACCCAGCTCGCGGATCGCGGCATTGACTCTGGCGCGGGTCTGCTCATTGACCAGCGGGCTCGCCTGCAGCACGAGCGACACGGTCGACTTCGACACGCCGGCGGCGCGCGCAATATCGACGACTGTCACCCTGCTCCTGTTCACGCCATCCTCCCGCGCGGCCCTCTTCCGTCCGCTTCGAGGCAAGGATTTATTGGATCGTTCCAAAATAGTCAAGCGTCATTTGCGACGGCGTCCGCGGAACGAGACCCGTCAACCGAGCCTCGCCCTTCTGTGCGTCGTGCGCGACAGAACCTCGACCCAGCCCGCGCACCACACCCCGCCGCCATCCTTCTTCTTATCCCGAGGACCCACCAGCCCGTCCTCGATACCCCCATAAACAAATAAAACAAAAGGTTTTTCGGTGGACTCGGCCCCTGACAGGCCCGAGGATGATACCAGCAAGGAAAGCCACCCGCGCGTAGCGGGACCCCGGCACGCACATCCGACCATCCAGAGCCCGCATCCCGCCCGTCCGCCGCGTCCGGCCGCATCCATCCTTCATCCCCGCCCTTGCAATTTGGATCGATCTAAATTAACAAGCCTCCAAACCGTGGAGGAGGTTCTCATGTCGACAATCCATCTGCCGGGAGCGGACGGCACGATCGAACGCTATGTGCTTTCGGGCGCTCCGACCGAAAGGCCGGTGGCTCCGCCCGTCTTCAACCGCATCGCCTATGCCGCAGCCCACGTCGTATCCGATCCCGTCCGCGACGCGCGCCCCTGGGATGCGCCGGCGATCGATTGGGATGCGACGCTCGCCTTCCGGCATCACCTGTGGTCGCTCGGCTTCCGCATCGCCGAGGCGATGGACACCGCCCAGCGCGGGATGGGGCTCGACTGGGCCGGCGCGCAGGAACTCATTCGCCGCTCGCTGGCCGAAGCCCGCACCGTTCCCGGCGCCGACCTCGCCTGCGGGGCGGGAACCGACCAGCTCTCGCCCGGCGACGCGAAGACGCTCGACGACGTCATCGCCGCCTACGAGGAACAGATCGGCTTCGTCGAGACGCACGGCGGCCGCGCCATCATGATGGCGAGCCGGGCGCTGGCCCGGGTCGCCCGGTCGCCCGACGACTACCGCGAGGTCTATGGCCGCCTCCTCCGCCAGGCGAAGGACAAGGTCGTGCTGCACTGGCTGGGCGCCATGTTCGACCCGCACCTGAAGGGCTACTGGGGCAGCGAGGATTTCGAAGGCGCGCTCTCGACCGTGCTGTCGATCATCGCCGACAACCGCGACAAGGTCGAAGGCATCAAGATCTCGCTGCTCGACAATGCCAGCGAAGTGGCGCTCCGCGAGCAATTGCCAGAGGGCGTGCTCTGCTTCACCGGCGACGACTTCAACTATGCGGAACTGATCGAGGGCGACGGACAGAGATATAGCCACGCCCTGCTCGGCATCTTCGATGCGGTCGCCCCGCAGGCCTCGAAGGCGCTGTCCGCCCTCGCCTCCGGCGACGTCGCCACCTTCCGCGCGGTGATCGAGCCGACCGTACCGCTGTCGCGCAAGATCTTCGAGGCGCCGACGCAGTATTACAAGGCCGGCGTCGTCTTCCTCGCCTGGCTCAACGGCCACCAGTCGCATTTCACCATGCCGGCCGGCCTGCAATCGGCCCGCGGCATCGTCCACTATGCCGACATCTTCCGCCTTGCCGACCGTGCCCGCGTGCTGGACCGGCCGGACCTGGCGACAGAGCGGATGAAAATCCTCCTGGCCGTGCACGGCATCGAGGGCTGACGGGACGGGGCCTCAGCCTGCACTGCGTCCCTTGGCCGGGCGCTTCTCGACCGTCTCGGCCGCCGGCCGAGGCCCGGCGCCCTCCCGCAGCGACCGGATCTCGTCGTCGCTGAGGAAACGCACAGCGCCCTTGGCAAGGTCGCCGAGGAGAACGGCGCCGATGGAAACCCGGACGAGCCGCAGGCACTCCATTCCAAGCACGTCCAGCATGCGCCGGATCTGCCGGTTCTTGCCCTCGGTGAGTTCCACTTCGAGCCAGGCGTTCTTGTCCCCTGCCCGCAGCAGGCGCACGTCCGCCGCCGTCAGCACCTGATCGTCCGCGACGATCCCGGCCCTCATCCGCGCGAGTTCCGCCTCGCCCGGCACGCCGGTCACCTGGACATGGTAGACCTTCCGGACGTCCTTGTCGGGATCGAGCAGGCGCTGCGCCAGTTGCGTGTTGTTGGTGAACAGCAGCAGTCCCTCGCTCGCCTTGTCGAGCCGGCCGATCGGGGCGACGAAGGGCAGATCGAGCCCCTCCAGGCAATCGAAGACGGTCTTGCGCCGCTCCGGATCATCGCGCGTGGTGACGAGGCCGCGCGGCTTGTTCAGCGCGAGATAGACCTTTTCCCGCGCCGCCAGCGGCCTGCCGTCGAGTTCGATCCGGTCGGAATTCATGTCGACCCAGGTATCGACCGCCGCAGTCACCTGCCCGTTGACCCGCACCCGCCCTTCCACGATGAAGGCCTCCGCCTGCTTTCGCGAGCAGATGCCGAGCTTGGAGAACGCCCGCTGCAGCGTCACCCGGCCGACTTTGTCCGCTCCGGGTCTTCCGGACGGTGGCTTTCCGGCGAGCGCCTTCCCGGGCACGGCTTTTCCAGAGCCGGGCTTCCCCGACACGATTTTTCCGGCCGCTTTTTTGCCCGAGAGAGGCTTTCGCGGCTGGGCCTTTCTGGGCAGGGCTCTTCTGGGCAAGGCGACGCTCCGGGGCGTAGCTGTCGATCTTTGCGGGCCACGGCTGAGCGGGGCCGGCGTCTCGATCGTCAGATAACATTCCGCTGCGATTTCGCAAGACCGGGATCGCGTCCGTCCGGCAACACGCCGGCAGCCCGCCCGCCTTGACTTCCCTGGCCGTGAAGCTAGATAGGCGCCATGCTGTCTTTGCTCTCTCGAACCAGTCTGGAGTTGTCGCGCCTCGGCGCGCGATTGTAGCCCGACCGTCACATTTGCGCGGTACACGGTCGGGACAGATCGTTCACCAGGCTGGCAGATGCCGAGAGACCACGATACCGCCCCCGTTTCGACAGCCGGCCTTCCGGATCGATGATGACAGTTCCCTGACACGGCGACCGCAAAGCCGTTCGCGCCAAGAAATGACGATGGTCCCGAAGTCCGAAGCCGGCCGCGCCCGCCGGCAGGCGGACGCGACGCTTCACCCACGAAAGACCCGACCCGCATGATCGAGACGCCCTACTACCTGATCGACAAGTCCAGCCTGCTCCGCAACATGGAGAAGATCGCGACCCTGCGCGAGCTGTCCGGTGCCAAGGCGCTGCTGGCGCTGAAGTGCTTTGCCACCTGGTCGGTCTTTGACTTCATGCGCGACTACATGGACGGCACGACGTCGTCGTCGCTGAACGAGGTCCGCCTCGGCCACGAGCGCTTCGGCAAGGAAACCCATGCCTATTCGGTGGCCTATGCCGACTACGAGATCGACGAGGTCGTCTCCCATGCCGACAAGATCATCTTCAATTCGATCGGCCAACTCGAGCGGTTTTCGGACAAGGCGTCCGGCATCGTCCGCGGCCTGCGCCTCAATCCGCAGGTGAGTTCCTCCACCTTCGACCTGGCCGATCCCGCCCGCCCCTTCTCCCGGCTCGGCGAATGGGACGTGGCGAAGGTGGAGCGCGTCATGGAACGGGTCTCCGGCTTCATGATCCACAACAACTGCGAGAACGGCGATTTCGCCCTGTTCGACCGCATGCTGGGCACGATCGAGGAGCGGTTCGCACCGCTCCTGAAGAAGGCCGAATGGGTCAGCCTCGGCGGCGGCATCCACTTCACCGGCGACAACTACCCGCTGGAGACGTTCGCCGAGCGGCTGAAACGCTTTTCCGGCGAATATGGCGTCCAGGTCTATCTGGAACCCGGCGAGGCCTCCATCACCCGCTCGACCACGCTGGAAGTTACCGTGCTCGACAAGCTTTACAACGGCAAGGACCTTGTCGTGGTGGACAGTTCCATCGAAGCGCACATGCTGGATCTTCTGATCTATCGTGAAAGCGCGAAGGTTCACCCCAACCAGGGACCGCATCGTTACATGGTCTGCGGCAAGTCCTGCCTGGCCGGCGACATCTTCGGCGAGTTCGATTTTCCGGACGAACTGAACGTCGGCGACCGCATCTCGATCCAGGACGCCGCCGGCTATACGATGGTCAAGAAAAACTGGTTTAACGGCGTGAAGATGCCGGCAATCGCCATCCGCGAACTGGATGGCAGCCTCAGGACGGTCCGTGAGTTCGACTACACGGACTACGAACAGAGCCTTTCCTGACACCCTCAGGAAGACTTTCTGACGATTGGACGCAAGGAGTTGGTCCCCAAATGAAGAAGAACGTACTCATCGTCGGCGCCGGCGGCGTCGCGCAGGTGGTCGCGCACAAATGCGCCCAGAACAACGACGTGCTCGGCGACATCCATATCGCCTCGCGCACCAAGGCGAAGTGCGATGCCATCATCGCCTCCGTCCGCGAGAAGAAGGCAATGAAGCAGCCGGGCGTGCTCGAAGCCCACGCGCTCGATGCGCTGGACATCGAGGCCACCAAGGCGCTCATCCGCAAGACCGGCAGCCAGATCGTCATCAACGTCGGCACCGCCTTCCTCAACATGTCGGTGCTGCGCGCCTGCATGGATACCGGCGTCGCCTATATCGACACCGCCATCCACGAAGAGCCGAACAAGATCTGCGAGACCCCGCCGTGGTATGGAAACTACGAGTGGAAGCGCGCCGACGAGTGCAAGGAAAAGGGCATCACCGCCATCCTCGGCGCCGGCTTCGACCCGGGCGTCGTCAACGCCTATGCGCGTCTGGCCAAGGACGACTATCTCGACAAGGTCACCGACGTCGATATCGTCGACATCAATGCCGGCAGCCACGGCAAGTATTTCGCCACCAACTTCGACCCGGAAATCAACTTCCGCGAATTCACCGGCGTCGTCTATTCGTGGCAGGGCGGCGAATGGAACGTCAACAAGATGTTCGAGATCGGCAAGGACTATGACCTGCCGGTCGTCGGCACCCGCCGCGCCTATCTCTGCGGCCATGACGAGGTACATTCACTGGCCAAGAACATGGACGGCGCCGACGTGCGCTTCTGGATGGGCTTTGGCGATCACTACATCAACGTCTTCACCGTCCTGAAGAACATCGGCCTTCTCTCCGAGCAGCCGGTCAAGCTCGCCGACGGTTCCGAGGTCGTGCCGCTCAAAGTCGTCAAGGCCTGCCTGCCCGACCCGGCCTCGCTCGCCCCCGAATACGAAGGCAAGACCTGCATCGGCGACTTCGTCAAGGGCATCAAGGACGGCAAGGAGCGCGAGGTCTTCATCTACAACGTCGCCGACCACAAGGAAGCCTACAACGAGGTCGGTTCGCAGGGCATCTCCTACACTGCCGGCGTCCCCCCGGTCGCCGCCGCCATGCTGGTTGCCACCGGCGAATGGGACGTGAAGCAGATGGCCAACGTCGAGGAACTGCCGCCCAAGCCCTTCCTCTCTGTCCTCGCCAGGATCGGCCTGTCCACCTGGATCCGCGAAAACGGCCAGGAACGCCCGCTGTTCGAATAGGGAGCAGCCACAGCCCTGCCGTCCATCGACCGGAAAACGACCCGCCATCCTGTGGCGGGTCGTCGTCCGCTGAACGACTTGTCGCGCGCTTTCGCTTGCAGATTGCGGCGAACGCGCTGCATGAGGCCTTGACGTTTCGCTCGACGGGCACAGGTGTTTTTCACCGATCTCGGCCACGACAACCGGCGAGGCACGAACGATCTGGCGGACTTCAGATACCCATGCTTCAGAAAAAGCAATGAAATCAAAGGCGACCACAGACAGCGGGACGACACGTTCCTTTTACTGGATGGACCGGCTTTTTGATGCGAATTGATCTTCAGACGTTTACCACCCCGAGCCGGGACATTAGCGGAATCTATTAGAATGATTGAAACGACCAACGATAAACCCATCGCCCTGATCGTCATGGGGCCCTCCAGCATCGGCAAGACCACGACGGCCGAACTCCTGTCACAGAAACTCGGATGGGAATGTGCGGAAGGAGACACCTTCCACCCGCCCGAAAACATCGAGAAGATGTCGGCGGGCATTCCCCTTGACGACGCCGATCGCCAGCCCTGGCTCAAGAAGATCCGGGACTGGATCAGCGAGAAGGCGGATGCAGGCAGCAATGTCGTCCTGACGTGTTCGGCTTTGAAACGCAGCTATCGTGAGATTTTGAACGGTGCGCGGGCGGACGTGCGCTTCGTCGAACTCGTCGCAGACAAGAAGCTCGTGGCAGAGCGTATGGCCCGGCGAAAGGGCCATTTCATGCCGCCGTCGCTTCTTGATTCGCAGTTCGCCACGCTCGAGGACCTGCAAGAGGACGAGAATGGCGTCAAGATCACCGTCGACGCGCCGCCCGAGACGGTGGTCGATCGCGCCCTCACCGGGTTGAACCTGAATTCTCATATCAAGCAATAGATTTAGAAGACGCGTCCTCCGGAACGATCGCGGCCGGGGACGCGTGCAAGGAGTAGATACGTGCCAGAATTCGAACAGACACTGGGCGCAGGAGCGCTTATATCCATAGCGGTTGGCGCCGTTGCGCTGCTGCTGTTGCTGATCATCCAGTTTCGCATCCATGCATTCGTCGCCCTCATCGTTGTCAGCGTCCTGACGGCGATCGTGGCCGGCATTCCGGCAGGCAATATCCTGACGACCCTCACCTCATCCTTCGGGTCGACGCTGGGCGGGGTCGCCCTCTTGGTCGGTCTCGGCGCGATGCTCGGGCGCATGCTCGAGGTGTCCGGCGGTGCGCAGGCGCTTGCGGACGATCTCGTGAGACGCTTCGGCGAGAAGCGGGCTCCGATGGCGCTGGGCATCGCATCCCTGATCTTCGGCTTCCCGATCTTTTTCGATGCCGGGCTCGTGGTGATGCTGCCCGTGGTCTTCACGGTTGCGCGCCGCCTGGGCGGCAGCCTCCTGCTCTACGGCATCCCGGTCGCCACGGCGTTTTCCGTCATGCACGTCTTCGTGCCGCCGCATCCGGGGCCCGTTGCCGCAGCCGAGCTTCTGGGCGCCGATGCGGGCCTCCTGATTCTGGCCGGCCTCATGGTCGCCATACCGACCTGGATCGTGGCAGGCCATCTGTTCGGCGCATGGATCGGCAAGCGCATCCTGCTGCCGGTGCCGGACAATCTTGCGACCGACAAATCCGCCGGTGAAGACGCGGATCCTCCGGCTCCCGGTCTGGTGGTTGCCCTCCTGCTGCTGCCGCTGCTTCTCATCTTCATCAATACGGGTCTCGACTTCGCCCGCGCACAGGGGTGGGTCGACAGCAATGCGGCCTGGTTCCAGCTTGCACGCACGATCGGCGCTACGCCCATCGCGCTCCTGATCTCGGTCCTTGTCGCCGGCTATGTGCTGGGTCCAAGGCGCGGAAGGGATGCCGTCAAGGTCGAACGCATCCTCGATTCGGCTCTCGGACCCGTTTGCTCCATCATCCTGATCACCGGCGCCGGCGGCATGTTCGGCGGCGTCCTGCGCGCCTCCGGCATCGGAAACGCCCTGTCGGATGCACTTTCGGATATCGGCCTGCCCGTGTTCGTTGCAGGCTTCCTCATCGCGACCGCGCTGAGGGTCGCCCAAGGCTCGGCGACCGTGGCGCTCATAACCGCCGCCGGGCTCGTGCAACCCGCCGTGCAGGCAGCAGGCTACGAAGGACTCCAGCTTTCGGCCGTCGTTCTGGCGCTGGCGGCAGGGTCGGTGATGTTGTCCCACGTCAACGACTCCGGCTTCTGGCTGGTCGGCCGCTTCTTCAACATGGACGTCAAGACCACGTTCAAGACCTGGACCGTCATGCAGACGCTCGTCGGCCTCATGGGCTTCGCGCTGGCGGGCCTTATGTTCTGGCTCGCCTAGAGTTTGTCAGGGAAAAGTGGAATCCGGTTTTCCCGAAAAAGACAAACAATGACAAAGAAAGCGAGAGTCTGACTGCTTCATACTGAAGCAGTCAGACTCTCGAACTGGGTGCGCCTTTGACAGGCGGCCCGTTCCGGGGAGATCGTGGCGACCTAACCTGACGAAAGACCAGGCCAGGTCGCCACGCCTTTACGATCCTGCGTCGACAGCCCGTAGGATGCCGACACGATCTGCTGCAGCAAGCCGCTGACGGGCAGGCCGTTGCAGGAAGAACAGCGTCAGGCATCCAACTGCTGAATTAGAGCACTTCCGGCGTCTTCGCCGTCACCACGCTTGAACTGGGTTGAACGCGGGCTGGAGTGCGCCTCGATCAAGGCGGGCGCATTATATGAGAAAGCGCTTGTACAACAACATCCGCAATCTATGATGGCATCATGTGCAAACCGGGGGATGCCGATGTACCTGCTGATGCTCTTGGCCCTGATGGTCGTCCTTCCGATCGCCTCGATCCTGATCGAGCAACTGTCCGGCACAGACGCCAGCCTGTTGTATCTGATCGGAAAATGGTTCGTGTTCTGGATCGTCGGCGTCCGGCTCCTCCTCGCGGGCGTCCGACAGGTGATGCAGCCCTCGTTCACGGCGACGACGATCTTCCGGATCAAAGACCCGGAGGCCGAGAAGCTCGTGACCGAGATCGGCTTCGGCAATCTCGCCATGGGACTGGTCGGTGTGCTGACGCTTCTGGAGCCGGCCTGGGTCGTTCCTGCGGGCATCACCGGCGGGCTCTACCTGGGCCTCGCCGGCATCAAGCACGCCATGAACACGGGCCGCAGCAGGGCGGAGAACATCGCCATGCTCACCGACTTCTTCGCCGCCGCCGTCATCGCCCTCGGCGTGATTGCGCGCCTGGCCTGATCTTCCCGCCGCAGCGGCCACCCCGCCCGTTCAGTAGGTCGCTCGTCCGCCCGAAAGGTCGAACACGGCGGCCGTGGTGAAGCTGTTTTCCTTCGACACCAGCCAGGCCACCATCGCGGCGGCCTCCTCGACCTCGAGGAACCGTCCGCGCGGAATGCGCGAACGCATGTATTCGATGAACTCCGGCGTCAGTTGCTCGAGGATGCGCGTCTCGGCCGTGGCCGGCGTGATGCAGTTGACGGCAATGTCGTAGGAGGCCAGTTCCTTGCCGAGCGACTTGGTCAGCCCGATCACGCCGGCCTTCGAAGCCGAATAGGCGGACGCGTTCGGATTGCCCTCCTTGCCGGCGATGGAGGCAATGTTGACGACCCGCCCGTAGTTGCACGCCTTCATGCCCGGCACGATCGCCCGGCAGACATGGAAGGTACCGTGCAGGTTGACGTCGACGATCTTCTTCCAGGTCGCGACGTCATAGACGTCGAGCGCTGCCGCCGGACCGGCGATGCCCGCCGAATTGACGACGATCGAAATCGGCCCGCCGCCCGAGGCCGTTTCTGCCGCCGCCGCCTCGACCGCATTCCAGTCCGTCACGTCGACGCGGACCGCACGCGCCTGGTCACCGAGCTCCACGACCGCCTTTTCCAGAAGCGGAGCGTCCATGTCCCAGAGCGTCACCTTCGCCCCCGAGGCCACCATGCGCCGGGCCATGGCGAAACCCAGCCCCTGCGCGCCCCCGGTGATGACGGCGTGCTGGCCTGAAAGATCGATCCGGTTCATCGGCAAATCCATCCTTGAAAAGAAGTGCTGGAAGACACGCGGGCTATTCCTTCACTGCGCCCGTCATCGACGACACGTAGTAGTCGACGAAGAAGGAATAGAGGATCACGACGGGCAGAGAGCCGAACAGCGCGCCGGCCATCAGCGATCCCCATTCGAACACGTCGCCGCGCACGAGCTCCGTCAGCACGCCGACGGGCACCGTCTTGTTCTCCGACGACTGGATGAAGGTGAGCGCGTAGATGAATTCGTTCCAGGACAGGGTGAAGGCGAAGATGCCGGCCGAGATCAATCCGGGCACGGCGAGCGGCAGGATGATCTTCACCAGGATCTGCCAGCGCGATGCGCCGTCGACCAGCGCGCTTTCCTCCAGCTCGAACGGGATCGAGCGAAAGTAGCCCATCAGGAGCCAGGTGCAGAACGGGATGAGGAACGTCGGATAGGTGAAGATCAGCGCCAGCTTCGTATCGTACATGCCGAGCTTGAAGACGATGAAGGCGAGCGGGATGAACAGGATCGACGGCGGCACCAGATAGGCGAGGAAGATCATCAGCCCGACCGGCCGCGCGCCGGTGAAGCGCACGCGCTCGATCGCATAGGCGCCGAAGACCGAAGCTGCCAGCGACAGGAAGGTCGAGCAGACGGCGACCAGCATCGTGTTCCACAGCCAGCCCGGATAGGAGGTTTCGAACAGAAGGTACTTGATGTGGTCCAGCGTCGGCCCCACCACCCAGAACGGGCTGTAGTTGTTGTAGTCGGTCAGCTGCGCGTTCGGCTTTATCGCCGTGATCGCCATCCAGTAGAACGGAAACAGCAGCACGAAGACGAAGACGGCCATCGGCAGGTAGAGCGTGACGACCCGCCGCGGCAGGCGGTTGAGGTAGCTCATCCCCTCGGCATTGTCGGTCAGGACGTCGGGCTGGATCTTGGTGGTGGTCGTGTTCATCGTCTCTCTCCCCTCAATCCTGGCCGCCCTGCTGCCATTTGCGGCGCTGCAGACCGAAGAAGCTGAACATGATGGCGGCGAGCAGGAACGGGATCATGGCGACCGCGATCGCAGCCCCCTCGCCGAGCTGCCCGCCGGGGATGCCGCGCTGGAAGGACAGCGTCGCCATCAGATGCGTCGCATTCACCGGTCCGCCCTTGGTCAGCACGTAGATGAGCTGGAAGTCCGTGAAGGTGAACAGTACCGAGAATGTCATCACGACGGCGATGATCGGCGTCAGCATCGGCAGCGTCACATAGCGGAAGCGCTGCCAGTTGGTGGCGCCGTCGAGCGAGGCCGCCTCCTGCAGCGACGCAGGGATCGTCTGCAGGCCGGCGAGCAGCGAGATCGCCACGAAGGGGATGCCGCGCCAGACGTTTGCCGCGATCACCGACATGCGCGCATTGGTCGGGTCACCCAGGAAGTTGATCGGCCCGTCGATCAGTCCGAGCCGCATCAGCGACCACGACAGGATCGAGAACTGGCTGTCGAAGATCCACCAGAACGCCAGCGCCGAAAGCACCGTCGGCACCACCCAGGGCAGAAGCACGATGGCGCGGAAGAACGACTTCATCGGCAGGTTCTCGTTCAAAAGCAGCGCCAGCCACAGCCCGAGCGCGAACTTCAGGATCGAGGCGACCAGCGTGTAGAGCAACGTGTTGAAGACGGCGAGCCAGAACACCTTGTCCTGCGAGAGGAACACGTAGTTTTCCAGCCCGATGAACACGCCGTCGCGGCCGATGCGGGTATCGGTGAAGCCGAGCCAGACGCCGAGACCCAAAGGGTAGGTCAGAAAGCAGACGAGAAAGACGGCGGCCGGCAGCATGAAGAAGAAGCCGAGCAGGTTGTTGTTCTGCAGCCAGGGCGCCGACGTCGCTTTCGGCTGGGTCGTGGGTACGGTCGTCATCGGGCGTCTCCGGCGATGCGGTTGCACGGAATTTCACTGCGGCGCCGGTGGCGCCGCGCGGGCGTTCCGGGAAGGCGCGGGGGAGAGTCCGCGCCTTCCCTTGGCGAGGCTGCGGGGGCTTAGACGCGATAGTAGCGGTTGGCCCGGCGCTCGGCCTCGACCATGGCTTCTTCCGGCGTCATCTGCCCGGTCACGGCTGCCGCGAACATGTCGACCAGCACGTAGTCGGCCATCGTGCCGGCGGATGCGTAGCCGAGAGGTCCGGCATAACCGTTCGGACGAAGCGTCTCGGACGCCTTGGCATAGGGAGCCAGGATCGGCGAGGAGGTCCAGACCGGGTTCTCGGCGAACGCCTTGAGCGGCTGGCAGCAATAGCCGCTCGCCGAGGAGATCCACGAGTTCATCTGGTCGGCTTCCATCATGAACTTGATGTAGGCCTTGGCCGCTTCCGGATACTTGGTGTGGCTGAACAGGAGCAGCGAGCTGGTCTGGTGCAGTTCCACGCTCTGGCCGATCGGGCCGATCGGGAAGTTGGTCGAGCGGATGTCCGCGGCGATCTCCGCCAGCGCCGGATCGTTCTGCGCCGCATAATAGACCGAGACGCCGTTGGCGATCAGCGACACCTGGCCGGCCAGGAAGGCGCGGTTGTTGTTGATGTCCTGCCAGCTTTCGGTGCCGGGGATGAAGGTCTCGTAGAGCGCCTTGGCATAGTTGATCGCCTTCAGCGTCTCCGGGCTGTTGATGGTGACGGCGCCGCTCTCGTCCACCATCTTGCCGCCATGGCTCCAGAGCAGCCAGTGCGCATAGTTGTTGCCGTCGCCGACGGCCTTGCCGTGCGGGAAGCCCGCGGGCGTGCCCTTGGCCTTCATCGCCTTGCAGAGCTCGAGGAAGCCGTCGGTGTCGTTCGGGAACTCGTTGAAGCCGGCGGCCTTCATGTGGCTGTCGCGATAGACCACCGCGTTGCCGATCGCCGTCAGCGGGATGGCGATGAACTTGTCGTCACGGGCGGCATAGCCCTTCATGCCGTCGTACCAGCCGCCATACTTGCCGCCGAGATAGTTGGCGAGCTCGGTCATGTCGACGAGCTTGTCGGGATACTGGTGCGCATCGTCAAACCAGCACATCACCATGTCCGGGCCGGAGCCGACATTGGCGGCAACCGCAGCCTTCGGGCGGATGTCCTCCCAGCTCTCCTTGTCGATGCGGACCTCGACGCCGGTTGCCTCGGTGAACTTCGCGGTGTTGGCGAGCCAGGCGTCCTCGTCGCCCTTGACGAAGGGCGTCCAGCGCAGAAGCCTGAGGCTTGCGCCTTCCTCGGGCTTGTAGACCGGCTCGGCGGCCTGCGCGAAGGACGGCCGGATGCCGAGGCCGGCAATGCCGGCGGCAGCGGCGGATGCTGCAAGAAAATCACGTCTCTTGAAAGTCATGAAAGTTCCTCCTCGAAAAATACGGGAACGTCACATTCCGGCACCCGCCGTCCCGTTTGGCGGATGCATCGGCATCGGCTCCCGGCAGCGCCGGAAACGTCCGTCCCGGAAGCGGCATGGCGGGGCTCCTCTCCCCGGCACGCACGCATCCGCAACAGTATCAGTCGAACAGCCTGCTGCCGCTCTCGACGTCGAAGAGATGCACGTGCTCGGCATCGATCTTCAGGTGGATGGTTTCGCCGGGCCGGACGTCGACCCGCTCGCGGAACACGCAGGTGACATCCGTACCGCCGAGGCGGACGATCATCTGCGTCTCGTAGCCCGTCGGCTCGATCACCACGACCTCGGCCGGCTGCCCCTCGCCCGCCAGCGCCATGTATTCGGGGCGCAGGCCGTAGACGAGGTCGCGGCCCTTTGCGGCAGCGGGCGGCCGGTGCACCGGCAGCGCGGTCCCGTCGGTCGCGACGAAGCGGGTCGGATCGGCCGGGTCGAGGCGGCCCTTGATCATGTTCATCGCCGGCGAGCCGATGAAGCCCGCGACGAAAAGGTTGGCCGGGCGGTCGTAGAGTTCGAGCGGCGCACCGACCTGCTCGACGACGCCGTCATGCATCACGACGATCTTGTCGGCCATGGTCATGGCCTCGATCTGGTCGTGCGTGACATAGACCGTGGTGGTCTTCAGCCGCTGGTGCAACTCCTTGATCTCGGCGCGCATGGCCACGCGCAGCTTGGCGTCGAGGTTCGACAACGGCTCGTCGAAGAGGAACACCTGCGGATCGCGCACGATCGCACGGCCCATGGCGACGCGCTGGCGCTGGCCGCCGGAAAGCTGGCGGGGAAAACGGTCGAGCAGCTTGGTCAGGCCGAGGATTTCGGCCGCCGCATTCACCCGCTTGTCGATCTCCGCCTTCGGCGAGCCATTCAGCATCAGCGAGAACGCCATGTTGTCGGAAACCGTCATGTGCGGATAGAGCGCGTAGTTCTGGAACACCATGGCGATGTCGCGATCCTTCGGCGGCAGCGCATTGACGGTGCGCCCGCCGATGCGGATCTCGCCGGCGGTGATGTTCTCCAGCCCTGCAAGCATCCTGAGCAGCGTCGACTTCCCGCAGCCGGACGGCCCGACCAAGATGACGAACTCGCCGTCTTCGATCTGGATGTCGACGCCCTTGATCACCGGAAAGGCACCGAACGATTTTCTCACATCGACGAAGTCGACACCTGCCATCTGCGTTCCTCCCAGAACGTTGTTCCTCTTCCCCGGCCGCGCGCGGCGGGCCTCTCCAGGCCGTCTGCCGCCGCGCCGGGACGCATCCTCCTGCCGGCTGCCGCTACCCGCGGCCGACCAGCGGCATCTTGGTCGCCATCACCGTCATGGTCAGCACGTTCGCTTCCAGCGGCAGGCTTGCCATGTAGACGACGGCGTCGGCGATATGCTCGACGGCGATCGTAGGCTCCGTCGCGATCTCGCCATTCGCCTGGATCACGCCCGAGCTCATCCTCGACGTCATGTTCGTCGCTGCGTTGCCGATGTCGATCTGGCCGCAGGCGATGTCGAAGGGCCGCCCGTCGAGCGCGGTGGATTTCGTCAGCCCCGTAATCGCGTGCTTCGTCGCGGTATAGGGGGCCGAATGCGGGCGCGGCGTCGTGGCGGAGATCGACCCGTTGTTGATGATGCGCCCGCCGCGCGGCTCCTGTGCCTTCATGATCTTCAGCGCCTGCTGCGTGCAGAGGAAGGCGCCGGTGAGATTGGCGGAAACGACCTTGTTCCAGTGCTCGAAGGTCAGCTCTTCCATCGGGATCGTCGGCGCGCCGCTGCCGGCATTGTTCACCAGCAGATCCAGCCGGCCGAATTCGGAACGGACGGCGTCGAACAGGCGGGCGACCTGCTCGGGATCACCGATGTCGCAGGCAATCGCCCTGACTTTCGCCTCGCTCGCGCCGGCAATCTCCGCCGCCGCCTGTTCCAGCACATCCAGGCGCCGGCCGGTGATGACGACGGCATAGCCCTCCGCGGCCAGCGCTTCGGCGATGCCGCGCCCGACGCCCGTGCCGCCGCCGGTGACGACCGCGATCCGCCCCTTGCCCGTCTGCTCCCTGCGCGCCATCAGATCTTTCCTCCGAGTTCGTCCTCGATGTGGATGCGGATGATCTCGTCGAAGGTCGTCTCCGCCTTGAACCCGAGCGCGCTGGCGCGCCTGGCGTCGAAATCGGTCGCCCAGCCGGAAACGATCCGGCGGATGACCGGGTCGGGCTCGCGGCGGATCAGCTTGACCGCCGGTTCGCCGGCGACCCGCCTGAGCGCCTCGATCTCCTCGCCGACCAGCGCCGAGAGGCCCGGCATCGTCAGGTTGCGCCGGGGGCCGATCGCGGACGTGTCCATCCGTGCGGCATGAAGGAAGAAGCCGACCGCCGACCGCGGGCTGGCGAACCAGTGCCGCACGCCCTCGTCGACCGGAAGCACCGCCTCCTTGCCGGACAGGGGTTCGCGCAGGATGTTGGAGAAGAAGCCCGAGGCCGCCTTGTTCGGAGTACCGGGACGGATGCAGATGGTCGGCAGGCGGATGCCGACGCCGTCGAAGATGCCGCGGCGCGTATAGTCCGCCAGCAGCAGCTCGCAGATCGCCTTCTGCGTGCCGTAGCTCGTCAGCGGCGTGGTGAAGAACTCGTCGCCGATCTTCTCCGGGAACGGCTCGCCGAAGACGGCGATCGACGATGCGAAGATCACCTTCGGAGCGTAGGGCTCGCGCTGGCCCTCGTGCCGGATCGCCTCGAACAGCGCACGCGTGCCGTCGAGATTGACCCTGTAGCCCTTGTCGAAATCAGCTTCCGCCTCGCCGGACACGATCGCGGCAAGATGGAACACCAGATCGGGGCGCGTCTCGACGAGCCGCTCGGCCTCGCCCGGCTGCGACAGGTCCACGGCCAGCGCCTTGCCGACCGAAGCGAGCGCCGGCGGAACGGCGGGTGCGTTCACGTCGACGAGGGTCAGCCTGTCGACCTCTGCCCCGACTGCCGCCGGATCGGCTGCAATCGCTTCCACCAGTTTGCGGCCGATCATGCCGGCCGCGCCTATCACCATCACATGCATTCGCGGCCAACCCTCCCAGTTGTGCCGTCCGGAAGGACCGGATCAGCGTGCCGTTTCGATCTTCGTCTCCTCCGGGCCCTGGCCGACCTCGGCCAGAAGCTCGCGTGTCGTCTCGTATATGCGTGTCAGGTGGTGCCGGAAGGCCGCGACGACGGCGTCGCGGTCCCGTCGCCGCAGGGCGGCAACGATCTCGGCATGGTCTTCGTAGCTGGCATCGATCGCACCGGGGCGCGACATGGCGATGCGCCGGTGGTTCATCATGTAGGTATAGAGGTCGGTGACGAAATCCGACAGAAGCGCGTTGCCGCAGGCGCGATAGATCGCCAGGTGAAATTCCCGGTCGCAGATCAAAAACCGCATCGAATCGCTGCCGCCCAGCCTCTGCGCCTCCAGCAGGCTTTCCAGCTTGCCCAGCGTCTCGGCGTCGATCCGTTCCGCCGCATCGCCGACGACCTTCAGTTCGATATGCAGCCGCGCCGCATGGACCGCTTCGAGGTCGTAGGCGTCGATAGCGTTGGGCGTGGCGATCGTCACGGTCAGGTTGCCGAGATCGACGTTTGCGACCCGTGTCCTGCTGCCCTGGGAGACCTCCACGATCCCCCGCGCCGCCAGCGACTGGATCGCGCCGCGCACCGTCTCCCGGCTCACATGCAGCACCTGCGCCAGCTCCCGCTCACCGGGAATCTCGTCGCCCGGATGCAGCATGTTGGTGGCGATCAGCACCATCAGCTTCTCGGCGATCACGTCACGCGCGGTGCGACGGTCGAGGCTGTGCCCGACTTTCGGCATCTGCGTGAGGATCGGACGTCCGCCCATGCACCGTACCCGCTGATAACTGACTACTGGTTGGTCCACCAGATCAGTTGCGATTGAACGGTCAAAAGTATGACTAGTCAATCCAACTTCGTCGCGGCGACGCACCAAATAACGCCAGTCTGATTGTGCGCCGCGATAGAGGCTGCCGCGCGCGTGGCCGGCCGTTGCCGGCGACCGGGCGATCGAAGGCACGGCCTGCCTCACTTCCGTGCCAGCGCGTCGCGCTGCTCGGCCGTCAGCGGCCGGATGCGCTCGCCCCGCAGCATCAGAAAAAGCTTGGCAGTCTCCTCCAGTTCTTCGGTGGCATATTGCGCCTCGCGCAGCGTCGCGCCGGCCACCACCGGACCGTGGTTGGCAAGCAGCACCGCATGGCTTTCGCGCGCCTTCTCCGCCACTGCCCCGGCAAGCGCGGCATCGCCCGGGGGATAGTAGGGAACGAGCGGCAGCCGGCCCACGCGCATGGCGTAGTAGGCCGTCAGCGGCGGAAGCAGGTCGGCCTCGTCCAGCCCCTCGATGATGCTGACGGCGACCGCATGCGTAGAATGCAGGTGCACGACGGCGCCGGCCTCCCCCCGCTCGCAGTACATGCACTGATGCAGGAACGCCTCCTTGGTCGGCTTGTCGCCCGACAGGTGAACGCCCTCCGCCGAGAACTTCGAAAGCCGCCCCGGGTCGAGCGTGCCCAGCGAGGCATTCGTCGGCGTCATCAGCACCTCGCCGCTCGAAAGCCGTGCGCTGATGTTGCCGGTCGAGCCGAAGGTGAAGAGCCGGTCGAACAGCGACCTGCCGACCGTCGCGATCTCGTCGCGCAGGCGCGTCTCCTCCGACAGGATCGTCGTCATGCCAGCACCTTCCAGGCCTTCGAGAAGAAATCGACGCCGCCGAAATTGCCCGACTTCAGCGCCAGCGCCACCGGCCGTTCGTCGCCGAGGCTGTGGGTCCACGGCACGCCGGGATCGATCTCCGGGCCGATCAGAAGCGCGGAAACGCCGAGCGCGCCGACGACGGCGCCCGACGTCTCTCCGCCGGCCACGAGGAAGCGGGAAAACCCGCGGTCGCGCAGGGAGACGGCGACGTCTGCGAGAAAATGCTCCACCACTTCACCGGCGCGCTCGCGGCCGAGTCTTGCCTGTGCCGCACGGACGCGGTCCGGCTCGGCACTGGAATAGACGAGCGGCACACGGTCGGTTTCCGCCACCAGCCGGTCCACGATCTCCTGCGGCGAGACGCTGCCGTCGGCGATCGCAAGCGGATCGATCCTGAACGACGGCGTGCCCGCCGCGATGGCAGCCTCGATCTGGCCGCGCGTCGCAGCCGAGCAGGAGCCCGCCAGCATGACCGCGCGACCGCCCGGCGCCTCGAACCAGCGGGAGCCGGCGCCGTGATCGAGCAGACCGTTGCGGCGGAAGTTCTCCGGCAGGCCGAGCGCGATGCCCGAACCGCCGGTGATGAGCTTCAGGTCTGCGGCCGCCTCGCCGATCACGCGCAGATCGTCGTCGGCGATCGCATCGACCACGACCACGGCCTGGCCGTCTGACCGCGCCCTGGCGAAGGCGTCCCGCACCGCCGCCGGCCCCTTGGCCACCGTGTCGCGTGTCACAAGGCCGACGGCGAGGCGCGTCTGCGCCTGCATCAGCCGGACGACGCTGGAATCGGTCATCGGCGTGAGCGGGTGGTCCTTCATCGGGCTCTCCGACAGGAGCTGGTCGCCCACGAACAGATGCCCGCGATAGATCGTGCGTCCGTTCGTCGGAAAGGCCGGGCAGACGATCGTCAGATCCTCGCCGAGCGCTTCGACCAGCGCCTCCGTCACCGGCCCGATATTGCCGGCAGGCGTCGAATCGAAGGTCGAGCAATATTTGAAGATGATCTGGCGGGCACCGGCGCCGACGAGGCATGAAAGGGCCTCGAGCGAGAGCACGACCGCATCCGCGGCCGGAATGGTCCGGGATTTCAGCGCCACGACCACGGCATCGATGCCCGTGAAGTCGAAGCCCTCCGGCGGTACGCCGACCGTCTGGACCGTCCGCATCCCCTCGCGCGCAAGCGTCAGGGCAAGATCGGTCGCCCCCGTCAGATCATCGGCTATCGCCCCTAGAAGCATGGTATTCCTCCTGAAAATTCGTTCATGCCGTCGCACCTTCGACGATCTCGAAACCGGTATCGATGATCTGCGGCTCCGTCGGTCGCGACCGCGCCTCCAGCAGTTTCTCCACGGCCGTCCGCCCGATCAGAAACCGGTTGGAACGGATCGTCGACAGCGGCCGCGGCAGCGCCTGGCCGATGTCGAGCCCGTTGAAGCCGAAGAGCGCCAGCCGTTCGGGGATCGCCAGCCCGGCGCCGAGGCAGTGCATGAAGCCGCCGACCGCCATGTCGTCGTTCGAAAACACCACGGCATCGACGCCATGGCCGCCCCGGAGCAGCTGCGCCAGCGCCTCGCGTCCCGCCATCGTCGAGCTTGCGCCCTCGAAACGGAACTCGGCGGCAAGCGACAATCCGGCCTCCTGCAGGCCCTGCCGCAAACCCTCGTAGCGAAAATGGGCACGCCGGTCGGCGCTCCAGTCGTGGCCGACATAGCCGATGCGCCGATAGCCGCGGCCGACGAGATGGCGCGCGCTCTCCCGGCCTGCACGGCGATGGGAAAGCCCGACGGCGATATCGATCGGCCGGTCGTCGATGTCCATCAGTTCGGCGATCCGGATCCCGCTCTGCTCGAGCATCCTTCGGCTCGTGTCCGTATGGTCGAAGCCGGTGGTGACGATCGCGGCAGGCTGCCAGGCGAGCAGCGAGGTCAGCAGCTTCTGCTCCTGCAGGAGGTCATAGTCCGTCACGCCGATCATCGCCTGATAGGACGTGTCGGCAAGGGCCGCATGTATGCCGTGCAGCACCTCGGGAAACACGATGTTCGACAGCGACGGCAGAAGCACGCCGATGATGAGCGAGGACGACGAGGCCAGCGAGCCGGCAGCGCGGTTCGGCACATAGCCGAGGCTGTCGATCGCCGCGATGACCCGCTTTCGCGTCTCCTCGGCAATCGGCCCCTTGTTGCGGATGACGCGCGAGACGGTGTTCTCGCTCACCGCCGCCAGCCGCGCCACATGCGCCAGAGTGGGCGCTTCCCGTTGCATCGTCGGACCATCCTCCCCGAAATTATCTCAGCGCTAACATAAACTCTTGAACCTGGCTAGAGGATATGGTTTGTAAAAGTGTTAGCGCTGAGATTTATCCAGAGGGAGGGAAATCCATGTCCAGTCGCCGCGCCGCCGTTGCCGTGATCGGCCTGGGCTCGATGGGGCTCGGAATGGCCCGCTCGCTCCTGCGCGGCGGCCACGAAGTGCACGGCTTCGACGTCAGCTCCGCCGCACTCGCAGCCCTCCGGGACGCCGGTGGCAGGGCCTGCGCCAGTCCGGCCGATGCCGGCGCCTCGGCGGACATTGCCGTGGTCGTGGTGGTCAACGCCGCCCAGACCGAAACCGTCCTGTTCGGCGACGGCGGCGTCGTCGATGCGCTGAAACCCGGATCGGCGATCATATCCTGCGCCACCATCGCACCGACCGAGGCGAAGGACTTCGCAAGGCGCGCGGGCGAACGCGGCCTCCACTATGTCGATGGCCCGATCAGCGGCGGCTCGGTCAAGGCCAATAGCGGCGAACTCACCTTCATGGCCTCCGGCGCGCCCGAAGCCTTCGCCGCCGCAAGACCGGCGCTCGATGCCATGGCCGCCACCGTCTATGAGCTGGGAGACCAGCCCGGCATCGGCTCGTCCTTCAAGATCGTCAACCAGTTGCTCGCCGGCGTCCATATCGCCGCCGCCTGCGAGGCGATCACCTTCGCAAGCAGCCTCGATCTCGACATTTCCCGCGTCTTCGAAGTGATCACGAAATCGGCCGGCAACAGCTGGATGTTCGAAAACCGCATTCCGCACGTGCTTGCCGGCGACTACACGCCCCACAGCGCCGTATCCATCTTCACCAAGGATCTCGGCATCGTCTCCGATATCGGCCGGCGGCAGAAGTTCCCGCTGCCGATCGCAAGCGCGGCGCTCCAGCTCTTCATCATGACCGAGGCCGCCGGCATGGGGCGCGACGACGACAGTTCCGTCGCACGCCTTCTCGCAAGGATCGCCGGCGTCGACCTGCCGGGCACCGGCCGGGATCCCGGGACGGACACAGGACAGGACACCTGACATGCCGCGTTTCGCCGCCAACCTCACCATGATGTTCAACGAGCATGCCTTCCTGGACCGCTTCCAGGCAGCAGCCGATGCCGGCTTTAAGGCCGTGGAATACCTGTTCCCCTATGACTATCCGGCGGACACCGTGGCCGGACGGCTGGAGGCTGCCGGGCTGGAACAGGCGCTCTTCAACATGCCGCCCGGCAACTGGTCGGACGGCGACCGCGGGCTGGCCGCCCTGCCGGACCTCGCCCAGGAATTCCGCGCCTCGGTCGATACAGCCATCCGCTACGCCAGGGTCATCGGCACGCCGCTGCTGCACATGATGGCAGGGCTCGCCGATGCCCGCGATCCGGAAGCGGTCCGGTGCTATCGCAATTCGCTGCGATACGCCGCGGAGCGGACCGGGGAAGCGGGCATCGGGCTCGTGATCGAACCCATCAACGGCCGCGACATGCCGGGCTATTTCCTCAACGACTTCGACCGTGCGCTCGGTTTTATCCGCGAACTCGGCCTGCCCCATGTCCGGTTGCAGTTTGATATCTACCATCGCCAGATCCTGCATGGCGACGTGACCATGGCGCTGCGCGCGATGATGCCGCATATCGGCCATATCCAGACGGCGGCCGTGCCGTTGCGCAACGAGCCGGGCACCGGCGAACTGGACGACGCCCGGATCTTTGCCGAGATCGACGCGCTCGGCTATGCCGGCTTCGTCGGCTGCGAATATCGCCCGAAGGCGGCCACGGTGGATGGCCTCGGCTGGCTGAAGGCTCTCGGCGGGGGCAGCAGCTGAGCCGTGTCTACTCCGCCGCCGCGGGCAGGTATTCGACGTTCGCCGGCGCTTCCTCGGCCTCGATCCTGCGCCCGAACACGGAATAGACCATCGGCACGACGAAGAGCGTGAGCAGCGTGCCGAACGACATGCCGCCGACGATGACCCAGCCGATCTGCTGGCGGCTCTCCGCACCGGCGCCCGCGGCGAGCGCCAGCGGCACCGCGCCCAGCACCATAGCGCCGGTCGTCATCAGGATCGGCCGCAGGCGGAGCACGGCGGAATCGATGACGGCCGCCAGCCGCTCCTCTCCCGCCTCCTGCTGCTGGTTGGCGAACTCCACGATCAGGATGCCGTGCTTGGTGATCAGGCCCACCAGCGTCACCAGACCGATCTGCGAATAGACGTTCAGCGAACCGCCCGTGAAGTAGAGCGCCGCCAGCGCCCCGGTCATCGACAGCGGCACCGAGATCATGATGATCAGCGGATCGCGGAAGCTTTCGAACTGGGCGGCGAGAACGAGGTAGATGAAGCCGAGCGCCAGGACGAAGACGACCGCAAGGCTCTGGCCGGAAGCGAGGAATTCGCGGCTTGGGCCGGAGACGTCCGTCTGGACGTTCTCGGGCAGGATCTGGTCGGCGATGCTGTTCATCCGGGCGAGCACTTCCCCGGTCGAATAGCCCGGCGCGAGATTGGCCGAGACCGTCACCGAACGCATCTGGTTGAAGCGCTTGAGTTCCTGCGGCGCCACCGTCTCGGTCACCTTCACGACGTTTGCCAGCTGCACCATCTCGCCGCTGGCGGACCGCAGGAAGATCGTCGACAGCGTCGACGGTGAGGCGCGGTCGGCCGCGGCCAGCTGCACGTAGACGTCATATTGTTCGCCGTCGATCTCGAAGCGGGTGACCTGCCGGCTGCCGAGCAGCGTCTCCAGCGTCCGGCCGACGACGGCGACGTCGATGCCCATGTCGGAGGCCTTGTCGCGATCGATCTCGATCGTCATCTCGGGCTTGTTCAGCTTCAGGTCGGTATCGACGTTGGTGACGCCGGGATATTCGGACAGTTGCTCGAGGAAGGACTTGCTCAGCCGGTCGAGCTCTTCATAAGTGCCCGAGCTCTGCAGCACGAATTCGATCGGACGCGCATTGTTCGAAGTGCCGAGCGACGGTGGATTGCTGGCGAAGGCGTTCACGCCGGCGATGCGGCGAAGCTTGGGCAGCAACTCGGCCACCAGTTCCTGCTGCGAGCGGCCGCGCTCGTCCCAGGCCTTCAACCGTCCCATGACCAGGAAGCGGTTGACCTCCGGCATGCCGTTGATGGTCTGGATGCTGCCGACTTCGCTGATCGGCTTGAGCAACTCCTCGACCTGCCGGGAATAGCGCTCGGTATAGGCGAGCGTCGAGCCTTCGGGCGCCGTGCCCATGACCCGGATCACGCCGCGGTCCTCCACGGGCGCCAGTTCCTGGGGCAGCTGCAGGTAGAAGTAGACGCTGCCGAACGCGACGACGGCCGCCAGCACGGCAACGACAGGCCGGATCCGCAGCGACGCCGACAGCAGGCGGCGGTATCCGCTTTCGAGCCCGGTCAGGCCGCGCTCGATGAAGGCCGAGACGCGCCCCGGCTTCTCCTGGTGCCTGAGCAGCTTCGAGCACATCATCGGCGTCAGCGTCAGGGCCACGAATCCCGACACCAGGACCGCGCCGGCCAGCGTCAGCGAGAATTCGAGGAACAGCCGCCCGGTGCGGCCGGCGGCGAAGGCGACCGGCGCATAGACGGCAGCCAGCGTCAGCGTCATGGCGATGACGGCGAAGCCGATCTCGCGCGTTCCCTTGATCGCCGCCGGCACGGGCTTCATGCCGTTCTCGATGTGCCGGAAGATGTTCTCCAGCACCACGATGGCGTCGTCCACGACGAGGCCGATCGCCAGCACCATGGCCAGCAGCGTCAGCGTGTTCACGCTGAAGCCGAGCGCATACATGATGGCGCAGGTCGCGATCAGCGAGATCGGGATGGTGACGATCGGGATGATCGACGCGCGCGCGGATCTGAGGAAGAGCACGATCACGATCAGCACCAGCACGATCGCTTCAACGATCGTGTGGTAGACGGCGCTGATCGCCTCGTCGATGAAGACCGAATTGTCGTTGCCGACGGCGCCGGTCATGCCCTCCGGAAGATTGGCGTTGATGTCGGGCAGGATCGCCTGCACGCCGGCCGAGACGTCGAGCGGATTGGCCACGGCCTGCTTGATGACGCCGACGACGATGGCGCTCTCGCCGTTGAAGCGGCCGGCCCGCCGCTCGTCTGCCGCGCCGAGCTCCACGCGCGCCACTTCGCCGAGCCGCACCAGCACGCCCTCGCCGCGCTTGACGACGATCCTCTCGAACTGCTCGACATTGCTGAGCGAGGTCTTGGACAGCACCGTGAACTCGCGATCCGCACTTTCCAGCCGCCCGGCCGGGATCTCGACGTTCTGCGCCTCGAGCGCGTCCTCCACGTCCTGCACGGTCAGCCCGAGCGAGGCGAGGCGCTCCCGGTCGATCCAGATGCGCATGGCATAGCGGCGCTCGCCATAGATCTGCACGTCGGCGACGCCGTTCACGTTCTTGAACCGGTCGACGATGTTGCGGTCGACATAGTCCGTCAGGTCGAGCGGGTTCAGCCGGTCGCTGCGGAAGACGACGAACACCACGGGTTGCGCGTCGGCCTCCACCTTCGAGATGACCGGCTCGGTGATCTCGTCCGGCAACTGCCGGCGCACGCGGCTCACCCGGTCGCGCACGTCGCTGGCGGCCACGTCCGGATCGACCTCGAGGCGGAAGCGGACGGTGATCCGGCTCGATTCGGCTCGGCTCGTCGATTCCAGCACGTCGATGCCGGCGATACCGGCGATCGATCCTTCCAGGACCTGCGTCACCTGGCTTTCGATGATGCTCGCCGAGGCGCCGGGATAGGAGGTGACGACGGAAACGACCGGCTCGTCGATGCTCGGATATTCGCGAACCGCCAGGCGCTCATAGGAAACGACGCCGATCAGCAGCATCAGGAGGCTGAGGACGGTGGCGAAGACCGGCCGCCGGATGCAGAGTTCGGAAATGCCCATCTGCGCCCCCTTAGCCCTGGACCTGCGCGGTCTCGTTGCCGACGATCTCGACGCTCGCGCCGTCGCGCAGGCGCGCCTGCCCCGCCGTGACCACGACCGTGCCCGCGGTCAGCCCTTCCACTTCGGCGAACCCGATCTTGCGCCCGCCGACGGTGACGCGGTTTTCCTGCGCCTTGCCGTCGACGACGCTCCACACGAAGCGCTCCTGGCCGCGTGCCACGATGGCGGATTCCGGAACTGTGACGACCTTGCGCTCCTCCAGGCCCCGGACGGTGATGCGCGCGAACAGGCCGGGCCGCAGTGCCAGGTCCGCATTCGGCAGGCGTGCGCGGATGCTGATGGCGCGGCCGTTGACGTCGAGCATCGGATCGATCGCATAGACCGTGCCCGGGAACGTCCGGCCGGGAAGGGCATCGACGGTGACCTCGAGGGTCTGGCCGATCTTCACCTTCTGCAGGTTTGCCTCGGGGATCTTGAAGTCGACCTTCAGGACGTCGATCTTCTCCAGATTGACCAGCGCGGTGCCGATGCCGACATAGCTTCCGGTCGAGACGCTGCGCAGGCCGACGACGCCGTCGAAGGGAGCGACGATGTCGTGCTTGGAAAGCTGCACGCGTTGCGAATTGAGAAGGGCGGTCGCGGTGTTGCGCTCGGCAATGGCCGAATCGAGATCCCGCGTCGTACCCGTGCCGTTTGCCGACATGCGCTGGGCCCGCTCATAGTTGGTGTTGGCGAGGTCGAGGCGAACCCTGACCTCTTCCTCCTCCGCCTTGGCCAGCGCATTGTCGAGACTGACCAGCACCGCACCCGCCTTGACCGGCTGGCCCTCGTCGAAGCGGATCGCCTCGATCCGGCCGGCGACTTCCGGCGCCAGTTGCACCGATTCGTCGGATTGCAGCGTGCCGATGGCGCTGATGTCGGCTGTCGTCGACATTTCCTCGGCGTCGGCGACCTCGACGGGGAAGCTCGAAGGGCCGGAACGCTGCCGCGCCGGCTCGCTTGCCGTCGCGGCAGCGACCTGCGAGAGCGCACCGAGATCGATCCACCGCCACTGGACCGCCGCCGCCCCCGCCGCACCGGCAAAGACAACGGCCAGGATCACCGCCAACACCCGCATGAAATTCCTCGTTTTTTGCTGCATCGCACCAAACAGCATCATTGCGGAACGCCGCGCGGAACAAAAATGAAAAATCTGTAATGTAGGTCACCAGCCCTCACATTATCGTTATCCGCAACGCCCTGCGGATCAGGGCTTCCGACCCACGCACCCGATTTCCGCCACCCTCGCGCCGCAGCCGCCCCTGCTTCGGAGCCGAAGGCGTGAAAACCCGTCGAACCAGTGGCCGCAGCGACGAAAGTTCCGGATATGTTCGCAAGCTGCTATGGTCGCCTCGAATCGCACGCAAGATGGAATCCGGCATGACCGCCCCCGCCTATCTCGAAAAACTCAACGACCGGCAGAGACTGGCGGTGGAGCATGGGGTCGGGCCGGCGGGTTGTGGCCTGGGCGGGCCGCTCCTGATCATCGCCGGCGCCGGCTCGGGCAAGACCAATACGCTGGCTCACCGGGTCGCCCACCTGATCGTCAACGGCGCCGACCCGCGCCGGATCCTGCTGATGACGTTCTCGCGCCGCGCCGCCTCGGAAATGTCGCGGCGCGTCGAGCGCATCTGCCGCACCGTGCTGGGCGCCAACGCCGCGCTGATGACCGATGCGCTCACCTGGGCCGGAACCTTCCACGGCATCGGCGCGCGGCTCCTGCGCATCTATGCCGAACAGATCGGCCTCAACGTCGATTTCACCATCCACGACCGCGAGGATTCCGCCGACCTGATGAACCTCGTCCGCCACGAGCTCGGCTTCTCGAAGACCGAGAGCCGGTTTCCGACCAAGGGTACCTGCCTTTCGATCTATTCGCGCACGGTCAATTCCGAGACGCCACTGAACGAGGTGCTGCGCAACTGGTATCCCTGGGTCGGCGGCTGGGAGGAGCAGTTGAAGGAGCTCTTTGCGGGTTACGTCGAGGCAAAGCAGGCGCAAAACGTCCTCGACTACGACGACCTGCTTCTCTACTGGGCGCAGATGGTCGGCGATCCGGACCTCGCCGACGACATCGGCAACCGCTTCGACCATGTGCTCGTCGACGAATACCAGGACACCAACAAGCTGCAGTCGTCGGTGCTGATGGCGCTGAGGCCCGGCGGCCGCGGGCTGACCGTGGTCGGCGACGACGCGCAGTCGATCTATTCGTTCCGGGCGGCGACGGTGCGCAACATCCTCGATTTTCCCCGGCAGTTCACGCCGCAAGCCGACATCATCACCCTGGACCGCAACTATCGCTCGACCCAGCCGATCCTGGCCGCCGCCAATGCGGTGATCGACCTCGCCCGCGAACGCTTCACCAAGAACCTGTGGACCGAGCGCGAAAGCGCCGAGCGTCCGAGGCTCGTGACGGTGAAGGACGAGAACGACCAGGCGAACTGCATCGTCGACCAGGTGCTGGCCAACCGCGAAGCGGGCATGGCGCTGAAGCAGCAGGCCGTGCTGTTCCGCACCTCCAGCCACAGCGGCCCGCTGGAAGTGGAACTCACCCGGCGCAACATTCCGTTCGTGAAGTTCGGCGGCCTGAAATTCCTCGACGCGGCCCATGTCAAGGACATGCTGGCCGTGCTCCGGTTCGCGCAGAACCCGCTCGACCGGGTCGCCGGCTTCCGGCTGCTGCAGATGCTGCCCGGCATCGGCCCGCAGACCGCAGGCAGGATGCTGGACACGATCGCGGCCGATCCGGAACCGCTGGTCGCCCTGGCGGAAATCCCGCCGCCGCCCAAGACCGGCGAGGCGTGGACAGCCTTCATCGAGCTCATGGTCGGGCTCAGGCGGTCGGGCGGCGACTGGCCGTCGGACCTTGCCCAGGCGCGCACCTGGTACGAGCCGCATCTCGAGCGCGTCCACGAGGACGCGGAGACGCGAAAGGCGGACCTCCTGCAACTGGAGCAGATCGCCTCGGGCTATCCGAGCCGCGAGCGCTTCCTGACCGAACTAACGCTCGATCCGCCCGACGCGACCAGCGACCAGGCGGGCGTGCCGTTGCTGGACGAGGACTACCTGATCCTGTCGACGATCCATTCCGCCAAGGGCCAGGAGTGGCGCGCGGTGTTCATGCTCAACGTCGTCGACGGCTGCATTCCCTCCGATCTCGGCGTCGGCACCACGCACGAGATCGAAGAGGAGCGCCGTCTGCTCTATGTCGGCATGACGCGGGCCAGGGACAACCTGACGCTGGTCACGCCGCAGCGCTTCTTCACCGGCGGCCAGCATGCCCAGGGCGACCGCCATGTCTATGCCGCGCGCACGCGCTTCATCCCGGCCACGTTGCTGCAGTTCTTCGAGACGGCCACCTGGCCGGTTGTCGCCCATGCCGCAGGCGAACGAAGCGCGAGGGCGGTCCGCATCGACGTCGGCGCCCGCATGCGCTCCATGTGGAAGTAGCTGCCGGGCGCCTATCGCGGCACGGCCATCGGCGCGCCGGTGACGGGATCGGGCATGACCAGGGCCGAGAGGCCGAAGGCCGTCTTCAGGTTATCCTCCGTCAGAACCTCCCGCGGCGTCCCGGTCGAAACCAGCCCGGCGGGCCCGAGCAGCACCAGATGATCGGAGAAGCGCGCGGCGAGATTGAGGTCGTGCAGGACCGTGACCACGGTGGCGCCGTGCCGGCGGTTACGCTCCCGCAAAAGGCTCAGCACCTCGATCTGGTGGCTCAGGTCCAGCCATGTCGTCGGCTCGTCGAGGAGCAGGCAGGGTGTGTTCTGGGCGAGCACCAGCGCGATCCAGGCCCGCTGGCGCTGCCCCCCGGAAAGCTCGTCCAGCGGCCGCTCCGTCTGGTCCGTGAGGCCGACGGCCTCGAGCGCCATCGCGCACGCGTCGGCATCGGCCTTGCTCCACGGAGCGAGCAGTCCGCGCCACGGCGTTCGCCCGCGCCTGACCAGATCGGCGACCGTGATCCCTTCCGGCGCGCGCGGGGCCTGCGGCAGGATCGCCAGCCGGCGCGCCAGTGCCCGCGTGTCCGTTGCGAAGACGTCCTCGCCGCCGAGCGTCACGCTGCCCATTTGCGGCCGCACCAGCCGCGCCAGTGCCCGCAGCAGAGTGGACTTGCCGCAGCCGTTCGGCCCGAGGATGGTCGTCATCCGCCCTTCGGAAAAGACGAGCGAGAGGTCGCGGATGACGATGCGCTCGCCGTAGCCCAGCGTCAGCGCCTCGGTTTTGAGTTCGATGCCGGTCAAAGCTCTCCAGCCTCCATTTCACGTGCCAGCAGCCACAGCAGGTAGGGGGCGCCGAAGATGCCCGTCATGACGCCGACGGGGAGTTGCAGCCCGGGGATGAGCGACCGTGCGGCGAGGTCCGCCAGCACCGTGATCGCCGCACCCGCGGCGGCGGCGGCAAGGATGCGCGCCGTCGGGCTCCGCGCGCCGGTCAGCCGGGCGCCGAGCGGCGCCGCCATCAGGGCGACGAAGGGCACCGGCCCGGCCACGGCGACGCCGGCCGCGGCAAACAGCACCCCGGTGGCCGCCAGCCGCCGCCTTGCCCGGTCGACCCGGAGGCCGAGCCCGGCTGCAAGCTCATCGCCCAGTTCCAAGAGCGCCAGGTTCCTGACCTGCAGCGCCAGCGCAAGCGACAGCAGCGCGCCGAGCCCGAGGACCTGCGCGGCATGGCCCCAGTTGCGGGCGGCGAGAGAACCGGTCAACCAGCGCTGCGCCTCGGCCGCCTGCTCCGGCGGCAGTCGCGTCATCAGGAAGCTGCCGGCGGCGGAGGCAAAGAAGGCGACACCGATGCCGACCAGGATGAGTGTGAGCGTCGCCAGCGATCCGTCGCGGCGCATCGAGAGCGCCGCGACGATCACCGCCGCGGCAAGGCCGCCCGCCGCCGAAAGGAGCGGCATCGGCACCGTGAGGCCCGCGGTGACGCCGACGAGCACCGCCAGCCCGGCGCTGGAGGTGAACCCCATCACGTCGGGCGCGGCCAGCGGGTTGCGCAGGAGGATCTGGAAGATGGCGCCGGAGATGCCGAGCACGGCGCCGAGCCCGAGCGCAGTCAGCGTGCTCGGGCCGCGCAGCACGCGCATCGTCAGCGCGCCCGGTCCCGTTCCGCCCCACAGCCCTGCCCAGAGATCGGCGGGCGTCAGCATCACCTGCCCGACCATGAGTGAGAGGAGGACGGCGGACACGAGCACCGTGCCGAGAACGAGCCTTCCCCCCCTCATGCCGAAGCTCCCGGCCGCAGGCGGCGCGCGATCAGGACGAACACCGGCGCGCCGATCAGGGCGGTCATGATGCCGACGCGGATCTCCGCCGGCGCCAGCACGAGCCGTCCGGCCGTGTCCGCGAGAAGCAGCAGCGTCGCACCGAGCAGGGCGGACAGCAGCAATTCCACCCGCAGCACATGGCCGCCGATGCGGCGCGCGATCGGCGGCACGATCAGGCCGACGAACACGATCGGCCCCGCCACCGCCACCGCCGCCCCCGTCATCAGCGTCACGGCGACAAGCGAGCCGAACTGGACCCGGCCGAGACGCGTCCCCAGCCCGCGGGCAAGCGCTGCCCCGAGCGAGAGCGCCTCCAGCCGCGGGGCGATGGCCATCGCGAGCGCCGTCCCGAGGACCACCGCCAGGCCCATGGCCGCCAGCGGCCGGGCGCCGGCCTGCGACAGCGAACCGACGACCCAGAACCGCAGGATCTCGAGCGTCTCGCCACGGACGAGCACGATCGCCGAGACCAGCGACAGCAGCAGCGCGTTGATGGCCGTGCCCGAAAGCGTCAGGCGCACGGGGCCGGCGTCTCCCCGCAGGCCGCCGCCGAGCGCGAAGACGGCCATGGCGGCGAGTGCTGCGCCCGGAAAGGCCAGCGCCGCCATCAGCCCCGCATCCGAACGGCCGAAGAGCAGCGCCCCGAACACGATCGCGAAGGCGGCCCCGGAATTCACGCCGAGCAGCCCCGGATCGGCGAGCGGATTGCGCGTCAGCGCCTGCATCACCGTGCCGGCCATGCCGAGGCCTGCCCCGGCGATGATCCCGGCCAGGAGCCGCGGCAGCCGGATCGATCCGACGGCGACATGGACCGGATCGGACGGATCGAAGGCGGTCAGCGCCTGCCAGATCTCGGTGAACGTGGCAGGGCGCACGCCGACGCCAAGCGTCAGGGCTCCTGCCGCTACGAGCAGCAGAACGACGCCGGCGATCGCTCTCACGGCGCGAGCCCCGCCGCGGCGGCCGACGTCACCACGGTCGCCGGATCTGCGTCGAGCGCCAGCGCGATGTCGGCTTCGAGCTGTTCCAGCGCGAACGGCAGCGACAGTACGCTGCCGAATGACAAGGCACCGGCCACGAGCGCCCCGGCCAGCACCTCGCGCCCCTCCTTGTGCGCCTGCAGCGTGCGCCGCATCGGCAGCGCGACGATATCGGAAACGACGTCCGAGGACGAAATCCAGACCAGCAGGTCCGCATCGAGCGGCGACAGGTCCTCGGGCGAGAGCGGCGTATAGAAGACGTTCGGGTCCGCGAGCTCGATGAGCGAAGGCGGCGGACGGAAGCCGAGTTCGGCAAGGAAGCTCGCGCGCGTGTCGAAGCCGGTGAACGCCCCGGTCTCGCCGCCGTAGTTGTAGGCGCAGACGGCGGTCTGCCCGTCCCATCCGGGATGGCGCGCCCGCGCGTCGGCAAACCTCCTCCGGGACGCGGCAACCGCCTCCTCCGCGCGCGCGCTCCGGCCCACGGCGCGACCGAGCATTCGTGTCAGCTCGTCCCACGCCATGCCATAGGCCGGCAGGCCGACCGGCTGCATCAGCACCGGCGCGATCTGCGACAGCACCGTATACTCCGCCTCCGAGATGCCCGAACCGATGCCGACGATCAGGTCGGGCGCGAGGGCCGCGACGACCTCCATCGAGACCTCGCCGGAGATCATCGTGGGCTGTGCATCCCCCAGTAGCGGCTGCGCCCACGGCCAGACACCGTGGGGAAAACTGCCGAACCACTGCCGGATCGCGACCGGGCGCACGCCCAGGGCCAGCAACGGGTCCTGCGTCGTATAGCCGAGCGAAACGACCCTCTCTGCCGGTTTCGGCAGCGTGGTCTCGCCGAAGGCGTGAACGAAATGCAGGTCCTCGGCGGCGGCAAGGGCCCGTGCGCCGCCGGTTCCCGAAAGGAACGCGCCCGCGGCCATGCCGGTCAGGAACCGGCGACGCGGGAGACCCGTCAGACCACCGGACCGGCCCTGTTCGCTGTCGGCTGCATCTTCCATCTCGTTTCCTTCGTCGCGGCGGCCCGCTTCTGCCGGTCCGCCGAATGCATCTGCCGGCCCCGAGGGCCGGCAGGATCGATATCCGGTAGAGCAGGCGCGCAGGCCTGCCCCGGTCAAGGCTTCCCTTACCACGTATAGCGCAGCGTCGCCGTCACCGTGCGGCGATCGCCATACCAGGCGCTGTTGCTCCAGGTGTCGACATGGGTGACGTATTCCTTGTCGAACAGGTTGGTCGCGTTGACCTGGAGCGACGCGTTCTCCGTCACCTTGTAGTTGAGCGCCGCATCGAAGACCGTGCGCGACGCCAGTTCGGTCGTGTTGGCGATGTCGCCATAGGTCTTGCCGACGAAACGCGCGCCGAGGCCGAGGGTCACGTCGCCGATCGTGCCGTTGCCCGGGATCGTGTAGTCGGCCCAGATCGAGGCGAGATGGTTGGGCACGCGCTCCGGCTGATTGCCAACCAGTGCCGGGTTGAGGTCCTTCTCGATCTTCGGATCCCAGTAGGAATAGGCGAGCGTCAGGTTGGTTCTGTCCGTCACCGCGACCTTGCCCTCCAGTTCGACGCCGCGGACGTTGACCTGGCCGATCTGGATCTGCTCGGTGTAGGTCGCATTCCACTGCGCGACGTTGTTCTGGGTGAGATCGAAGAAGGCCAGCGTGAACAGAGCGTCGACGGCCGTCGGCGCATACTTCACGCCAACCTCGTACTGTTCGCCTTCCTGCGGCTGCGGCGGGCTGGTGAAGGAGGTGCGATTGGCGCCGACGGGCTCGAAGGATTCAGAGTAGTTGGCATAAAGCGAGATTTCGCTCGTCGCCTTGTAGGTAAGGCCGACGCGCTTGGTGAAGGCTTCGTCCGTGGCGCTGTAGGAGCCGGCGCTCGACCCGGTGGACGAGTCCACGTGGTCATAGCGACCACCGAGCGTCAGGATCCAGCGGTCGTCGAAGGTCAGTTCCTCCTGAAGATAGACCGACTTCGTGGTCATCCCGAAGTCGGAATTGGAGACCGACGCCCAGGTAATGCATTCGACGCCGCAGAAACTGGGATTGTAGATGTCGATGCCATCGGCAGTGCCGTCATAGCGCGTCTCGTCCGTTGTCGTTCGCGTATATTCCAGACCGAGCAGCGTGCGGCTGTCGAACAGGCCGAAGCTGGCATCATATTGCAGCTGGTTGTCGATCGCGAAACTTTCGAGTTCGCCGTAAACGGCAAAGGCGGTACGCCGCGCGGACGGATCGGCCGATGCGCCGTAGACCGTTTCGTAGTCCAGGTCGAGATTGGTATGGCGGGCCACCTGGCGGAACTGCAGGCCGTTGCCGAAGTCATGTTCGAACGAGTAGCCGATATTCCGCTCGATCGTGTCCATGTTGTTGAAATCGGGCTCGCCCAGGAAGGTCTTCGTGTCCAGGCCCGACCCCAGCGGGATCGAGGTTCCGGGGCTTCCGTCGCGCTTGTTGTAGTCGGTCAGGATCGTGAACGTGGTGGCATCCGTCGGATTCCAGGTCAGCGCGGGCGCGATGTAGAGGCGGTCGTCGTCGGTGAAGTCGGCGCCGTTGTTGCCGTCCTGCCATTTCGCGGTCAGGCGATAGCTCCAGTCGCCGTTCTCGTCGAGCACGCCGCCGAAGTCGGTGCCGGTCTCGACATGGTCGTCGCCGAGCGTCGTATAGACTTCGCCGAACGTGCCGGCCTGCGGCCGCTTGGTGATCGCGTTGACGATGCCGCCGGGGCCGTTCAGGCCGAACAGGGACGAGGTGGATCCCTTCAGCACCTCGATCCGCTGCATGCCGTAAGGCTCCAGTCGGCTGGTGGTGAAGTTCTGGGTGCGGATCGGCAGGCCGTCGCGATACTTGCTGCCGCCGCTGTAGAAGCCGCGGATCAGGTAGAAGTCGTAGCGGTCGTCGGAGCCGTAGATATCGGTGGAAACGCCCGCCGTGTAGGAAAGGGCCTGATCGAGCGTCTGGACGCCCCGTTCGCGCATTTCCTGTTCGGTCACGACGGATACCGAACCCGGCAGGTCCAGAAGCGGCGTATCGGTCTTGCTGCCCGTCGAGGTGTCCTTGGCCACGATCGAAGTATCCGGCCCGATGGCCGTCTGCCCGCCACCCTCGACCGTGATCGTCTCAAGCGTGGTGCTGGAGCCTGCATCACCGGCGGATTGCGCGATGGCCGGAAGCGGCGCCAGAAGCGCCGAACTCGACAGCAGCGCGACCCAGATATGCCGTTTTCCGCCTGGCTTTCGCTTCGATGCGCCTTTGTCCGGGGAGACAGGAGTGGTCGATCGAAGCACCATGGCGCAATTCCTTTCACTGACGGATATGAGCAATCAATTCCCTGCTAAAATACTGATAGAAATAGCATTTTTCGGCAGGGAAAAGATTGATGACAATTTTTCTCAGGTATTAGGCATAACAAAGTTTCAAGTCAATCATCCGACATAATTTTCCCTGCGACACATCGCCCTGACCGACAGGAAAGGTTGTGGACGGCTGCGCCGCCGAACATCAGAGCACGGTCTCACCGCGCAAGAAAAAGGCGGCAAGCAGTGGAACCCGGGCGACCACACCGGCGTTGCAGACGTTCTTTGCAACCGCCCTTCCGGCCCTGGGAAAGCAATATGTGGGAAACACTCTCTGAACAGATCTTGCGGCAAAACAGGCTCATCTTCGACAAGATGGCCGGCCACCGCTTCGTTGCCGACGTCAAGGCGGACCGTCTGCCGAAGCCTGTCTTCGAGCGTTACCTCGTCTTCGAGCGCGCCTTCGCCGACACGACGATCTCGATCTGTTCCTTTGCCACTGCCCGCGCCGAGACAATCGTGCAGAAGCGATGGCTGATCGGCGTGCTCGATGCCCTCGCCAACCGGAAGATGGCCTATTTCGAAAAGGCATTTGCGGCCCGCGGCATCGACCCGGACGCCTACGACACCGACATTCACGAAGTGGGCGATTTCCGCGACGGCCTGCTCGCGATCGCCCGCGACGGGGGCTATCACGGCACGATCGCCGCCATGTTCGCAACCGACTGGATGTGCTGGACCTGGTCGAAGGTGGCGGCGGCAGGAATGATCAGCGATCCGCTGCTGAAGGAATGGGTCGGCCTGCACGCAAGCGACGAGTTCGCCGCCCGGGCCCACTGGCTGAAGGGGGAACTGGACCGCCTGGGCAAGATTCTGGACGCCCCCGAACGGAAGCGTCTGAGCGCGATCTTCGGCACGACGCAGGCGCTCGCGATCGCCTATCACGACGCACCCTATCTCTGTCCCGAGAGATCGCCGATGCGGCTGGTCGGCGGTCGCGACATCCGGCAACTGGCCTGACACGGGAACGCTGGCAAGGAGCCAGCCTCATTGGCGGGAGAGCGCTCTGGTCCCTGTCGTGCGCGGGACGCATGGCGAGGCCGGCAATCGCCGGCATGAAGGACGCAAGGACCGGTCCGGCGCGTCCTGCGAAACAGGCGGGGAGGCTTCGGAAGCTACTTGCGCCGGCCCTTCTTGGGGGCAACCGGGGCCTCGGAGGCGGACTGCGCCAGACGAAGCGCCCGCAGCTTTTCGGTTTTCTTTTCCCGCGCGACGGTTTCCGCCGCAAGGATCTCTCTCGCGGTCGCATTGGTCTGGTCGGCCTTGGCCTGCGCCGACATCTTCTGCCCGGGCTTGAAGAGGTCTTCCTTGGTGACGGTCATGCCGTTCTCCTCGACAAAAAAGAATGCAGCCACGAGGGCTGCATTGTGTTCGGCCGCTAGCGAGTACGGGCGACCTTCTTCTTCGGAGCGGGCAGAAGACCTTCGCGCTGTGCCTTCTTGCGCGCCAGCTTGCGGGACCGGCGGATCGCATCGGCCTTCTCGCGCGCGCGCTTTTCCGAGGGCTTCTCATAGGCGCTGCGTGTCCGCATTTCCCTGAAGAGGCCTTCGCGCTGCATCTTCTTCTTCAGTACGCGAAGCGCCTGCTCGACGTTGTTGTCCCTGACGAGTACCTGCAAAGTATCTCCTTACGCAGCCAGTGCTGCCGTTTCCTGATCCTGATTGCGGACGGATTGCCCCGGGGAGGATCTTTCCGCAGGGGCGACCGGTGGCCGTTTTCGCGGCCAGGAGACGAACCCTCCCGCGACATCGGCTGGCAGAACCTGCGCGATCAGGCATGTCTGGACATGCCGCACCGGAGACGGCGCCTCATGATGATCGAAAAACAAAAGGTCGGGACTGCTCCCGACCTTCCTTAGCATTGCCGCCGGCGTGCCAGTACATCCGTGGTCACGGGGGCAATGAAGCGCGTTAGGCGGCCTGCAGGTTGTCGGCCGAGCTCTTGCCCGAACGCTTGTCCTGCACGATGTCGTAGCTGATCTTCTGACCTTCGGTCAGGCCACGCATGCCGGCACGCTCGACGGCGGAAATGTGCACGAAGACGTCCTGGCTGCCGTTATCCGGCTGGATGAAGCCAAAACCCTTGGTGCTGTTGAACCACTTTACGGTTCCAGTGTTCATAACGATTCCTTTCAATCGCTTGTGGGCCCGGTCACGATGACCGATCTGAATTATCGACGATGAAGGGATATCTGAAAGCGCCGTTCGGCCGCGGACAAGAGTCGCTAGCAAGGTTCGATAAGCATAAGATAGCGGAATACCAGTTCAAAACAAGGGCAGAAACGTTTTATTTTCCCGCCGCTTGTCCCGGACACTCGATGTCGACTGCGCAGATCCGGACCCATGCAACCGAGAATATTCTCGCGCCGGGCAAAAGATCTTGCGACGACATTCGCCTGTTCGAACGGAAACCGCCAATAAAAAAGGTCGGGGCGAAACCGCACCGACCTTCCTATGGTCGCCTATCTTCCAGTGCCAGTACATCCGTGGTCAAAGGCAGGCGGCGACTACGGCTATTGCGAGCGACAGATGCATTCCAGCGCTCATCAGCAATGCCGATGACAGGCATATAGGTGGCCATTGTGTTCAAAACAAGTCCGCCGGTTCGACGGTGGCGGAATGGCCCTCCCCCTGCCTCGCATTGACCTTAATTGTTCGCTTGCCAAGGGGGGCGCGTGGGCGCACTGTTGCGCCCTCAGCAACAAGGATTTCGGGCGTCGCTGCGGAAACGCGGTGTTTCCCCCCATTTGAAAGGGAGGGCGCAATGTCTTCCAATGTCCATCACATCGAGTTCCGCACGGGCGACAAGCCCGTTCCCGGCGAGATCAGCGCACGCGTCCTGAAGGACATGCTTCACAACGCCGGCTACACGACGGCCAACCTGAAGCCGCTCGCCGGTCCCCTGCACGACGCGTCCCGGTCCGTTCTCCGCCGCTTCCTGACCCTGACCATGCCGGAACAGCCCAAATGACCGCCGTGGCACGGCCCACGCCTCACGGGCAAAGGCGCGAGCCGGACGGACCATGGACCGTGTTCGACACCGGCCCTGACCGCGCCGAGCGGCAGAGATCGCCGGTTGCCCTGAAATCGCCCGGGCCGGACGCCGGCAATCCGGCACCGGCCTTGAGCAGGGACACCGCCGCAAGCCCGTCGCGCCTGCACCGCTATGCGATCCAGGGCCTGCCCGGCAAGCACTGAGCGCATTGCCGGGAGGGGCCCCGTCCCGGTCAGCCGATGCTCTTGCCATAGCGCGCGAAGCTCTCTTCCAGCACGGTTGTGCTTGCGCCGGGCCGCTCCGGCCGCCGATAGACGCCGTCGCGAACGTCGATCGGCTCCTCGAAGTGGTCCTTGATCCACGGAATGTATTCCAGGATCGTTGAGGCGGGATGCCAGTAGCTCAGGTGCACATGCACCTGGCTCATCTCGCCCGCATGCGGCACCACCGGCAGCCGGTGCGCATGGGCGAGGTCGGCGACCTGGATATATTCCGTCACCCCTCCGAGCCGCGTGACGTCGGGCTGCACATAGGCGACCGCCCCGGCCGAGATAAACGCGCTGAAGGCATCCACCGTATAGAGCTGTTCGCCGAGCGCGATCGGAATGGCGGTGCTGCGTGCAAGGGCGGCATGGCCGGCCACGTCGTCGTACCAGAGCGGCTCTTCAAACCAGTAGATGTCGAGGTCGCGCGCCTGCATGCAGAAGCGCTGGCAGGTCGGCAGGTCCCATTTGCCGTTGCCGTCGATCGCGATCCGCACGGACGATCCGACCCGCTTGCGCACGGCCGCAAGCCGGGCGATGTCCGTGTTCGGATCGTCGTGCCCCACCTTGATCTTCAGGCGAGTGAACCCGTCCACCTCGACCGCCTTCGCCGCACCGGCAAGCAGGGTCTCCATCCGGAACGACAGCCAGCCGATATCGGTGTTGTAGGCCTCCAGGCTGTTCGTTCGCGCGCCGCCGAGATAGGCCCAGAGCGGCTGCCCAGCCTTTTTCGCCCTGAGATCCCACAGCGCGACGTCGACCGCGGCCAGGGCCAGATGCGTGATGCCGGCGCGGCCCACCCATTGCAGGGCGGGATTGCGCGCAAGCTTGGTCCACAGCCGCGCATGGTCGTTTGCGTCCTCGCCGACCAGAAGCGGCGCATAGCAGTCTCGGATGCAGGCCGTGATCAGCCGATCGGACGGCAGGTGGGCATGGGTGCCGGTGAAGCCGTAGCCCACCAGCCCGTCGGTGGTCACGACCTTCGTGCCGACGACGCCCCAATGCGTGATGCTGTGCGTCGAATCCGAAATCGACTCCGACGTCAGCGGCAGATGCAGAATGAACGGCTCGACCGACGCGATCTTCATCGGGCTTCTCCTCTCCTCTTCCTCGGCAGCAGTCCTAGCGCAAGGCGAGCGAGTCGAAAAATAAAAAATTTTTTATTTATTTGCTTGCCTGCCGGATGCGGCTGGCGGATTCTCCGGCCATGACCATGATCAGGACCACCCTGGCCGAGCAGGCCTACCAGGAACTTCGCGCGCAAATCGTCAGCGGGCGGCTGCCCGGCGGCCGGCGGCTGCTGCCGAACGAACTCGCCGCCGATCTCGGGATCAGCCCGACGCCGGTGAAGGAAGCCTGCCTGAGGCTCGAGGCCGATGGGCTCGTGGCGACATCGACGCGACGCGGCATGGTCGTCCGCAGCTACAGCGAAGAGGATGTCGAGGAACTGTACGCGGCCCGCATCCTGATCGAGAAAGGCGCCGTCGAAGCCGCCTTCGACGCCGGCCGGATGACCGATACGCTGTGTCGCGACCTGTCCCGGAGCCTGGACAGGCATCGCCAGTTTGCCGCGGGCACCTCGCTCGACGATCTCGCACAGGCGCTGGTCCACGACCGAGCGTTCCATAGCACCCTCGTGGAAGCCGCCGGCATCCGCACGATCTCGGAAGCGCATGCGCGTATCCTCGGGCAGACCCATACGCTGTTCGTGTCCGTGCCCGGGGACTATGAAAGGTCCGTCGACGAGCACGAGGCCGTGCTCGATGCGATCACCGCAGGGGACAGGCAGCAGACCGTGCAGGCTCTGGTTCATCACCTGGCGCGAAGCCGCGAGAATACGCTGCGGCAGGTGCGCATCCTGGCAGAGCAGGCACCGCGATCATGAAAGCCATCTTCAATCGAGCCGTTCCAGATAGGGCAGCGGCTCCGGCGAGATGACCTGCGCCACCGCCTGGATCCGCCGCATCGCCCGCTCGCGCGATATCTGCAGATGGCAAACCAACGCCTCCTTCGCCCCGCCGATGTCGCCGGCGAGAAGCCGGTCGATGACGTCCAGGTGCTCCGGCAGGAAGGGCTCGGTGTCGAACAATTCCGATGTCCACCGGTAGAGGAAGTGGTGGGCGACCAGCAGCGCCTGCGGAAGGCTGATCGCCCGCATCAGCGAATCGTTGCCACAATGGCCCAGGAGCTCGACGTGAAGCTCCTGCTCGAGCGTGTCGAGCATCTCCGCCTCGGTCGGGGACGCGGAGGCGATGGCGGCCTCGACATTATGCCGAAGACGCAACAGCAGGCCTTCCGGCAACAGGGGAAAAGCTTTCTCCAGCGCGAGCGGTTCGAGCACCCAGCGCAGTTCATAGAGTTCGTCGATGTGCCTGGCCGTCAGCGCCGGGGCATACCAGCGTCCGCGGTCGTCCTTGCGGACGATGCCGCGCTGCTGGAGGCGCGCCACGACGTCGCGCGCGACGGTCCGGCTGACGCCGTGATGCTTGGCGAGCATCGCCTCGTTGATCCGCCAGCTGGCAAGCGAGGTTCGCGAAACGATCTCGATCTCGATCTGCGGGTAGAGCAGTTCCCAGCTCGAGAGGAAATGGATCCGCGGATCCGCCGCCGGTTGCGGCTCGACCCGATCGGCATCCGGTTCGGCTCGCGACGGGCGATCGCCGGCAACCACCTCGTATCCCCTCGCCCCCGCCTTGCGCACCAGGCCGAGACGCTCCAATTCGGCAAGCGCGTGGCGCGCCGGCGCCCGGCTGATGCCGAAGCGCCCGGCGACGCCGCTTTCGGTCAGGCGCATGCCCGCGGAAAGCACGCCGCCGGTGATCTCGGATGCCAGCGCGTCGCGGGCGCGCTGGTAGAGCCTGGGGGCGATCCCGGATGTGCTGCTTCCCATTTCGCCGATCGCTCCTGCCTGCGGTCCTGTCGACGGTACCCGGACGTCGCCCCGCGCGACGCCAGGCGCCGTTCATACAAGAGGGGATTGCATGGGGCCGGACGCTTGTCTAGTGTGCACATAGTACATTACATGCCCCGGAGAGGTTTTCATGTTGCATGCCGATGCGCAGGCCCGCGTTTCGCTCGCCGCGCTGGACCGCTTCTGCCGCGGCGTATTGAAAGGTGCAGGCGCCGACGAGGCGACGGCCGATGCGGCCACCCGCGCCATGCTGCACGGCACCCGCAACGGCGTCGACAGCCATGGTGTCCGCCTTCTGGCCCACTATGTCGCGGGTCTTTCCGGCGGACGGATCAACAGGACGCCGCAGGTGCACACGCTCGGCGGCTTCGGCGCCGTGGAAACGCTGGACGCGGACGACGGGCACGGCGCGCTCGCCGCCTACCGGGCGATGGAACGCGCCGTCGATCTGGCCGGCCGCTTCGGCATCGGCGCCGTCGCCATCCGCAACACCTCGCACTTCGGACCCGCCGGCGCCTATGCGCTGGAGGCGGCACGGCAGGGCTTCATCGGCCTTGCCGTCTGCAATTCCGACAGCATCGTGCGCCTGCACGACGGCGCCACGCGCTTCCACGGAACGAACCCCATATCCGTCGCCGTCCCGGCTCCGGGCCAGGATCCCTGGCTGCTCGACATGGCCACCAGCGCCGTCCCCTTCAACCGCGTCCTGCTCTATCGCAGCCTCGGCACGCCGCTGCCGGAAGCAGTCGCCTCCGACCTGAACGGCATTGACACGCCCGACGCGGCAAAGGCGGAGATGCTGGCGCCGCTCGGCGGCGAATTCGGCTTCAAGGGGGCCGGACTGGCGGGGCTCGTCGAAATCCTGAGCGCGGTCCTGACCGGCATGAGGCTGAGCGTCGACATCGCGTCCATGCAGGGGCCGGACTTCTCGACCCCGCGCGGCATGGGCGCCTTTGTGCTGGCGATCAAGCCGGAGGCCTTCGTCCCGCGCGAAACCTTCGAGGCGGGCATGGCGCGCTACCTGGAGGTGCTGCGCGGATCGGCGGTGCGGGAACAGTGCACGGTCATGGCGCCGGGCGACAGGGAGTGGCGGGAGGCAGCAAACCGCGAAGCAAACGGGGTCAGCCTCGATCCAGCGACACTTACGGCGTTTGCCGAACTTGCGGGGCGATACGGCGTGGACCTACCTGATGCGGGAGAAGGCCGGTTGACTTCGTCCGACAATGCTATCTAATGGCAGAAATTGGTAAGGCCACCTTACCAGATGCGTGCGCGGGAGGATGAGCACGCGGGGAGGATCAGGATGTTCATGGCATTGGAGCCGCGCCGCCTCTACAGGCAGGTCGCGGACCAGATCCGTACGCTCATCGGAACCGGCGAACTCGTCGTCGGCGAACGGCTGCCGGCCGAACGCGAGCTTGCGGAACGCTTCGGCATTTCGCGTCCGACCGTGCGCGAGGCCCTGATCGTCCTCGAACTGGAGGGCCTGATCCAGATCCGCATGGGTTCCGGCGTCTACATCATGCGCCAGCCGGTCGCCGGCCCTGCCACGCTGCCTGCCGATGACAATGACGGCCCGTTCGAGATCCTGCAGGCGCGCTGCATCGTCGAGAGCGCCATCGCCGAGGAAGCCGCCCGGTGCGCCGGCCCGCAAAGCATCGCAGCGCTCGACGCGAACCTGAAGCTGATGCAGGACGCGCTCGGCGATCCCGAGCGCGCCATCGCCCTGGATTGCGCCTTTCACGGCGCCATCATCGACATCATCGGAAACGCGGCGCTGAAGCGCTTCACCGGTCTCGTCTACGACCGGCGCTCGTCGCCTTATTTCGCAAAACTCGCGAGCTATTTCGAAGGACCGCACACGTGGAAGCTGGCGCTGGAGGAGCACCAGGTCGTCCGCGACGCCATCGCCGCGGCCGATCCGTCCGCGGCACGCGAAGCCATGCGAACGCATCTGACGCTGGCGCAGAAGAGATTCTCTGAAAGCTTCGGGGAGGAGCAGGCAAGGGAAGACTGATCCTGCCGCACGGGATGCGCAGGAGAGGGAAAGAGGAAACTGAACTCAATTCGGGAGGAAAGAATGACATTCAGTTTGAAAGCAGTCCTGGGCGCCACCGCGCTCGTCATGGTGTCCGCCTTCGCGGCCCAGGCAGAGACCGTCCTGAAATGGGCGCATGTCTACGAGACGTCCGAGCCGTTCCACACCGAATCCGTCTGGGCGGCCGAGGAGATCGCCAAGCGGACTGACGGCCGCTACAAGATCGAGGTGTATCCCGCCTCGCAGCTCGGCAAGGAAGCCGATATCAACCAGGGCCTGAAGCTCGGCACCGTCGACATCATCATCTCCGGCTCGAGCTTCGCCGCGCGCGACTTCAAGCCGATCGGGGTCACCTATTTCCCCTATATCTTCCGTGATCCGAGCCATCTGATCGCCTACACCAAGAGCGACGTCTTCAAGCGCCTCGCCAAGGGCTACGAGGACAAGACCGGAAACATCATCACCGCCGTCAGCTATTACGGCACGCGCCAGACGACCTCGAACACGACGGTCGAGAAATGCGCCGACATGGCGGGCGTGAAGATGCGCGTTCCGGACGTGCCCGCCTATCTCGCCATGCCGCGCGCCTGCGGAGCCAACACCGCGCCGATCGCCTTTGCAGAAGTGTACCTCGCCCTGCAGAACGGCACCGTGGACGCGCAGGAAAACCCGCTGACCACCATCGAGGCCAAGAAGTTCTTCGAAGTGCAGAAGAACATCATCCTCACCGGCCACATCGTCGATCACCTCAACACCCTGATCTCCAAGAGCCGCTGGGAGAGCCTTTCGGAAGAAGACCGGAAGATCTTCGTCGAGGTCATGCAGGAAGCCGCGGCCCGCACGACGAAGATCATCGAGGAGCGCGAGGTGGCTCTCGTAGAGGACTTCAAGAAGCGCGGCCTCAACGTCGTCGAGGTCGACAAGGCCGACTTCGAGAAGACCGTGCTCGAAAAGGTGACCTTCGAGGAGTTCGGCTACGACAAGGCCGACTGGGAAGCCATCCGCGCCATCAAGTGATTTCGGCAACGGCGCGGCCCGGAAGGGTCGCGCCGTCCACACTTTCGAGACGGGATATTCTCTATGTCTGCGACGCAGGAAATTCACACTCAGGTCACGCCTGAGGAACTTGCCCATACCTTCGACGAAGCACCGGTGGACGTGGACCTGAAGGTCTATTCCTTCGAGGACTGGGTCACGCTGGCGCTTTTCTGGCTGATGACGGGCTGCGTATTCCTCCAGTTCTTTACGCGGTATGTGCTGAACAACAGCTATGCCTGGACGGAGGAGATCGCGGTCAACTGCCTGATCGGCGTGGTCTTCCTCGGATCGGTGATGTGCGTGCGCATGTCGCGCCATATCCAGGTGGACGTTCTCTACCACTATCTTCCGAAAAGGGTGATGCGCGTCATGGCGACGATCGTCGACCTCGTGCGGATCGGCTTCTTCGCCTACGGAACCTGGCTGATGTGGCGCTACATGGAGATCGTCGCCGACGAGGAGATGGTGACCGTGGCCCTGCCGCGCAACATCGTCTTCTACACCGTGCTCGCGGCCTTCGCCTTGATGTTCCTGCGTTCCATCCAGGTCTTCATCGCCAACATGCGCCGCGGCTATTCCGTGCTCGAGCGGCCGGAAGCATTCCAGAACGCGGAGGATTGATGACATGCTGGTTCTGATTGGCTCCTTTCTTCTGCTGATGCTCATCGGCCTTCCCGTCGCGATATCGATGGCCGTCTCGTCCGTGCTCTACATCGTCCTCTATGGCGTTGCGCCCGACATCATCGCCGCGCAGCGAATGATCGCCGGCGTCGAGAGCTTCCCGCTGCTCGCCGTTCCCTTCTTCATCCTCGCGGGCAACCTGATGAACGTCGCTGGCGTCACCGGCCGCATCTATTCCTTCGCCGTTGCACTGGTCGGCTGGATGAAGGGCGGCCTGGCGCAGGTGAACATCATCGGCTCGGTGGTCTTCTCCGGCATGTCCGGCACGGCCCTTGCCGATGCGGCCGGCATCGGCACCATCGAGATCAAGGCGATGAAGGATCACGGCTACCCGGTCGAGGCCGCCGTCGGCGTCACCGCAGCCTCCGCCACGCTCGGCCCGATCTTCCCGCCGTCCCTGCCCTTCGTCATCTACGGCATGATGGCGAACGTCTCGATCGGCGCCCTGTTCATGGCCGGCATCGTTCCCGGCGTCGTCATGACGGTCCTGATGATGGTGACGGTCGCGGTCTTCGCCTACATCAAGCGCTGGGGTTCGGACACGCCCTTCAGCCTGCGCATGATCTTCGGCGCATCGCTGGAGGTGCTCGTGGTGATGATGGTGCCGGTCGGCATCTATCTGCTGACCCTCATGGGTCTTTCGCTCAATGTCGCCATTCTGGTCGCGCTCGCCGTCCTGCTCGTCTGCGACTGGTACTTCGACTTCTCCGCCGTCATGGCGCTGATGACGCCGGTGATCCTGATCGGCGGCATGACGATGGGCTGGTTCACGCCCACCGAAGCCGCCGTCGCAGCGGTGCTCTGGTCGCTGTTCCTCGGTCTCGTGCGCTATCGCACGATGACCTTCCGCACGCTCGCCAAGGCGACCATGGACACGATCGAAACGACCGCCTCGGTGCTCTTCATCGTGGCCGCCGCCTCGGTCTTCGCCTGGCTGCTCACCGTCAGCCAGACGGCGCAACTGCTCTCGACGGCCATTACCGGCCTGACGGACAGCAAATGGGTGTTCCTCATCCTGGTCAACCTGCTGATGCTCTTCGTCGGCTGCTTCCTCGACACGATCGCGGCGATCACCATTCTCGTCCCGATCCTGCTGCCGCTGGTGCTGCAGTTCGACATCGACCCGGTGCACTTCGGCCTGATCATGACGCTGAACCTGATGATCGGCCTGCTGCACCCGCCGCTCGGCATGGTGCTCTTCGTGCTCTCGCGCGTCGCCAAGCTCTCCGTCGAGCGGACCACGATGGCGATCGTCCCCTGGCTGGTGCCGCTGTTCATCGCGCTGATCATCATCACCTTCATCCCGGCTGTCACCCTGTGGCTGCCGACCGAAATGGGCCTGATCCGCTGACGCAGCCTGGCCCGTGCCGGACGATCCGGCGCGGGCCTCGTCCCCAACCAAGACCAAGGAAGAAGCGGCATGCTGACACGGGTGGCACGTCTTCACGGAACACGCGACCTGCGGGTCGAGACCCAGGAGGTTCGCCAGCCCGGCCCCGGCGAGGTGCTGCTGCGCATGGCCGCCGGCGGCATCTGCGGCTCCGACCTCCACTACTATCAGGACGGCGGCTTCGGGCCCGTGCGGGTGCGCGAGCCGATCATCTCCGGGCACGAGGCATCGGGCTATGTCGAGGCGATCGGCGACGGCACGACCCCGCTGAAGGTCGGCATGCTCGTCGCCGTCAACCCGTCGCAGCCCTGCGGCAAATGCCGCTACTGCACCATCGACCAGCCCATCCACTGCCTCGAAATGCGCTTCATGGGCAGCGCCATGCGCCTGCCGCACGAACAGGGCATGTTCCGCGACCGGCTGCTCGTGCCGGCCGTCCAGTGCCATGCCGTTGCCGAAGATCTGTCGCCCGGGGAAGCCGCCTGCGCCGAGCCGCTCGCCGTCTGCCTGCATGCGGTCGCCCAGGCGGGCGACCTTGAAGGAGCAAGGGTGCTTGTGACGGGCGCCGGCCCGATCGGCCTGCTCACGACGGCTGCGGCGCGTTACGCCGGCGCCGGCGAGATCGTCGTCACCGACCTGACCGATGCGGCCCTTTCGCGCGCGCCGGCGATGGGGGCGACCACCACCGTCAATGTCGCGCAGAATCCCGAGGGCCTGGCACCCTGGCAGAAGGACAAGGGAACCTTCGACGTCGTCTTCGACTGCTCGGCCGCCGGACCGGCGCTGCGCACGGCCTTCGCCGCCGTCAGGCCGCGCGGCACCGTCGTCCAGGTCGGCGTCACCGGCGACATCACCATCCCGCTCAACGCGCTGGTCGGCAAGGAAATCGTCTGGCGCGGCTCGCAGCGCTTCCATCACGAATTCGCGCAGTCGGTCGATCTCCTGTCGCGCCGCGCCATCGACGTACGGCCGATCATTTCCCACGCATTTCCGCTCGAAAGGGCGGTGGAGGCCTTCGAGCAGGCCGGCGACCGCACGGTCGCCTGCAAGGTGCAACTCACCTTCGGCGGCTAGCACCCGCGGGCCGCTCCCCCTCAGCGGCCGGGCGCCGGGGCGCCGTTTCTCGGATATTCGACATTGTCGGAGATCGTCGGGTTGGAGCTATCGACGGAATAATATCCGTAGCCACCCATCTCCAGGTGGTTGTTGGTGATCGTGACGCCGGTGATGGGTCCGCCATTGGCGCGACCATCGACATAGATCGGATAGCCGCTGTCGCCGAGCAGCAGGTTGCCGGTCACCTTGACGTTGGCGATCGAGCCGAAGTCGTTCTTGATGAAGATGTCGGAGGTGTCGCGGCCGATGACGGTGTTGCCTTCGATCAGCACGCCGTTCTGGCCGCCCTGCACCGAGATGCCGTCATAGTGCGGATCGGAGCCGGCCGCCTCGAGGTCGTGGATGTAGTTGCCCTTCACCGTGCTGGCGCCGCCCTGCAGGACGATGCCGTTCTCCGACTTGGAGATGTCGTTGCCGCTGAAGTTGCCGCTGCCGAGGATGGCGGCATTGGCGGTGCCGGAATAGCCCGGGCCGGTGATGTCGTTGTTCTGGATGGTGACGTTCCTGGCGCCCTCGGCGTCGATACCCCAGGTGCCGGTGTACTTGATGACGCTGTTCTTGATCACGACGTTGTCGGCGGCGATGCGCAGCGAGCCGTTGATGATCGCGTTCTCGATCACCGTGCCGTCCTCCGATATCTCCATCGGACCGGTATAGGTCTCGAGCGTGGTGCCTGGCAGAACGCCGGCGCTCGCGGCATCCGGGAAGCCGGATGCCGCAGCGGCGTCCACCAGGACGATCCCGCTGCGCGCGCCTCCCGCCTGCGCGAGCGAAAGCCAGGGCTCTGCATGCGGCGGCAATTGGCGGCTGCCGGCAGGGCCGGGCGTCGCAACGATCAGGGCCACGGCCCCCACGGTTCCCAGGGATTTCACGAGGCGCATCGCGGCAAGGCTGCACGACATGGGCATGATCTTCCCCTTCCCCCGAAAGCCGAATTGTGTCGCATCTCGGTCCCGAAAGAAAGTTCGGAATACGCACCGCCGGTTGTTGCGAGCCGGACCGGTCAGCCGGCGAGCCAGCCGGTCACCCGCTCCAGCGTCCTGCGTTCCTGATCGGCCTCCATCGCAAACACGGGGCGAATATCGGCCTGCGGGACAAGCGAGCCGATGACCTCGAGGCTGTCTCCCAATCCATAGCCGCCATGGGTGACGAACGGATGGACGACCTTGCCGGAAAGGTCGTGCGCCCGCAGGAAGGACCGGATGACGGGTGGCGCCGTCATGCCCCAGATCGGGAAACCGAGATAGATCGTGTCATACCGGCGAACGTCCGCCACGAAGTGGGCGAGGCCCGGCAAGGTGCCGGCCGCGGTTTCCCGCCGGGCCTGCGCCACGGTCTCTTCATAGTCCTCCGGATAGGGCGTGGCGGGCTCGATCTCGAAGAGGCTCGCCGCCCTTGCCCGGCCGATCTGGCGGGCGATGACCCGTGTGTTCCCGGTGCGCGAGAAACAGGCGACCAGGGTCCGGCCGGACGCCCCGTTCCCGGATGCCGCATCGCCAGCCACGGCCATCAGGCCGGCCGCAGCAAGGGGCACGGTCTTCAGGAGAGCGCGCCTGCTCTGCATTCGGCGGCTTTCCCCGGTTCCACCGGACATCTCGATCGACACGTCAGTCGGCCTCGACACCCTGATTGTAGTCCTCGTCGGTCACCTTCTCCATCCAGGTCACCACGCTGCCGTCCAGGGCCTCGGCAACGGCGAAATGCGTCATCGGTTCACCGGCCGAAGCGCCATGCCAGTGCTTCACATACGGAGGGATCCACACGACGTCGCCGGGGCCGACCTTCTCGATCGGCCCACCCTCCTTCTGGACCCAGCCGCGGCCGGAGACGATGAAGAGCGTCTGCCCCAGCGGGTGCGTGTGCCAGGCCGTGCGCGCGCCTGCCGAAAACGACACCGTCGCCCCGCCGATCCGGGCGGGCGCATCGCCGCGATAGAAGCCGGAGGTCTCGACCCGGCCGGTGAAATACTGCTCCGGGGCGCTTGCCCGCCCCTCGTCGGCGCGGATGACCTTCAGGTCGCCCGCAGCCGGCTGCGCCGCCGCCGGCGCGGCAGGGGTCGCGCGGGCCTCGAAAACGCGCTGCAGCACCGGCACCGCGGACATCGCCCGCGGCCATCCCGCATAGAAGGCGACATGGGTGACGACCTCGGACGCTTCCGCCTGGCCGAGGCCGTTGTCCATCGCCCGGTTGGCATGGAAGGGCAGTTGCTCCGGCTGGCCGATGGCGATCAGCGCCGACATGGTCACGAGGCTGCGGTCGCGGGCACTGAGATCGGGGCGCTGCCAGAGGTCGCCGAACAGGACACGGTTGGTGAGGTCCGCAAGCGCCGGAGCCGTCGGCGCCACCACCGTCTCGACGGTCGCCGCGCGGGCCGCCTCCGCCGCAGCCTCGAGCGCGAGCCGTGCCGCCTCGCTGTCCGCCACCGCGGCGATGCCGCGCTCGTCGAAAACCTTCTTCGCCTCGCCCACCGCCGAGATGGCGTTCGGCCAACCCGAATAGAAGGCGAGCTGGGTGATCAGTTCGCCGATCTCCGCCGGCTGGACGCCGTTGTCGAGTGCCCTGCGGACATGACCGCCGATCTGCGCCGTCTTGCCGGTGGAGACGATGGCTGCGACCGTGACGAGGCTGCGGTCGCGCGGGGCGAGTTCCGCCCGCTCCCACACCTCCCCGAAGAGGACGTCGTCGGTGAAATGACCGAGCCCCGGGGCGACGTCATAGACGGCCGGCGGGGCTACACGCGTCCGACGCTCCTCCGCTTCCGCCATCGTCGCAGCGAGCGCGGAGATGGCGATGCCTGCGGCAATCTTCTTCATGGGACTTTCCTCTTTTGCTCGATGAATTGTCGCGTGGCAGGCCTTAATCGGGGAAGGCGTTTGCCGCAGGGCATAAGGTGGGCATTGCGGTTCGCCGGATTAGATGGCGAAATCCGCATGGGCCTATCTTTCCGGCTCATGAAAACGCGCGCGGCCGGAGCCGCACCAGAGCGCCTGAATGCGCCATCCCACGCGCCGACGCGCAGGATGGCTCCAGTCGTCGTCAGACGCGCAGCAGCGTCTTGATCGCGCGCCGCTCGTCCATTGCCCGGTAGCCTTCCGCCACATCGGAGAGCGGAAGTTCGAGGTCGAAGACCTTGCCGGGATTGATGGTGCGGTCGAGCACGAGATCCATCAGGTAGGGCAGGAAGCGACGAACCGGCGCCGGGCCGCCGAGCAGGCTCTTCTGCTGGAAGAACAGGCTCTGGCCGTCGAACTGGACGCCGTGCGGCACGCCGACAAAGCCGATCTTGCCGCCGGGACGGGCGCAATTGATCGCCTGCATCATCGATTCCTGCGTGCCCACGCATTCGAGCACGGATTCGGCGCCGACGCCGCCGGTCAGATCCTTGATGCGGGCCACGCCTTCGTCGCCGCGTTCGGAGATGATGTCGGTCGCCCCGAATTCGAGCGCGAGGTCCTGCCGCGTCTTGTGGCGGCTCATGGCGATGATCCGCGCGGCCCCCATCTGTTTGGCCGCCAGCACGCCCATCAGGCCGACTGCGCCGTCACCGACGACGACGGCGGTCGAGCCTTCCTGCACGCCGGCCGCATCGGCCGCGTACCAGCCCGTACCGAGCACGTCCGACGTCGCCAGCAGGCTGGGGATCAGGTCGTCGGACGGAGTTTCGGCCGTGGCGACGAGCGTGCCGTCGGCGAGCGGAACGCGCGCGAACGGCGCCTGCGCCCCGACCATGAACTCGCGCTGCTCGCAGGAGGACTGGAAACCGAACCGGCAGTGCGGGCAGGTGTTGTCGGAAAGGCAGAACGAGCCGACGACGAACTGCCCGGGGCGCACGGTCCTGACTGCGCTGCCGACCTCCACGACGACGCCACAATATTCGTGGCCCATCGCCATCGGCGCCGTCACTTCGTTCGCGCCGCGGAACGGCCACAGGTCGGAGCCGCAGATGCAGGTGGCCGACAGCCGGATGATCGCATCGGTCGGTTTCAGGATCTTCGGTTCGTCGACCTCTTCGCATCGGACGTCGCCCGGACCGTAAAGCATGGTGCCTAGCATGGACGTTTCCCTTTCATGTCTGGACGTGGAGCCGCAAGGCGGCGGATGCCGTGCCCGCCGGCGTTCAAAGACCGGTGGTCTTCAGCAGTTGCTCGGGATAGCGCTCGCCCTCGATCCGGATCTCCGCCGCCGCCCGCTCGATGTCGGCAAGGTCGGCAGCGGTGAGCTCGACCTCGACCGCACCAAGGTTTTCCTCCAGCCGATGCAGCTTGGTCGTGCCGGGGATAGGCACGATCCATGGCTTTTGTGCCAGGAGCCAGGCGAGCGCGATCTGGGCGGGCGTGGCCTGCCTCTCGCCGGCGATGCGCTTGAGGAGGTCGACGAGCGCCTGGTTCTTCTCCATCGCTTCGGGGGTGAAGCGCGGCAGGATGCTGCGGAAGTCGTTCTCGCCGATCTTCGTGTCCTTGCCGAAAGTGCCGGTCAGGAACCCCTTGCCAAGCGGGCTGTAGGGGACGAGCCCGATGCCGAGTTCCTCGCAGGCGGCGATGATGCCGTTGGTCTCCGGGCCGCGGGTCCATAGCGAGTATTCGTTCTGGAGCGCGCTGACGGGCTGCACCGCATGGGCGCGGCGAACGGTCTGCGCGCCCGGCTCCGAGAGCCCGAAATGCCGGACCTTGCCTTCGGCGATCAGGTCCTTGACCGCACCGGCCACATCCTCGATCGGCACGTTCGGGTCGACGCGGTGCTGGTAGAAGAGGTCGATGACCTCGACGCCGAGCCGCTTGAGGGAGGCATCGCAGACGTCGCGGATATGGTCCGGACGGCTGTCCTGCCCCGCCGATTTGCCGTCCTCGATCCGGAAGCCGAACTTGGTGGCGATCACCACCTGGTCACGAACCGGGGCCAGCGCCGCACCGACGATCTCCTCGTTGGTGAAGGGGCCATAGACCTCCGCCGTATCGAAGAAGGTCACGCCGCGATCGACGGCCGCCCGGATGAGGTTGATGCTTTCGACCTTGCCGAGCGCCTGACCGTAGCCGAAGTTCAGCCCCATGCAGCCGAATCCGAGCGCCGAGACTTCCAGGCCGCTCTTTCCAAGTGTGCGCTTTTGCATGTCAATTCTCCATCTTCGCTTGACGGTTGCGACGATCCGGATCCGCCAGGGCAGCAGGCGACAGGCTGGCTTGCATGCCGGACGGAACTTAACGCTGGCGAAGGCCGTCTTTTAGATGCTAAATTGCGCATGGACATATCTTATGGATTCATGAATGAAGCGAGATGAACTCGGCGACCTCGTCGCCTTCCTGGCGGTCGCAGACGAGCGCAGCTTCACCCGCGCAGCGGCACAGCTCGGCACGTCGCAGTCGGCGCTCAGTCACACCGTCCGCCGGCTCGAGGAGCGCATGGGCGTCCGGCTGCTGACCAGGACGACGCGCAACGTCGTTCCGACGGAAGCCGGGGAGCAACTGGCCGAAACCCTGCGTCCGGCCTTCAACGACATTCGAGGCCGGATCGACGCCCTGAGCGCCATGCGCCAGCGGCCGGGCGGCACGATCCGCATCACCTCCAGCCGCCACGCCGCCGAAACGATCCTGATGCCCGCGGTCAAGGCGCTGATGGTGGAGTACCCGGAGATCAATGTCGAGGTCTCGATCGAGCAAAGGCTCGTCGACCTCGTCGCCGAGCGTTTCGACGCGGGCGTGCGGCTGGGCGAGCGCGTCGAAAAGGACATGATCGCCGTCAGGATCGGCCCCGAACTGCGCATGGTCGTCGCCGGATCCCCGGCCTATTTCGAGCGGCATCCGAAACCGGTCACTCCGCACGACCTGACGCAACACCGCTGCATCAACCTGCGCATGCCGACGCTGGGCGGTCTCTATGCCTGGGAATTCGAGCGTGACGGCCGCCCGCTGAACGTGCGCGTCGAAGGGCAGTTCGTCTGCAACGACGTCCCGATGATCATCGACGCGGCCGTCGACGGACTTGGCCTGACCTGCCTGCCCGACGACCATCTCCAGCCGCTTCTGGACGAGGGCAAGCTGATCCCGGTCCTTCAGGACTGGTCACCGCCCTTTCCCGGCTATCACCTCTATTACCCCAGCCGAAGACTGGCATCGCCGGCATTCGCGCTGCTGGTCGAGGCCCTGCGCTATCGCTAGGATAGCGGCCGCCGAGTGCGACCGGTCAACGTTCGGGCCGATAGAGCGACGCCCCGTTCCCCGGGCGCCGCATCGTCAGGGCATGGAACCGGCTAGAGGGCCGCGACCAGATGCGGCCACACCTCGATCGAGCCGCGGTAGATCATGTGCAGGGCGACGTAGAGGATGAGCGCCAGGCCGATATAGGCGATCCAGTGGTAGCGGTTGAGGAGGCGCGCGATGAAGTTTGCCGCAATGCCCATCATCGCGATCGAAAGGGCCAGTCCGATGACGAGAACGGTCGGGTGTTCGCGGGCGGCACCGGCAACCGCCAGCACGTTGTCGAGCGACATCGATACGTCCGCGATGACGATCTGGGTCGCCGCCTGGAGAAACGTCTTCTTGTGCGCAACGACGCCGTTGCCTTCCTCCTGGTCCATGCCTGCGGCAGCACGAAGCTCGCGCCACATCTTCCAGCAGACCCAAAGCAGCAGAATGCCGCCGGCCAGCAGCAGGCCGATGATATCGAGCAGCTGGACGGTGACGCTGGCGAGCGCGATGCGCAGGACGGTCGCCGCAAGGATACCGACGAGAATGGCCTTCCTGCGCTGCTCAAGCGGCAATCCGGCAGCCGCCAAGCCGATGACCACCGCGTTGTCGCCGGCGAGCACCAGATCGATCATGATGACCTGCAGGAGGGCCAGGAAACCGGCCGATGTGAAAATTTCCATGATTTGCGCCTCGTGGTGAAATACCGGCCGGGAGCAATAGGCGCGCCGCCGAACCCACGCAAGTGAGCTTCTGCCACACTCTGCCGCCAATATGAGCGGCGCGACCGGGCGGCCGCTGCGATTTCCCCTGCACCGGGAGGATCGCATCGAATGCCCGCAGTGGCTCGGGATGAACCGGCAATGTCTGGCACTTGCCTTGGAGAATGGACTGCTTTGGCGTGAGCGCCGGCGAACAGCCTCCGGGCCGGAGGCCATGGGCGTCCGCCCGAAGACCGGACGCACCGGATCGCAGTCCCGCAAGGACGGCGATCCGGTGCTCTATGGGCCGATCAGCTGCCGGAGGTGAGGTCGAAATCCGCCAGCGGCAGGTCCCTGATCCGCTTTCCCGTCGCGGCAAAGACGGCGTTCAGCACCGCCGGCCCGGCAACCGCGATCGTCGGCTCGCCGACGCCGCCCCAGAAGCCGCCGGACGGCATCGGGATCACTTCGACGACGGGCATGTCTTCGAGCCGCATGACGTTGTAGCTGTCGAAGTTGGTTTGCTCGATCCGCCCGTTGGCGACGGTGCAGGCGCCATACAGCACCGCCGACAGCCCGTAGGCAAACGAGCCGGAGACCTGTGCCTCGACCTGCTGCGGGTTGACCACGTGGCCGGGATCGGTCGCCGCGACGATCCGATGAACCCTCAGCCGCCCTTCGGTGACCGAAACCTCCGCGGCGGCGGCGACATAGCTGCCGAAGCCCATGATCTGGGCGATGCCGCGATGAATGCCTTCCGGCGGCGCGGTTTCCCAGCCGATCCCGCTCGCCGCTGCCTCAAGAACGGCCAGATGCTTCGGATTGTTCGCCATCAGCTTGCGGCGAAACGCCAGCGGATCCTGCCCGGAGGCATGGGCCATCTCGTCGATGAAGCATTCCATGTAGACCGCGTTCTGGTTCAGGTTCACCCCCCGCCAGTATCCCGGCCGAATATGCGGATTGCGCATCGCGAAATCGATCAGCAGGTTGGGGAAGCTGTAGGCCAGCGTTCCCTCGACTCCCTCGGCAACGAGCCCCTGGAAGATGACGGGGTCGCCGTTCTCGGTCATCGCCGCAGGGCGGACGGAGGCCGTGATCGACTGGCCGGCGATCCGCATGTGCAGCGCCTCGACGTTTCCGTCGTCGTCAAGCGCTGCGCGCAGCCGGCAATGGGTGACGGGGTGGAAGCGCCCCTGCGCCATGTCCTCTTCGCGGGTCCACATCATCTTCACCGGCGTTCCCGGCACCTGCCTGGCGATATTGACCGCCATGCGAATGTAGTCCGTCTGCAGGCGCCGGCCGAAGCTGCCGCCGATGCGCATCGTGTGGATCTCGCAGCTCTCCGGCGCCAGACCGGCCGCATCGGCGACCGCGCTCAGCGCCGCCTCCGCCACCTGCGTCGGCCCCCAGACATCGCAGCGCTCCGGCGACCAGCGGACTGTCGCGCAGAGAACCTCCATTGGCGCATGGTTCTGGAAGGGAAAGCTGTAGTCGGCTTCGACCACCCGGCCCGCCGCCGCCAGCACGGCTGCGGCGTCTCCGGCCCGGTTTCCGACGAAGCCGGTCTCGGCCGAAAGCCCTTCGCGAATGAACGCTGAAATGCTCGCGGAAGAGACCTGGGCGTTTTCTCCCTCGTCCCACACGACCGGCAGGCTCTCCAGCGCGGTCTTGGCCCGCCAGAAGGTGTCGGCGACGACGGCCACCGTCTCGTCGTCGACGCGCAGCACATGCTTCACGCCGCGCATGCCGCTCACCGCCGCGGCATCGAAGCTGACGAGCTTGCCGCCATGGACCGGACAGGCCATGGGAACGGCCACCAGCATGTCCGGCATCGTGTAGTCCATGCCGTAGACGAGGGAGCCGTCGAGCTTGTCCATCGTATCAAGACGCTTCACCGGCTGGCCGGCGATCGTCCAGTCCTGCGGGTCCTTCAACGCGATTTCGGTGGGCGCGTCCTGTCGCGCGGCCGCCTCCGCCATCGCACCATAGGTGGTCGAGCGGCCGCTTGCCGCGTGCGTGATCGTACCCTTGCTGACGCTGCATTCCGATGCAGGCACGCCCCAGGTGTCGGCCGCCGCCTGAACGAGCATGATCCGGGCGGCAGCACCCCCCATGCGCACATAGTCGTGCGAGCCGCGGATGGCGCGGGATCCGCCGGTGGACATGTCCTGCCACACCCGGTCCCGGCGCTGGTTTTCGCCGGGCTTCACCAGTTCGAAGCGGACGCGGTCCCAGTCGCATTCCAGTTCCTCGGCGACGAGCTGCGCAAGGCCGGTGAGCGACCCCTGCCCCATCTCCGCCCGCGCAATGCGGATGATGACGGTCTCGTCCGGCTGGATCACGACCCAGGCATTCACTTCCGGGGTCGCGCCCTGGGCGAAGGCCTCGCCGGCTTCCGGCACGGTGAAGCCGAGCGTGAAGGCGCCCGCAGTCGCCGCCGCCGAAACGAGAAAGCCGCGTCGGGAGAGCGCGAGGCTGCCGCGGGCCGAAGGGACGTCTTGATGATGCTGCATCGCTGACCTCCTCAACCGCGGTCTGTGGACATGCGTTCGGCCGCCAGCTTCACGCCGGCGAGAACGCGCGGATAGGTGCCGCAGCGACAGATGTTGGTGATCTCGGCCCTGATGTCGTCGTCGCTCGGATCGGGATTCTGCGCCAGCAGCGATGCGGCGGTCATGATCATGCCCACCTGGCAATAGCCGCATTGCGCCACGTCCAGCTCCGCCCAGGCCTGCTGGACGGGATGCGGCTTCTCCGTGCCCAAAGCCTCGATCGTCACGATCTTCTGGTCGGGCGTCATAGCGTTGACGGGCATCGCGCAGGACCGCGTCGCCACGCCGTCGATATGCACCGTACACGCGCCGCATTGCGCCACGCCGCAGCCGTACTTCGTTCCGGTCAGGCCGAGGTGCTCGCGGATCACCCACAGAAGCGGTGTATCTTCTTCGACGTCGACATCGACGTCTGCCCCATTGACGTTCAGCTTCGCCATGATGAATCTCCCATACTGGTCATTTTCCAAATACAGGATGAATAATCGAAGATATCCTCAAATTTCTGTGAAAATATATGACTTGACGATCGCCATATTTGATTAATATTCTCAAGTATCATCTACGATAAATGGCGCGATAAGCTAAGGATTTTACAGAAATATTAGCCTGCGCTCGGGAACATACTTGAATTCCTGTCGCAGCCGGAGATTCGCGAAGGGAATTGTGCAGGATCAGGCTATCACCGATGCAGCGGCACGATTACCCCCGTCAGATCGAATGGCTTTATGCGTGACGTTCATGAATGGCCTGGCGGGATGGCGATAAAGCGACCGTCCCGGCCATGGCAGGGACGACCGGTTATGAACCACGCGCATAGGCCTATCCGGATTCACGGTCCTTATCGGCGCGCCTCGTCCGAACTATCTCCTGACGACCTGTTCCTCACCGGCAGCCACGCCGCTGCCGCGCATTCCTGTCCCATCATCATCGGAGAAATTCATGCACTGTCTACGCGTTGCCCTGCTTTCCGCAGCAATTGCCGCTCCCGTCCTGATATCCGGGGGCGCACAGGCACAGGATGCCACCGCCGGCGAACGCCTGTTTCGCCAGCGGTGCGGCTCCTGTCATTCGGTCCAGGAGGGGCAGAACCGGGTCGGTCCCCATCTCTTCGGCGTCATCGGCAGGCCGGCTGCAAGCGTCGAGGGCGCCCGCTACTCCCCGGCCCTTCGCCAATCCGGGCTGACATGGGACTCAGCGCAGATCGAGGCGTACATCACCAACCCGCGCAAACTGGTGCCGAAAACCACCATGTCGGTCTCGGTGCCGAATGCATCGGACCGCGCCGGCATCGTCGCCTATCTGCAGAGCCTGACGGCATCCGATTGAACCGACGGCGTGGAGCGTCCGCACCGCGGGCGCTCGAACCTGCGGCAGCGTGCCGAACGCAGGCGACCCGTCATTCCGGCAGCCTGCCCCTCGGGCGGGCAATGTCGTTGGAGCCTTCGGCCTCCGGCCCGTGGCCGTAGCTCATGCGCTTCATCTGCGCGATCACCCGCTCCATCTCGTCGTCCGGCAGGATCGGCGGCTCGCCGAGGGTCAGCGCCTGCACATACATGCGCGATAGCGTCTCCACTTCGATCGCCAGCCACAGCGCATGCTCCAGCGTCTTGCCGAGCGAAATCTGGCCATGCTGGCCGAGCAGGCAGGCAAGCCGGCCGTCCAGCGCCTTCAGCGCCGCATCCGAAAGTGCTTGCGTGCCGAAGGTCGCATAGTCGGCGCAGCGGATCGTCGTGCCGCCGGCAACCCCGGTCATGTAGTGGAAGCTCGGGATCGTCCGGTGATGGCAGGCGAGCGTCGTCGCATAGATGGAATGGCAGTGCAGCACGACGTCGATATCGGTCCGGTTCTTCAGGATATCGCGGTGGAAGCGCCATTCCGACGAGGGGCGATGGCCGGCATAGGTGCCGTCGAAATCCATCTCCACCAGATCCTCCGGCGTCATCGTGTCATAGGGCATGGAGGACGGCGTGATGAGGAAGCCGTTGCCGGTGCGCACGGAAAGATTGCCGGCGGTGCCCTGGTTGATACCGCTCGAATTCATCCGGCGGCAGGTTTCCAGCATCTGGCGACGCAGGGTGGCGATATCGGTGGTGTCGGTCATGTTCATGCCTTTCGGGACGATACGGAAGAGGAAAGATGGCGGTGGGCCGCTTCGCGCCAGCGCGCGCGATAGGCGTCGAGCAGGGCCGCAGCACCGGGAAACGGATCGGGACGCTGCTGTGCCAGGCTGTCGCGCGCCCGGCTCGTGCCATGGGAAGCAAGCAGCGCGGTACCGGTCGCAACACCGTAGGCATCGAGGTTGAAGAGCGTCTCGCCGCCAGCCCGGAACGCGGCAACCAGCCGCGCGTAGAGCGGCTCGCGCAGATAGCTGCCGTCGAGCACGGCGCGGTCCTTCGCCTGAAGCGCGTCGAGGCATTCCACGGTCAGGAGCGCCATGTAGAGGGTCGCGAGCGCCTTGCGCTCGGCTGCCGTTTCCGGCGGTGGCCCGACGATCTCGCCGCGTCCGGCGCTGCCCGGAAAGAAGCCGTCGTCGGCGCCGAAGGTCGGCAGCGCCATGGTGCCGCGCTCGACGAGGCGCAGCGCCAGGGCGGGGTCGACTGCTGCACTGTCCGTCTCGCCGGCCACATGGGTAAATTCCCGCCCGCCCATCGTCAGCGCGCCGGCGACGGGGTTGCCGAAGACGTCGCTGTTGATCGTCATGCCGCTTTCCTCCCGCACGCTGTCGAGCGGGGTTGCGGCGCTCATGCCGACGATCCAGGTGCCGGTGGAAACCACTGCCGCATCGGCAAGGCCTGCGGCCTGGTAGCGGTAGAAATTGGCGCTGCTGTCGTGGATGCCGGTCAGAACCCGCAAGCCGACCGGCAGGCCGAAACGGGCGGCAAGCGCGGGGCGCACCGTGCCGAGGCTCGCCCAGGCAGGAACGAATCTGGGCATCAGCCGCTGCCAGCCGCGCACGGCGACGATCGGAGCGGCGCAGGAATCCGGCGTATTCCAGAGATGGGATTGCGCGCCGAGGCTCGTCGCTTCCGCCGCCGCAACGCCCGTCAGCCTGAAGGCCCAATATTGCGGCGAGCAGAGAAGCCAGCGGGCGCGGGCAAAGCGCTCCGGCTCGGCGATCTCCATCCACAGCAACTGCCGGGCCTGATGGGTCGCCCCGTGCATGATCCTGCTGCCGCGGTCGCGGAAGGAGCCGGCCAGCGGCCGATAGGCACGGTCGATCGCCTCGGGCAGCGGCTGTTCGTAGTCGATCATCGGCAACGCCACGCCGCCCCCGTCGTCCGGATCCGGCCCGACGAGCACTGCGCCGGAACCATGACCGGTGGCCACGAAGGTATCGATCGGATGGCGGCGGGAAAGGGCCGCAAGGCCGTCGAGGACCCAGTCGCCGGTCCCTGCGAGGTCGTGATGACGCCAGGGCGGGCCGGACAGCACGGCATTGGTGACAGAGAGCGTCTCCGCGACCACGCCGTCTCGCGTGACGGCACTGAGCTTGATATTGGTCTTGCCGATATCGAGCACGGCAACGCTCGCGGTGGACGCATCAGCGGACACAGTGCACTCCCCTCCTGCGCCGCATTCCCGACTCCCGGGAATGCGGGCTTTCGACAACCTGATCAGATCAGACCGTACTGCTCGGCCTTGTTGCGCAGGAAGGGCAGGCCGTTGCCCATCACCTCCTCCATGTCGCGGGCGACCGGTCGCCAGACGGCGAGGCCGTAGGCCACTTCCGGCGGCATGTTGATGAAGCTCTCCATGGCAAGCCCGCCCTTGAAACCGATCGCGGCGAGGGCTGCATAGATCGCGTCCCACGGAATGTTGCCGTAGCCCGGCGTGCCGCGGTCGCTCTCGGAGAGGTGGATGTATTTCAGGTGATCGCGGGCGACCAGGATACCGTTCGCAGCACCCTTTTCCTCGATGTTCATGTGGTAGGTGTCGAGATGGACGAAGATGTTGTCGGCACCGACGCGCTCCACCATGTTGACCGCCTGCTGCGCCGAATTGATCAGGTGGTTCTCGTAGCGGTTCACGGCCTCGACGCCGAGCTCGATATTGTACTGCCTGGCATGCTTCGAGGCCGCCTCGAGCACTTTAGCGATGTTGTCGTATTCGCCCTGCGTCGGCGGAACTCCGGTGCGCTCGCCGATGCCGCCGAAGATGACGCCGGACAGCGCCTCCGCCCCCATTTCCGCGGTCTTGTCGATCGCGACCTTCAGGTGCTCGATCGCCGCATCCGGGCGGACGGAAGCCCAGGCGTGTTCGGGCAGCCCGAGCGAGCAGACGGCGCGCAACCTGTTCTTCTCCAAGAGATCGCGCGTGTGCTTCGTATCGACGGCAGGTGCGTTCAAAAGCGCGATCTCGATGAAGTTCATCTTGTAATGCACAGCCCCGGCAATCGCCTTCTCGGCGCCTGCCCGGTCCCAGTTCATGGTCCACATGCTGGTGTGAACGCCGAAACCTTCCATGGTCGTTTCTCCTATTTCACGATTTTGACGAACGTTGCCGAGAACCACCGGAGCACCATCACGACGATGAGCAGGATGCCCCAGACGGCGGTGGTCAGATGCTGGTTGGCGCCGAGCAGGTTGAGCCCCGAGGACAGGAGCTGCAGCACGACGAGCGCCACGAAGACGGGCAGGACGCGGCCGAAGCCACCAAAGGGATTGATGCCGCCGAGGAAGCAGGCGAGCACGGTGATCAAAAGGTAGGACTCCCCGTGCCCGACGCGCACCGAATTGAAGCGGGCGAGCATGATGATGCCGGCGATCGCCGCCATCACGCCCGACAGCACATAGACCAGCACCAGCACCTTGCGCGTGTTGATGCCGGAATAGCGGGCGGATTCGATGTTGGAGCCGATCATGTAGGTGGAAAAACCAAGCTTCGAGCGTGACAGTAGGATATGGCAGACGATCACGCAGGCGATCAGGATCAGCAGCGGCACCGGGATACCGAGGATGCTGCCGTGGCCGATCGGAGAAACGAAGGCTGGAAAGCCCGAGATATCGCCGCCGCGGGTCAAAAATTCGCCGAGGCCGCGCAGGAAGATCATCATCGACAGCGACACGAGAATCGGATGGGCTCGGGTAAAGGCGATCACGAGGCCCATCACGAGGCCGCTGGCGCCGCCGACCGCCAGCGCCAGAACCGAGCCGAGCAGGAAGGCAGCAGGCCCGGCATCGGCGCCGCCATTGGTCTGCAGCGTCCAGGCGAGCGTCAGGCCGGCGATGTTGGCGGTGAACGTGATCGCGAGATTGAGGCCGCCGGTCAGGATCGGCAACAGCATCGCGAGCGTCAGGATGCCGAGCTCGGGCAGCTGGAACGCCACCGACCCGAAGGTCGCGCCCGTCAGGAACTGCGGCGAGGCGAAGCCGAAGAAGACCAGCACGGCGGCGAGCGCCGCGAAGGGACCGGCCATGTCGGCCCCGAAGATGGCGTTGAAGCGGGCGGCGAATGCGCTCATCGGCTCTCTCCCCTTGCTGCGGCTTCGCCATCCGCCGGTTTGCGGGGAGCAAGCATCGGCGCGAGCTTTTCGAGGCGAGCGCTCGACAGCGTGATCGCGGCGAGGATGATGGCGCCGACGATCATCTTGAAGGCGAAGGGCGAGACGCCCATCAGGTTCAGCCCGTTCTGGGTGATGGAGACGAGTAGCACGCCGAGCACGCAGCCGAGCACCGAGCCCTTGCCGCCGCCAAGCCGGGCGCCGCCGAGCACCACGGCGGCGAGCACGTCGAGCTCACGGCCATAGAGCGCGTTCGGCACGACCTCCTGGGCGTAATGCGCCTGCATCAGTCCGGCGATGCCCGCCATCAGGCCGAGCCAGCCGAAGGCGATGAACTGCATGGCGCCGATGTTGATGCCGAAGCGGCGTGCACCTTCCGGGTTGTCGCCGAAGGCATAGAGTTGGCGGCCGGTCGTCGTGCGGCTGATGAACAGCCAGGTGGCGAGCACGCAGATGGCCATGACGACGACGGGAAGGGTGATCTCGGCCCAGCTGCCATCGGCCATCTCGCGTTCGTAGACGATGACGCGCGTCGTCAGCCAGTCGGGCAGGTTGTAGATCGATACCCCCTTGGTGAAGAACATCAGGAGGCCGAAATAGACGTTGAAGGTGGCGATCGTCACGACGATCGAGATGATGCGGAAACGGTGGATCAGAAAGGCGTTGATCGCGCCGAGCAAAATGCCCGCGCTGCCGGCGATGAGGAGACCAGAGACCCAGCCGCCCCCGCCGATGCGCTCCAGCGCCAGCGCGGTGACGTATTGCACCACCGAGGCTGCGACCGCAAACGAGATGTCGATGCCGCCGGCGATCAGCACCACCAGCAGACCGACGGCGAAGATGATGTTGACGGCGCTGATGTTGAGAAGGTCGAAGGCATTGCCGAGCGTCAGGAAGCGATCGGTGGCGAACCCGAGGAAGACGCTCATCGCCACGATGACGCCGATCAGCACGAATTCGGTGGTGTGGGACAGGAACAGCTTACGCATAGACCGCAGCCTCCAGGTCCTTCAGCGTGCTGGCACGCGGATCGTACACGCCGGCGATACGGCCCTTTTCCATGTGGATGACCCGGTCCGCGTTGAAATAGACCTCCGGCACCTCGTCCGAGATCAGGATGATCGAAAGCCCCGCCTCGGCCAGCCGCGCGACGATCTCGAAGATACCGGCCCGGGCGCCGACATCGACGCCGACGGTAGGGGAATCGAGGATCAACACCTTGGGATCGGTGGCGAGCCATTTGGCAATCGCCACCCGCTGCTGGTTGCCGCCCGAAAGGGTCGAGATCGCATCGTCCTGCCGGCCGATCTTGACGCCGAGGTCGGCGATCCAGCGCGAGACGAGCGACCGCTTCTTTTCCGTCGAGATCAGCCGGCCGCTCAGGATGCGGTTGAGCGAGGCCATGACCAGATTGTCGGCGATGGACTGCGGCTGGTTGAGGCCGAGCGACAGCCGATCCTCCGAGAGATAGGCCACCCCGGCTGCGATCGCCTCGCGGTTGGAGGCAAAGCGCACCGGCCTGCCGGAAAGCGTGACGGTGCCGGAGGCGGGCCGGCGCATGCCGAACAGCGTCAGCGCCAGTTCGGTGCGCCCCGAGCCGAGCAGCCCGGTGATCCCGAGCGTTTCGCCGCGGTGCAGGTCGAAGGAGATGTCGCTAAATTCGCCGGGGCGGGAAAGATTACCAACCGAGAGCACGACGGAACTGCCTGAGACATCGCGGGCGCGGGTATTCTGGTCGAAGGTGCGGCCGGTCATCAGTTCGGTGATCTTCGACTGCGTCATGCCCTCCACGGGATAGACGCCGACCAGCGCACCGTCGCGAAGCACGGTGATGCGCGAGGAGATTTCCAGCACCTCGGCGAGGCGATGGCTGACGAAGACCACCGCGACGCCGGAGGCCGAGAGATTGCGAACGATCGCCAGCAGATGGTCGGTCTCCGACTGGGTCAGCGAGGCCGTCGGCTCGTCCATGAAGACGAGGCGTGCCTCCCCGACCAGTGCCCGGGCGATCGCCACGATCTGGCGCTGGGCGATGGCATAGTCCTTGAGCGGCCTGTCGACGTCGAGGCTGACGCCGAGCCGGGCGAGCGCCTCTTCGGCAACACGCCGGATGGTGGCATAGTTGACGGGACGCGGACGCGCGCCCGACAGGGTCTGGAAGGCGATATTCTCGGCGACGCTCATTTCCGGAAACAGCGCGAGGTCCTGCCAGATGATCTGGATACCGCGCGCCTGCGCCATGCCGGGCGTCATGTGCGATATGGCCTCTCCGTCGAAGACGATCTCGGCGCCGGCAGCAGGCGTGTAGACGCCGGAAATCACCTTGATCAGCGTGCTCTTGCCGCTGCCGTTTTCGCCGGCCAGGCAATGGACCTCGCCGGGCATCACCTCGAAGGACACGTTCTTCAGAGCCCTGACCCCGCCGAATGTCATGTTGATGCCGCGGAGCGAAAGGAGCGGCCGGGCGTTTGCGCCCTCATCCGTTGCGGTGCTCATGTCGGTTGCCTGCCAGTCCGAAATTGCGGCCAAGGTTACGGGACGTCATTGGCTCCGGCTTCGGCCGGAAACCTCCAATTCGCGAGTGGCAGGCCGGTCGCAAGGACCGGCCCGTCACCCGGGAGGGGGCCTCTCAGAGGCCCATGGCGGCCAGTTCGTCGACTGTATCCTTGTTGATGGGGAGAAGCTGGTCGACGATGATGTCGTTGCCGACCGGCTTGATCACGCCAAGCCCCACGATGTCGTCGCCTTCCTTGATGCTCTCACCCTTCATCATGCGATCGGCGAGGGTGACGAAGACTTCACCGGCCTGCTTCGGATTCCACATGAAGCCGCCGGAAATCGCATCCGACTTGATGAGCTTCTGGCCCTGTCCGGGCGAGAACGGGCCGAGCACGAAGATCTCGCCGGTCTTGCGACGCTCCTCGACGGCGCGGCCGGCGCCGATCGGACCCTGGCTGCCGAAGGCGAGGAAGCCCTTGAGGTCCGGATGGGCGGCGATCAGGTCGAGTGCGGTGGAGCGGCTCTTGTCCACGTCCTCGGCAACGCCGTATCGTTCGCCGACCAGCTTCATGTCCGGATGGTTCGCCTTGAGATATTCGATGGCGGCATCGGCCCAGGCATTGTGCAGCGGCACCGTCAGCGAACCGACGAAGACGGCATATTCGCCCTTGCCACCCGTCTTTTCGGCCAGAAGCTTGGCATGGGCTTCGCCGAAGCCGGTGGACGAGGCGAGTTCGAAATTCCAGTCGGCGCCCTTCTGGGCGGGCGATTCATGGGTGATGACCTTGATGCCGGCCGCCTGGGCCTTGGAGAGCACCGGTTCGAGCACCTTGGCGTCGTTCGGCACCACGCCGATGACCTTGACGCCCTGGGCGATCAGGTCCTCGATGGCGCGCACCTGCAGCGCCGGATCGGCGCTGGTCGGACCGATCATGAAGGCGTCGACGCCGATCTTCTGGCCCTGTTCCTTGATGCCGGCCTCCATCGCATTGAACCACGGGATGCCGCCGATCTTCACGACCACGCCGACCTTCCCGGTATCCTGGGCAGACGCAACCACCGCACCGGCGAGCGACAACGATGCGGCAAGCGCCACGACAACAAGCTTCCTCATGTTCACTCCTCCTCCAAGCTCGCATCGGCGAGCGACCGGCCGCGCAGCGGCAGGTTCTTCTGGTTGCTCCTTGGCCAGGGGTATCCCTTGCCTCCCGTTCCGCCTCCTCCGGCGAACCATCCTGCACAATCGGTCTTTCTTTTTTGCACAATCGATGGTGCAATGACTATCGACCAAGCCGGGGCTTTTCGTCAAGGGGGATTTGTCCCTAAGGAAGCACCGATCGAAGGGGCGGAAATGACAGAGGTTGGAAAGAAGAAGGCGACGATCTACGATCTGTCGGTTTTATCCGGCAGTTCGCCATCCACCGTCAGCGCCGTCCTGAACGGAAGCTGGCGCAAGCGGCGCATCAAGGAGGCGACGGCCAAGCTGATCCAGGACCTCGCCGACCAGCACGGCTATACGGCAAACCTGCAGGCGCGAGGCCTGCGTTCCTCGCGTTCCGGCCTCGTCGGCCTGCTCCTGCCGGTCTATGACAACCGCTATTTCTCATCGATGGCGCAGACCTTCGAGGCCCTGGTGCGAAGCCGTGGCCAGTGCCCCGTCGTCGTCAGCGCCTGCCGCGATCCCGAAGAGGAGCGCCAGGTCGTCGAGACCCTGATCTCCTACTCGATCGACGAACTCTTCATCGCCGGCGCGACCGATCCGGACGGTGTGCACGCGGTCTGCGAGAAGGCCGGGCTCCGGCATGTGAACATCGACCTTCCCGGCACGAAGGCGCCGTCGGTCATTAGCGACAATTTCGAAGGTGCGCGCATGCTGACGCAGGCGATCATCGAGCATGCACGGAAGGACGGCCCGGTGGCGCCGGAGGAGATCTACCTGTTCGGCGGCCGCAACGATCACGCCAGCCGCGAACGCATCCGCGGATTTCGCGCGGTGAAACGATCGATGCTGGGCGCGGATCCGGAGGCCTGCATCCAGCCGACCGGCTATTCACCCGCCATGACCGCCCGCGCCTTCGAAGCCTTCTACCAGGCCCAAGGAAAGCTGCCGCGCGCCTTCTTCGTCAATTCGTCGATCAACCTGGAGGGCCTGCTGCGCTTTCTGGCGCAACACCCGCACGAGACCTTCGCCGACATCATCGTCGGCTGCTACGACTACGATCCCTTCGGCTCCTTCCTGCCGTTCCCGGTCTTCATGATCCGGCAGGACAGCGAGGCGATGATTGCGAAAGGCCTTGCCATCCTGGAGGCAAAGCGGGAGCCCGCGGCGACACATCTCGTCCAGCCCATGCTGGTGCCGCCGCGCACCGCGCTCAGCGGCCCGCTGGACACCCTGAAGGACGTGGACGACGGCTGAACCGTCAGCCGACGTGATAGCCGCCGTCCACCGGCAGGGTCACGCCCGTGACGAAGGCTGCGGCGGGCGAGCACAAAAACAGGATGGGGCCGACCAGGTCCTCGGTCGTACCCCAGCGCTTCAGAGCGGAGCGCTCGGCGATCTTCTGTTCGCTCTCGTGCACCGACCAGAGCGGCTTCGTCATCTCGGTCCGATGATAGCCGGGAGCGACCGCGTTCACGCGCACCCCGTCGCGTCCGTACTTGTGTGCGAGGGCCCGCGTCAGCCCGACGATGCCGGTCTTGCTCGCGGTGTAGGACGGCACGCTCTCGTCGGCGAGGTAGCTGAGCATCGAGGCGAAGTTGACGATGCTGCCGCCGCTCTCCTTGAGCAGCGGGAATGCGGCGCGCGACAGACGCATGGCGCTGTTGAGATTGACGTCCATGACGTCGAGGAACACGTCCTCCTGCCACTCGCGGTCCGGCCGCGCGATGCCCTGGCAGTTGACCAGCACGTCGAGCCGATTGAGCGAGCCGAAGAAGCGCTCCACGGCCGCACCGTCGCGGACGTCCAGACGCTCGAAGCGCAACCCCTCGCGAGCTGCCTCCGACCGTGCGGCTTCGAGCCTGCTTTCGGAGCTCCCCGTCGCGACCACCGTCGCGCCGGCCGCGGCAAAGCCCTCGGCCACGCTGAGGCCGATGCCGCTCGTTCCACCGGAAACGACGACCGTCCTGCCGCGAAAGGCCGCATCGAACATGCTTCTGTCCATCTTCTCTTCTCCTCCCGGTCCTCAGATCAGCGCCTTCAGGGCGGCGGCGACCATCTCTTCCGTGACGCGCATGGGCTCGTTGTGAATGATCTCGCCGGGCCGGCAGGCGCGCCGGGCGACGGTCGCAAGCTTCGCCTCGGTCGCGTCGACAATACCGATGTCGGCAAGCCTGGTGGGCAGGCGAACGGAGGCGCAGAAGGCGCGGACCTTGTCGAATTCCGCCTCCGCGCCGTGGAGCTTGAGCCCGGCCAGAACGCCGATCGCGACCTTTTCGCCATGCAGGTGATGATGGACGTCGTCGAGTTCGCAGAGCCCGTGATGGATCGCATGCGCCGCAGCCACGCCGCCGGACTCGAAGCCGATGCCGGAGAGCAGGATGTTGGCCTCGACGACACGCTCCAGCGCCGGGCCGGCGTGTTTGGCGTCGCACTCGGCAAGGGCCGCGACGCCGAACTCGAAGATCGTGTCGCGGCAGCTGCGCGCGACCTCGAAGGCGAGGCTCACGCCCGGCATCTTCATGCAGTTGAAGGCGCCGCTGCGCCGGCAGGAGTCCGCCTCGTACCAGGTGGCGAGCGCGTCTCCGATGCCGGCGGCAAGGAACCGCGCCGGCGCGCTGGCGATCAGCGCGGTATCGACCAGCACGAGATCCGGGTTCCGCGGCAGGAACGTGTCATAGGCGACGGTGCCGTCATCATTGTAGACGACGGCAAGCGCGCTGCAGGGCGCATCGGAAGCCGCGATCGTCGGGAAGACGATGACCGGCTTGCCGAGGTCGCGCGCGGCAGCCTTTGCCGTATCGAGCGCCTTGCCGCCGCCGACGCCGACGATCACGTCCGCTTCTGCGGCCTGCGCCGCCGCCACAAGCGCGGCGATCTGGCTTTCCGAACATTCGCCGCCATGACGGATCAGTTGTGCTTCGGCATGGCCGGAGAAGGCGGCAACGAGGTCGTTCTCGACGAGATCGAAGATCCCGCGGTCGACAAGGACAGCCGACCGCCGGCCGAAGCCAGCCGCTTCGACACCGAGCGACCGGATGGCGCCGGCCTGCTGGATGTAGCGGCCGGGGAAGCGCGCGCCCCGGGCGGTGCCGTTCTCGCCCCTCACCAGCATACATAGCCCCCGTCGGCGAGAACGATCGAGCCCGTCATCAGGCTGGAAGCCTCGCTTGCGAGGAACAGAATGACCGAGGCCACCTCGTCGGTGCGGCCGAGCCGGTTCATCGGCGTGCCGCCGACCCAGTGGCGATACATCTCCTCGTCCTCGTAGACGTATTTGTTCATTTCGGTGTCGATGTAGGTCGGCGCCACCGAATTGACGCGAACGCCGCGCGCTCCCCATTCGGCTGCAAGCGATTTCGTCAGGTGGTGCACCGCGGCCTTGGAGGCGTTGTAGTTCGCCTGTTCCTGCGGCCGGTTGACGATGAAGCCGGACATGGAGCCGACATTGACGATGCTGCCGGCACCCCGTTCCAGCATGGTCTTGCCGAAGGCGCGGCAGCACCAGAAGACACCGTTGAGATTGACATCGATCACCTTGTTCCAGACCTCGTCCGCCATGGTCTCGGCCGGATGGTTGCTGATCGCGATTCCGGCATTGTTGACGAGCACGTCGACCGCGCCGTGCCTTGCCACGATCGCATCGTGCACGGCCTGCACCCTTTCGGCATCGGTCACGTCCAGCACCTCGCTGTCGACCTTGTAGCCCTTGGCGCTCAGGTCCCTGACGGCCCCGGCCAGAAGATCGGCGTTCATGTCCGTCAGGACGACCGTCGCCCCCGCCTCCGCCAGCGCTTCGACGGCCGCGTAGCCGATGCCGCGCGCGGCCCCCGTCACGACGGCGACCTTGTCGGTGAGCTTGAACCTATCGAGATACATGAAGCGTTTCCTTTGCAAAGCGTCGCCGCAATCCGCCAAGACAATCGGAAAGCGTCGTCAGAAGGTCGTGCGGATCGGCGAGAATGGTGTCGGCGGGAAAGACCAGATCGTTTCGGTGCGGCTCCGGCCAGCCGATCACCGTCATGCCCGCCGCAAGTCCGGCGATCGCGCCAGGCACGCTGTCCTCGACGACGATGCAGTCGGAGGGCGCCGTTCCGAGCAGATAGGCCGCCCGGAGATAGGGCTCGGCCGCCGGCTTGCCGTCGCGCACGTCGTTGCGTGAAACCGAGACGAGCCCCGGACGCTGCAGCCCGACAGCCCTGAGATTGGCGTCGACCAGCATGCGGTCCGAGTTCGACACGATGGCCCAGGGGATCGCCCCGTCCTGCAAGGCGTCGAGCGCGGCCTGCGCCCCCGGCCGCATCGCCAGTTCGGATGCCGCCGCCAGATAGAACCCGTACTTGTCGCGGACATAGTCCTCGAACGAGGGCTTGAAGCCGGAAAGCCGTCCGAGCAGCGCGTGGCAGTCGGCGCCGGTCATGCCGGTGACCATGCCGGCAAGCCCTGCCGGCACGGCATGACCGTGCAGGCGCAGCACCTCGGCCATCGCCTCGAAATGCGCAGGCTCGCTGTCCACCAGCGTGCCGTCCATGTCGAAAAGCACGGCGAGGCGGCTCATTGCGGCAACCTGTCGAGATCGTCATAGAGCGCCTGGCTATGGGCATAGAGCCGTTCGAAGAAGGCCTGCATCGGCCGATAGATGTCGGCCCAGTGCGGATCCGGACTGATCTCCTCGTCGTAGGAGACATAGCGATCCGCGCCCTCCTCCACGCTGCCGAAGCGCCCGGTCGCCGTCGCCGCCATGATGGCGCAACCGACGAGACCACATTCCGGCTCGCTCGGCACCAGGATCGGAATGTCGTAGACGCTCGCCTTGATCTTCATCCAGAGCTTGGTCCTGGCGCCGCCGCCGGATGCGATGACGCACTCCAGCGGCGCGCCGGAAATGCCGTCGAGAATGTTGATGTGGCGCTTGACGGCGAAGGCAACGCCTTCGAGCACGGCGCGGTGCATATGCGCCAGGCCGTGACCGGCGCCGATGCCGAAATACTGCGCGCGCGCATTGCGATGATCGCCGAGCCGCTCGCCCGCGAGATAGGGCATGAAGAACAGCCGCTCAGAGCCCGCCGGCGCTTCGGCAGCCTTGGCGACGATATCCTCGTAGGAAAACTGCTTCTCGTGGAAGGCGCGGCGGGCCCAGCGCATCGCGTCGCCGCCAGATTCCAGCAGCATGAAGGCGCCCCAGTTGCCCTCGACCGTGCCGACATTGCAGACGGCGGGGTCGAGCAGCGGCCGGCGCGCGATCGCCGTGATGATCGCCGAGGTTCCCATGACCTCCGATCCGACGCCGGGCCGGCAGACGCCGGAGCCGAGCAATGCCACCGGATAATCCGCTCCCCCGACCAGAACCGGCGTACCCTCGCGCAGGCCGGTTTCCAGTGCTGCCTTCGCTGTGACGTGGCCCAGGATCTCGACGGGGTTGCGCAGCGGGGCGAGCTTGCTTGCATCGAGCGCCAGAAGCCCGACCATCTTCTCGGACCACTGGCCGGTGCCGGGGTCCATCAGGAAGCTCGCGCCGCCGTCGTTGCGGTCCATCGCCACTTTGCCGGTCAGCCGCAGGTTGATGTAGTCCTTCGGCATCAGCACCGCGGCGGCGGCCCGGTAGGCGACGGCATCGTTGTCGCGCAGCCATTGCAGCTTGAAGCCCGGCCAGGCCGGCGTCGGCGGATTGGCGCAATCGCCGAGATAGGACTGCGGCGGGTGGGCCGCCTCGAAGGCCGTCACATAGTCGACGGTGCGCTTGTCGTTCCACAAGGGCGCGGTTTCCCGCACCAGTTCGCCGCGATCGTCGACCAGTACGGTCCCGTGCATCTGGCCGCAGGCCGCAACGGCCGCCACGCGGCTCGCAGCCTGCGGCACCTGATCCAGCACCGCGCGGGTAGCGGCGACGACACCGTCCCACCAGTCACGGGGACGCTGCTCCGACCATCCGAATTGCGGCACGATCTGCTCGTGCTCCCGGCTCGCCACGGCGAGGATCTTGCCCCGGGTGTCCAGCAGCGCCGCACGGACACTGCCCGTCCCGACATCGATTGCGAGAAAAAGCTCTTGTGACATATCGATCGGTTCTGAATGGCCCGCCGCTTACCTGCGGAACCAGTTGGAGGCATATTGCAACAGCATGGCCCCGATGATGATGCAGCCCATGAACACCTGCTGATGGTAGCCGGGGACGCGGGCCAGGTTCATCATATTGGCAATGATGCCGAGTACAATGACCCCGATGAACGTGTTGACCACGCCGCCGCGGCCGCCCATCAGGCTGGCGCCGCCGATGACGACGGCGGCGATCGCATCCAGTTCCGCACCGACGCCGATATTGGCCGAGCCGATGCCGGTGCGGCTGGTGGAGACGATGCCCGCCGCAGCGGCAAGGACGCCCGAAATCACATAGACGGAGGTGGTGTAGAAGGCGACGGGGATGCCCGAGAGGCGCACGGCCTCGATGTTCGAGCCGATCGCCTTCACCAGGCGGCCGAAGCGCGTGAACGTCAGCACGATCCCGGCGATGACGAAGACGACGGCCATCAGCCAGACCGGATAGGGGATACCGGCAAACGAGAGCGACCCGAAATCGACGATCAGCTTGCCCGCGTCACCCATCTGGATGGGCTGCCCAGCGGACACGATCAGCGACAGGCCGCGGGCGACCGTCATCATCGCCAGCGTCGTCACGAACGGGGGCAGCTTCAGGAAGGCAATGAGAACGCCGGAAACCAGCCCGCACGCGCCGCCAGCCGCAAGCGCCGCGCCGATGGAGAGACCGGTGCCGTATTGCTGGATCAGGATCGCGCAGACGATGCTTCCGAGCGCCGCGATCGATCCGACGGACAGATCGATCCCGCGCGTCAGGATGACGAACAGCATGCCGACCGCCATCAGGCTGGTGCCGGCGCTCTGGCGCAGGACGTTGATGAGATTGCGCTCCGTCAGGAAGACATCCGACATCGACGTCGCCACGATCAGCAGTGCGACCAGGATCGCCACGGTGCCGTATCGGTGCATGATGTTGCCGATGTTGAACTGGCTGGAGCGGGGGGCGGTTTCGGTGATATCTGCCATGGCGTTACCCGTTCAATGAGCTTCAGCGGCTTCGGCGGCGGTGGCGGAATTGACCATCGCGAGCCGCAGCAACTTCTCTTCGGTATAGTCGGTGGGCTCGAGCGATCCCGTCAGCTGGCCTTCGCGCATCACGAGGATGCGGTCGCAAAGGCCGAAAAGTTCGATATGTTCGGACGAGATCACCAGCACTGCCCGCCCCTCGGCGGCGAGAGACTTGATCAGCGAGTAGATTTCCGTCTTGGCACCGACGTCGACGCCGCGAGTGGGCTCGTCGAAAATCAGCAGGTCTCCGTCGGCATGAAACCATTTCGCCAGCACGACCTTCTGCTGGTTGCCTCCCGAGAGGCTTGAGGCCGGATCATTGAGGCTGCCGGCCTTGAGCCGCAGCCGGGTGGCCAGTGTCTCGACGGCCGACATCTCCCTGGAACGACGCACGAATCCGAACGCGTTGACGAGCGGGGACAGCCGCGCCATCGTCGCGTTGACCCGGATCGGGAAGTCGAGCACAAGCCCTTGTTCCTTGCGACTTTCAGGCACGAGGCCGACACCCGCCCTGACCGCATCGCGAGGGCTTCTGATCTTCACCTCGCGGCCGCGAAGGAAGATCTTCCCCGACAGCGCCCGCTCGGCGCCGAAGATCATGCGGACGAGTTCGGTGCGGCCGGCGCCGACAAGGCCGCCGAGCCCCACGATCTCGCCCGCGCGGATGCTGAGCGACGCGCCTTTGATGCGCGCGCCGTCGGACAGGTTTTCGATCCGCAGCACTTCCTCGCCCGCCTTGCGCTCGACATCCTCGCCGAACAGCGCCTTCAGCGACCGGCCGACCATCATGCGGATGACGTCGTCGATCTCGACGTCCTTGCGTTCGACGGTTGCGACGGACGATCCGTCCTTCATCACCGTGATACGATCGGCGATGCGGAAGACCTCGTCGAGCCGGTGCGAGATGTAGATGATGCCGACACCGCGCTCGCGCAGCGTGGCGATGATGTCCAGCAGCCGCTCGGCATCGCGGGCCGAAAGCACCGCGGTCGGCTCGTCGAACACCATGACGGCGGCATTGCGCGACAACGCCTTGGCGATCTCGACGACCTGCTGGTGCGCGACCGACAGATCGCCCACCGTCGCCGAAGGCGAGATGGCAAAGCCGAGGCTGGAAATCAGCTCTTTCGCCTTTCGATTGAGTTCGCTCCAGGAGATGAGAGAGGGAATCCGGGCGAGAAAGATATTCTCGGCGACGGTGAGATCGGTGGCGAGCGCCATTTCCTGGTGAATGATCGCAATGCCCTTTTCCAGCGCATCCATCGGACCGCGGAAATGCTGCTGCTCGCCCGAGACCGTCACCGTTCCGGCGTCGGGAACGTATTCGCCACCCAGAACCCGCATCAGCGTCGACTTGCCCGCACCGTTCTCTCCGAGCAAGGCGTGGACCTCGCCGGGACGAAGCGCGAAATCCACCCCCTGCAGGGCCCGGACGCCGCCGAACGATTTGCGAATGCCGCTCAGTTCTACCAGATTTTCCATAGCCGAATTCTGATCGTTGCCCGCCGATCGACGTAAGCCGGCAGGGTCGCGGCAGGCTTCACCCGTCGCTTCATTGCAAGGACGCAGCCGACGCTTGTCCGCGCCGGCTGCCCGGGAGGATGCCAGCCTAGAATACGGCGTCCTTCTTGAGGTAGGTGTCGACGTTCTCCTTGGTGATGGCCGTCGGCGTCGTGTAGGTGATCTTGGAGATGCCTGCGGGAAGCTCGCCATCGATCGCCTTCTTGGCCAGCTCGACGGCCGTGGACGCGACGATGGCCGGATCGTTCAGGCCGGTGGCGCCGTACGTGCCGTCCTTGATCGCCTGAAGCGCTTCCTTCTGGCCGTCCGCGGCCGCCAGGAGCAGGACGTCTGAGGAACCGCCGAGCGCCTTCTGCGCACCCAGAACCATCGAATCGTTCTCGCCGAGCACGACATTGACGTCCGGATTGGCCGTCAGCAGGTCTTCCATGGCCTTGAGGCCGCCTTCGTTGGTCCAGCCGCCCCAACCCTGGCCGACGACTTCGAAGCGTGCGCGACCCTCGTTGCGAAGCTGACCTTCCAGCAGGCCGGCGAGCACGCCGAGACGGCGCTCCTGGCCGACTTCGTTGCCCTTATCGCCGGAGATCAGCGCGATCTTCAGGTCCTTGCCCTTGGTGTTGTCGGCCAGCCACTGGCCCACGAGCAGGCCGTTCTGGCTGTTGGACGACTGAACGAGCGTCACGAAATTGGCCTGCGGGTCGATCGTAGAATCGATCACGAACACCTGGACACCGGCCGCGGTCGCGGCATTGACGGCGGGAACCAGACCCTTGCTATCGCGCGGGTTGATGATCAGCGCGCCGATCCCCTGGGCGACCATGTCCTCGACGTCGGCCACCTGCTTGTTCAGGTCGTTCTGGCCATCGACGGAGATCACCTCGCAGCCCAGTTCCTCGGCCTTCTTCTTCGCCGACACTTCCTGTGCCGCGAAATAGGGCGCGTCCAGCGTCTTCATCGAGATGCCGATCTTGCAATCGGCAGCCTGGGCAGCGGACATCGCCACGAGCGACGTGGCGGCAGCCAAGGCGAGTTGCATGGCGGCAGTTCTGACAGTCTTCATGATTTTCCTCCTCCAACAGTCGATTCTCGAGCTTCCGCAGCCCCGCCAAGGGGTCTGCATATCCATCGATAAAATGTAGCGTAATTACAAAAACTATTCTCGTCAATCACATGAAGCCCATAAAACCGCACAAGTCGATGCTGCATTGCAGCGCATATTGGGGCTTGCGCGTCCCTGTCGATCATTTTATGTATTTTTACTACCGAATGGAGGAATGCCATATGTTACGAGAACCTGTCGCCAGCGTTGTCGATCCGCGCGCAGGCGCATTGAGCGGAAATACCGGCCGCTATGAGAAACGGCTGAGCGACCTGGCGGGACTTTATGCCGATACGGAGGCGCATGCCGCTCTGGTGGCCTCGCTCGACGATCCGGTCGTCTATGCCGTGGAGGACTTCCGGCCGGGCTCCCATTCCGGCGACCTGATCTACGGAGTCACGCACATGAGCCCGGGACGCGTCGGCCGCGAGTATTTCCTGACCCGCGGCCATATCCACGCAAAGGCGGACCGCCCGGAAATCTACTACGGCCAGCAGGGCTACGGCCTGATGCAACTGGAATCGCCGGACGGCGAGACGCGCATCGTCGAGGTCCGGCCGCAGACGATCTGCTACGTCCCGCCCTTCTGGATCCACCGCTCGATCAATGTCGGCAACGAGGATCTCGTCATGGTCTTCGCCTACCCCTCCGACAGCGGACAGGACTACGGCATCATCGAAAGCTCGAACGGCATGCGCCACCGCGTCCTTGCGACCGGCGATGGCGGCTGGGAACTCGTCGAGAATTCGGCCTACGCGCCAAGGAGCAGCGAGACCGTCCGGCAACTGATGAAGACTTATGCTTGAAGGCGCCAGCAGCGAGGTATCCACCATGAACAATCCGATCGACATCATTGCGGGACTGGGCGTGGTTCCGGTCATCGCCATCGAGCGGGCCGGCGACGCCGTCGCCCTTGCCGATGCGCTTCTCGAGGGCGGCCTTCCCGTCGCCGAGATCACCTTCCGCACCGAGGCGGCCGCCGAAGTCCTTGCCATCATGCGCGACGCCCGGCCGGAACTGTGCATCGGCGCCGGCACGATCCTGGACAGGCCGAGCCTGGAGCGGGCGATCGCCGCCGGCGCCCGCTTCGGCCTGGCGCCGGGCTATGACCCCGACATCGTCGATGCTGCGAAGGCTGCGGATCTGCCGTTCTGCCCCGGCATCATGACGCCCACCGACCTGACGCTCGCGGCAGCGCGCGGCGTGCGGCTGGCCAAGTTCTTTCCCGCCGGCGTCGCCGGCGGCCCGAAGGCGCTCTCCGGCATCTCCGCCCCCTTCGCCCATCTCGGCATCCGCTTCATCCCGACCGGCGGCGTGACGGAGGCGACGATCGGCGACTGGCTCGCCATCCGGCAGGTCATTGCAGTGGGCGGCACGTGGATCGCCAAGACGGAGGATATCCGCGAGGGTCGCTTCGCCGACATCGCGAAGAACGCCAGGGCCGCAGTCGCCATTGCCAAGGAAGCACTGGAGAGACGCCGGTGAGCTACCAGCCCGCAACGCAGCCCACGCTCTATTTCATCGGCGTGACCACGACCAAAAGCTCGATCATGAAGGTCTTTCCCGCCTGGGCCGAATACCTCGGCCTTAAGGACGCGGTCATCAAGGGCATCGACTTCAAGCTGCACGACGACCCCGCCGCCTACCGGGCAGCCGTGGAATTCATCCGCGACGACCCGCTCTCGCTCGGCGCACTGGTCACCACCCACAAGATCGACCTCTTCCACGCCTGCCGCGACCTGTTCGACACCGTCGACGAGCACGCGCTCCTGATGGACGAGACGAGTTGCATTTCGAAGCGAGACGGCAGGCTGGTCTGCCACGCGAAGGACCCAATCTCGTCGGGACTGGCGATCGACGGCTTTCTCGGGGAAGACTACTTCGCCAGGACCGGCGCCGATCTTTTTTCGATGGGCGCGGGCGGCTCCACCATCGCCCTGACCTGGCACCTGATGCGCAGGAGCCGCGGCGGCAACGTCCCGGCCCGGATCATCGTCACCAATCGGAGCCAGCACCGGCTGGACGAGATCCGGCGCATCCATCGGCAGGTCGCAAGCGACGTGCCCGTCGAGTACCTGCTGGCGGAGACCCCGGAAGCGAACGACGCCGTCCTGAAGACGCTGAAGCCCGGGTCGCTGGTGATCAACGCCACCGGCCTCGGCAAGGACGCGCCCGGCTCGCCGCTGACCGATGCGGCGGAGTTCCCGCAAGGTGCCGTCGCCTGGGACCTCAACTACCGGGGCGATCTCGTCTTCCTCGACCAGGCGCGACGCCAGCAGGCCGAACGGTCCCTCCGGATCGAGGACGGCTGGACCTATTTCCTCCATGGCTGGACGCAGGTCATCGCCGAAGTCTTCGATGTCACGATCCCGACCTCCGGTCCGTCCTTCGACGAGATCTCCAGGATCGCGATCCAGGCGGCGGGGCGATGAGCATGGGCCAGCGAATCCTCGTCACCCCGCGTTCGTTGACGGCCGAGCCGCATCCCGAAGTCGAGCGGCTGAGAGAGCTCGGCTTCGACATCGTCTATTCAACCGCCGGCGCCATGCCGACCGAGCAGGAACTCATCGCGCTCGTGCCGGACTGCGTCGGCTGGCTGGCCGGCGTCGAGCCGGTCACGCCCCGGATCATCGCAGCCGCCGACAAGCTGAGGGTCATCAGCCGCAACGGCGTCGGCGTCGACAACCTGCCGGTCGAGACGCTCAAGGAGCGCGGCGTTCAGGTGATGATCGCCGAGGGCGCCAATGCGATGGGCGTGGCCGAGCTGACCATCGGCCTGATGTTCAGCGCGCTCCGCTCCATCCCGCTCGCCGATGCCGGCATCAAGGCGGGCGGCTGGCCGCGCGTGCGCGGCCTGGAGATCCGGGGGCGCACGATCGGCATCATCGGCTGCGGCGCCATCGGCCGCGAGGTCGCCCGCATGGTCATAGCACTGGGCGCCAAGGTACTCGCCTTCGACCCCATGCGCCCGAACCTCGACCTGCCATCCGCCTCCTTCGCCTATGCGGAGGTGGACGAGATCATGGCCGCGGCGGATGTGCTGACCCTCCACTGCCCCCTGCCCCGCGACGGCTCCGCGCTGCTGACGGCGGAAAGGCTGGCGAACAGCAGGCCGGGCCAGGTCATCGTCAACACCGCCAGATCGAAACTGATCGAGGAGACGGCCCTGCTCGATGCCCTCGATGACAGCCGGATCTCGACCTATGCCACCGACGTGTTCGACGAGGAACCGCCGACCTCGCTGGCGCTCGCCTCGCATCCCCGGGTGATTGCGACCAGCCATATCGGCGGCTTCACGGCCGAGAGCGTCGAACGGGCGACGAGGATCGCCGCGGACAACCTTCTTTCCGCGCTGAGGGCATGACGATGGCCGGCCGTCTGGTCGAAAGGAAGCTCGACGATACGCTTTCCGCCACAATGTCGTCGCCGCCGGCCGAGGGCATCCGCTTCTACTGGCTCGGACAGGCGGGGTTCATCCTGGAGATGGCCGGCCGTCGCCTCGTGGTCGACCCGTACCTGTCGAACTCGCTTTTCGAAAAGTACCGGGATACGCCGCGCCCGCATATGCGGATGATGCCCCCTCCGATCGGGCCGGGCGAATGCGGATCGGTCGACCTCGTCCTCGCCACCCATGCCCATACGGACCACATGGATCCCGGCACGCTGCCGGCGATCTTCGCGGCCAACCCGGCCGCCGTCTTCGTCGCGCCCCGGGCCGTGCGCCAGCAGGCGCTGGACCGGTCCGGCCTCTCCCCCGACCGGATAGCGCTTGTCGATGCCGGCGAGGTCGTCCGCCCCTTCCCGGGACTGGCGATCACCGCCACACGCGCCGCCCACGAGACCTTGGAGACGGACGAAGCCGGCAACCATCGCTTTCTCGGCTACATCCTCGAGGCTGGCGGAATGCGCATCTGGCATTCGGGCGATTGCGTTCCGTTCGAGGGGCTGCGCGAGGAGATCGAACCCCGGGCTCCGGGCATCGTCCTTCTCCCGGTCAACGGCCGCCGGCCGGACCTCAGCGACAACGGCGTGCCGGGCAATTTCACCCTCGGCGAGGCGATCGAAACCGCACGCGGCGTCGGCGCCCGTCACCTGCTGGCGCATCACTACGGACTGTTCGACTTCAATACCGAGGACCCGGCCGTGATCGATCAGGCTGCGGCGTCATCGCGAGACCTGGACATCCGGCGTGCGCGAACCGGCATCTGCTACGAATGGCGGGAAGACTAGACGCGCTTCCGGTTTCATTTTCCCGACGCCGGAATTAACATATGAGCGGGCCGGCAGAAAAAGGCAAAGTGGTCGATGGATTCAGAAGTCAGAAGCAATAGCGGCCGCAACATGATCGAGATCATCAGGACGATGCGCCCGGACCTGCGCAAGTCGGACCGCAAGGTTGCCGACATCGTTCTTGAAGATCCCCACCGCATCATGAATGCCACCGTGGGCGAGACCGCGCAACTGGCCGACGTCAGCCAGCCGACGGTCCTTCGCTTTGCGACCGCGATCGGCTGCAGCGGCTTCCAGGATTTCAAGATCAAGCTCGCCCAGAGCCTCGCCTTCGGCACGCCGGCGACGCATTCGGTCCTGCTCGACACCGACACGCCGGAAGCCGTCACCGAGAAGATCTTCGACTATACGATGACGAGCCTCGACTGGGCCCGCTCCAAGCTGGACAAGGCGGCCCTGCACAAGGCGATCGACGTCCTGGCCGCGGCCCGATCCATCGTGTTCTTCGGGTTCGGCGCATCGGGCATCGTCGCCCGCGACGCGCAGCAGAAGTTCCCGCTCTTCGGCGTCCCCTGCGTCGCGGAACTCGATTCCCACCAGCAGCTGATGGTCGCCTCGATGATGAAGCCGGGCGACGTGGCCTTCGTCATTTCCAACACGGGAACGACCCGTTCGATCATCGAGATCGCCCGCATCGCGCGGGAAAACGGCGCGACCGTCATCTGTCTCACCGGATCGGATTCGCCGCTGGCGCACTATTGCGACGTCGTCCTGATCGTCGAGACACTTGAAAACACCAACATGTACACGCCGACGATCTCCCGCATCGCCGCCCTGGTCGTCATCGACATCCTCTCTACCAGCGTCGCAATGCGCCGCCCCGCCGACGACCAGGCACGGATCCACCAGATGAAGCGGCAATTGAGCGACATGCGGAAGATGCAGCCGATCTAGCGGATGTCGCGCGCCAGTGCCTGCAGCCTTGTGAAGGCGTCGTATCGCTTGGCGTGGAGAGCGGCGGTGGCGCCGCCGGCCGGCTGGTAGTTTCGGTCGGTCGCCGACATCGCCGCCATCGCCGAGCCGACGTTCGGGAAGGCTCCGGCGGCGACGCTGCCGAGAATGGCGGCGCCGAGCAGGACGGGCTCTTCCGCCTGCGTTGCCATCAGTTGCTTGCCTGTCGCATCGGCAAGCAACTGCCGCACCAGATCCAGCTGGCCGGCGCCGCCGCTGATGACGATCCTGTCGACCGGCGCACCGGCCGCCGCCTGCGTTTCGATAATCTGGCGCAGGCCGTAGCCGATGCCGCAGAGACCGGCGATGTAGAGCGCGACGAGATTGTCGAGGTCCTGCTCCATGCCGAGGCCGACGATGGCGGCCCGCGCATGCGGATCGGCGAAGGGCGCACGATTGCCGAGGAATTCCGGCACGACATGCAGGCCGTCGGCCAGCCTTGCCACCTCGGAGAGCGTCTTCGCCTTTTCCGCAGCCAGGTCTGCCAGCAGAACCGGCAGGGAGAGGCCGCGCTCCTTCGCCAGCGCCGCCGCCGCGCCGGCCGCGGGATGGAAGGACAGAAGCTGCTCGATCGCGGCACCCGCAGCCGACTGGCCGCCCTCGTTCAGCCACATGCCCGGCACCATGGCCGAGAAATACGGACCCCAGACGCCGGGCACGAAAACCGGCTCGCGGGTCGAGGTCATCGTGCAGGACGACGTGCCGAAGACATAGCCGAGGTTGGTTTCCGGCGAGCCTTCGACACCTACCGTTCCGATCCCGCCGGCATGGGCATCGATCATCCCGGCTGCGACCGGCGTACCGACGACAAGACCGAGGTCTCTCGCGGCGCGTTCCGTCAGACCGCTGCCGAGCGGCGTGCCGGGCTCGACCACGCGCTGGCCGATGCGGGCGAAATCCTCGTCCGCCAGCGTGCCGAGGCCGATCTCGTGGAAATAGCTCGGATCCCAGCGCTTCTCATGCGCCAGGTAGGTCCATTTGCAGGTGACGGTGCAGGTGGAGCGCGCAAGATCGCCGGTCGCCCGCCAGGTGAGGAAATCGGCGAGATCGAAGAACTGCCACGCCGCGTCGAAGACCTGCGGCCGGTTCTCCCTGAGCCACAGAAGCTTGGGCGTCTCCATCTCCGGGGATATGCGGCCGCCGACATAGCGCAGCACCTCGTGCCCCAGCGCATTGATGCGCTCCACCTGGTCCACGGCGCGATGGTCCATCCAGACGATGATGTCGCGCTCGGGATTCTCGGACGGCCCGACGGGCAGCGGCGCGCCGTCCTCGCCGAGCACGACCAGCGAACAGGTGGCGTCGAAGCCGATGCCGGCGACCGTCTCGGGCGAAACACCGGCCTTCTCGACGGCCTCGCGCACGGAAGCGCAGACAGCCGCCCAGATTTCCGTGCTCGACTGCTCGACCATCGCGCCCGGCCCGCGAAACAGGGAAATGTCACGCTTGCCGGAAGCGAGCATCCGGCCGGTGAGGTCGAAGAGGCCGGCTCTGGCGCTTCCGGTGCCGACGTCGACGCCGATCAGGTAGCGTTCGCCGCCCGCGGGGCGTGCGGAGGAAGGGGTGGTCATGGTTTACCGCCTGCAATCAGGATTGGCGCTGGCGGACGGCCTCATGCCGCCCGCGGTCTTCGCTTCAGAGATCGACGCTATTCGGCAGGATCACCAGGTCGCGGATCGTGACGTTGCGCGGCCGTGTCAGCATGAAGAGCACGGCATCGGCCACTTCCTTCGGCTGCATCAGGCTGCCATTGGCCAGCGCCTCGTCCATCTTCTCCTTCGGCCAATCATCAAGCAGCGCCGTCACCACCGGCCCCGGCAGCACCGCGCCGACCCGCACGCCATGCTGCGCCACCTGGCGGCGCGTCGAATGCACGAAGGCCTGCACCGCAAATTTCGAGGCCGTGTAGATCGGCTCCCAGACGACGGGCACCATGCCGGCGATCGAGGAGGTGAACAGGATGTCGCCCGTCTTCTTCCCGATCATGTAGGGCAGCACCGCATGGACCGAGCGGAAGGCGGCGTTGATGTTGAGGTTCAGCATGCGGTCCCAGGCATCGGGATCGCCCTCCGCCACCGGCCCGCCGATATAGGCGCCGGCATTGGCGTGGAAGACGTCCAGCCCGCCGGCGATATCGAGGATGCGCGGCAGCATGCCGGAGACGTCGGCGGGGTTCAGGAGATCGACCACGAGCGGCAGCGCGTTCGGCCCCATCTCCTTGCAGAGCTGTTCCAGCTTGTCCCCGGCGCGGTCGACGAGCACCACTTTCGCGCCTTCGGCAACAAGGGTGCGGGCGCATTCGAGACCGATGCCGGATGCGGCACCGGTGATGGCGGCAATCTTGCCCTTCATGAGATCAGCCATGATCGAGAACTCCATTCCAGTATTGTTACGCGCGGCCGTGGCTGACACGGGAGCGACGGGCGAGCGAATCGACGATGACCGCGATGGCAAGGACGCCGCCGGTGATCATATAGCGCAGCGAGGACGAAAGGTTGAGCAGCGTCAGGCCGTTCGAGATCGCCTGGATGACGATGATGCCGAGCAGGGCCGAATAGGCGCTGCCGCGTCCGCCGAAGAGGCTGGTGCCGCCGATGACGGCTGCAGCGATGGCGTTGAGATTGACGTCGCCCGTGCCGGCCTGCTGGCTGGAGGAGGCAAGACGCGAGGCCGAAAGGATGCCGCCGAGGGCTGCGAGCGTCGAGCACAGCATGAAGGCGCTCATGTAGATCCGGCGGACATTGATGCCCGAGCGGCGCGCCGCCTCCTTGTTGCCGCCGACGGCGAACATCGAGCGACCCCACTTGGTGCGCGTCAGCGCATAGTTGAGGATCACGGCAAGCGCCACGAACAGCGCAAACATCCACGGAATGCCGCGGCCGAGATTGAGATAGAAGACCGCGGCTTCCAGCGCGACCGTGAGCACGACGGCCTTGAGGATCAGCGCCCGCATCGGCTGGGCGGAGAGGTTCGCCGCAAGCCGCTGGCCCCGGGTGCGCAGCCCCCGGCCGATCATCACGAGGCCCGGCACGAGCGCCAGCGCATAGGACAGCCAGTCGGGCATGATCAGGATCTGGCCGAAGCGCACCAGCGGCGAGGCATAAGGCAGGTTGATCGAGCCGGTCGGCCCGAGGATGTAGAGCTGCAGCCCGAGCAGGGCGAGCAGGCCGGCAAGTGTGGCGACGAAGCTTGGCATGCCGAGGCGATTGTAGAGCGTGGCGTAGAGCAGCCCGACACCCGCGCCGACCACCAGAGCGGCGACGATCGCGCCTGCGATCGGCCAGCCCTGGTTGACCCAGAGCACGCCGACCATGGCCGAGGCAAGCCCGCTCATCGAGCCGACCGAGAGATCGATTTCGCCCAGCACCAGCACGCAGACGATGCCGAGCGAGATGACCCCGACCGTGGCGCAGTCGAACAGCAGGTTCACCAGGTTGTTCGGCGCGAGGAAGATGGGATTGAGGGCCGAGAAGACGACGGAGATGACGACAAGGCCGACGGCGACCGGCAGCATGCCGAGGTCGCCGGAGCGGACACGGTCGATGAACCCCTTTGCCATCGCGGCAAGGCTGTCGTCGTGGCGCACGCGCTCGTCGCTGCGGTCCAGCATTGGCTTGGTGTTGTCGGAAGGGGTCTGGCTCATGCGGTTCCCTCGGTGCTTTCCTGGACGTGGCCGGCCTTGCGGTCGAGGCGACGCGACACGGAATTGTCCGTCGCGCCCGTGATGGCGGAGACGAGTTCCTGGTTGGAGGAGTCGGGCGTGAAGACGCCGTTGTTGCGGCCGAGCCGGAGCACGACGATACGGTCGGCCACGGCGCGCACGTCCTCCATGTTGTGACTGATGATGATGACGCCGAGGCCGCGGTCGCGCACGCGCTCGATGAGGTTCAGCACCTCGGCCGTCTGCGCGACGCCGAGCGCCGCGGTCGGCTCGTCCAGCATGATGAGCTTCGGGTTGAGCAGCAGCGAGCGCGCGATGGCCACGGTCTGCCGCTGGCCGCCGGAGAGCGAGGCGATCGGCTCGCGGACGGAGGGGATGCGCGCCGCGAGCTCGCGCAGGAGCGTCCAGGCCCGGACCTCCATCGCAACCTCGTCCAGAGCCCAGGGCGACATCTCGTGCCCCAGGAACAGGTTCGCCACGACGTCGAGGTTTTCGCAAAGCGCGAGGTCCTGGAACACGGTGGCAATGCCGAGGTCGAGCGCTTTGGCCGGGCTGTCGAGCGTGACCTGCCGGCCGCAGAATTCGATCGTGCCGGAGGACGGCTGGTGCACGCCGGCGAGCACCTTGACCAGCGTCGACTTGCCGGCGCCGTTGTCGCCGACGAGGGCGACGACTTCGCCGGCCTTCACCTCGAGCGCGATATCCGTCAGCGCGGACACCGCCCCGAAATTCTTGGAGACGCCGCTGAGGCGCAGCACCGGCTCCCCCTTGGCGGGAACATTTGCAAGCGTGGCTGTCATGGCCCCTGGAATCCTTGGACTGACTTTTCGGCTGACAAGGATGTCCGGCCGCTTGCCGCGGCCGGACACGACGGCGATGTTACTGGATGATGCCGAGCTTGCGGCAACCTTCGACATACTCGCCGGTGCAGATCTCCTCCGGCTTGTTGATGCCCTTGTCGAAGATCTCGGCCTTGATGTTCTCCGCCGTCACCACGGCCGGCACGAAGAGCTGCGAGGGCGTCTCGTAGAGCTTGTGGGTCGCTTCCGGCGTTTCGCCCTTCAGGAGCTTGACGGCGACGTTCGCCGCTGCCGCAGCCACGATTTCGGAGGGCTTCGAGATCGTGTTGTACTGGTCGCCCGAGATGATGAGCTGGAGGGCTGCGATCGTCGCGTCGTTGCCGGTGACCGGCGGCATTTCCTTCACGCCGGCAGCCTTCAGCGCCGCGATCGCGCCACCGCCCGTACCGTCGTTGGCAGCCACGATGCCCTTGATCTCGTCGTCGAAGCGGGTGATCTGGCCGGCGGCCCATTCCTGTGCCTTCGGCGGCGCCCAGTCCGGCGTGTCGAATTCGGCGAGCGTCTTGTAGGGCGAAGCGTCGAGCGCGGAATCGATGCCGTCGCGGATGAGGCCGGCGGCCGCATCGGTCGGCGAGCCGTTGATCTGCAGAACGCCGGCACCGTCGGGAACGCCCTTGGCCTTCAGGTGGTCGACCAGCGATTGCGCGATGGCCTGGCCGATGCCCTGGTTGTCGAAGGAGACGTAGTAGTCGGCCGGCTTGTCCGGGATCGGGCGGTCATAGGCGATGACCTTGACGTCCTGCGACTGGGCGATCTCGACGAGGGCAGCGGCGGCCGCGGAATCGACCGGGTCGAGCACGACGACCTTGGCGCCCTGCGCGATCACCGAGTTGAACTGCTGCTGCTGCAGCGCCACGTCGGCATTGGCGTTCTGGTAGATCACCGTGCAGCTTGGGCACAGCTTCTCCATCTCGGCCTTGAAGCCGGGATAGTCGTGCTGCTCGTATCGGGTCGAGGCCTGGTCGGGCATCAGGAAGGCGACGGTCGCGTTTTCCTGGGCATAGGCGGCGCTGCCAAGCGACAGGACGATGCCGGTCGATGCGAGCAGATGGGAAAGCGTCTTCATTGGGTTCCTCCACGGTTGATTTTCCGCTCGTCTTCGCTGGCGACCTCAAGCCTCCAGAGAGACAGTCCCGATGCCTCCCGCGTCCCGATCGGCGCGCAGGAACCCTTCGCCGCGGCTTGCGCCACGACGTCCGGCTCATCGGTGCCCTGTCTGACTCCTCCCTTGGGTCAGCCTTGCTATTCAAGCGACTTCATCGATTGAGCAGGCGTGCTCAATCGATGAAGCAAGAATTGTCACCAAACCACATTGGTGTCAAGGTGGCGTCGAAACGGAGATGAAATGTGACCCGGACGACGCAGACGAAAAGGACGACCATCTACGACCTGGCGGAGCTGGCGGGCACTTCTGCCAGCGCCGTCAGCGCCGTCCTGAACGGCAACTGGAAGAAGCGCCGCATCAGCGCAAGGCTCGCCGAAAAGATCACCAGGCTCGCCGAGGAACAGGGCTACGCGCTCAACATGCAGGCGAGCGTGCTGCGCCGGGACCGATCGAAGATCATCGGCATGATCGTTCCGAAGTACGACAACCGCTATTTCGGCTCGATCGTCGAACAGTTCGAGGCGCTCGCGCGCGAACGCGGCCTGTTTCCGATCATCACCTGCACGATGCGCGATCCGGCACTGGAACTGGACGCCGCGCGCGCGATGCTCTCCTATCAGGTCGACTGCCTGATCGCGACCGGGGCCACCGATCCGGATCGCGTCATGGAGCTCTGCGCCGCCGCCGGTGTCAGGACCGTCAATCTCGACCTGCCCGGCGCCCGGGCGCCCTCCGTCATCTCCGACAACCATGGCGGCGCGCTGGAACTGACGCGTCGCGTTCTCGCCAATTGCGAGAGGGAATACGGCGAGAAGACACCCCTGCTCTTCGTCGGCGGCCGCGGCACGGACCACAACACGCTGGAACGCGTGCGAGGGTTTCGCGACGCCCATGCCGAGGCCGGCGTGGCCGTCGACGAGACGCTGGTGCTCACCTGCGGCTACGCCCCGGAAAAGGCGGAAAGTGCCATGAAGCAACTGGCGGAGCGCACCGGAGACCTGCCGCGCGGCATGTTCGTCAACTCGACGATTTCGCTGGAAGGCGTGATGCGCTGGATCCGCCGTTCCGGCCACTATGCCGACCGTGTGCCCCAGCTCGGATGCTTCGACTGGGACCCCTTCGTCGCCATGCTCGGCGACCATATCGAGATGGTCCGCCAGGACGTACCCAGGATGCTGGAGGCCGTCTTCGCCATCATCGAATCCGGCGCAACCGGGCCAACAGTCGTCCAGATCCCGCCGATCGTGGAGAAGACCGGCTGAGCCTTGAGCCGGGTCCGACGCAGCCTGCGGCTCTATCCCGCACCGTTGATCGCCACATAGCGGCGGGCGCAGTAGAAGAGGGCGGCATCGCTGTCGGTGGCGCGGATGTCGATGACGCGGCCGAACAGGACGCGGTGTGTGCCCTCGTCGAAGGCATGGGACAGTTCGCATTCGAAGCTCACCAAAGCGTCTGCCAGCACCGGCGCGCCGGTCCTGCCGTCGAGCCAGCGTCCGGCGGAGAAGCGTTCCGCCATCGCGGTCTTGCCGCCGAACAGGTTGGAGAGCGCCTCATGTCCCGGCGCCAGCGTGTTGACGCAGAAGAAACGCGCATCTTCGAAGGCGGGAAAACAGGAGCTCTTCCGATTGATGCAGGCAAGCAGCGTCGGCGGCGTATCGCTGACGCTGCAGACGGCCGAGGCCGTAAACCCGAATGGGCCTTCCGCCGATCGTGTCGTCACGATGTTGACCGCCGCCCCGAGGCGCGACATGCCGTTGCGGAAATCCGCCGTTTCGATCGTGTCGAAGCTGTAGCTCATGATACCCACGTCTCCACCCCTTCAGCCGCGTTCCGGCCGCGCGAAGCCCATGCGGTCGCGCAACGTCGTTCCTTCATATTCCGTGCGGTAGAGCCCGCGCTCCTGCAGGATCGGCACGACCATGTCGACGAAATCGGTCAGCCCGTCCGGGAAATGCGAAGGCATGACGTTGAAGCCGTCGGCCGCCCCGGTGGTGAACCAGGTTTCCAGCGTGTCGGCGACGTAGTCCGGCGTACCGCACAGCACCCAGTGGCCGCGGGCGGCCGCCATCAGGTTGTAGACGTCGCGCAGGCGCATGTTGTCGCGCTTCGCCTTTTCCAGCATCACTCGGGCAAAGGCGTGGTAGCTGTCGGAGGGAACGAGGTCGGGTGGAATGGGGCCGTCGAGATCGTGGACGCTCATGTCGATACCGAAGCGGTCGGAGAGCAGCGACAGCGCATTGGTCTCGCTGACGAAGCCCTGCAACCGGGCCAACTTGTCGTGCGCCTCCCGCTCGGTGCGTCCGACGATCGGCATCACGCCGGGCAGGATGACCATTGAATCCTCTGATCGCCCGTAACCCGCCAGCCGGTCTTTGACCGAGCGGTAGAAGACGCGCGCGTCGTCGAGATCCTGCGTCACCGAGAAGACGACGTCGGCGGACTTGGCGGCTAGTTCCTGGCCGGGACCGGAGCCGCCGGCCTGCAGGATGACGGGTTGCCCCTGCGGCGAACGCCCGATGTTCAGCGGTCCCTTGACCTTGAAGTGTGTCCCCTCGTGATCGAGCGGGCGGACCCTGGCCGGATCGATGTAGAGGCCCGTCTCACGATCGGCGACGATCGCATCGTCCGCCCAGCAATCCCACAGCCCGCGCACGACGGTCAGGAATTCCTCGGCGATCTCGTATCGCTTCGAATGGTCGGGATGAAGGGTGCCAAAGTTGGCGGCGGCCGTCGGATTGGCAGTCGTCACCGCGTTCCACGCCGCGCGCCCGCCGCTCAGATGGTCGAGCGAAGCGAACAGGCGCGCGACCGTGAAGGGATCGCTATAGGTCGTCGAAACGGTGGCGCCGAGGCCGATGTACCTGGTTGCGCCCGCCACCGCCGAGAGCAGCGTCAGCGGCTCGAGGCGCGCGGTATAGGACGGGTGGGCGGCCGGATCGGTATGAAGATTGTCGCCCATGAAGATCAGGTCGAACAGGCCCCGCTCGGCCTCCATCGCGATCTTCTTGACCATCCCGATGTCCTGGAAGCTGTCCATCGCATCTGGCACCCGCCAGCCTGCGACGTGGCTGCCGGTGCCCAGCAGGAAGAGGCCGAGGTGAATCTTGCGTGTCATGCTTTTGTCTATCTCCAGAACACGTAGCGCCGCTCGATGAAGCTGATGGCGCCGAAGAAGGTGAGGCTGATGGCCGATGCGACGATGATCGCGGCCCAGACCTTCACGAAATCGATCTGCAGCACGGCCTGGTAGATGATCCAGCCGAGCCCGTCATAGGCGCCCAGCATCTCGGTTACGATGGCGACGATGACGCTGCGGACGGTGGAAACGCGCATGCCGGCGATGATCAGCGGCAGCGCGGTCGGCAGGCGCAGGCGCCAAAGCACCGCAAGCCGGCCGGCCCCGAAGGAGCGGATCAGGTCGACGGATTTGCGATCGACGCGGTCGAGCCCGGCAATCGTGCTGAGAAAGATCGTGAAGCTGACGGCGACCGCCACCATCACGATTTTCGAGGCCATGCCCATGCCGAACCACAGGAGCACCAGCGGCGAATAGGCGACGACCGGCACCGAGTTAATCGCGGTCGCCAGCGGCAGCACCACAGAGCGGGCAGCCGGGATCATGGTGACGAGCACGGCCGCGGCCATGCCGACCAGGCAGCCGATGACGTAGCCGGCAAAGGATTCCGCCGCCGTGTAGCGGGCGGCCTTGGCCAGGCTTGCGGCATCGTTCACCAGACCGCCCAGAATGCTGGTGACGGAAGGCAGCACGTAGGCCGGCAGGTTCAGTCCGCGCGCGGACAGTTCCCAGACTGCGGCAACCAGGAGAGCACCGGCAAGGCCGCGTCCGATCTGGCGCGCGCTGTCGGACTGCATGTAGGCATTCATTGCTCGCCTCCCCAGAATACGATCTTCCGCTCGGCAAGGGAGACGAGGGAGTAGAGACCCATGCCCAGACAGGCGGAAACGACGATGGTCGCCCAGATGCCGACGACGTTCTCGTTGTACATGGCCTGCAAGAGCAGCACGCCGAGACCCGTGGTATCACCGAACCACTCGCCGACGATCGCGCCGACGAGGGCAAGCGAGGAGGCGAGCTTCAGCGCCACGAAAAGCTGAGGCAACGCGGCTGGCAGGTAGAGCCGGCGCAGAATCTGGACGTCGCTTGCGCCGAAACTGCGCATCAGCTGTACCTGACGTGGATCGACCGAAGAGAAACCGAGCAGCGTGTTCACGGTGACCGGCAGGAAGCTGATGTAGAAGGAGATGACGGCCTTGGCGAACAGCGTGTTGCCGAACCAGAGGACGACGACGGCGCCGAAGGCGATCACCGGAATGGTCTGCGACACCACGAAGAGGGGAAAGAACAGCTCCCTCAACGCCACCCAGCGATGGAAGATCACCGCCATCAGCACGCCGAACAGGCTGCCGGCGACGAAGCCGAGTGCGGTTTCCAGGAAGGTGCGCCAAAGCCCGGCCAGGTAGGCGCCGGGCGTCGCCATGATGTTGGCGGCGATCGCGCTCGGCCGCGGCAGGTAGTAGGGGCGGATCTCGAGGGCCATGACGAGAACCTCGATCGCCAGGAGGCCCAGCGCCAGCCAGAGGATAGGTTTCACGGCCGCGTGGATCCTGCCCGTCGATGCGACGGGCAGGGTTGCGGCGGATGTGCTGACGCCGCTCACAGGCGCCTTTCCTCGGCCGGAATCGTGTCGATGAAGCTGGCGTTGAACGCGGCATCGAGATCGACAGGCTTGGAGATCACTCCATATTGGGCCAGCAGGTCGTTGGCGGAGCCGACAGCGGTCTTGTCGATGGTGAACAGGCCATCGGTCGAAGCCTTGCCCGCGGTCATCAGCGTCTTGACCTCGGTCAGCATGAACTCCTGCTGCGCGCGATCGAGCGTCGGCGAGATCTTCATGATGATGTCGATCGCTTCCTTCTCGTTGGCGAAGGCATCCTTCCAGCCCTTGACGCTGGCGCGCAGGAATTTCTCGATGAGTTCCGGCTTCTCGGCCGCAGTCTGCTCGGAGACGATCAGCGTGTCGCGCGGGAAGGAGACGCCACTGTCTTCCGGCACGAACAGATCCAGCTTGTCCTTGCCGACGCGCTGGTTGATCACGTAGAGCTCATTATAGCGGGTGGCGGTGACGACATCGACCTGGCGGTCGACAAAAGGCGTGACGGAGACCTGCTGCGGCTGGATATCAGCCTCCTTCGGATCGACGCCGACCTTGGACAGCATGGCCGACAGCACATGGTTGGCGCCGGTGAACCAGGTGGTGATCTTCTTGCCCTTGAAGTCGGCGACGGTCTGGACCGGACCATCCTTGTGGGAGACGAAGACGAACGGCGTGACCTGATGCGAAACGCCGATGCAGACGATCGGCATGCCCTTGTCGCGGGCTGCGAACACGCTGTCGGTGCCGCCCGAGAGACCGAAGGTATCGGCGCCAGTCGCCACGAGGTTTTCCGTCAGGAGGTTCGGTCCGCCCGGATTGATGGTGAGGTTGATGCCCTCATCCTTGTAGTAGCCCTTTTCGAGGGCGACGTAGAAGCCGGCGAACTGGGCCTGGGTCAGCCACTTGAGGCGCAGGCTGGCATCGACCATGTCCTGGGCCGCGGCGGGAGCGGCGCCCATACCGATACCCTGGAGACCGATGGCGGCGGCCGCGAATGCGGCGAGTACGTTACGTCTGTTAAGCATGGAACCTCTCTGTTGGTTTTATGTTTGTCGTTGACCTCCACCCAGCTTATTGCCGGTAGTCGGATCCCTCCCTGTCGAGCTGACGCAGGAAGGCCGGCCACTCCCGTTCGCCGGCAATGAGAATGTCGCCCTTGCTCTCCCAGAACTGGCGGGCTGCCTTCTCGCAAACCTCGTGCGGCGGCACGACCAGCTTCGCGCCGGACGCCGCGGCTGCCTGCAGGTCGAGCTGGATCCGGGCCGCACGTTCGAAATAGTAGAGCAGCATGAAGGCTTCGCCCGGCGTACGGCCCACCGTCAGGATGCCGTGATTGCGCATCAGCATCACCTTGTTGCCCCCGAGATGGCGGATCAGCCGCTCCTGCTCGTCGAGGTCGATCGCAACGCCCTCATAGCCATGGAAGGCCTGGCGCTGGTAGAAGCGCATGGCGAACTGGCTGAGCGGCAGCAGGCCCTGTTCCTGGCAGGACACGGCCACGCTGGCGTCCGAATGGGTATGCAGCACGCATGCCGCGTCGTGGCTCGACTTGTGGATCGCGCCATGGATGACGAAGGCGGCCTTGTTCACCGAGTAGGGCGTGTCGTCGAGCTTGTTGCCCTGCGTGTCGATCCGAACGAGGCTGGACGCGGTGATCTCCTCGAACAGGAAGCCGTAGGGGTTCAGCAGGAACTGGTCCTCATGCCCGGGCACGCGCATCGAGATGTGATTGTAGATCAGGTCGTCCATACCGAGCCGGGCCACCATCCGGTAGCAGGCGGCGAGATCGACGCGCGCCTTCCACTCGGCTTCGGGAATATGGGTGGGACGGCCGGAATAGTGGTCGCTCATCATTCGATCCTCGTCGTTCGTGTCAGTGTCCGGAAACCTGGAAGGATTTCATGCTTTCCTCCTCGATCGCCTCGAGCAGGGTCTTCTTGAGCGCGATGAATTCCGGAGAGGTCACGATGTCAGCCTTGCGCGGACGCGGCAGGTCGACGACCTGCTCGAGCTTTATGCGGCCGGGTCGGGCCGTCATCACCAGCACCCGGTCACCGAGAAAGATCGCCTCGTCGACGTCATGGGTGATGAAGAGCACCGTGCGCTTGTGTTTCTGCCAGACGTCCAGCAGCCAGCGCTGCATCATCGTGCGGGTCAGCGCATCGAGCGCGCCGAACGGCTCGTCGAGCAGCATCAGGTCCCGCTTGAACAGGAAGGTGCGCATCAGCGCCACGCGCTGCCGCATGCCGCCGGAAAGCTGGTTCGGATACTGCGCCTCGAAACCGGCAAGACCGAATTCGGGCAGCATTTCCATGGCCTGTCTGCGCGCCTCGGCGCGCGGCATGCCCTCGATCTCGAGCGCGAGAATGGCATTGTCGATGACATTGCGCCACGGCAGCAGCAGGTCGCGCTGCGGCATGAACGAGACCTTGCCGAGCAGATCGGAGGCGGTCGAACTCACGCCCTTCAGCCGCAGGACATTGCCGGGATCCGGCTCCTCCAGCCCGGCCAGTATATTGAAGAGGGTGCTCTTGCCACAGCCGGACGGCCCGACCACCGTCACCAGTTCCCCCGGACGGATGGAGACCTCGAGATCGCTGAGCGCCTTGACTGCGCCGAACGTCTTGGAGACGTTCCGCAGTTCGATCAGCGGCTTTTCGCCCTCCCCCGTCACGGCAGGCTCAACGGCCTCGAGCTTGACATTCGTCGACATGGTCACCTTTCCACTTGAAAACCCGAGACGATCGATCAATCCCGTCGCATCGGCGGCGGCTCCGCGGGAACCTTCGTCTGACAGTGCCATCGTTCCTTGGGTCATTCTCTTCTCCTGCGCGTATGCAGTTCCGCATTGAAAGAATACAAGCAAGCCTCATGCCAGACCGTAACCGAAACAGACTTCCATGCAAGTGCCGGATATTCTGTCCGTGTGACGAATTCTATGGTCGAAAATCCCCGTTGTGAGCATGCCACCTCATAAAATTATACGTACACTCGATAATTGCATGCAGTTACATAATTGATGCACGCAAAATATCCCATTTATTGTGCAGGCGATGATCGAAATAGAGGCACGTCAATTCGGCACCGCTGCGACGCGATGCTCACGACAGGGCCTGCTTCATCATGCGAAAGAAGCCATCATTCGAAGCCTGCTCGACCACACGGGCATTGACCTTGTATTCCGGCCAGCGACTGCCGAGCACCGCCGGATGCACCGCCGAAAAGCCGCGGGTGATTTCACCTGCGGTTTCGATCCGCACCACCGCGTCCCGGGCGGCCTCGATCAGCCCCGGATTGAGCGCCATGGCGCAGGTCAGCGAATCCGGATGCGTGCTCATCGGCCGGCCGTAACGCACCTCGGCCGTCTGCCGCGGCACGGCTGAAACCTTGCGGTAGAACTCCGAAAGCGGCGTGTTCATCGCGAAGATCTCGTTCAACTGCTCCGCCTCGAACAGGCTGGAGCGCATGGTCAGCGTCCAGGTCGACAGCGTGATCCTGAAGCCGGCTTCGAACACGATCTTCGCGGCCTCCGGATCGATGAAGAAATTGTATTCGGCACAAGGGGTGATGTTGCCGACGGAGTTGTCGGTGCCGCCCATGATCCAGAGGTGACGCACCGCCTTGGCGATCCGTGGCTCCTTCATCACCGCCAGCGCGATGTTGGTCAGCGGCGCCTGGGCGAGGATGTCGATCTCGCCCGGCTCGGCCATCACCTTCTCGATGATGGCGTCGACGGCATGCATCGTTTCCGGCCGCTGGCGGGCGATCGGCAGGTTGGCGCCGCTCATTCCGTCGTCGCCATGCATGGTCGAGGCCTCCCACGGCTTCACCATCGGGCGGCGCGCGCCGCAATAGACCGGCACCTTGCCGGAAAAGCCCGCCGCCTCGATGGTCGCAAGTGCGTTTTCGACCTGCTGGTCGAAGGGGACGTTGCCGACGCAGACGGTGACCGCCTCCAGCGTCGAGCCGGGCGTCCGCATTGCCAGGAGCAGCGAATAGGTGTCGTCGCCCGCCGTATCGGTGTCGATGATCAGCCGCATCAGTAGAACTCGAAGCCCATGGTGCGGGCGTGATAGTAGAAGCCGCCGTCCTGGACGATCAGGAACTCGGCCCGCGTTCTGCCGTCGTTGTGATGGCTGTGCTTGGCGGCCGCCGGCGTGACGAGCGTGGCCCAGGGCGACCAGTCGCACTGCTGGTCCGCCACCATCGAATATGCCGGATCGCCGGAAACGACGAGCGTGATGGCAGCCGAATTGTGCTTGTGCGGCGGCTGGAAGCTCTTCGGCTTCAGCGTGTTGAGCGAAAGCGTCATCGTCGGCGTGATATTGCGGGCGGCCTCGGTCTTTGCGGCCGAGAAGATCAGCGCGTGGCCGGAAGTGCTGGCATTGGCGTTGGCGCTGTAGACCACGTCCAGTTGATGGGCGATCTCGCCCGCGGGATAGTGCACGAATGCGACGGCGGCTTCGGCACCGGTCACCGGCACGGAGGTATCGAACTTCAGTTGCGGGTCGTTGCCGACGGCCCAGAACACGCAGTCCACCTCGGCGGTGATCGCCGATGCGACGCCGCCGGGCAGAAGGAACACATCACCCTTGCCGAGCAACGCCTTTTCGTCACCGACCACGAGCCCGGCCTTGCCGGCGATCACATACCAGATCGAAGCCGTGTTGGTGAGGGTGGCGTCGAGCGTCTCGCTGGCCTTCACCACCGCGTAGCGCGCCAGCATCAGCGGCGTCGTCGCCGGGAAGCCGCATTGCATCTGGTCGGACTGGTCACAATCAATGAAGCCGGTCTTCTCCATCGCCATCGCCTTCGCCGGTTCGTCTACGAAGATATGGCCCGGCACCGGAGGAAGCTTGATGTTGAAGGCATTGCCGGAATTGAAATAGCGGCTGCGCGCCTCGGCTTCGTTAGCCGGATTGCGCGGCAGTTGGACCGGCATTTCAGCCATGTCGTCGGCAGTGCTCATCATGCATCTCCTTGATTGTACGGAACGCCCGCTTCCTGGAGGAGCAGGTCGAGAAGAACGGCGGCGCCGGCGGCGACATGGGCGGGCTCCGCCCATTCGTCGGGATGGTGGCTGATGCCGCCCCGGCACGGGATGAAGATCATGGCGCTGCGGGTCAGCGGCGCCATCTGGCGGGCATCGTGACCGGCCGCTGAAAGCACGTCGAGCGAGCGCAAACCGTGGCGATCGGCCGAAGCCCGGATCGCCGCCCTGAGCCCTTCGTCGAAACCGTTCGACGGCGCATCGACGAGCCGGCGGATGTCGACTTCGCAAGCGCCGGCCTCGGCCAGCGCGATCGCTTCCAATTGCGCGCCGAAAGCACCAAGCGCGGCATTGTCGGGATGCCGCAAATCGATGCGGAAGGTAACCCTTGCGGGCACGACCGATGGCGCGTTGGGCTCGACCACGACGCGGCCGATCGTGAATTTGACGCGGTCGTCACCGGCCATCGCATCATGCATGCGCGTCGCCATCCGGGCGAAGGCCTGTACGGCATCCTGCCGCCGCTCCATCGGCTCGGTGCCCGCATGCGCCTCGCGGCCGGTCACCGTCACCTCGAAGGTCTTCTTGCCCTGGATCCCGGAAACGACGCCGATCACGGCGCCTGCGGTCCCTAGAAAGTCTGCCTGCTCGATATGCGGCTCGATATAGGAATGGATCGGAAAGCCGAGCGGCCGGCGCCCGATGTCCGGAAAGCAGTCGTGAACGCGCTTTAGCGCCTCGCCGACGCCGATGCCGTCCGCATCGCGAACCGCCATCACATCCTCGAGCGTACGCAGGCCGGCAAAGAGCTCCGACCCCATCATGCCGGGCGCGAAACGGCTGCCTTCCTCGTTCATCCAGCCGACAACGACGATCGATCGCTCCGGCACGAGCCCGGCCTCCGCGATGGCCGTCGCCGCTTCGAGTGCGGCCAGCGTTCCGAACGCCCCGTCAAAAAGACCGCCCGTCGGCTGGCTGTCGATGTGAGAGCCGGCGACGACGGGCGCCAGGTGGGGAACGGAACCTTCAAGTGTCAGGAACAGATTACCGGCTGCATCCGTGGAGGGCACGAGACCGGCCTCGCTTGCCCAGCCGATGATGCGCCGCCACGCCAGGATTTCCTCCTCCGACAGCGCCTGGCGGTTGACGCCGCCCCCCGGCAACGCGCCGTCTTCGCCGAGCGCCATCAGGCGCGCCCAGAGCCGGTCGGCGGAAATCCCGGGCCTTGCCATCGCCGTTACTCCGTCCGCATGACCTGGCCGGGATCGGCGCGGGGATCACGGACCTTCCACACCCCCTGATCGACCTGGGCGATGAAGTCGGAGACGAGCGCGTTGAACAGCGCGGGCTCCTCGAGGTTCAGCGTGTGGCCGGTCTTCGGCAGGATGGCGAGCCCGCAGGCGGGCAGCATTTTCTTCAGGTAGATCGACGGCTGCAGGCAATGATCGTCCTCGTCGCCGGTCATCACCAGCGCCGGCACTGTCATCCGCTTCAACTCGTCCTCGAGATCCCAGAAGGACGGGCGGCGGCACTGCACGCCGCGCATGGTGTTGGCGGCGCCGATCGCCGAATGCCGCGACAGCCGGTCGGCGAAGGCGGCCCAGCCCCGCGGGTCCTTGTTCTGGAACTGCACCCGGCTCGCGCCGAGAGAATAGATCTTTGAGAAGCCGGCCGGATCCTTCTCGAAGTTCTCCGCCACCTTCAGCGAGGTGTTGCGGAAATAGTCGGCTGTCTCCCGCTCCGTGCCGTAGCCGGCGCCGGCGATGGTCAGCGACAGCGCGCGCTCCGGGAAGCGAAGGCCGAAATGCAGAGTGGCGAAGCCGCCCATCGAGAGGCCGACGACATGCGCCTTCTCGATACCGAGATGATCGAGCACCGCCACCGCATCCTCGGCGGCGATCGCCTGCGAATACATCTCGATATCCGTCGGAATGTCGGACGGGGCGTAGCCGCGCGCGGCATAGGTGATGCAGCGGTGGCGACGCGCAAAGAAGCTCAGTTGCGGTTCCCAGGCATCGTAGTTTCCACCGAACTCGTGGATGAATAGGATCGGCGCACCGTCCGCTCCCGCCGTCTCGTAGTAGAGCCTCGTTCCATCCCTGGCGGTCGCATACATATGAAAGCCTCTTCGCGTGTCGAAAAATTGCCGGCCCTAGAACAGGGCCGGTACGTCGTTGAGCGTGCGCGCGGTTTCGATGTAGCGCGGCAGGCCTTCGCAGAAGCGCTCCGCCCAGGCACCCGGCACCGAGGTCGAGACCTTGATGAAGCGATCGCCGAAAGCGGCCGTATGATAGCGCCCCTGGCGGATCATCACGCCTTCGCGACGCGCCGCCTCGACGATCGCCTCCGGCGAGACGCCGGTCGATGCCGTCTCCAGCACCAGGAAGTTGCCGTGCGAGACGGGGATCGGAACCGCGAGTCCCGCCGCCTTCGCCGCCTCGACGATGATCGCCTTGTTGGCACGGTCGAGGCGGCGGACCTCCTGCATCCATTCCGCCTTGACGGCGAGGCCGGCCATCGCCGCGCGCTGGGCAACCACCGAGGCGCCGAGAACCGAAGTCGAGGCGGCGCCGAACTCGTCCACCAGTTTCGGCTCGGCGACGAGCGCGCCAATGCGCATACCGGCAAGCCCCAGCCACTTGGAGAAACTGAGCGATACCACGGTGCCCTCCGGCGCCACCTGCAGCACGGGCGTGTGGCCGTCGGCAAAATCGCGATAGGTGCAGTCGTGGATCATCAGCGCACCGACTGAACGGGCGATCGCGGCGAAAGCCTCGATCTCCTCGCGATCGTAGCGGATGCCGAGCGGATTGTTCGGATCGACGATGTAGATGATCGCGCAGCGCTCATCGACGGCGGCGCGCAGGGCGTCGGGCGTCAGCTTGTAGTTCACCGCCGGATCATAGATGGGGATCTGGATGACCTCGGCACCGGCCTGTTCGGCGAACAGGCACGGCCATTTCCAGGTGGGATCGGTGGTCACCAGCGTCGTGCCCGGCCGGGCGCGCGCCTTGCAGATCATCGCAAGCGCGTTGACGCCGCCCTCGGTCACCAGCGCTTCGGCCGCGCCGGCGCCCAGATCGGCGACGATGGCGCTGCGCAGCGCCTCGAACCCCATCGGGGGCGCATAGGCGTTGAACTCGCCGGCCTCGACCGAACGGACCATGGCTTCGGTGACCGCCGGATGGGCGGGCACGTGATTGGTGTTCTGCCCCATCCACGCCAGGTCCGGCGTGGAGAACAGGTCGTCGAAATAGCGGTTGCGGGTGCGAGCGTCGGCCATGGCGGATCAGATCACCGAACCGCGCGCGGCAATGCCGCCGTCGATCGTCACGACCGTTCCGCTGATGTAGCCGGCCTTGGGCGAAGCAAGGAAGGCGCAGAGATCGGCGACCTCCTCGGCCGTTGCCGGACGCTTGCCCGGATACTTCTCGTAGAGTTCCTCCCAGCGGGATTCGTCGCCCAGCATGTCGATCGCCTTGCGCTTCATGATCTTGAACATGCGCGGCGTGTCGACCGGGCCCGGGTTGACGCCGACGACGCGGATGCCCTCGTCCATGCTGCGGCCGCCGAGCGCCTTGGTGAAGCTCATCAGCGCGGCGTTGCCCGTCGAGCCGGCAAAATAGGCGGCATCCCAGTTCTCGCCGGAATTGCCGATGACGTTGATGATGACGCCGCCCCTGCCCTTGCGCCGCTTCCAGAACTCGCGGGCGAGCGTGATGTAGCCGAAGACCTTGAGGTCGAAGCCACGGCGGATCGATTCGTCGGTCACGTCCTCGATCGAGCCAGCCGGGATGTCGCCGGCGTTGTTCATGAGAATGTCGTAGTCGCCGCAGGCCCTGTCGAGTGCGACCATGGCCTCGGTGGTACCGAGGTCGGCCTCGTGCACCGTCACTTCGACCGGATACTGGGCCAACTCCCTCTTCAGTTCCTCCATCGCCGCGCCGTTCCGGGCGGCGAGGTGAAGGTGACATCCTTCGGACGCCAGCACTTTTGCGATCGCATGCCCGATGCCCTGAGACGCGCCGGTAATCAGCGCGGTCTTTCCAGCAAGACTAAGTTCCACCTGCATCTCCTGTATGAATACATATTTCAACATATTGCATACGTAAAATTTTGAAGCTGTCCATGGTTTTTTGGCAGGCAACGGAAATTTTTATCCACAAACCGGTCAGAAATAGGAATCTGCCTACTGCGTAGTCAAAGCTTGCAGGCAATCCGCCTCAAAAACTTGCACATCATCAATTTTCGCAAGAAATCGATATTTTGTATACGCATACGTATTGCGTGAATACGAAAATGCCATCACTGTCGCGAATAGCCCGACAGGGCGGAACCCAAAGGACAGCCGGAAAGATCCCATGGCAGACGTGTCCCTCAAGAATGTGGGCAAGACCTATGAAAGCGCCTCGACCAACACGATCGAGGATCTCAACCTGGACATTCACAGCGGCGAATTCGTCGTTCTCGTCGGCCCGTCGGGCTGCGGAAAATCGACGACGCTGCGGATGATCGCCGGTCTGGAGGAGCTCTCCGACGGCCAGATCTGGATCGCCGGCCGCCGGGTCGACGAACGGGAGCCGCGCGAGCGCGATATTGCCATGGTGTTCCAGAACTACGCGCTTTATCCGCACATGACGGTGGCGCAGAACATGAGTTTCGGCCTGCGCCTCGCGCGCATGGACAAGGCGGAAATCCGCCGCCGTGTCGAGGACGCAGCCCAGGTGCTCGACATTTCGGCCCTTCTCGAGCGACGCCCCAAGCAATTGTCCGGCGGTCAGCGCCAGCGCGTCGCCATGGGTCGCGCCATGGTGCGCGATCCCGCCGTCTTCCTGTTCGACGAACCATTGTCGAACCTCGACGCAAAACTGCGTGGTCAGATGCGCGCCGAAATCCGCAGGCTGCACAAGCGGCTGAGCGCCACCACCATCTACGTCACCCACGACCAGGTCGAGGCCATGACGCTGGCCGACCGCGTCGTCGTGTTGAACAAGGGCAGGATCGAGCAGCAGGGGACGCCGCAGGAACTTTACGAACGACCGGCCACTCGGTTCGTCGCCGGCTTCATCGGCAGCCCGACCATGAACTTCCTGCCGGCGACCGTCATGCGGGCAGACGCCGGCGTGTCCCTCCGGATCGGCGACATCGCAATCCCCGTTCCGATGGCCAGGGCGGAAGCGCTTCTGCGGCATGTCGGCAAGGGCATCGAGATCGGCATCAGGCCGGAACATTTCCTCGCCGATGGCGCCGCAGCCTTCACCGCGACTGTCGACATGGCTGAACTGCTCGGCCCCACGACGCTCGTCCACTTCACGCTCGCAGGCGTGGCCTGTTCCGCGATGCTGCCGCCCGAACTGGCCGTGCGCGAAGGCGGGGAGCAGGCGCTACGCGTCGCCTTCGACCGCATCTCACTCTTCGATCCGGATACCGGCCGCGCCCTTTGAGACCGGAGCCCCCGACGCACGCAGACTTCGATAACCAGGAGAACAGCCGATGAATGCTCGCAACCTATTCCTTGCCGGCCTGCTCAGTGCGACGGCGCTCGGCGGCACCGGGGCATATGCGCAGGACGCCGCCGCTGCCTGCGCCGGCGAGGAGGTGACGCTGCGCATCCTGCGCACGCCCGGCAACTATCCCTACCCGGCGCCGATGGAAGCCTGGCAGAAGGAAAACCCTTGCGTCAGGTTCGAGATCAACGAAGTTCCCTTCGCCCAGCTCGCCGACACCATTTCCGTCCAGGCCGCCAGTTCCAACCCGCCAGACATCATCGTCTATGACGGTCCGAACACACGGTCCTACGCCGCCGCCGGCATCCTCCTGCCGATCACCAAATACCTGCCGGAAGGCTGGGACGAGGACATCCTGCCCGCCACCAAGGCAGAACACAGCTACGAGGGCGAGGTCTATTCGCCGGGTATCGAGCAGACCACCGTCGCCATGTATTACAACAAGACGCTGGTCGAGGCCGCCGGCATCAAGCCGCCCCAGACCCTCGGCGAGGCCTGGACCTGGCCGCAGGCGCTGGAAGCCTTCAAGGCCTGCCAGCAGGGACCGGCCGGCGCGCCGACCGTCTGGGGCCTCGGCCCGACCCGCTTCGGCAACGGCCAGCCGGGCCTCGTCTATCAGGATCTCATCTACCAGCGCTCTGCCGGCGATCCGAAGGCAGATCCGGAGAGCAGCGCCTACAAGACCTTCTGGGCACTGTCCCCGGATGGCAAGTCGGTCGAGGGCTACCTGAACACCCCGGAAGCCATCGAGGCGCTGACGTTCTACCAGTCGCTTTTCAACGCCGAGGGCGTGGCGCCGAAGGTCGGCATCCCCAACGCCTTCTTCGACGGCAAGGCCTGTTTCTACATCGACACGCCGGCCGCCGGCAGCGCTCTCTTGAAGGATCCGAAGATCGAGTGGGGCATCACGCCGATCCCCTATTTCAAGACCCCCGTCGTCCACACCGGTTCGACGACGATCGGCGCCACCGCCCGCTCCAAGCATCCTGAGATCGCCGCCAAGTTCGTGGTCGACATGTCCTGGGGCGAATATGCCTACATGAACGTCAGCCAGCGCGGCAACCTGCCGACGCTGAAGAGCCTGTTCCCCCGCTTCGAGGTCTACGGCAACTATCCGATGAAGGTCTTCGTCGACCAGTTGCAGGAATGGGGCCAGCCGCGCCCGCCGGGCCCGAAGTTCGCCCAGTATGACAAGCTGGTCACCGACGCGCTGCGCGCCGTGGCCTTCGGTGGCGATCCGGCCGAGCTGATGGCCGACGCCGAGAAGAAGGTTCAGCGGGTCCTCGACCGCTAACAGCAATGGATACAGGCATGCCGGCTTCGAATACCCTCTCCGCGACCTCGGCCACAGGCTCGATCCAGCCGAAAACCGGGACGCGCAAACCCGCAACCAGGCGGCAGAAGCGCGACTGGATGTTCGCCGCCGGCTTCCTTGCGCCCTTCATGATCCTGCTGCTGGTCTTCCAGTACCTGCCGCTCCTGGTGATGGCCCGCAACAGCGTCTATGACTACAGCCTGCTCAACCCGGCGGCGGCAAAGTTCGTCGGGTTGCGCAACTTCACCGACATGATCGAATACGAGGATGCCGCGATTTCCTTTGGCGTCACCTTCCTCTTCGCCCTTGGCGTCGTGCTGTTCGTCATCCCGGTCGCCTTTGCACTCGCCCTGTTCCTGAACTCGAGGCTCCCCGCCCGGGGTCTCGTCCGCACGGTGATCATGCTGCCGGTCGTCACCTCCTCGGTGGTGGTCGCAACCATGTGGTCCTTCCTGCTCGACCCGTCCAACGGCCTCATCAACGGCGTCCTGAACATCGCAGGCATCGGCAACCAGCCCTTCCTCACCTCGACGGACCAGGCGCTTCCAGCCCTTGTCGCCATGACGCTCTGGCAGCAGGTCGGCTTCGGCGCCATCCTGTTCCTCGCCGGCCTCCAGGGCCTGCCCGTGGAGTTGACTGAGGCGGCCCGCATCGACGGCGCGACGCGTCGCCAGGTGCTATGGAACGTCACCATTCCACTTCTGTCGCGCACCACCCTCTTCGTCGTGGTCATCATGACCGTGTTCTCGCTGCAGGCCTTCGCACCCGCCTTCCTGATGACGCAGGGCGGCCCGCAGGAAAGCACGAACCTGATCGTCTACCACATCTACAACTCCGCCTTCATCATGCAGCAGGCCGGTTATGCCTCCGCGCTATCCGTCGTTCTGCTGCTTGTGGTGCTGGCCATCTCCATGGCCCAGATGGCCCTTCTGCGCTCCCGCTGGAACTACTGACATGAAGAGTACCCCTCTCCGGCGCGGCCTCTTCGTCGCCCTCGTCATCGTCCTGATCCTGTGCTGTTTCCTTGCGCCCTACGCCTGGATCGTCGCCTCCTCGTTCAAGAACCAGCTCACGCTGTTCAACGACGTCACGCCCCTGTCGTGGAAGGCCTTCTTCCCGGTCGGCGGCACGTTCGAGAACTACCGGACGCTGTTCGAGCGCACGAACGTGCTGACTGCGCTGCTCAATACCGCCATCGTCTCCGGCGGCCAGGTGGCGCTGACGCTGCTGCTCTGCGCCATGGCGGCCTATTCGCTGACCCGGATCAAGTTTCCGGGCGCCAGGATCGTCTTCGTCCTGATCCTGCTCACCTTCCTTCTGCCGATCGAGGCGATGATGGTGCCGCTCTACCAGGTCGTCTCCGGCCTCGGCCTGTCGAATACGCTCGCTGGCGTCATGATCCCGTGGATCGCCAGTCCCTTCGGCCTGTTCCTGCTGAAACAGGCCTTCGAGGAACTGCCGGTGGAACTGGAAGATGCCGCCCGCATCGACGGCGCCGGCCATGTGCGCATCTTCTTCTCGATCGTGCTGCCCAACGTGAAGGTGCCGATGCTCACTCTCGGCCTGATCACCTTCCTGTTCTCGTGGAACAGCTTCCTCTGGCCGCTGGTCATCGTGCAGGATCCGGCCAACCAGGTCATCCAGGTGGCGATCGCCCAGCAGGGCTCACCCACCCAGCTTCCCAACTGGGGCGAAACCTTCGCCGGCGCCACCGTCGCCACGCTGCCGCTGATCCTGCTGTTCCTGGCCCTGCAGAAGTATTTCTCGCAAGGCATGACCACCAGCGGCATCAAGGGTTGACCCATGACCGGAGCCGTCGAACTCATCCCACTCGACGCCCCGATGGGCGGACAGATCGGCTACCGAACCTTCGGGAGGGAGGGCGACTGGCTGGTGCTGATCCACGGCTGGTGCGGCAGCGCCGCGCACTGGGACATCATCGCGCCGGAGCTGGCCCGCAGGCATCGCGTCCTCGCAGTCTCACATCCGGGCTTTGGTGGCATGGCGCCGCCGCCCCGTTCCGGCCAGACGATCCGTGCCATGGGGGCAGCCGTCGCCCGCGTACTGGATCACCTGGACATCGGCGGCGCCGTTCTCGTCGGCCATTCCATGGGCGGCCCGATCATGACGGAGGTGGCGATCGCCGCCCCCTCACGGATCAGGGCCCTGATCGGCCTCGACACCCTGACCGATCGGGACTACTACGGCCGCCTTTCCGACCGGGAGATCCAACGGCGTCACGAGGCGTTCGCGATCGACTATGCCGGCTGCATGCGCGCGATGGTGGACACCATCGTGCACCCGTCCACGGCCGAGGCCCTCCGGCAGTCGATCACCGACGGCATGATCGCCGCTGCCCAGGCGAATTTCGCGCTCGACGTCAAGGACGACCTCTTCGCCTGGAACGTCGAGGATCGCTGGCCGCTGGTGAGGCGTCCGGCACTGATGCTCAACTCGCGCTGGGTCGCGCGGCTCGCCCATCCCGATCCGTTGCCCTGCTTCCGGGATACTGAAGTTGTCACCTACGACTCCGGCCACTTCCCGATGGTCGAGGCGCCCGCGATGATTGTGGAAAAGATCGAAACTTGTATCGCGCGCCTGGTATACCGGGAATCCGTACGTTGAATGCATGAGCGAAAGAAAAGTATAAATGGCGCCAGAAAAGTTCCGATTGTCCGCTCCGCGGAACGTGAGAGGAGTACTGGAATTGGATCAGGATGAGACGCGCTTGCCCGAGGCGGCAAACAGCTCGCGCGCACCGACCCGCTCGGGCGAGTTGCGCGAGCAGCTCGAGCTGATGATCCTCGACGGCCGCCTCGCCCCCGGCGAGCGGTTGGACGAAATGGACCTTGCCCGCCGCTTCGGCCTGTCGCGGACCCCGGTTCGGGAGGCCATCAAGGCCCTGCTCGCCATCGGCCTCGTCGAGACGCGCGGCCGCCAGGGCACCCACGTCGCCGTTCTGTCCATCCCGGCCCTGATCGAGATGTTCGATGTCATGTCGGCGCTCGAAGGTCTCTGCGCGCGCTTTGCCGCGCGCCGCGCGACAAAGGGCGAACGGGCGGCCATGCGCAAGGTGCACGAAGACCTGGTCAAGGCCTATGAGACCGGCGACCCGCTCGCCTTCTACAATGTCAACCAGCAATTCCATGACCTCCTCTATGAGGCCGCGCACACCCATTTCATCGCCGATCAGGCCATACAGCTTCGCCGTCGCATCGGTGCCTACCGCATGCGCGCGACCTATCAGCCCGGCCGCATGCTGAGCACGCTGAGTGAACACGTCCGCATCATGGACGCGATCGATGCCGGCGATCCGGAAGCGGCCCACAAGGCCGCGAGCGAACACGTCCAGCTCCTGGGCGACCAGTTGACCGACTTCATCTCCTCGCTTCCCGCCAATATGAGCCGGGCAAAATAAGCGAGACGACCCCAAACCAGATGTCACGAGCGGCCGCACCGGCAAGGGTCGCACGTCGGAGGAACAGCCATGCGCACGCCGAGGAAACCCGTCATCGTCAACCACCTGGGCGCGGATTTCGGGCGACGCATCGCACAACACCCGTCCGCGCCCGTGGTCATCGACGATCCGTTCCCCGCAGAACCCTGGCGCATCGCGGCCGAGGCCGAAATCCTGTTGACGGGCAGCTTTCCGGCATGGCGGCTGACGCCGCAGGACTGGCGGTTCGCCGCAACGCTGAAGTGGGTCCAGACCCAGTCGACCGGCGTCGAGAACTTTCCGCCGGTGCTGCTGAAGGATCGTGTCATGACGTGCGGACGCGGCGTGAATGCCGTCCCCATCGCCGAATTCGTCTTCGCCGCCATGCTCCGCATCGAAAAGCGGCTGGAGGACACGCGCGCCCGTACGGAGGCAGACTGGACGCCGCATGATATCGGCCGCCTCTACGGCAGGACGCTCGGCCTCGTAGGCTATGGTTCGATCGGCCAGGCGATCGCACGGCGCGCCCGCGCCTTCGACATGGAGGTCCTCGTCAGCCGTCGCTCGCCGTGGCAGGGCGAGGACGGCATCATCGCCTGCGGCAGCGTCGCAGACGTCTTCGCCGCTGCGGATCATCTCGTCGTCGCAGCTCCGCTGACGTCCGAGACAGCCGGCATGATCGACGAAGCCCTGTTCCGCGTGGCAAAGCCGGGCCTGCATTTCATCAACGTTTCCCGCGGCGGCCTCGTGGACCAGGACGCACTGATCCGCGCACTCGAGGCCGGCACCATCGGACAGGCGACCCTCGACGTGACCACGCCCGAGCCCCTGCCGGACGGGCATCCGCTCTATGCGATGCCGAATGTCGTCATCAGCCCGCACATCTCCTGGGCTGGCGGCGACCAGGACGAGGCCATTCGCGAACGCTTTCTCGCCAATCTCGACGCCTATCTGGCAGGGCGCCCGCTTTCATCCGTCGTCGACCCGACATCCGGTTACTGAGCGCGAGGATCAGGTGTCTCGCCAGAGCACCCTGACCGCCATCGTCGCTGCCGAGGTGCGCTTTTCGACCGTCAGCTTGTTGAATATCTGCTCCAGATGCTTGTTCACCGTGCGCGGCGACATTTCGAGGATGTCCGCGATCTCCTTGTTGGCCTTGCCGTGCGCGATCCAGAGCAGTACCTCCGCCTCGCGCAGCGTCAGCCCGAAGGCTTTGGCGAGCTGCTCCTCGTCGGTGCCGCGGTGCCGGTCGACGAGGCGCAGCAGCACCTCCTCGCCGTCGCCGGAGAGGACGCGGAACTCCAGGTCTTGGCCGTTGCGCGAATAGCGAAACGCCTCCTGCAGGACGGCAGATGCCGCCGGCTCGCCGCTGGCGCCTAGCCATTCCACCACCTCCCAGGGCAAGTAGGCGCGCTGGTCGGAGCGGATTCCCGCCCGCTGTATCAGGTCGGAAGCCTGCTGCGTCGACCAGAAGATCCGGCCGTTGCGGTCACAGGCGACGATCCAGCGTCCGGTGGAATCGAGCGCGCGCCGCGCGGAGCGCGCCCGTCGCGCATTGCCGAGATGGACGCGCATGCGGGCGAACAGCTCGTTCAGCTCGATCGGCTTGCTGACGAAGTCGACCCCTCCGGCTGCCAGCGCCCGCACCACGTGCTCGCTCTCGTTGAAGCCGGTCATGAAGATGATCGGGATATCCTCGAAGCCGCGCTCGGCCTTGAGGATCTGGCAGGTCTCGAAGCCGTCGAGGCCGGGCATGACCGCATCCATCAGCACGATGTCTGGCGAACTCGAATTGGCGAGCGAGATCGCCTGCCGGCCGCTGTTGCAGGTGAGCAGACGGGCCGAAGAAATACCTCGACGGCTCGATCGACATGCCGATCGCTCACGATCTGTGATGGCGTGACCCCTTAAGGTCTGGCGGACGGCGCGTGATGCGTCGTCCGCCCATGGCCGCTGCCGGCACTGTCGCCGGCGACTGACAACCCAAGCGACGAGGCGGGACGAACACATGCCCTATTATGACTACAGCTGCGCCGACTGCGGCCCCTTCACCGAGATGCGCCCGATGGCGGCCTCCGCCGAGCCCTGCGACTGCCCGTCCTGCGGCACGCAGGCCCCGCGCGCCTTCTTCACCACGCCGTTCTTCTCAGGCATGGACGCCGGCACCCGCACCGCGATCGCCACCAACGAGCGCGCCCAGCACGAGCCGAAGCGCTCCAAGTCGCTCGGCCACGGCCCCGGCTGCTGCGGCAGCAAGAAACCGTCGAAGTCGGTCTACCGCGCCGACGGCTCCAAGACTTTCCCCTCCGCCCGGCCCTGGATGATCAGTCACTAGAAACCTGACGGCATTTCCAGCCGGACGGTCAGCCCTTTGGGGCTGCGATCGAGAAACCGCAGCTTGCCGTTATGCGCCTGGATGATCTCGGCGACAATCGAGAGGCCAAGGCCGAAGCCGGCATCGGCGTCTCCGCGCGCCGCATCGACCTTGAAGAAGGGCTCCAGAACGCGACTTCGATATTCCTCGGGAATACCGGGCCCGTCGTCCATGACGTCGATGATCGCCTTGCCGTTGTCCGCGCGGAGCTCGACCTCGACGTGGGTGCCGAACTTGATCGCGTTTTCGCACAGATTGGTCACCGCCCGCGTCAGCGCCAAAGGCTTGAAGCTTGCAACCATGCGCGCGGGGCCGCGGTAACGGACATCGTGCCCCATGTCGGCGAATTCGTCGCAGACGGTCTGGAGGACCGAGGCCAGGTCGACGCGTTGCCGCGCTTCGCGCTGATGGTTGTCGCGAAGATAGCCGAGGCTTTCCTTGAGCAGGCGGTCGATCCGCTCGATATCCGTCAGCAGGGCATCTCGGACCTCGTCTTCGCCAAGACGCTCGGCGCGAAGCCGCAGTCGCGTCAGCGGCGTCCGCAAGTCGTGGCTGATGCCGCGCAGCATCCGGGTCCGGGCCTCGACCATGGTCGAGATGCGGCGCTGCATGCCGTTCAGCGCCCGCGCAAGGGTCACGATCTCGACGCTGCCGCGCTCCTCGAAGAGCGCCGGGCCGACCGAGATGTCGGCCTTCATCGCCGCCGATGCGATGCCGCGCAGCGGCCGCGTGATCGCCCAGACGGCGAAGACGGAAAACAGGATGACGAGCGTGACTGTCGCCACCAGGTAGTTCGAGCCGAACCTCAGCGCGTCGTTGCGCAAGAAGCTCTCGGGCAGCAGTTCCATGACCAGCAGCGTGTCGTCGTCCACCTTCGCGGCCAGGACGCGCTTGCCGTCGACGAAAGTCCTCCATCCTCCGACCGGGACCGGGCGGTCCTCCGGCGGAAGGAGGCGATCGATCGCGACCTGGATGAACGGCTCGTCCGGAGACGATGTGGTGAACCGGTCGGAATAGGAGAACGGTCGCAGGACGAGGCGGTAGTCGCCGCGATTGGCCGCCGCAAGGATTGTATTTCTCTCCGCAGGCGTCGCCGTCGAGAGGACCGAAGCGATCGTCGAGACACGGCTCGACATGCCCTCCAGGTCCGGCATGCTGTAGTCGTCGCTCACCCAGCTTTCCAGCGTCGAGCCGATGATGAAGGCGATGACCAGGCAGGCGAAAATGACGGCGGTGATCTGGCTGTGAATGGTCGAGATCAACCGGGGTATCCGAAATTTCAAGACGCCTCCCCGGGGCTCTCGCCCCCTGCATGAAACGAACCGGCAAGCATGGGTCACTCCCCAGCTCACTGCCGGCGACGATAACGATGTCAGCCGAAATTGGACATTAAGTTTTGTGTCTGCCCTGCGGAACCGCCAGCCGAAATAACCGCGGAAGACGCCCCGCAACAAAGCGCAACACAAAGACATGCAGCGCCGGTTCCGTTCGTGACAGGACGGATGTGTTGCAAACACGGCTCGCCTTCTGCCTGCGACGCCCGTGTCAAATCACTGGAGCACTCATGTCTTTTATCCAACGGACCGACCGGCGACTTCCCGCAAGCGCCCTATACGTCACGCTCGTGCTGGCCGGCACGGGCTCGAGCACGCTTGCCGCCGATGCGGGCCTGTCAGGACAGGCCCCCGAGGCGCCCTTCGACCAGGAGCGGTTCAACGGCGAAGAGCCCCGGCGCAACTGGAGCCTGGTCCTTGGCGCCGGCGCGATCTATGAACCGGAATACGAAGGCGGCGACGAGTTCAAGGTACAGCCCATACCGGTCGTGATCTTCACCTATGGCGAATGGCTGGAGATCGACCCCAGGGGCGTGATGATCACCCCCTTCCGGCACAACGGCTTCGCGCTGGCCGCCAAGATCGGCTATGAAGGCGGGCGAGACGAGGACGATGCAGACCGCCTGAAGGGGCTGGGGGACATCGATTTCGCCGCGACCGTCGGCGCCAGGGCGTCCTATGACTGGAACGGTCTCGAACTCTATGCCAGCATCGACCAGACGATCGACGGCAGCGAGAGCCTGATCGGCACTTTCGGCGCCGAATACCAGGCGCCGGTGACCGAACGGCTGATCCTTGGCGCCGGCGCCGAGGCAGTGGTCGCCAACGACAAGCACATGGAAGCCTATTTCGGCGTCAACGCCAAGCAGGCGGCTCGGTCCGGCCTGCCCGAATACAAGGCGGAGGCCGGCCTGAAGCGCGTCAACGTCTCGGCATCGGCCACCTACCTGCTGAGCGAAAACTGGATGGTGCGCGGCGAAGCGAGCCTCGGCATCCTGACCGGAGACGCGGCCGACAGCCCGATCGTGGAAGAAAAGCTGCAGCCTTCGACGTCGCTGTTCGTCGGCTACAAGTTCTGAGCCGGCAGGAAAAGAGCAAGACAGGAAAGGCCGGGTCATCACCCGGCCTTTCTGCTGGAAGGATCAGGCCTGCTCGACGCTGGCGGTGAACATGTAGCCGCCGAGCCGGACCGTCTGCAAAAGGACAGGGTTCTTGGGATCGGCCTCGATCTTCTGGCGCAGGCGGCTGATATGCACGTCGACGCTGCGCTCGATCGGACCTGCGAGACCCGTATGGGTGAGCGACAGAAGCTCCTCGCGGGTGATGACCCGGCCGGGATTGCGGCAGAAGGCGAGCAGCAGGTCGAATTCCGTCGTCGTCACGGCGATACGGGCGCTGCTCGGATCGTGGAGTTGCCGTCGCAACGGATCGATCTGCCAGCCTTCGAAACGCAGTTTCCGTTGCACCGTCGTATTCGCCAGGCCATAGGATGCCCGCCTCAACAGGCTGCGGATGCGAGCCACGACCTCGCGCGGGCTGAACGGCTTTGTCACATAGTCGTCGGCGCCGACCTCCAGCCCGACGATGCGATCGACCTCTTCTCCCAGTGCGGTCAAGAGAATGATCGGCGTCGTCTTTTCCGAGCGGATGCGCCGGCAGATGCTCAGGCCGTCCTCGCCGGGCAGCATCACGTCCAGGATGATCAGGTCGAACTCGTTGTTGCGCAGAAGCGCGTTCATCACATGCCCGTCTTCGGCGACGGTCGGGATCATGCCGTTTTCCTGCACCGCAAGCGCCAGTAGCTTGCCGATTTCGGGGTCGTCCTCGACGATCAGGATCTTCGCATTGGCGGAGTTCGGTTGCACTACGGCCTTCCTCAAACAAAACTCGACGCGCGCATGGCGATACAGCAGGACCGCGGCGCGCCCGAATGCAGGCATGTCGCACGCTGTCCGGATCGCAGATGTTTCGCTTTATTAAGTTTTGTTGCGAGGCTTGGGAAGGCCGCAATCGTCAGACCGGCAGGGTCCAGAGAACCGGCAGGAGGCCGGCGGCCTGCCCCAGCCGGACGAGCTCGACGACGACCCAGGCGCCGAGAAAGACGATCCCGTCCCTGAGGCTGCCGATCGCACGTGCGGAACGGAGCGGCACGTCTTCGCACTCCCGCCACAGGGAAAGATCCGGCCAGAGCCGCGGAACAGTATCGCGATACGTCTCGAAGCCCCGCCCGTAGCGGCTGCCGAGATAGGCTTCCTCGCCGCGCATCGCCATGTCGAAGGCGAGATAGGCGGCCAGCACCAGCAACGTCATCGACAGCAGGCTGCCCGTCTGCGCGCCGACGCCGGCGATACCGATCAGGCTGAAGAGATAGAGCGGGTTGCGGGTGATCGAATAGGGACCCGTCGTCACCAGCTCGGCGTTCTTGCGCCCGCCGATATAGAACAGCGACCAGCCACGGCCGGCGATGGCGACGAAGATCGCGATCATCCCCATGGCCTCGAAGACGACGTCGAACAAGGGAAATGGCGGCGGCGGCGCGGTGACGACGAGCAGGCAGAAGGCAAGGCCGCCAAGTGCCCGAAGCGCGTTGATGCGGTAGATCTGCAGGAAGGGAACCCGGATATCGTTCATGGTGCTTTCAAAGCCTCGTGGGGAAGGAAACTCGATGGTTCTTCCCATGCCGGGTGCGGCTTCGGCTTAATGATATGTTGCCGTCTGTTAAGAGCTGCAGGGAAAGATGACGGGGCCGGCCGGCGGTCGGACCGGCCCCGTCCTTGCGCGCCGTTCGGGGCACGGACGCGCTATTTCCGGATCCCACCGGGACCCGCTTCGGCCGACTGGAGGAAAGGCCGGAAGGCGTGGCTCAGGCGATCGCCGATGCCCGACAGGATGAGATGGAAGGAGGGGATCACGATCAGCGACAGGATGGTGGAGACCAGCAGGCCGCCGATCACCGCGATCGCCATCGGCGCCCGGAATTCGCCGCCGTCCCCCACGCCGAAGGCCGACGGCAGCATCCCGCCGACCATGGCGAGCGTGGTCATCACGATCGGCCGCACACGCTCCAGGCAGGCCTCGACGACGGCTTCCGGCCGCGAAAGACCGTGCGCCTCCCTCTCGATGGCGAAGTCGACCAGCATGATGGCGTTCTTCGTGACGATGCCCATCAGCATCAGGATGCCGATGACGACGGGCAGCGAGATCGTGTGCCCGCTCACGAGCAGGGCCACGGCGACGCCACCGATCGACAGCGGCAGCGACGCCAGGATCGTCCATGGCGAAAGCATGCTCCTGAACAACAGGATCAGGACGATGAGCACGAGCATGATGCCCGCCCCCATGGCGACGGCGAAGCTTTGGAAAATCTCCCCTTCGGTGTCGGAATCGCCGGTGGCCTGGACGCGCACGCCCTCCGGCAGGGTCCTGACGCTGTCGAGCAGGAACAGGCGCTCCAGCCCCTGCCCCGAGGTCAGGCCGGCGGCCATGTCCGCGCCGATCTCGATGCGGCGCTGCCGGTCGAAACGATCGATCGAGGCGACGGTCTCGTCGAAGCTGCTCGCGGCCACGGCCGACAGCGGCACCTGTCCTCCCGCCGAAGTCGGTACGCTGAGGGTTTCAAAGATCGGCAGGCGGCCTCTGGCGGTTCGGTCGAGCACGACGCGGATCGGGATCTGGCGGGAGCCTTCGACGAAGCTCGCGAGCCGCGAATCCACGTCGCCGATCGTGGAGATGCGCAGGGTGCTGGCGATGGCCGCAGTCGAGACCCCCAGCGTCGCTGCCTTGTCGGCATCCACCGTCACCTTCAGTTCCGGGCGCATGGCGACAGCGTCGCTTGCCGGGCCGACGAAACTCCCCTCTGTGGCCATCTCGCGCAGGATCCGATCGGCCGCCTGCTCGACGGCGTCGCCGTCGCTGCCCAGCACGGAGAAGGATACGTCGCGGCCACCGCGATCGTTGAGAAAACGCAGCCGCACGTCCGGAATGCCGGCGAGCCTCTCCTTGAGTTCCGCCTCGATCGCAAAGGAGGACCGGTCGCGCTCGGTCTTGTGTCTGAGCTCGATCGAGACGACGGCATAGCGCACGTCCTGCTGGCCGGTCATGCTCGACCCCGCGCGCACCAGCACGCCTTCGACCTCGCCGAGTTGTCCGACCTCCGCCGAGATCGCGTCCGTCACCTTTCGCGTTTCCTCGAGCGTGGCGCCGGGCGGCAACTCGACGGTGAGGGTCAGCCGTCCGGTGTCCTCCTCCGGCAGGAAGGTGGTCGGAACCGACATCAGCGAGACGACCGCCAGCGCGAAGAGGCCGACCGCAGATGCGACCGTCGCCCATTTCCGGTGCAACGTCGCGCGCAGCAGGGCCTCGTAGGCGACCGACAACCGGCCTCTATGTCCCTCCGACGGCGGAGCACCGGTCATGATGTAGGCCGCCATGATCGGCGTGATCAGCCGCGCCACCAGCAAGGAGAAGAATACCGCGATCGCCACCGTCAGGCCGAACTCGCGAAAATAGAGGCCGACGACGCCGCTCATCAGCCCGACCGGCGCGAAGACCGCGATGATGGTTGCGGAAATCGCGATGACGGCGAGCCCGATCTCGTCGGACGCATCCAGCGCCGCGCGGTAGGCGGACTTGCCCATATTGCGGTGGCGCACGACGTTTTCGATCTCGACGATCGCATCGTCGACCAGGATGCCCGTCACCAGCGTGATCGCCAGAAGGCTGAGAATATTGAGGGAAAAGCCGAGCAGGTCGAGCGCGAAGAAGGTCGGAATGATCGACAGCGGCAGCGCCACGGCGGCCACCAGCGTCGCGCGCCAGTCGCGCAGAAACAGGAAGACGACGACGATCGAGAGCACAGCGCCCTCCAGCAGCGTGTTCATCGCCGAATGATAGTTTCCGGCCGTGTAGGAGACATTGTCGTTGACGAGGCGGAAACGCAGGTCCCGATGGGCCTCGCCCAGCGTCGCCACGGCATCGGCGACAGCGGCGGCCACGGTCACGTCGCTTGCCCCTTGCGAGCGGTAGATGGCGAAGCCGACGATATCGGCGCCGTTCAGGCTCGCAAAGGCCCGAGGCTCGGCGACGGTATCGCGAACCGTAGCGACGTCCGCCAGCCGTACGGAATTTTCGCCCGAGAGCGAGAGACGCTTCTCGGAAAGTTCCGCCACCGTTCCGGCGGCTCCCGTGGTCGTCAGGACCTGCTCGCCGCCCTCCATCTCGCTGCGCCCGCCGGAGCGGTCGAGCTGGCCCTCGACGATCGCCTCGTTGACCGAACTGACCGACAGCGCAAGCGCCTGCAGCCTGTCGGCATCGAGCTCAACATGGATCTCCCGCTCTGCGCCGCCGATCCGTTCGACGCGCCCGACGCCGGACAGGCCCTGCAATTCGCGGGTCACGGTGTCGTCGACGAACCAGGAGAGCTCCGCCACCGTCATGTCCTGGCTGGAGACCGCATAGGTGACGACGGATTGCGTCTCCTCCTCGATCCGCTCGATCACCGGCTCGTCGATCGTGTCCGGCAGGTCGCCCCGGATCCGGGATACGGCATCGCGCACGTCCGCCATTGCCCGGTCGGGAGAAACAGGGCCGAGTTCGAATTCGACGGTCGTCACCGATCGCCCCTCACCGATCGTCGAGGACAGCTCCTTGATCGCCGGCAGCGAGGCGATGGCGTTTTCGACAAGCCGCGTCACCTCGGTCTCGAGCTCCACCGGCGTGGAACCGGCCTGCTCGACGGTGACCTTGACCGTCGGCGTGATGATCGTCGGGAAATAGGTGATCGGCAGCTTGACGAAGCTGTAGAGCCCGACGACGGTGAGGACGACGAAAAGAAGGATGGACGGGAGCGGATTGCGGATCGCCCAGGACGAGACGTTGCCGTTCATCGCGCGGCCTCCACCTTCCCGATCGCAAGGGACGCGGCCAGATGATCCGTGGAGGGAAGCGCGGAGGCGGCAATGACCGGCCGGACCTTCTCCTCGGCCTTCAGGAAGCCGCCGGATTTCAGAACGACCATCTCGCCGTCGCGCAGCCCGTCTAGGATCTCGACGAAGCCGTCCTGCCGGACGCCCACGGTCACCTGGCGGAGGTCCACCACGCCGTCCTCGACGACGAAGACGTTGCTCGCGCCGCCGGCGGTCTTCACCGCACTGCCGGGCAGGAGGATGTTGCGACGCGCCAGGGCATTGATGCTGCCGCGGGCGAAAACGCCGGGCCTCAGGCCAGCCACGTCGTCGAGTTCGACGCGCACTTCGCCGCTGCGCGTCGCCGGATCGAGTTCGGCCGCATTGAGCCTCACAGTGCCACCGAGCGGGCCTTCATATCCCGGCTGGGTGATGGTTGCGTGCATGCCTTCGGCCAGCCGCACGAAGCTCGTCTCCGTCACCTGGGCGACGAATTCGATGGCCGCGTCCTTCGCCAGGACGAAGAGCGGGCCGCCGGAGCCGGACACCATCATGCCGACGCGAGCCGTTCTTCTCAGGACGAGCCCGCCCTCCGGCGCCCTGACGGTACTGCGCTCGATCGCAAGTTCGATCTCGTCGCGCTCACGGGCAACGATTTGCGCGTCGGCTTCGGCAAGCTTCAGCGACTGCAGCGCCAGCCCCAGTTCGGCCACCGCGCGGGCATGGGCGTTCTCGTGCTCGTCCAGAACCTGTTGCGAGACGGCACCCTTCGGCTGCAGCGCCCTGCTGCGCTCCAGAACCTTGCGGGCCTCGGCCTCGCTCACCTTCGCGACATCGAGCCTGCTCTCCTCCACCCTGACGGCAGCCTCCGCGCGCAGGATGCCGACCGCGTTCCTGTCGAGCGACAGGCGGGCATCGGTCGTGTCCAGCAGCGCGAGCGGCTGGCCCTTGTCGACGGTCTGCCCGACCTCCACCAGGATATGCTCGATCGCCCGCCCCTGGACGAGCGGGTGTACCTGAACCTCTTCCCTTGCAGCGAGCGACCCGACCACGGGAACCGTCTCGGTCACGGCACCCTGGCGGGCGACGACAACCGTAACCGGCATCTGTTCCTCGGCCGCCTGGGAGGTGGAAATGAAGGCAAGCCAGAGAAGCACCACGCCCACCAGAAACCTCGGGGCCGGATGCGCCTGCGACAAGAATGATCGGGATATCCCACCCATGAAACGCCCTTCCGTTTGATCCGCAGACAGTTGCGGATAATCCGGAAGTGACCCTAGCGATCAGGGCACCGATGGGTGTGTCATCGCGTTAAGAAACGTTGCACCGGGGCGGTCTGACGCCTTGAGAAGAGTTGACGTTCTCCACGTTCCTAGGCGGGCGAGGCCGGGAAAGGCGCCCCTTTCGCGGCCCTTCGAAAACGCCCGAACCTCACATTTCGACGACCAGCCGGATAACCTCGCCCCTGTGCAGGCGGTCGAAGCCTTCGTTGATCTCGTCCAGGCGGATCGATCCGCTGAGAAGCCTGTTCACCGGAAGGCGCCCCGATTTGTAGAGCGCGACATAGCGCGGAATATCGCGAACCGGCACGCAGGTGCCGATATAGCTGCCCTTGAGCGTGCGTTCCTCGGCCACGAGGCTGACGATGTTGACCGGCAAAGCGGCCGTCGGCGCCGGCAGTCCGGCCGTGACTGTCGTGCCGCCGCGCCGCGTCATCTTGTAGGCGCTCTCCAGCGCCTTTTCCGAGCCTGCAAACTCGAAGGCGAAATCGGCGCCGCCATGGGTGAGTTGGCGGACCTTCTCGACGGCATCCGCATCGCGGGCATTGACCGTCGCCGTCGCCCCGAGCTGGCGGGCCATCTCCAGTTTCTCCTCCGAGAGGTCGACGGCGATGACCTGTGCGGCACCGGCGGAAATCGCGCCCAGAAGAGCAGCCAGACCGACGCCGCCGAGGCCGATGACGACCGTGGTCTGGCCCGCCTGCACCTTCGCCGTGTTCACCACCGCGCCGACACCGGTCAGCACGGCGCAGCCGAACAGCGCCGCCTCGTCGAACGGCAGGTCCTTGTCGACCTTGACGATCGAGCGGCGCGACACGACGGCGTGTTCGGCGAAGGCCGAGCAGCCGATGTGGTGATGCACCGGCTCGCCATGCGACTTCAGCCGGATACTGCCAGTGAGCAATGTGCCCTTGCCGTTGGCCGCGGCCCCCGGCTCGCAAAGCGCCGGGCGGCCTTCCGAACAGGGCAGGCAATGGCCGCAGCTCGGCACGAAGGCGAGCACGACGTGGTCGCCGACTGCGAGATCGTCGACGCCTTCGCCGAGCTCGACCACCTCGCCGGCCGCCTCGTGGCCGATCGCCATCGGCATCGGACGCGGCCGGCTGCCGTTGATGACAGAGAGATCCGAATGGCAAAGCCCGGCCGCGCGGATACGCACCAGAACCTCTCCTCGCCCGGGCGGCTCCAGGTCAAGCTCGGCGATTTCCAGCGGCTTGCTTTGCGCATAGGGCATGCTCGCGCCCATCTGGCGAAGCGTGGCTGCTCTGATCTTCATGTCTCACTCCCTGAAATTCGATCTGCGGCCAGCGAAGCTAGCACTGCGAACACCGCATGCGGAAACTTTCTCCGTCCGTTTCGATATGGACCGCATGCGGCGCCAGAAAATGTCCGGTCATCAGCATCGTGTCGGTATCTGCGATACCGCCCAGCAACGCCGTCCGCGTTCGCGCCGATAGCGCCTGGTCCTCGCAACCCATGCAGCTCAGTTGCGGATATCTGAGCTGGATCGGATGATGGATGATGTCGCCCGAGAATACGCATTCCCGGCCGTTGGATTTGAGCCAGATGGCGACATGACCGGGTGTGTGTCCGGGTGCAGGCTTGAACGTCAGGCATCCGTCCAGCTCATAGCCGTCATCGACCAGCACCACCTGCCCCGCCTCGACCACCGGCAAGACGCTGTCGCAATAGGCTGCAAGGTGATGGCTGCCGGGATCGGAGCCATATTTCTCCGCCCAGTAGTCATATTCCTTCCGACCGAAGATATATCGCGCGTTCGGGAAGGTCGGCACCCAGCGCCCGTCGAGAAGCCTCGTGTTCCAGCCGACGTGATCGGCATGAAGATGGGTGCAGCAGACATAGTCGATCTCTTCGGGCTCGACGCCCGCCGCACGCAGGCGATCGAGGAACGGCGTCTTGAGATCGGACCATTGCTTGCGGGCGTGACGCTGCTTGTCGTTGCCGACGCAGGTATCGACCAGGATCCTGTGCCGGCCGGTATCGATCAGCCAGGCATGGATGCTGAGCCTGATCCGGTCCGTTTCCGGATCGTAGAACGCCGGCGCGAGCCAGGGACGCTCCTTGGCCAGCATCTCGTCCGTGACGGGCGGGAAGAACGTCCTCATCTGGAAGGACGTGTCCTCCATCTCCCATATGGCGGAAACCGTCACGTCTCCGATGGCAAAGCGGGTCATGAAAACCTCCGATATGCGCGCCCGTTCAGGCGGAGGCCTGCTGGCGGACGGGCGGCCAGCCCGCATCCGTCGAGGTCGCCAGCCTGTTCAGGAGCTGCTTGAGCACCCAGACCTCGTTCTCGTCGAGAAGCGTCAGGCATTCCGTCTCCGCGGCCTTCAACATCGCCACGATCCCGATCATCGCCTTGCGCCCCTCGGGCGCGAGGTGAACCCGGTGCGGAGATGCGGCCTCGACCCGGATCATGCCCGTTGCCTTGAGCTTGTCGATCGTGGCGTCCGTTATTTCGTCGCCGCGAGAACGCCCGATCTGCCTTATGTCGTCAAGCGTCCTGCCATCCTCGTGGCCGAGCAATGTCAGGACGGCGTAGTCCGCGCCGTCCCAGCCCCGCCGGCGCCGTTCGGCGACCGCACCGCTTCTGATCTGATAGAAGACACGGGAGATCTGGTAGATGAAGTCGTCGGGGGAGAGGCTGTCTCTCTTCTTCTCGAAGGACGTGGTCTCGCCGGCATGACGGATCAGCCGGCCGTATTGCCCGCCGTGAAAGACCAGCGGCGGCGTACTGGAATGTTCGAAGCCGATGATCTCGCCGACGAAGATGATGTGGTCGCCACCTTCATACTGATAGGCGGTCCGGCATTCGAAGCGGGCGGCGCAGTGTTTCAGGAGAGGGATCCGGTCCTCTCCCCTCTCCACCGCCAGGCCTTCGAACTTGTCTTCCTTCTTGCTTGCGAAGAGGCCGGATATGTCGCTCTGGTCGGCAGACAGGATATGGACGGCGAAATGTCCTGCCTGCCTGAAATCCTCGAAGCTGGAGGAGGTCTTCGCCAGGCTCCATAGGATCATCGGCGGATCGAGAGAGACCGAACTGAAGCTGTTGGCGGTGCGGCCGATATCCTTGCCGTCGGCCGCACGGGTGGTGACGACGGTGACGCCTGTTGCGAAGGATCCAAGGGCGTTGCGGAGAATGCGTTGGTCATTGGACATGGCGATTGGGCCAGAGGCTCCCTGTTTCACGGATACTGGTGGGCGGGGCGCGTCGAAGACACCGGTTCGCGCCGGTCTTCGCTCCGACCGCCTTCGAGATCGGCACCGGCCGCCTCGCGGAGCGGAATGATCGTCAGGACCGACAGGCAGGCCGCAGCGCCGATGTAGCAGGCGAGCGGTATCCAGCTTCCCGACCAGGCCCAGAGCGATGCGGCGATCATCGGCGTCGGGCCGCTCCAGAGCACGGTGGCGAACTGGTAGGCGACGGAGACGCCGCTGTAGCGCACCGAGGCACCATATTGCTCGGCAAAGAGGCTGGGTTGCGTGGATTGCGTCGTCGCCTGCCCGAACACGATCGAGAGCGTCATCGCCGCCGTGATCCAGAACACGCTCGCCGTATCGAGGAACAGGAAGAACGGCACGATGAAGAGGCCGTTAAAGATCATCCCGCCCATGAAGACGCGCTTGCGGCCGATACGGTCGGACAGCCCGGCAAACAGCGGCTGGGCGACGAAGCAGAACACAGCCGCGATCATCAGGGCGTTCAAGGCGGTGGCGCGATCGATGCCGACCACAGTGGTCAGATAGACCAGAGAATAGACGGCCACGACGTAGAAGCTGGTATTTTCCGCCGCCTGGCAGGCGACGAGGAGTGCGGTCTTCCTGCCGTGCTTGCCGAGCACCTCGACGACGGGCAGGCGCTCGCGCTCCCCCTCGGACTTCATCTTCTGGAAGCTCGGGGATTCAGCCAGTCGGCGGCGCAGAAAGATGCCGAAGACGAGCAGCACGCCGCTGAACAGGAAGGGCAAGCGCCATCCCCAGGCCATGAACTGCTCGGGCGTCGTCAGCGCGCCGACAAGCGCCATCACGCCTGACGAGAGCAGGAGTGCCGCCGGAATGCCCATCTGCGGCCAGCTGCCGAAGAAGCCGCGCGTCCTGTCGGGCGCATGCTCGACGACCATCAGCGTCGCCCCGCCCCATTCGCCACCGACGGCAAAGCCCTGCAGGAAACGCAGCACCGTCAGAAGGATCGGCGCACCGATGCCAAGCACCGCATAGGTCGGGATGAGACCGATCAGGAAGGTGATGCCGCCCATCATCGTCAGGCTCAACACCAGCATCGCCTTGCGGCCGATCCGGTCGCCGAAGTGGCCGAACACGATGCCGCCCAGGGGCCGGGCGATGAACCCGACAGCGAAGGTCGCAAATGCCGCGATCATGCCCGTTACCGGGTTGAACTCAGGAAAGAACAGCTTGTTGAAGACGAGTGCCGTGGCGGTACCGAAGATGAAGAAATCGTACCATTCCAGGGTAGATCCGATGAAGCTCGCCAATGCGACCTTGCGGATGTCGGATGTTTCTGTGGCCATAAGCTCCTCCCCGAGCTGAATTGGCGACCGCCTGGATCTTCCCGCCTCCCCGGCAGGAGGACCCAGGCATAGTGAACGTTATTTTTCGAGCGGAATGTCGACGTCCAGCAGCGGCGCATGCTGTTGCGCCCCATAGACGTCGGTATCGCCGATATCGCCGGCCGGAATGGCGCGGGGAAACGTCGCCTTGAAGGCAGCCGCCGTGTCATAGGGCGTGAACAGCACGTCCTCTTCCTTCACGCCATAGAGCTTCGAAAAGAGCGCGGCGTTCAAAACCCCCGTATCCTTCACCTTGCGATAGACCGCGTGGTCCTCGAACAGAACATCGATCGTCACGTTGAACGGACCGGCGTTCTTGCTCTTGCAGATCTGGGCAATGTCTCTGATGAGGGCCATGGTCAAACCTTCTCGTATTCGATGGGGAAGAGGGCGCAAGGATCGCTGACCTCGACCGTATGGAAGATGCTGAAGCGGTACATCGGCCCCATGTCGATATCGGAAGGGCTGAACGGGAAGGCCATGTTGCCTTCCTTGCAGAGCCGTCCCGGGAAGTCCGCATGCAGCATCGAGGTGCGCGCCATGGCGATCACGGCATTGGCGACATCCGCCGTCTTGCCGACCACTTCGATGACGAAGCCGAGCTCGTGGCTGGTGATCTGCTTGACCGGCTCCCAGCCACCCATGACGCCATCCTTGCCATAGCAATGGACGATCATCTGGTAGTCATCCCGCGGCACGCCGAAGGAGGCGGCCTTCACCGCCACCTTCTCGCGATGGGTGGCGAGATAGTCGTCGATCTGCGAGATCAGGATCGGGTCGCGCGTGCCGCAGATGGCAATCGCACGGTAACCGGCCATCTCGACGCCCTCGAGCTTCACCGTGTAGCGCTCCGCCGGCGTCCAGGTCATGCCGTCGATCTTGACTGCACGATCGCTGATCTCTTCGAAGCGGCAATTGGCCGTATCGAGCAACCCGCCCGGCTCGACATGGTGGATCGGGCTCGAATTCTCGTGCAGGGCAAAGTTCGCGACCGCAAGCGGCGTCGAGCGGCGGATCGGGTTCGGCGGTTCGCAGACGACGTGGTCGTCGCGGACGCGCAGGAAGATGCAGTCCGGCTCCTTCGGCACGGTGGGCTCGGCACCGCATTCCAGCATCTTGCCCGCGTACCATGAGGGTGCCGGCGCCATGCCGGCGCGGATGGCGGGGGCCGCCCATTGCGCCGGGTCGCTGCTGCGGCCGGCGAGAATGACCTGCGCGCCCTCGTCGAGCGCCTTGGCAAACGGCTCCGGTCCCATCATGCCGACGACGCGGGTCGCATTGTCGATCATGCCACGATCGAGCGGCTTCATCTTGGCAAGCGGCTTGGTGATGCCGCTTTCGGCCCATTTCGCAAGATCGCTCTTGCTCTGTTCCGAATGGATGAGCGCCATCTTGAACGACAGCTTTTCTTCCCGCGCGATCTCACGCACCAGTGCCGCCGTATCCTGCAGATGCGGTTCGCCGCCGGCACCGCCGGACGTGCCGATGATGCAGGGAATACCTGCTGCGATGCTCGCCTGCAGCATCAGCCGCAGGTCGCGCTTCACTGACAGGCGCGAGCAGAAGGATTTGCCGGCACCGAGATAATAGGGACCCGGATCGGTGCTGCCGCCATCGCAACCGATGACATGCGGCTCCCAGGACATTCCGATCTTGAGCGATTCCTCCGCATAGCCATAGCCGAGGATGCCGCTCGTCGAGAGCATTCTGAACTCTTTCATCAATCTTCTCCGACTGCTGCTTATTCGGCCGCCTGGCGCCGGGCAGGATGGGTGGGCATGGAAATGCCGAGGTTTTCGCGAAGCGTCGTGCCTGCATAGTCGTTCTGGTAGACGCCGCGGCGCTGCAGTTCCGGCACGACATAACGGACGAAGTCCTCGTAGGCGCCGGGCGTATGGGTGGCGGCCAGCACGAAGCCGTCGCAGGCCCCGGACGTGAACCACTCTTCCATCTGGTCGGCGACCATGGTGGGCGTGCCGCAGAAGATCGGGAATTCGCCGATCGTGCCGCGCCCGGAATAGTGCACGAAATCACGCACGGTCGGGTTGGGCTTGCCGCTCAGCGTGATCACCCGCTCCTTGAAACCGGACCAGGACAGCTTCTGCAGCTCCTCGTCGGTGAACTCGCTGTCCATCGGCTTGCTGGCGAAATCGAAGTTCAGCGCTTCGGAAAGAAGCACGACGGCATCGATCGGCTTGGCGAGCGCGCGGATATATTCGCGCTTCTCCTCGGCGATCTCCAGGCTTTCGCCGACGCAGACATAGCAGGCCGGGCAGATTGCCACCTCGTCCGGATCGCGGCCGGCGGCGGCGACCTCCTCCTTCACGGCGGCATACTGCTTCTGGCCAGTCTCGATCGTCGGATAGACGACAAAGATCAGATCGCCCCACTTGCCGGCGAACTGGCGGCCGCGGCCGCTCTGGCCGGCCTGGATGAGCACAGGGCGCCCCTGCGCCGACGGCGGCACCGGCAGTGGACCGCGCGAGCTGAAATACTTGCCCTTGTGATCGAGCCGGTGAACCTTCTTCGGATCGGCGAACTGGCCGGTCTCCTTGTCGACGATCAGCGCGTCGGGCTCCCAGCTGTTCCACAGCCCGGTGACGACCTCCATGAATTCGTCGGCCCGCTCATAGCGCAGGTCGTGAGCGAGGTGTTCGGTGCGGCCGAAATTGGCGGCCTCCGAATTGTTGAGCGAGGTCACCACGTTCCAGGCGGCGCGGCCCTTGGTCATCAGATCGAGCGTGCCGAACAGGCGCGCGACGTGGAAGGGCTCGTAATAGGTCGTGGAATAGGTGATGCCGAGGCCGATGCGGCTCGTGGCCATGCCGATCGCCGTGATGATCGAGACCGGGTCCATCTTGACGACGCGCACGCCGTTTTCGACCGCCTCCCTGTGATCGTCGCCGTAGATGTCCGGCATCGCCAGACGATCGTCGAAGAAGGCAAGATGGAATTTGCCTTCCTCGAGAATGCGACCGATGCGCTGGAAGTACTCGGCGGACAGAAAATCGGTGGCACCGGCCGGATGCCGCCAGGAGCCCGGCGCGATGGAGCAGTTCTGCGCCTGCAGGAAGCCCACCATTTTCATCTGGCGTTTTGAAGCGGACATCGTTCCTCCCATACCTTCATAAAATGCAATTTTCTGCGCAAACGTTTGCGCAATCCAATCCAATCGGTTTGCGTGCGGAATGTCAAGTTGGGACGGAAATTTTTGTCCCGCGCGGGGTATCGTCGCCTGCCCGGGAAAGATGCGGACCGACGCGACAGGCCGCCAACGTTTTGTTATGAAGCGACATGAGCTCGATCCTGACCCCATCGACACCGCGCAGGGCGACGGTCGTCACCCTGTCGGAACTGGCGGGTGTGGCACCGTCGACGGTGACGCGCGCGCTGAAGGGCGACACCCGCATCTCGCAGAAGACGCGCGATCTCATTCTGGGGCTGGCGAAAGAGCACGGCTACATGCCGAATGCGCTGGCGCGCACGCTCTCCTCCGGCAAGAGCGGATTGTACGGCCTGGTGCTGGGCCCCGCCGAGAACCCCTTCTATACGGAGCTTCTGCATGAGGCGACGCGCCAGGCGGAGAAGCTCGGCTTCCGCCTGCTCATCATCCATGCGGGTGCCGGCCCGATCGAGGATACGACCGCCCAGGCACTGATCCAGTATCAGGTCGACGGCTGCATCATCTCCTCGGCCATCCTGTCATCGAAGGCGGCCGACATCTGCGCCCAGAACAACGTGCCGCTCGTCATGGTCAACCGCGTTGCGCTCTCGCATGGCTGCTTCGTCACCTGCGACAACAGGGCCGGCGGCGCCGAGATCGCGCGTCTTCTGATCGCGCGCGGGCGCCGGCGCTTCGGCCTCGTCTATACGACGTCGACCAGTTCCACGTCCCGCGAACGGGAAGAGGGCTTCGTCGCCGAACTGGAGCAGGCCGGCTTCACGCTTTCGCATCGGTTCGACGGCCACTCCAACTACGACGGAGGCTTCGAAGCGGGCAGGGAAATAGCCGGATTGCCGGCCGGCCGGCGGCCGGATGCGGTGTTCGCACTGAGCGACATCATGGCCATGGGCGTCCTCGACGCCCTGCGGCTGGCCTCTGTCGACGTGCCCGGCGAGATCCTGGTGGCCGGCTTCGACGGCGTGGCGGCATCCGCCAGGCCGATCTACGACCTGACGACCATCCAGCAGCCTCTGCCCCTGATGATCCAGCGCGCTTTCGAACTGCTGCAGGCACGCACGCTGGACCCGAACCTCCCCGACGAACTGATCGCCATGCGCGGAAAGCTGGTCGTCCGCGGTTCCACCGGCCGCGCGTAGCAGAGGGCGCCGCCGCGCCCCCTGCCGAAGCGATCCACCTATCCGCCACCGAAGGGGATATAGGTGACGATCGCCGGGAAGAAGTAGATCGCAAGCACGGTCCCCAGCATGATGAAGACATAGGGCAAGGCCCCGTACATCACCTCCTTCAGGCTCGATTTGGCCACGGACTGGATGACGAAAAGGTTCATCCCGACCGGCGGCGTGATCAGGGCGATCTCGATCATCAGAACGAAGTAGATGCCGAACCAGACCGGATCGATGCCGTGGACGCCGAGCGATGGCAGCAGCACCGGCAGCACGATCAGGATCATCGCGATTCCCTCGAGGAACAGGCCCAACAGCAGCAACACTGCCGTCACGGTCAGCATGAAGAGACCGGCCGATTCGATGTTGGCGGCGATCCACTCCGAGATCTCGTAGGGAATGCGGTAGAGCATGATCGCCTTGCCGAAGACATTTGCCCCGGCGATGATCAGCAGCAGGTTGGCGGTGGTGAGACCGGCGCCGAAGACGGCGTCGCGGAAGTCCGCGAAGGACAATCCGCGTCGGATCCCGAACACGTAGACGAGCGTCATCACCAGCCCGACCGCAGCCGATTCCGTCGGCGTGAAGACGCCCGCATAGATGCCGATGATCATCGTCAGCGCGATGACGATGGTCGGCAGGGCACGGATGCTTGCCGCCATGCGCCCACCCGGTTCCGAGGCGCCGGCTTCGACTTCCGGAGCGGCTCCCATGAACGACTTGGCAACGCAATAGACAAGGAAGATCCCGATCAGGAAGAGACCCGGCCCGACGCCGGCCAGGAACATCGACGCCGTGGACTGCTCGGCGACCGCCGAATAGATGATGAGCGGAATGGACGGCGGAATGAGAATGCCAAGCGTCGCGCCTGCCGCCAGCGTGCCCATGACGAAGCGGCGATCATAACCGCGCCCGGTCATCTCGGGGATGGCCACGGTTCCGATCATCGCCGCAACGGCCACAGAAGATCCTGAAATCGCTGCGAAAATTCCGCAAGAAATGATCGTCGCGATCGCGACCCCTCCCCGGATCCCGCCGACCCACCGCTGCACGGCGTCGAAGAGGTCTTTTGCGACGCCCGCCTTCAGGAGGATGTTCGAGGTCAGGAGGAAGACCGGTACGGCGAGAAGGATGAAATTGTTCACCGAGCCGAGGAACTCCATCGACACGCTGGCAAGCGGTACGCCCTTCAGCATCAACAGGCCGATGCCCGTTGTTGTCAGCGCGATCCCGACCGGGAGCCCTGCGAAGAGAAACACGAAAAGCGCGATGAGAACGAGCATGCTTTCCATCTCAGATTTCCTCGTGCGTCAGTTCGAGTTTGCGCCGCTGGCCGGTGGCCAGAAGCAGGACCAGTTCGAGTGCGGCCTGGAGAAAGAACAGGAAGAAGCCGAGCGCGACCGGAAGATAGAAGAGCCAGTAGGGGATACGCAGGACGCTCGCCGTGGCCCGGCCCACCATCGCCGCGTCGATCGCCGCCTCTGCCGCATGCCAGGTCACCAGCGCGCAGGCCACGCAGATGACGGCGAAGCTGATCGCCTCGAGCGCCGCCTTGCCGCGATCGCCGAGCGCATCGGAAAGGAGCGTGATCGAGATCAGCTGGCGCCGGCTCATGCAGGCCGGAAAGATCAGGAACGTCGCCCAGACCATGCCGAGCCGCGAGGTCTCCTCGACCCAGTCGGTCGGGCTGTTGAAGAAGTAACGAAGCGCCACCTCATAGGCGACGATGATGCCGATGAAGAGGTAGATCCACGAACTGAGCTCGCCGATCTTCATGACGGTCGCCTCGGTCGCGGCGACCCATTTCTTTTCTTCCGTGGACATGAAGCGGTCCTCCCGAATATTCACACCTGATCCCGGTGCTTGCGCCGGAGCGCAGTTGACCTTCGCGGTGGCCGCGGCCACCGCCTATCGTTTTGATTTGACTGCATGATCCCGTCGGCGGGAAAATGGGCCGGAGTGCGGCGTCGCCTACTGGATCTTCTTGGCTTCCCTGAACACCGCGCGGGCAAGTTCGTCGCCGTTCTCGTAGAACGTCTTTGCCACCGGCGCGGTCTTCTCCTTCCAGGCGGCCACTTCCTCCGGGGTGAGGTCGACGATCGTCATCTTCGTCGCAAGGACGTCCCGGGTGTGTCTCGTCGCATCGAAGATGCGATCCATCAGCACGGTCTCCAGCTTTGCCGCCTCCTCGCGGAAGATGTCGCGGAGCTCGGTCGGCATGTCGTCGAGGGTCTTTTCGCTCATCAGCGCGAAATGCGTCTCGTACATGTGGTCGGTCGCGATCACGTAGCGGGAGACCTCGAAAAGCCGGCGCTCCTCGACCGAAGGCCAGCCGGTCAGCCCCCCATCGACGATGCCGCGCTGAAGCGCCAGGAACTGCTCGCTGCCGCTGGTGACGACGGGCGCCGCATCGAGAGCCTCGACGAATTCGCTCACCGTCGAGCCGAAGGTCCGGATCTTGAGCCCGCTCATGTCGGCAGGCGTATGCACTTCCTTGTCACGCGTGATCATCGTGATGAAGCCATAGGGGATCCAGAACAGCGCCCGCGATCCCGTCTCGTTGATCCGCTCGTCGAGCATGGCCCGGATCGGCATTCCCGGCAGGACGGACCGGTCGAGCTTTTCGCGCTTGTCGAAGTAGAAGGGGACGGCAAAGACGTTGAGCGCCGGCACCGTACCGGCGAGGATGGAGGCCGAGGCGATCCCGATGTCGATCGTGCCGTTCGCCACGGCCTCGTCCATGTGCTGGTCGCTGACGAGAGAGCCGGAATCGTAGAACTCGAAGGCAAGCCCGCCATTCGTCCGCTTCGACACGTTGGCTGCGAATTCCTTGATGACCCTGGTGAGATAGTGATTGTGCGGGACGCTTGTTGCCACACGCAGCGTGCGCTCGGCGGCATTGCCCGGCGCGACCGCAATGGAAAGAACCGCCGTCAGCAGCACGGCAAACACTTTGAGTCTCATCTATTCCTCCCGTCCCAATTCTCGCATCCCTGGCTGCAGGCACGACCTCCTTCGTGCCTGCCGATGATGCGCAAACGTGTGCACAAACCATGGCGAATTTACCCGGCCAGTCAAGTTCTATTTGTCTTCCGTCAAATTTTCACACGGGGGAATGAGATGGCCGGGCGCCTAGGCGCTGCCTCTTATCATCAGCTTTCCGGGCAGGATGCTTGTGGTCGTCTCGTCGACCGGAACGTGCGCGCCATCGTGAATCAGGCTCACGACCTCGTTGACCATGCGCGTGACCGGCTGGCGGATCGTTGTCAGGCGATAGGACGTCCAGCCGGCCATGGGAATGTCGTCGAACCCGATGATGGAGAGATCGGCGGGGACCGAAAGCCCGCGTTCGCGCGCGGCATCGATCGCCGCCAGCGCCATGATGTCGTTGCAGCAGAAGAGCGCATCGGGACGGTCCTTCCTTGACAGCATCGACTGCACCGCGACGTAGCTGCCGCGGTAGGTGTAGTCGCCTGTCGCCTCCGCAAGGATGGAATGTCCTCCCTCCTGCAGGACTTCGCGGAAGCCCTGCACCCGCTCCCGATGGGTCGAGGTATCCGCAATGCCGCCGATGAGCCCGATGCGACGCCGCCCGCGCGCCATCAGAAAGGTCGCGGCGTCCCGCCCGCCCGCATGGTTGTCGCAGGCGACCGCATTGACACGGACATCGCGCTGGATCCGGTTCAGGAGCACCACCTTGATGCCATGCTGCCGGCAGGCCTGGGCCATGCCGGAGGTCAGCCTCGCCGACGTCACCACGAGCGCGTTGGGGCGGGCCGCAAGGATCTGCGGCGTCAACTGATCCATGTCCGTCTGCGGCGGGATCGCATAGACGAGCAACTGTCGCCCGACCGCCTGAAGCGCCTTGGCAAGCGTATCGAGTACGAGGGGATAGAACGGATTGGCAAGGTCGCCGGCAACGAGCGTGACGGTTCCGGCGGAGATCACCTCGGCGGTTCGGCGCGCCGGGCTCGTATAGCCCAACTGCACGGCAACCTGCAGGATACGCTGCCTCTTGTCCGCATCGATCGACGATCCCGGCGAAAATGCACGCGACACGGCCGAGATCGAAACCCCCGCCTCATGGGCGACCTGCTTGGCTGTCGGCTTCAAACCCGCCTCCGTGAAAATTTTTCAAACGCCGATGAAAACTTGCAATCGTCATCGCTAGCACATTAGCTCTGTCGCCAAAAGGGAGGTATCCGTCATGGCCATTCGATATCTGAAGCAGGGCAAGCCCGCAGCCGAACGCGCGGACGACGACGCGAAAGTGCGGTCGTTCGTCGAGACGACGCTCAGGGACATCGAGACGCGCGGCGATGCCGCGGTGCGCGATCTGTCGGCGAAGTTCGACAACTTCTCGCCCGCGTCCTTCAGGCTGGCCCCGTCGGAGATCGAAGCCGCGATGAACAGGGTCTCCGACCGGGACATGGCCGACATCCGTTTCGCGCAGGCGCAGATCCGCCGGTTCGCCGAGGCCCAGAAGGCCTCGATGACCGATATCGAGGTCGAGACGATGCCGGGCGTCGTCCTCGGCCACCGCAACATCCCGGTGCAGTCCGTGGGCTGCTATGTTCCGGGCGGCAAGTTCCCGATGGTGGCTTCGGCGCATATGTCGGTGCTGACCGCCTCGGTGGCCGGCGTGCCGCGCATCGCCGCTGCCGCACCGGCGCAGAAGGGCATGCCCCACCCGGCGATCGTCGCCGCCATGCATCTTGGCGGTGCCCATGAGATCTACGTGCTCGGCGGCATCCAGGCGATCGGCGCGATGGCGCTCGGGACGGAGACGATCCGCCCGGTCGACATGCTGGTCGGTCCCGGCAACGCCTTCGTCGCCGAAGCCAAACGCCAGCTCTACGGCCGCGTCGGCATCGATCTCTTCGCCGGCCCGACCGAGACGATGGTCATCGCCGACGACACGATCGATGCCGAGATCTGCGCCACCGACCTGCTGGGGCAGGCCGAGCACGGCTACAACTCGCCCGCCGTGCTCGTGACCAATTCCGAGACGCTGGCAACGGCGACGCTTGCGGAGATCGGGCGCATCCTCAAGATCCTGCCGACGGCGGAGACCGCATCGGCCTCCTGGCGCGACTATGGCGAGGTGATCGTCTGCGACAGCTACGAGGAGATGCTGGACGTCGCCAACGAGATCGCCTCCGAGCACGTGCAGGTGATGACGGACCGCGACGACTGGTTCCTGGAACACATGCATTCCTATGGCGCGCTCTTCCTCGGACCGCGCACCAATGTCGCCAACGGCGACAAGGTCATCGGCACCAATCACACGCTGCCGACCAGGAAGGCCGGACGCTATACCGGCGGCCTGTGGGTCGGGAAGTTCCTGAAGACCCATTCCTACCAGAGGGTCACGACGGACGCAGCCGCCGCCGAGATCGGCGCCTATTGCTCGCGGCTCTGCATGCTCGAGGGCTTCGTCGGCCACGCCGAGCAGGCCAATCTCCGCGTCCGCCGCTATGGTGGCCAGACCGTCGCCTATGGCGAAGCCGCCGAATGAACGGCCTCTTCGATCTCACCGGCAAGCGCGCGCTGGTCACCGGCGCCGGCCGCGGCATCGGCCGGGCGATCGCCGAAGGCCTTGCCGAGGCGGGCGCGCAGGTCACGCTCTGCGCCCGGTCGCGCGACGAGATAGAAGCCGCCTGCGCCGAGCTCGCCGCCCGGGGCCTCGGGGCCGCCCCGCTCGTCTGCGATGTCACCGATATCACCGGTTTTCGGGACCGGATCGAGGCGCAGCCGGCCTTCGACGTGTTCGTCAACAATGCCGGGACGAACCGGCCAAAGCCGCTCTCGGAGGTGACGGAGGAAGACTATGACGCCGTCTTCGGGCTGAACACCAAGGCGGCCATCTTCGCGGCGAAAGCGGTGACGGCCGTCATGGCGGCCGGCGCGGTCCGGGGTTCGGTCATCAACATGTCGTCGCAGATGGGGCATGTCGGCGGCGCCAACAGAACGCTTTACTGCGGCTCGAAATGGGCGATCGAGGGCTTCACCAGAGCCCTGGCGGTGGAACTCGGCCCGGTCGGCATCCGGATCAACACCATCTGCCCGACCTTCATCGAAACGCCGATGACCGCACCCTTCCTCGACAATGAGGAGTTTCGCCGGCAGACATTGTCGAAGATCAAGCTCGGCCGCCTGGGGCAGCCGTCCGATCTCGTCGGCGCAGCCGTCTTTCTCGCCTCCGACGCGTCTTCCCTGATGACGGGGGCGTCTCTCCTGATCGATGGCGGGTGGACGGCCGACTGAGCCGCCCGCCGCCACCGAGTCTCATCCGCGCTTCGCCCTGACCATGCGCGTCAGCATGTCGTCGCGCCAGGATCGCCGGTCCTCGAGCGCGCCGGCCGGCAACACCCGGCGTCTTTCGGCGTCGGCGCGCACTACGGCTTCCGGCACCCAGTCCCGGTTGGCCTTGCGCTGTTCAGCAAAGCCGGAATACATCGGCCCGAGACGCTCCGCATAGTCGGCCAGCCCCTTCGGGGCATTGAGATCGATGGTCTCGAAAGGCCCCATGAACGCCCACCGCAGGCCAAGCCCGTCGCGCACCGTGCGATCTATATCGTCGGCTGTCGCATAGCCCTCGGCAAAGAGCGCGAAGGCCTCGTCCAGAAGCGCGCCCTGCAGCCTGTTCAGGATGAAGCCCGGCACTTCGCGCGAGAGGGAGACAGCGGATTGCCCGACCTGCTCCATCAGTTCGCGCGCCCGCGCGGCCACCTCGGGTGCGGTCCAGGGTGTCGGCACGATTTCGACCAGGGGCACGAGATGCGGCGGATTGACCGGGTGCACGACCATCATGCGCGCACGGTTCCTGCAATCCGCATAGAAATCGGAGCCTGGAAAGCCCGAGGTGGAACTGCCGACGAAGGCATGGGCGGGAAGCGCAGCATCGATGGCTCGGCTGACATCGACCTTGACATCGATCCGCTCGAAGGCCGACTCCTGGACGTAGTCGCAGCTTGCGACCGCGTCCTGGAGGCTCGTGGCAAACCGGATGCGCGACAGGAGCGATGCCGGATCATCGCAAAGGCCGCCTGCGGCCAGATCGCCGACCGCCTTCTCGATCTGGGCACCGATGACGGCTTCGGCATTCTCGCGTGCGTCGAAGATCGCGACGTCCATGCCGGCGCGCGCGAAGACGATTGCCCAGCCCTGTCCCACCAGACCGGCACCGACGACGGCAACTGTCCTGATCGCATTCATTCCTGTCTCCTTACTCATTGGCAAACAGCCATGGCTGGCGTGATCGATGGTCCGCCTCGAAGGAAGCGATATGCTCCCGTTCGCGGTTCAGGATCACGTCGATCTCTTCCCAGCCCTCGATGAAGGCCTCCGCCATGGCATCGCTGAGATCGAGGCGACACACTTCCTCGTTGTCGACCGTGAACATGCGCGCAGGCACATCGACCGAGAAGATCGCGCCGCGCTCCGCTTTCGCTGCGAGCTCTGCCGTGCGCCCGGCATCCATGCGGATAAGCAGAAGCCCGTTCTTTGCGGCGTTGCCGGAAAAGATGTCGCCGAAATCCGGCGCGATCACGACGCGGATGCCCCAATCCGTCAGTGCCCATACCGCCTGCTCGCGCGACGAACCGCAGCCGAAGCCGGGACCGGCCACAAGGAATTGCGCCGTTTGCCGGTCCGGCCGGTTGAACGGAAATGCCTCCTGAAGGACACCATCGGCATCGAAGCGACGGTCGTGGAACAGACAGTCGGCCATGCCGTCGCGGTCGATCTTCAGGAGAAACCGCGCCGGAAAGATGATATCCGTGTCGACGTTCGGATCGGGCAGCGAGATCGCCTGGGAAGCGATGCGGACCAGCGGTTCACTCACGACATTGCCTCCAGCTTGCGGATGTCGGTCAGCGTCCCGGTTATGGCCGCGGCCGCCGCCATCGCCGGCGAGAGAAGATGCGTGCGCCCGCCCCTTCCCTGCCTGCCTTCGAAATTGCGGTTGGAGGTCGAGGCGCAGCGCTGGCCGGGCTTCAGCCGGTCTTCGTTCATCGCCACGCACATCGAACAGCCCGCTTCGCGCCATTCGAAGCCGGCTTCGATGAAGATGCGATCCAGCCCCTTCTCTTCCGCGGCTCTTTTCACAAGGCCCGATCCGGGCACGACCAGCGCCTGGACATGGGGCGCAACCCTGCGTCCCCTCACCACGTCGGCCGCCGCCTCGAGGTCCACCAGCCGCCCGTTGGTGCAGGACCCGATGAACACAATGTCGACCGGCGTCCCCTCGATCGGCTTTCCCGGCTCCAGGTCCATATAGGCGAGCGCCCGCTGCAGTCGGCCCCGGCGCTGCTCGTCCACGACCGCTGCCGGATCGGGCACCGGCTGGTCGATCGCGATCGTGTCTTCAGGTGATGTACCCCAGGTGACATGCGGCGCAATCTCGCCGGCGTCGAGCGTGACTTCCCGGTCGAAGGCAGCGTTCTCGTCACTGGGCAGGCTGCGCCAACAGGACACCGCCTGCTCCCAGAGATCGCCCTGCGGCACCATGGGGCGGCCCTTGAGCCAGTCGAAGGTGACGTCGTCGGGCGCCACCAGCGCCACGCGCGCGCCTGCCTCGATCGCCATGTTGCAGAGCGTCATGCGCGCTTCCATCGAGAAACCGCGCACGACCGACCCCATGTACTCGATGGCATGACCGGCAGCGCCGTTGACACCCACCCGGGCGATGAAGGCCAGCGCGACGTCCTTCGCCCCGACGCCGGGAGGCAGCGCGCCTTCGATCCGCACCGCCATGGTGCGCGCCTTGCGCTGCACCAGCGCCTGCGCGGCCATGACGATCCCGCATTCGGAAGCGCCGACGCCGAAGGCGAGCGTGCCGAACGCCCCATGCGTCGAGGTATGGCTGTCGCCACATGCGAGCGTCATGCCCGGCAGCGTGAAACCCTGCTCCGGGCCCATCACGTGCACGATGCCCTGCCGGATATCGTCCAGCGGAATGAAGGGAATGCCGTACCGCTCGACATTCTCGACCAGCCGCGCCGCCTGCGCCCTCGCCTGCGGATCGGCGATCGGGCGGTCGCGATGACGCGTCGGCACCGAATGGTCGGGAACCGCCAGATTGGCGGCCGGCCGATGGACGCCGCAGCCGCGCTTGTCGAGCGCGACGAAGGATTGCGGCGTCGATACCTCATGCAGCAGGTGGCGATCGACATAGAGCAGCGCGGTGTCGTCCGATATCGGACGGACGACATGGCTGTCCCACAGTTTCTCATAGAGGGTGCGTGGCGTGTTCATCGCGAGGCATCCGATCCTAGACGGCTTCCGCCCATTCCTTCTCGAACGACCAGATGTCCTCGAAACCGAGGAGCGTGTTCATCTCGGCGAAGGAATAGAGATCGATGTCGCTGCTCGTGATGCCCTTGGCGAGCAGGTCGCCATAGGCCTTTTCCAGCGCACGCGTGATGGCCAGGAACCCGACTGCGGGATGGATGGCGATGGCGTATCCCATCGCTTTCAGCCGATCGGCCGACAGAAGCGGCGTGCGCCCGCCATTGACCATGTTGGCGAACATCGGCGCCTTGATGGCGTTGGCGGCGTCGATCATTTCCTGTTCGCTTTCCGGCGATTCGACGAAGACGACATCCGCTCCGGCCTCGGCATAGGCCTGGCCACGCCGGATCGCCTCCTCGATGCCGAGCGAGGTGCGGCTGTCGGTCCGCGCGATGATCAGGAAATCGTCGGACTTCCGCGCCTTGGCCGCGACCTCGATCTTGCGCTGCATGTCGGCGGTCGGGATGACCCGCCGGAAGGGCGTATGGCCGCACTTCTTGGGAAATTCCTGGTCCTCGATCTGGATCGCGGTGACGCCGGCGGCCTCATATCCCTCCACCGTCGTGCGGACGTTCAAAAGCCCGCCATAGCCCGTGTCCGCATCGGCGATGATCGGCTTTTCAGTGCGCTTGCAGATCTGCGCGATCCGCTCGAGCATGTCGCGATAGGTGGCGATGCCGGCATCCGGCACGCCGAGATAGGATGCGACCGTGCCGTAGCCCGTCACATAGAGCGCCCTGAAGTCCATCGAATTGGCCATCAGCGCGGAAATGAGGTCGAACACGCCGGGAGCGACAACGAATTCGCCGGTTGCGATCGCCTGTTTGAGCCGTGGGTCGGACATGGACTTCTCCTTCAGAAATGGGAATTGAAACGTGGGGCTAGGCATCCCGACCGGCGAGTTCCTCGCCCGGCAGCAGGGAGGAAGACCGATCCTGCCGGCGCTTCCATGAGCCGTAGAGGGCCGCGCCGACGGAGATGATGATCAGGGCCAGTATGGCAATCGAGATCGGACGCTCGATCAGGGGCCAAAGGCTTCCGCCGCCAAGCTGCCAGGTGCGGACGAGGTTGCCCTCCATCATCAGGCCAAGCAGAAGGCCGATCACCATGGCGACGACGGAATAGCCGTAGCGTTTCATCAAGACGCCCAGGATCGAAAAGACCAGAAGCGTCACCGGGCCGCTGATACTGGTCGTCAGCGCATAGGAACCGAGCGCCGTGCAGATGACGATCGGCGGCAGAAGATAGGCCAATGGCACGCGAACGATGTAGACGACGAAGCGGATGAAGACGACACCGATCAAGGCGAGGATGATGGCCTGGATCAGGTTGCCCGCAATAATGGCATACACGACGTCCTTCTGGTCGGATATGAAGCGTGGCCCTCCGGTGACGTTGTGCATCGAAAACGCGCTGAGCATGATGGCGGTCGCAGCGCTCGAAGGGATGCCGAGCGCCAGAAGCCCGACCATCGAGCCACCCTCCGAGGAGGAATTGGCGGATTCGGCAGCGACCACGCCGTCAGGGTTGCCCTTGCCGAAGCTATCAGGATTTTTCGAGAACCGCTTCGTCACACTGTAGGATACGAGATTGGCGATCGAGGATCCGAGGCCCGGGATGACGCCCAGCCCCGCGCCAAGCGCGGAACCGCGCAGCAGGGTCCCCGAATTGCCGCCGATGGAGAAGAAGCCGCTGATGATCTCGCGGGTGCTGACCCGACGGCTTTCCTGGTCCTTGACGAGATAGTCGCTCTTGACGAGAAGGAAGAGTTCGGACGCCGCGAAAAGGCCGATCATGGCCGCATTCGTGTCGACGCCGTCCAGGAGATAGAGCGAGCCGAACGTGCCGCGCTCCGTCCCCGCCGAACTCATGCCGATGAGTGCGAGGAGGACGCCAAGCGCGCCAGCCGCGATCGCCCGCCAGAAGCGCCCGTCCGTCATCAGCCCGATCAGCAGCAGGCCGATGACTGCGACGAGAAACAGTTCGGCGGGGCCGAGCTTCAGGACGACATGCGATAGCGGCTCGAGAATGACGAGCAGCATAAGGTAGCCGAATGCCGTGCCGACGGTGGAGGCACTGAGCGCAAGCCCGAGCGCCCGGTTGTGTTGCCCCTTCTTCGCCATCGGATAGCCGTCAAAGCACGTCGCGATGGCCGCAGACGTCCCGGGGACGTTCATCAGGATTGCGGGTATCGAACCGCCGAATCCGCCGCCGGTGAAGATCGCCGTCAGGAAGAGAATGGACTCCAGGAAGTCCATATACAGCGTCATCGGCAGGAAAATCGCCATCGCGATCGGAACGGAGAGGCCCGGAATGGCTCCGAAAACGAGGCCGATGAAGATCCCGAGCGGAACGACGACCCATGCCATGGGCATGGAGAACAAGGAGGCGAAGGCATCCAGAATGGCTTGGAAATCGAACATCCCACTACTCCAGGATCAGGGAATGAACCGGTATCCCCATCGGGTGCTGCAGGATCCAGACAGGACCGAAACCGACAAGGAGGGAATAGAGAACGATGACGAGCAGGTTGCGCTTGCCCATCAGCACCATCGTTGCGGCACAGAACAGAACCCCTGCAATGTCGTAGCCGATCGTCTCAAGGCTGAGGACATAGAGCGCGAGCGCGAGACAGCCGATCGGAACGCCGAACCGCTGGCGCAACGAACCGTCGCCTTCATCTTCGGGACCATCGGCATCCCGCTCCGGATGCAGGACAAGTCCCGCCGCAATCGCGACGATGAGGCACAGGGCCAGCAGTGCCGTCGGCGCGATCAGCAGCATGTTGATCGTCGTCGGGCTGGCGACCCAGGCATTGTGGGTGAACCAGATGACGAATGCGGCGAAGATCAGGAGCAGGCCGAAATGGCCCGCTCTATTGATGGTGATGTTCATGACTCCGATCCTGTCGCTACGTCAGAGCTGCGGAAGGTACTGCTCGAAGATCTCGTAGCTCTTCTTCAGCGAGGCCGCCGTTGCTTCCGGCCCCATCCAGTCGCCGCCGATCTCGCCCTTGGCGACGAAATCGCGGAAATCCTGTCGCTCGAGCATGCGCCGGTAGGCGGCCACGAGTTGCTCGTAGACGTCCGGGTGGCTCTCGACGAATGTCTTCTGGACCGTGAGGCAACGAAGGTCGGCCGCCAGCACCGGCACCTCGACATTGAACGGTTTCAGCGCCTCGTTGATCGTCGGGGCCGGCCAACGGGCATCGTCACGCTCGTCGCGATAGACGGCAAGGGGACGAACCTGATCGGCGATGACGTTGCTGCCGAGGGCGGAGATGAAGGTCATCGTTGCCTGGTCGCCCGCGATCGCCGTGCGCATCGGCCCGCCGCCGTCATAGGTGATCCAGTTGACGTTTTCCTTCGGGATGCCGAGCCGGTCCAGCATGATGACCGCCGAAAGATGGCCGCCGTCGCCCGGGATGACCGCACAGCTGACCTTGCCCGGGTTTTCGCGGATGTCCTTGAGCAGGCTCTCCATCGTCTCGTAGGGCTGCGCCTTGTTGACCAGGACGACGTAGTAGTCCTGCCACTGGCCATTGATGTGGTGGAAGTCGTCCCATTTCAGGTTGCCCTGGCCGCGCAACACCGCGGAGATCAGATAGGGATTGATCGGCGCCACCATGGCGACCGAGCCATCGTCCTTCTGCCGGGAGAACCAGGTGAAACCGAGCGTGCCGGACCCGCCGGAGCGATTGACCACCGTCACCGGCGTCTCGCCGAGCTCGGACGGCAGGAACTGGGCGATGGCCCGGGCGAGCCGGTCGGCGGAACCGCCTGCATCGAAGGGCACGAGCAGGGTCAATTTGCTGTGGGGATAGGCTGCCGACGCATGGACCGGCAACGCACCCAGCCCGGCGACGATCGGCGTCGCGCCTGCGACCTTCAGGAATGTACGGCGACTGAATTGCATGTGTTCCTCCCTTCACGCAACTGCTGTCATCGGCGACGCTCCCACATCGCCGAATTGAAAAGAGCAGGATTGTATGCATTGCGTCAACCATCTAACATCTCGTTGAAAAATTTTCATTGAAACGATCGAAGCCGATTACGGGGGAAAAGTGAGCAAAAATAACGACAAGGCATCATCCTCCAGAACAGGAATCAGCTTGACTGCCATGCAGCGCGCCTATGACCATGTACGGGATTGCATACTATCAGGCCGTTTTTCTCCCAGTGAACGCCTTGGCGAAGTCACCATCGCAACCGAGCTTGGCGTAAGCCGGACGCCGGTCCGGGAGGCACTGCGCAATCTTGCGGCCGACGGCTTCATCGAGCTGCGCCCTCATGTCGGCGCGATCGTCAGGCCCTGGAATTTCGAGGAGCTGTATTCCAGTTTCGTCATCCGCGCCGACATCGAAGCCCAGGCGGCGGCCCATGCGGCAAGGCGCATCACGAAAGAGGAGATCGAGGAGCTTGCCGCCCTTTGCGACCTGATGGAGCGTGAAAGCGATCATGACGAAAGCCCCGCGCCGCAGTCCAGGAGCACCCTCAACCGCCAGCTTCATCTCCGCATCCTGCAGATCTCCGGCCTCCCCCATGCGGAGCGAACCGCGACGCAACTGATGGACCTGGCCGTGCTGACGATGACCTTCAACCAGTTCGACGAAGAGGAGGTCCATCGCAGCAACAGCGATCACCGGATCCTGCTGCACGCCTTCCGGCTGAAGGACGATCTTCTGGCGCATTCCGTCATGCGCACCCACATCCTCACCGCCGCAGCGATCCTTCGGGCAGGCGAGGAAACGCCGCAGTGATCTCTGCCACCGCAACAATGAAGGCCGCCCTGGCGGCCGCCTTGCCAGCTATGTAGACGATATCACCTGCCTCGGTGAGAGCATCAGCTATGCACCGGGGAGCGTCATCCCTCTCCGTTGACAAGGGCGCGCATGCGCAGGACGGCCGCATCGGGGGCTGACAGGACCGGTACGTCGACGACCGCCCGAACGGCCTCGGCCGCCCGCGATGTCGAAAAGTGCGCCAGCATGATGGCGTCATGCCTTGCGAGTTCCGGCGCGCGGGCGGCGACGAGGCGGTTGTGCGCCGCCGCATCGCCCTTGCGCAGCAGATCGATGGCGTCGGCGACGACGATCGTGTCGAGCGTCGCGGCAGCGCCGGTGTCCGAGGCGAACTGGCCGAACTCTTCCGTCATCGTCGAGATGGCAGGAGCGAAGGTCGCCAGCATGCCGATGCGGCCGCCGGCTGCGATCGCATCGCGGAACATGGCCTCGTTCGGCTTCAGCACCGGAACGGGCAGTTCGTCGGCCATTTTCTCGATCGCCGGACCGAAGGCCGAGCAGGTCACCAGGATGCCGTCGGCGCCGATCCGGTGCGCGTAGCGGCCGAAATCGACGAAGCGCCCGGTGAGTTCGTCGGAGAGTTCCGCCCCCTCCTTCGCCCGGTCGATGGTCAACCCGTCGTCGAGCAGGTTGACGGCTTCGGCCTCGGGCCACAGCCGCGCCATGGACGATATCACCGGCTCCATCGCGACCGGTGTCGCATGATAGAGGACGATCCGCGGCCTGGATTTCATGATTCTGCCCCCTGTACGCCCGACGCCTCCCGCGCCAGCTCGATGTCGGCACGCATCGCCGCATGCGCGAGCATCCGCAAACCGCTGGCTAGCGCCAGTTCCGGCGTCTCGCCCTGCGGCGTCTTCATCTCGACGGTGATGATCGGCATCGTTGTCGGCAGCGCCCGCGCGCCGTAGCCGTTGCGGACGAGCGCCTTGAGAAAGCGCACGACGTCGGCAAGGACGACGGCGCCGCCCGCCGCGCCGAAGCGGCAATGTGAATCGCCGAAGGTCGCGGGAACGGCGCGGTCGAGACCGCAATTGGCGACATGGGCGTGGATCAGAAGCTCGCCTGCGACCGCGACCGCCTCCTCGATATCCTCGCCGAGCTGGACGACGTGGCTGAGGTCGACGGTCATGCCGACATTGGCGTGGCGCTTGCGCACCTCCCGCAGCAGTGCTGCCGCCTCGGCAGTCGGGCCCAGCAGCCGCTTCTGGTCGAGCTCGCGGTCGAAATGCTCCACCGTGATCCACATCGGGCGGTCCGGCCGGACCGCCCTGGCATGGGCGCAGAGTGCCTCGACCGCCGCGCCGAAATGGCCGATCGCCTCGGCCCTCCGCTCCGGCCCCGGATCGGCTCCGGAGCACAGGAGCATCATCGTCGCGCCATAGAAGCTGGCAGTCTCCACCAGCGCCTTCAGCGCGTCCAGCGCCTTTGCCCGCGCCTCCGCCGTCGCCGCGCCCGGGTCTATCGCCTGCCGGCGCATGAAGCCGCCGACGACGTAGACGACGTCGCAGCCCGACCAGGAGAGGTGGTCGCGCAGGCGGGCCGCCTCCTCCCCGTCCAGTTGCCAGGCGCCCTCGACGCACTGGACCGCGGGATCGAGCAGGAAGCGTTCCGTCGTCGCCAACTGGTCGTGGTCATGGCCGGCATAGGCCGCGCCATGAACGACGCCCGCTCCGAAGGCATGGGGGCCGATGCGCAGCATCGCTCAGTGCGCCCTGACGCTCTTGGCCGCGGCGATGATCGACAGCTCCATGTTGGTGGAGCCGGCGATGCCCTTGCCGGCGATGTCGAAGGCGGTGCCATGCGAGACCGTGAAGACCGGGATCGGCAGGCCGCCGATGAAGTTCACCAGATGGCCGAACTCGAGGATCTTGATGCCCGAATTGCCGTGGTCGTGATACATCGACAGCACGATGTCGAGGCCGAGCTTGTCGATGTCGACGAACACCGTGTCGGCCGGGATCGGGCCGATGACGCGGAGGCCCTCCGCGCGGGCGTCGTCGCAGGCCGGGCCGATGTCGGTCATCTCCTCGGTGCCCATCAGCCCGTGCTCGCCATTGTGCGGATTGAGGCCGGAGACACCGATGACGGGGTCGTTCAAGCCGACCATCGCCAGGCTGTCCTTCAGCACCTTGATCTGGCCGAACACCCGCTCGCGGGTGCAGATGTCGGCCACCTGGCGCAACGGAACGTGGTTGGTGACGCGCGCGAGGTTGTACTTGCGGCCCATCAGGATCTGAATGGAGCGCTTGGCACCGGTATAGTGACGGGCGATCTCCTCGAAGCCGGTATGCTCGTGGCCGCCATTCTTCATGGCGCGCTTGTTGTTCGGCGAAACGACCACCGAGTGAACCGTTCCCGCCATGCCGAGCTCGATGGCCTTGGCGATGCTGAAGCCGCTGTAGCGACCGGCTTCGGCCGAGACCTCGCCGCGCGGGCACTGCGAGAGATCGAGCCTATCGAAGGGCAGGATCTCGACGGTACCGGCGTCGCCGGTGGCGTCCGAGGCCTTTTCGAGCAGGCGGATCTTCAGCGGCGCGCCGGCAAGCGCCAGGTCACGCTCGAACACTTCCGGGCTGCCGACGACGATCGGTGCCGCGACATCGCGCACCTCCGCCTTCGTCATCGCCTTCAGCGTGATCTCGGGGCCGATGCCCGACGGATCGCCGTTGGAGATCGCGACGATGGGTTTACCGGACTGGGTATACATGGGAACCTCTTTGATTGGCTTGCAACTTGGGGATTTGTGTTCAGTCGTCGTCCCAGTCCATCTGCAGCCTTGCCACCTGCTCCGGCATGGTGCGCAACAGACGGTTTCGGCCGGCGAGACTGTGATCGCGCAGCACCTGCGCGATCCGTGAAGGATTGCCGTTTCTGAGTACGTCCAGGATCAGCCCGTGCTCGGCCGACGAGGCCCGCACGTTGCCGTCGAGGATGAGCGCGCGCTTGCGCCAGATGTGAAGCTCGCGATCGAGGCCTTCATAGATGTCGGCCAGATGGTTGTTCTTGGTGAACGCCATGATGCGGGAATGGAAGCGCCGGTTCAGCGTATAGAAAAGATCCGCCTCCCCCGCCGCGACCGCCGCCTCCATCTCCTCGTGCAGCGCGGCAAGTTCGGCAAGTTGGTCGCCGGTGATCCGCCGCGCGAGAATCCGGCCTGCATGGGCGAACAGCGCCGCCCGGACGTCGTAGATCTCCAGCACGTCGCGAAGATCGAGGACGCGGACGAAGAAGCCGCGGTTGACCTTGAACTCGACCAGCCCTGCCTCTTCCAGCCGACGGCAGGCCTCGCGGATCGGCCCGCGGCTGATGCCCCGCTGGTCGGCGAACGACTTCTCGTTGATGCGGTCGCCCGGAGCCAGCGCGCCTTCGATGATCATCGTCTCGAGCTCGCGATAGATGCCGGTCGCGATCGACTGCGCCGCACCGGATTCCGGCGTGGAATAGAGTTCGGTTGTCGTCATGAACGGGCCTCCTGAGGCTTGAACATAGCTCGGCGCCTAAAAGTGTCAACAATTTTTCAAAAGTGTCGGCAATTTTTGCTTTCTCCGACCTCCACCCTGATGGTGGAGCTTTCGCCCGATAAATTCTTCTCGAAATTTTATCGTTAAATAACAAATATATGACATACTTACGCCGCTGTCAGAACGAAGTCATCCTTGAATAAATGGGAATATTATTGTTGACAATTGCGACGCAAGGGCGTTCTCTCGCCGTCGAAAGCCGCGCCGCCGAGGGAGAATGCAGCGGTCCTATGCTGGCTTTTCTGACCATTTTGCCATACACGACTTTTGGGAGGAACCTTAAATGTCGACAATAATTTCCCACTCTTTCAGCCTTCATGGCGTTCGCACGCTGGCGCTCACGGCCGGTCTTCTGGCCGCCGGCGCCGCACATGCGTTCACGCCGGAACGCGACGTCACCGTCGTCGTCACCAGTTCGGCGGGCGGCGGCAGCGACACCATCACTCGCATCCTGACCGACACCATCTCCAAGATGGACCTGACGGAATCGAACTTCGTCGTCGAGAACCGCACCGGCGGCAGCGGCGCCGTCGGCTACAGCTATGCCGCCAAGCGCGGCGAGGACCCCTATCTGTGGGCCAACATCGGCGTCAGCTTCTTCACCACGCCGCTGCTCGGCGAATCCCCGGTCACCTACAAGGACTTCAAGCCGCTCGCGGCCGTCTCCGAAGACCCCTACATCATGGTGGTCTCCAAGGATTCCCCGATCAAAAGCCTCCAGGACATCAAGGCGGCCGGCAAGATGATCTCCGGCACCACCGGCATCGTCGCCGATCCCGCGCTTCTGGCGCAGCGGCTGGAAACGGCGATGGGCATCGAGGCCGACGTCGTTCCCTTCGGCGGCGACGGCGAAGTGGTGGCGGCGCTGCTGGGTGGGCACATCGAGGTGCAGTTCGGCAATCCGAGCGAGGTGCTGCCGCTGATCCAGTCCGGCGACGTGCGCCCGATCGCGGTCAGCTCCGAGGAGCGGCTGCCGGCCTTCCCGGACGTGCCGACGATCAAGGAAAGCGGATATGACGTGGTGCTGACCCAGCTTCGCGGCTTCGTCATGCCCGCCAACGCCCCCGACGATGCCGTGGCCTACTGGGCCGACATCATCAAGAAGGCACTGGAAAGCGAGAACTGGAAGACGCAGTATCTCGACCGCTTCAAGGTCGTGCCGAAATACATGGCCGGTGCCGAGTTCGCCGCGGAAATGGACAAGCGCAACGCCGACTACACCGCGCTGATGACGACCCTCGGCCTCATCAAGTAACGATCACGCTGCGCCGGGCAACCGGCGCAGCCGCATGTCTTTAGGCATATCCGGGAGGATTTCATGAAGATCGCCCTTCTCGACCGCATGTTCACGATCGCAGCGCTCGTGCTCGGCCTTTACATCACGATCAGCGGCTGGAACTACGGCCTCTATCGCAATGCCGTGCCCGGTCCCGGCTTCTTCCCGGCGATCGCCGGCCTTCTCATGACCGTTCTCGCCGCCGCCATCCTCCTGCGCGACCTTGCCGGACGCGAACGGCTCAAGGGCGAGATCGTTCGGCCCGTCCTGCTCGGCATCGCCGGCGTCACCGCCGCCGTTGTCGGGTTCGTCTTCGCCGCGCCCTTCATCGGCATGGCCGCGGCGGCCGCGATCGCCATGATCGTCATCGGCTACCTCACCGAGGAGCCGCACCGCAAGGGCGGCAATTTCCGCTGGAAGCTCATAGGGCTCAGCATCGGCACCGTCATCGCCTGCCACATCCTCTTCGGCATGATCATCCGCGTGCCGCTCGTCACCGGCCCGCTCGGCTTCTGAGCCGCCGGCACGCAACCTCCACTGACGCGGGTCCCCGCGACCCCGGAGACTGTTATGGAAACGCTTACTCTGTTGGGACACGGCATCGCGACGGCCGCGACCGATCCCGGAATGCTCCTTGCCATCTTCGTCGGCGCCCTCGTCGGGCTCCTGATCGGCGCCCTGCCCGGCCTCGGGCCGACCGCCGGCGTCGCCATCATGCTGCCGGTGGCCGTCGGCTTCGAGCCGACCGTGGCGCTCGCCATGCTCGCCGGCGTCTATTACGGCGCGATGTTCGGCGGCGCCGTCACCTCGATCCTGCTCGGCATCCCCGGCGACGCGCCTTCCGTCATGACCGTGATGGACGGATATCCGCTGGCCAAGATGGGACAGGCCGGCCGCGCCCTCGGGCTCGCCACCTATGCCTCCTTCATCGGCGGTCTGATCGGTCTCATCGGCCTGACGCTGATGGCCAACGTCGTCTCACGATACGCGCTGATGTTCGGTCCGACCGAGATGACCGCGCTGATGGTGCTGTCACTCTCGCTCGTCGCGGTGCTCGGCACCGACGATCACCTGAAGAGCTTCCTGGCGCTCGGCATCGGCCTCTGGCTCGGCATGATCGGCCTCGACCAGATCATGGGTGGCCCGCGCTTCACCTTCGGCAGCATGGCGCTGCTCGAAGGCATCGAATTCTCGCTGATCGCCGTCGGCATGTTCGGCCTCGGCCAGATGTTCATGGCGCTGGAGGAGGAGACGCCTGACAAGGTTGATGCGGCCACCTACAGCTACCGCTCGATGCTCCCGCGGCTTGCCGACCTGGTGGCGACGAAGACCACACTCGTCGTAGGCTCGCTGATCGGCTTCCTGGTCGGCGTGCTGCCGGGCGCCGGCGCCACGGCATCCACGATGATGGCTTACGGCGCGGCCAAGAAGATGTCGAAGGAGCCCGAGACCTTCGGCAAGGGCGCGCTCGACGGCGTTGCCGCCCCCGAAGCCGCCAACAACAGCGCCTCCTACGGGGCGATGGTCACCCTGTTCACGCTCGGCATTCCCGGCTCGGCCACGACCGCGGTCCTGCTCGCCGGCCTGCTGATGGTCGGCCTGCAGCCCGGGCCGCGCCTGTTCCAGGAGCAGGGCGAGTTCGTCTGGACCCTGTTCGGCACCTTCTACATCGGCAATCTGGCGCTGGTGTTCATCACCATCCTTTTGACCCCGATCCTCGCGGCCGCGATCTTCGTCTCGCGCGGGTTGCTGTTTTCGATTGTGATGGGCATCGTCATCTACGGTATCTACAGCATCGACCTCAGCCTGGAGGCGCTGCTGATCATGGCCGTCTTCGGCGTGCTCGGTTATGTGATGGCGAAGCTGAAATATCCCGCCGTGCCGCTAATCATGGGCGTGGTGCTCGGCCCGCTCCTGGAGCTCGGCGTGCGCCGGACACTGATCGCCTCGCGCGGCGACCTCAGCGTCTTCTACTCGCATCCGATTTCGCTGACGATCTTCATCGCCACGGCGCTGGTCATCGTGATGCCCTGGATCAACCGCCTCTATCAGCGCGCCATGAAGCCCTCCCAGGCTTGACGCAGCGGGGAGTGGCGACACGAAACCGGCCACTCCCTGTCCCACCGTGACCTGCCGTGCCCTTGCGCGGCGACCGCCGCATCACGATCAAGGCGTCAAAAAGTCGTCGCGGCGCGGCGTGAACGTGTCGATCAACAGGCCGTCCGTCAGCGCCACCACCCCATGGACGAGATCGGGCGCAACGATGAAGCTGCTTCCGGGACCGAGGCGGGTCGTGACGCCATCCACGGTGACGTCGAAGCTTCCCTCTGCGACATAGCTTACCTGCGTGTGCGGGTGCGCGTGCAGCGCGCCGACGGCGCCCTTGTCGAAACGGAAGGCAACCAGCATCAGTTCCGGACGCTCGCTCAGGACTGCGCGGCGGTTACCCCGCGCAACTTCGGTCCAGACGATATTCTCAGGCAAGGCATAGTAAGGCATTTCGGTTCTCTCATCGGGCGAGCCAGCCGCCGTCGACCGGCAGGATGGCGCCATGGACATAATCGGATGCGGGAGCCGCAAGGAAGACCGCGGCACCGACCATATCGTCCGGCCGCGCCCAGCGCCCGGCCGGTATGCGTTTCAGGATATCGGCGTTGCGCTCCGGATCGGCACGCAGCGCCTCGGTATTGTTGGTCTCGACATAGCCCGGCGCAATGGCGTTGACGTTGATGCCCCTGGCCGCCCATTCGTTTGCCATCAGCTTGGTGAGCCCCGCAAGCCCGCTCTTGGCCGCGGTATAGGACGGCACACGGATTCCGCCCTGGAAGGAGAGCAGCGAAGCGATGCTGATGATCTTCGCCGGCCGCTCCGCCGCGATCGCCGCCTTCGCGAAGGCCTGGCAGAGAAAGAAGACGGACTTCAGGTTGGTGTCGAGCACCGCATCCCAATCCTCCTCGGTGAACGCGATGGCATCGGCGCGGCGGATGATGCCGGCATTGTTGACGAGGATGTCCGGCGTCGCACCGGCCGCAAGCGCTTCCGCGACGACTTGCGCGCCGATGCCCGCCCCGGACAGGTCAGCCATAACGGAAACGAACCGTCGCCCGGCGGATGCGACATCGGCCGCGGTCTCCGTCATCGGCGAGCGGCCGACGCCGACGATATCGGCACCGGCCTGCGCAAGACCGGTCGCAATCGCCCGGCCGATACCGGTATTGGCCCCGGTGACGATCGCCCAGCGGCCGGCGAGGTCGAACATGCTCATCGCAACGCTTCCATTGGCACCTTGTCCATGTCGGTGAAGCTCATGTTGTCACCGGCCATCGCCCAGATGAAGGCGTAGCGGCCGGTGCCGGCGCCGGAGTGGATCGACCACCCCGGCGACAGCACCGCCTCATGGTTCTTGAGCACGACGTGCCTCGTTTCACCCGGCTCGCCCATGAAGTGAAAGATCCGCGTAGTCTCCTGCATGCCGAAATAGAGATAGACCTCCATGCGCCGGTCATGCACATGCGCCGGCATGGTGTTCCAGACCGATCCCGGCTCGAACATCGTCAGGCCGACGAGCAGCTGGCAGCTCTCGCAGACGTCCGGATGCACATACTGGTTGATCGTGCGGGCATTGGATTCCTCCGCCGAGCCGAGGCTGACCTTCTTCGCCATGTCCCGCGTGATCAGCACGGTCGGGCAGGGCCGGTGCGCCGGCGCGCTCAGCAGGTAGAAGAGCGCCGGCGTGCCGGCATCTTCGCTCGCAAACTCCAGCGCCCCCGCGCCCAGCCCGACATAGAGCGCTTCGCGGGCGCCGAGAACATGCTTCGTGCCGCCGACGCTTACCGTTCCGCGACCGCCGATATTGACGATGGCCGCCTCGCGGCGATCGAGGAAATGCTCGGTCCCGGTCTCGGCGACATGATCGAGCATAAGCCGTCCGGAAACCGGCGACGCGCCGCCGACGATCATCCGGTCGAGGTGGCTGTAGGTCAGGCAGATTTCGCCCGGCCGGAACACGTCCTCGATCACGAAGCCGTCGCGCAGTCCCTGCGTGTCGCGCCGTGCGGCGTCTTCCGGCCCGACGGCCTGGCGTGTCTTCACGGAAATGGTCACAATATTTGCCTCTTGTCTTCAGGAGTGGCGTCAGGTCAGCACGACATATTCGGTCAGCTGGCTGATCGTGGTGTCGGCCTTCTGTACGTCGAACACCTTGGTGCCGTGGCTCATGATCACGAACCGGTCGCACACCTGGTAGGCGTGGTAGAGGTTGTGGGTGACGAGCACGCTGGACACGTTCTCGCCCTTGAGCTTCAGGACCTGGTTCAGGAGCGCCTCGGTTTCGCGCACCGAGAGCGCGGAGGTCGGCTCGTCGAGAAGCAGCACGCGCTTCTTGAAATAGACCGCGCGGGCGATGGCGACGGCCTGCTTCTGGCCGCCCGAGAGGTTGCCGACGAGGGTATCCGGGCTGTCGATGCCCGAGATATGGACTGCGTTCTGCAGCACCTCCATGGCGATCTCGCGCATTTCCCGCTGCCGCAGGAAGCCGAAGCGGTCCGTCAGTTCGCGTCCCATGAAGATGTTGCGGGTGATGGACAAAGAATCCACCAGCGCGGTGTGCTGGTAGATCGTCTCGATGCCGGCCTCGGCGGAATCCGACCGGCAGGTGAAGGTGGTCTTCCGCCCATCGACGCTCAGATGGCCGCTCGTGGGCTTGTGAATGCCGGAGATCAGGTTGACCGTGGTCGACTTGCCGGCGCCGTTGTCGCCGAGCAGGCCCACCACTTCGCCTTCCTCGACATGGAAGCTGAGGTTTCTCAGCGCGGTCAGCGCGCCGAAGCTTTTCGAGATGTTGTGCAGTTCGAGGAGATTGGCCCTGGACATCACGCAAGCCCCCGCCGCTCGATGAGATGGTTGAAGATGGCGGCCAGCACGATCAGCGTCGCGATGAACATGTCGAGATAGAAGCCCGGCGCACGCAACAGCAGGAGCACGTCGGTGATGGTGTGGATCAGGAGCACGCCGAGGAAGATGCCGATGATCGAGCCGCGCCCGCCCCGCAGCGACAGGCCGCCGATGACGCAGGCGGCGATCGCCTGGAGCTCGAGGCCCGCCCCCTGCCCCGGCTGCACGCTGCCGACCCGGGCGGTGGCGAGAATGCCCGCCATCGCCGCCATGCCGCCGGCGATGGCGAAGGCGACAAGCTTGACCCGGCCCGTATTGATGCCGATCGCCTCGGCCGCGGCGCGGTTGCCGCCGGTGGCGAAGACATGGTTGCCGAAACGGTGACGATGCAGCAGGAAATGAAAGCCGACGACGAAGAGGATGATCCAGATGAAGGCGGCGTTGATGCCGAACAGGCTGCCGGCGAACAGGCTGGAGAAGGCGGGCTCCGGATCGAAGCGCACCTGGACCGCACCGTTATAGAGCAGCACCGCGCCGCGCCAGAACAACAGGCCGCCCAGGGTGACGATGAAGGACGGCAGGCCGAAGCGCAACGTGATCTGGCCGTTCAGCATGCCGATCATCAGGCCGGCCAGGATGCCGAGGGGGGCTGCGATGAAGGCGCTCAGCCCGGCCTCGACCAGCGAGGCCATCAGGATGGCGGTGAAGGTGTAGACGGAACCGATGGACAGGTCGAACTCGCCGGCGATCATCAGGACACCCGCGCCGAGCGCAAGGCATCCGAGCACCGGGATGGCCTTCATCAGGATCGTCAGGTTCTGCGGCGAGAGATAACGGAATTCGTCCGGATAGAGCAGCGCGCCGACGATGCAGACGATCTGCAGGGTGGCGAAGACGAGAAAGATCGCCCCCGCCGGCATGGCGACGATTTGCCCGAGGATCGATTGTCTCCGGGTCCGCGAACGTGGCGCGGCACTTTCTGCGAGAATGGGTGTCACGGTCTGGCACTCGATCGTTTGAGAACGGGGAGCCGGCCGGACTGGCGGACGGCCCCCTTCGAAGGTGGTTAGCGGAAGCTGCCGATCAGCGGCTTCACCGAACCGATCCGCGACTTGTCGAGGAAGGCGCCCTGCCCGGTATCGACATCGGTCGGGGTCAGCCCGTATTTCTTCGCAAGCGCGATCTGGGCGATCGGGTAGTAGCCCTGCAGGTAGGGCTGCTGGTCCATGGTCGCGAACATCGCCCCGGACTCCACCGCATTGACGATCTCGACGGCGAGGTCGAACCCGCCGAAGGGAATGTCGACGCCGGCGTCCTTGATGGCGTTGGCACCCACGGTCGAGGTGACCGAGCCGGTCCCGAACAAGGCCTTGACGCCCGGATTGGCGACCAGGAACTGGGCGATGATGTTCTGGGCTTCCGCCGGGTCGAGCCCGGCCCGCACCGTCTCCACCTTGATGCCGTTCTCGGTCATGGCCTTCTCGATGCCGCCGCCGCGTGCGACCGCGAAGCTCGCCTCGGGGATCTCGCGCGGATTGAACACCACGTCGCCTTCCTTCAGGCCGAATTCCTTGATCATGCGGTTGCCGAGTTCATAGCCCGAGGCGAACTCGTCCATGCCGACATAGGCCTGGCGGCAATTGCCCTTGGCGCCTTCCAGATCATCATTGTTGAAACCGATGACGATGATACCGGCCTCGACCGCAGAGCAGATGCTCTGGTCGAAGGCGTCCGAACTGGAGATGGCGACGGCGATGCCGTCGACGCCGGCGGCGGTCGCGCTCTCGATCAGATCGTTCTGCCGGACCGGATCGTTGTTGGCATACTGCACGTCGAGATCGACGCCGAACTGGGCGGCGGCGTCTTGTGCACCCTTCACCACCGGATTAAAGAACTGGACACTCGGATCGAGGTAGATGATCATCGTGGCCTTGACGTCCGCGGCCAGCGCCGTGGATGCCAGCATGACGGTAAGGCCCGCGGCGAGCGCCGCGGTTCTCAACCTGGTCAGTTTCATTTGCGTATCCTCCCTTTGGATGTGCAATGCAGGGTCGCAAGACCCAAGTCTCGGCTGGCGGGCTCCGACCAAAGATCACGCCAGCCGAGATTTTCCTCCCGGACCTCCGCCTTCCTCCAAAGGCGGACATCCTGAACTTTCGCTATCAGGCGGTTCCGAACCAGGGCGCGGGGCGCCCGAGGGTCACGTGGATTCCCTTGAACTGCGAGTATTCGTCGAAGCCGTAGCGGCCGAGTTCGCGGCCGAGGCCGCTCTTCTTGTAGCCGCCGATTGGCAGTTCCGGCGTGCCGTCGATAACGCTGTTGACCCAGCAGCGGCCGGCGCGGATGCGGCGGATGCTCTGCAGCGCGTTTTCGAGATTGGTGGACCAGACGCAGGCGGACAGGCCGAATTCCGAGGCGTTTGCGAGCGCCACCGCCTCGTCCGCAGTTCTGAAGGTCAGCGTCGACAAGACCGGCCCGAAGATCTCCTCCCTGGCGATCGCCATATCCGGAGTCACGCCGGCAAACACCGTCGGCGCATAGTACAGTCCGGTATCGCGACCGACCCGCTCGCCGCCGAGCAGCAGCCGCGCGCCCGCCTCCAGGCCGGCCTCTACATAAGAGTGCACCTTTTCCGTATGGGCCTCGGAAATCATCGCGCCGATCTTCGTGCGCTCGTTCAGCGGATCGCCGAAGGTGACCTTTCTGGAGATCTCCAGCACGCGCTCCATCAGCGCATCGCGGATGCCCTCCTCGACCAGCAACCGGCTGCCGGAAATGCAGCACTGGCCGGCATTGTGGTAGACGCCGTAGGCGATGCCGTCCGCCGCCGCGTCGAGGTCGGCATCGGCAAAGACGATCTGCGGCCCCTTGCCGCCGAGTTCCAGGCCGACGCGCTTGACGGTGCGGGCAGCGATCTCGCCGAGCCTGGTGCCGACGCGGACGGAACCGGTGAAGGCCACCATGTCGGTGCTGGGATCTTCCGCCAGCACCTGGCCGGCCGGATCGCCGTAGCCGGTGACGACGTTGAAGACGCCGTCGGGGATGCCCGCCTCGCGCGCCAGTTCCGCCATGCGGATCGAGGTGCCGGAGGTGAATTCCGAGGGTTTCAGCACGACCGTGCAGCCGGCGCCGATCGCCCACGGCACGCGCTCCGAGGCGATGATGAAGGGAAAGTTCCAGGGCGTTATGATGCCGACGACGCCGACGGGCTCGCGCAGGACGAGGCCGATCCTGTCGTCGCCGATATTGTTGTGGCTCTGGCCCTCGAGCGCACGGGCCTGCCCGGCCGCATAGGCCCAGAGATCGGCGCAGAATCCGATCTCGCCGCGGGCCTGCGCGATCGGCTTGCCGACCTCGAGGCTCTCGATAAGGGCCAGTTCGTCCTGCCGTTCGAGGATGAGATCGGCGACCTTGAACATCAGGCGGGAGCGCTCGGCGCCCGACATGCGCGGCCACGGGCCGGTGTCGAAGGCACGGCGGGCCGCGGCGATCGCCTTCCTCACATCATCGGCGGAAGCATCCGGCCATGTGCCGACGACCACGCCGGCGTGACCGGGGCTGACGCGGTCGATCGTCTTGCCCGATGCCGCATCGACGGACTTGCCATCGACAAGCATCTGATAGCGCGCTTTAGTATTGAGCCGCGGATCACGGGTATCGGGTGCAATGAAATTCGTCAGCAATATCTCTCCCAGGCCGGGCGCAATGCGCCGACCCCTCCTCGTTCGTCCGGTCTTCGAGGGACCGGATTTATGTTGCACTTGAGTTGTATGGTACTGTATGGTGGTTTGAAATGGATGTCAACGCATGGCGGCAGCGAAAGATATGAACCTCGAATCCCTGAAGATGGAAACCGGCGGGACGGCAGCCGCGCAGGTGGAGCGCGACCTGCGCGAGATGATCATCCGGCTCGAGCTCGCCCCGGGCACCCGCCTCTCCGAGCAGGAGATCGCGACACGGATGGGCGTCTCGCGCCAGCCGGTGCGCGAGGCGCTGATCGCGCTCGGCAAGTCCAGGCTGGTCGAGATCCGCCCGAACCGGGGAACCGTGGTGGTCCGCATCTCGGCGCGGCACATGATGGAAGCCCGCTTCGTGCGCGAGGCGCTCGAGGTTGCCGTCGCGCGCCGCGCCAGCGAGAATTTCGACGCCTGGACGCGGCGCCGGATCGACACGATCCTTGCCCGGCAGAAACTGGCGATGGAGGCCGACGACCACAACGCCTTCCGCCGTGAGGACGAGCAGTTCCACATTGCGATCGCCGCGGGCGCCGGCTGCAGCCTCGCCTGGAACGCCGTCGCCGACATCAAGGCGCACATGGACCGGGTCTGCAATCTTCAGCTACGCCACCCGGATTCGATGATGCGGCTGATCGGGGAGCACGAGGCCATCATCGCCGCCATCGATGCGAAGGATGGCGACGGATCGGCCCGCGCCATGCGAAGCCACCTGAACGGCATTCTGGCCGACCTGCCGCAGATAGAGGCGGACAATCCGGACCTGTTCGAATAGACGAAATCGGCCGCACCTTCCCCCTGGGCACGCACGATCAGGCGGTCGGCGAGCCATCCGCGCGATGCGTGCTGATCGCTAGAGCGCCCTCCCGGCCATGCGCCGTGCCTCGACTTGCCGCCGTTCAGGATCGGCGTGACCGGGCAGAGGTCCAGGGATACGCCAACACTTGCATACTAGTCTACTAAGTGTTAGCTCTGGCGTGTTTCAAGCGGCCTAAAAGGGGAATGATATGCGCCAGACGTGGCGGTGGTTTGGTCCGAAGGACCTCGTCTCGATCGACGATATGCTGCAGGCGGGCGTCGAGGGGGTCGTCTCCGCGCTCCATCACGTGCCCACCGGTTCGGTCTGGACACCCGGGGAAATCGTCGAGCGTCAGCGCGTCATCGGATCGAAGACGGACGGTGCGCCCTCGGGGCTTGCCTGGGAAGTGGTGGAAAGTCTTCCGGTGTCGGAGGACATCAAGAAGCAGAAGGGCAACTGGAAGGCGCATATCGCCGCCTGGAAGGAAAGCATGACGAACCTCTCCCGCGCCGGGATCGAGGTCATCTGCTACAATTTCATGCCGGTCCTCGACTGGACGCGGACCGATCTCGCCTATCGCCTGCCGTCCGGCGCCACCTGCATGCGTTTCGACGTGGTCGATTTCGCCGCCTTCGACATCCATATCCTGGCCCGGCCCGGCGCTGCGGAGAGTTTCCCCGATTTCGTCGTGGCAGAGGCCGCGCAGCGTTTCGCCGACATGGACGACGACCGCCGCCGCGAGCTTGCCGGCAATGTCGTCTTCGGCCTGCCGGGCGCGGCCGAATCCTTCACGCTGGAGGACGTGCGGGCCCACCTTGCGGAATACGATTCCATCAGCGCGGAAAGCCTTCGCACGCATCTGGTCGACTTCCTTTCCGAAGTCGCGCCGCTCGCGCAGGAACTCGGCGTGCGGCTCTGCTGCCATCCGGACGATCCGCCGTTCCCGCTTCTCGGCCTGCCGCGCGTCATGTCGACCGAGGCGGATTATCGCCGCGTCATGGAGGCGGTCGACCTGCCGGCAAACGGGATCACGCTTTGCACCGGTTCGCTCGGCACGCGCCATGACAACGACCTGCCCGGCATGATGAAGCGACTGGGCAGCCGCGTGCACTTCCTGCACCTACGCAATGTCCACCTCGAAACCCCGCATTTCGGCGGATCGTTCTATGAGGCCGGCCATCTGGAAGGCGGTACGGACATGGTGGCGATGATCGACGCGATCCTCGCAGAAGAGCGCGCGCGCAAGGCTGCAGGCCGGACCGACTGGCAGATCCCGATGCGCCCCGACCACGGACAGGACATCCTCGACGACCTGAAGCGCAAGGCGCAACCCGGCTACCCGGCCATCGGGCGCCTGAAAGGGCTGGCCGAACTTCGCGGAATCATGACCGCCCTCGACCACCCGCTCGTGCACGGTGCGGGCAAGTGAGGCTCTCGGCGGCAGCGAGGCCCATGCCGGACCATCCGGCGCACTGGCCCGGCTATCGGCCCGAAGACACGGGAACGGGAATCGTCCATCTCGGGCTCGGCGCCTTCGCGCGCGCCCACATCGCCGCCTACACCGATGGTGCGATCGCGGCTGACGGCGACGACTGGCGGATCGTCGGAGTATCGCTCCGCGGCGAGGACGTGGCGAATGTGCTGAACCCGCAGGACGGCCGCTACACGCTGATCGAACGGGGGGAGAAGCCACAGGCGCGCGTCATCGCATCGATTGCAGGCGTCATCGCCGGCAACGGCCTGAGCGACCGCGTGCTCGCAGCCATCTCCGACCCCGGCTGCCGCATCGTCAGCACCACCGTGACCGAGAAGGGCTACGGCCTCCTGCGGAGCGGCGGATGCGATATCGGCCATCCGACGGTTGCCGCCGATCTGCTGAACCCGTCGTCCCCCCGGGGCGTACTGGGCCTGATCGCCCAGGGCCTTGCCCTGCGCTTTGCCAACGGTCTTGCTCCGTTCGCCGTGCTGTGTTGCGACAATCTGCCGGAGAACGGCCCGCTGCTGCGGGCCGCGGTGGTCGATTTCGCCCGCCGCGCGCACGGTCCCGCCCTTGCCGACCGGATTGCGGCCGAGGTGTCGTTTCCGGCGACGATGGTCGACCGCATCACCCCCGCGTCGACGGCGCGAACGCTTGCGGATGCCGAAGCGCTGACCGGCTACGAGGACCGGGCGGCCGTCGAGACGGAACCCTTCAGCCAATGGGTGATCGAGGACGATTTCCCGTCCGGCCGCCCGTCTTGGGAAAAGGCCGGCGCGCTTTTCGTGCCGGATGTCGCTCCCTATGAGAAGATGAAGCTGCGGATGCTGAACGGCAGCCATTCAATGCTGGCCTATGCGGGCTTTCTGAGCGGCAAGACCTATGTCTGCGACGTGATGGCGGATGCCGCGCTGAACGGCCTCGTCCGCCGCCACATGACGGCCGCGCGGGCGACCTTGCCGACGATCGCCATGGACCTCGATGCCTATGCCGCATCGCTTTGTGCGCGCTTTGCCAATCCGGCCATCGCCCACGAGACCCGGCAGATCGCCATGGACGGCACGCAGAAGCTGCCGCAGCGCATATTCGCGCCCGCCCTCGAAACGCTCGCGCGGGGCGGAAATACCGCTCCTTTCGCCTTCGCCACGGCCGGCTGGATGCGCTATGCGCTCGGCCGGGACGACGGGGGGAGTTCCTATCCGTTGAACGATCCGCGCGAGGCGGAACTGCAGGCAGCCCTCGCGGGCAGCGGGATGGAAAGCCCTGCGGCCGTCTTCTCCGCGCTGGCAGCGATACCCGATCTTCTGCCCGAGGCGCTCGCCGAAGGGACCTTCGCCGATGAGACGATCCGGCGGCTGGAGCGGATGCTCACGCTCGGGATGGCGAAGGCAATCGCCGCGGAAGCCGAATGACGTTTCCCGTCGCCTTCCCGGGACGCGGGAGGACCGGCGTCAGATGTCGTTGACGATGAGATCCGGATAGCGGGCGGAAAGCTGTTCCGTCACCTTCAGCACCTCCGAAAGGTGGTCGCGGACCGCCTTCTCTGCAGCGTCCGGATCCCGGGCGCGGACGGTTGCGATCATCCGCTCGTGCTGGGCAATCAGGACGGCGACAGGCGTCACGTTCGGAAGGCTGAGGAAGCGCAACCGGTCGAACTGTGCCTTCTCGCGTTCAAGCACGGACCAGATGTCGCCCACGGCGATCGCCTCGGCGAAGGCCCGGTGGAAGGCGTCGTCTGCATCGGTAAAGAGGATGGAGTCTTCGCGGGCCTCATGCTGACGCGTCATGATGGCATCGAGTTTCGCCAGCACCTCCGCAGACAGGCCGTCCGTCGCAGCCTTGCGGAACACGGCGACCTCGATGGCCTCGCGCACGAAACGCGCGCGCCGCACGGCACGCAGCGAGATCGGGGTTATCAGCGTGCCGCGTTGCGGCCAGGCCTTGACCAGTCCTTCGTCCACGAGCCGCAGGAGCGCCTCGCGAACCGGCGTGCGGCTCGTGTTAAAGCGACGCGCCAGCTCGTTCTCGGAAACCTTGACGCCGGGCATCAGCCCCAGGGTGATGATCTCGTTGCGAATGATGCCGTGAATGTCGTCGACGCTCGCCGGCATTCCGGCGACTTCGGCTGCGGCCCTGCCAGGTTGGCCCTGTGCCAATCGGTCCTGTGCCGGCATCCCGCTCATCCGTCCCAACCGAGATGGCTGAGGAAGTCGCGGGTACGAGTGGTCTGCGGGGCGTCGAAGATCTGCTCCGGCGGTCCCTGCTCCACGATCTGCCCGTTCGCGAAAACGACCACGTGGTCGGCGACCCGCCGGGCAAAGGTCATCTCGTGCGTCACCACCACCATCGTCATGCCGTCATCCGCCAGCCGCTTCATCACATTCAGCACCTCGCCGATCGTTTCCGGGTCGAGCGCCGAAGTCGGCTCATCAAAGAGCATGACTTCGGGCTCCATGGCAAGGGCACGGGCAATGGCGACACGCTGCTGCTGGCCGCCCGAAAGGTTGGCGGGATAGTTGCCCGCCTTGTCGGAAAGGCCGACCTTGGCGAGCAGTGCTTCGGCCCGCGTCCGCGCCTGTTCTTCGCTGAGGCCGAGAACCGTCATCGGACCCATCATGATGTTGCCGAGAGCCGTCTTGTGCGGGAACAGTTCGAAATTCTGGAACACCATACCCATGCGCTGTCGGATGAGCCGGGTCTTGCGCGGGTCCTTCGACAGCGGCATGCCGTCGAAATAGACCTCGCCCGAAGTCATGGTCTCAAGGCCGTTGGTGCAGCGCAACAGCGTGGATTTTCCCGATCCGGACGGGCCGATCAGGCAGACGACCTGGCCACGGCGGACCTCGAGAGTGACCCCGGCGAGCGCGACGAACTCGCCATATTGCTTGCGGACGTCGCGGTATTCGATCACGACCTCCGGAAGCGCTGCGCCCTGCGGGAGTTTGACAAGCGTGTCAGTCATTCGGTGACCCCGTATTTGCGGTGGATCCAATCCACGATCTTGGCCTGCGGATAACCGAGCAGCCAGTAGATGGCAGCCATCGCGGTGAGCATTTCGATGACCCGGAAGGACTGCGAGCGGATCTGCAGCGCGGTGTGCGCCAGGTCCCCGACGGCAATCACGGAGACCAGCGAGGTGTCCTTGAAGAGCGTGACCCAGGTGGTCGCCAGGATCGGCAGCACCCGGCGCCAGGCCTGCGGCAGGACGATCTTGCGGAACGCCTCGCCCTCGCTCATGCCGAGCGCCAGCCCCGCTTCCGTCTGGCCCTTGCGGATCGAGCGGATGCCCGAGCGGAAGGTCTCCGAATTATAGGCGGTATTGTTGAGAACGAGCGCCACCAGGCCGGTGAGGAACGGCGAGAAGCCGACGCCGGTAAGGATGGGCAGTACGTAGAAGGCCCAGTAGACGACGAGGATGATGGGAACGTTCCGCATCAGTTCGACATAGGCCGTCGCTAGCGCGGAGACTGGCTTCAGCCGGGAATCCCGCAAGAGCGCGACGACGATCCCGAGGGGAACGGCGAGCACCATCGTCAGGACGGTCAGGCCGATGGTGACGAGCGCGCCCTGCCAGAGGGCCCCCATGCTTTGCCAGATGATGGACCAATCGAATGTCATGACCGCCCCAGGAAGGAAATGCGGCGATAGATCATGTCAATGCCTCGGGTAAGCGGGAAGATGACGATGAAGTAGAGGATCATCACCGTGGTGAAGACCTCGACCGGCGCATAGGTCTGGCCGGCCACCGCATCGGCCCGGCGCATGAGCTCCGGCACGGCGATGACGGTCGCAATAGCCGTGTCCTTCACTGCAAGCGACAGCAGCGAACCGAAGGCCGGCAGCATTCTGACGACCGCCTGCGGCATGACGATCTTGCGGAGGATCTGCGCGCGGGTCATGCCGAGCGCCATGCCTGCGCGCACCTGGCCGGGGCGGACCGACTGGATGCCGGCCCGCACGACCTCGGCCACATAGGCGGCAAGGTGGGCGGAGAGCGACAGAAGTGCCGACCAGAAGGGCGGAAGGTTGAGACCCGTCGCGATCGGCAGGGCGAAATAGACCCAGACCAGTACCACCAGGACCGGGATGGCCCGCATCGAATCGATATAGAACACGATGACGGCACTCAGCCAGCGCGGCCCGTAGAGCCGCCCGAGAGCGAGCAGCGTGCCGGAAAACAGGCTGAGCACGGTCACGCCGGCGGCAAGCAGGAGCGTGACCCCGAGCCCGCTGAGAAGAAACCGCCAGCTGTCCAGCACGGCGGAAAGGTTCAGTTCCATGATCTTTCTCCGAAAGGAGCGCGGCCGGCGGGATCACCGGCCGCAATCCGTCGTCGCCTACATCTTGGCGACTTCGGCTTCCTCTTGCGCCTGCAGTTCGGGAAGCATCTTTTCGGCGACCGCGCGCAGCCATTCGACATATTCCGGCTGGTTCTTGTCGACGGCGAGGCCGATCTCGTTGACCGCCTCGGTGCTGTCCTGGCAGCTGTTCTCGCGCGGCAGGGCCTCGAGGCCCTTAACCTTGCGCGCCAGAGCGACATAGGGGATGCGGTTGATCGGCGCGACGTCGGCGCGGCCGGCCATGATCTCCTCCACCGGGGCGGCCGTGCCGGCGCTGGTCACGCCGCGCAGGGTGGCCTTCGGGAAGCGCTCCTTCACCCAGTTCTCTTCACCGCCGCCGGTGAAATAGGCGATGGTGACGTCGGGATTGTCGAAGTCGTCGACCGACTTGGCGTTGGCGACCTTCGGGTTGGACGCCTTGCCGAAGACGCAGAGCGAGGTGCGCGAATAGGTGACGAAGTCGACGACTTCCATGCGCTTCTTCGTCATCGACAGCGGCGAGATCGTCATGTCGACCTGATTGGCCGCCAGGACCGGCACCTTGGTCTCGTGGGAGACGGCCACGGGAACGAGCGTCACGCCCAGTTTTTCCGCATAGGCGACCGCAAGGGTCCATGCCGGGCCACGCCAGGGCTCGCCCGCGCCGGTCGTGTCTTCCACGAGCCACGGCGGGTTGGCCAGCACGCCGACGCGCAACTGGCCTGCCGACTTGATCGCATCGATGCGCGCGCTCGCGCCGGCGGCAGGAACCTCCTGCGCAAAGGCCGCGGATGCCGAGAACGCCAGGCCGGCGGCGATACCGGCGGCCATGCAAAGCTTGCTGAACTGTACCATATTCCTCTCCCTATGCGGCCTGTCGGATCCTCCCCAGGCGTCAGATGTTTTCTAGTATACAAGATAAAATGCAAAGGCAAGCCGCGCGGAAAAGATTCCATCGCGGTCATCGGTCCGCCCCTGCCTGCCGCAGCATGCTGCCGTTACAAGGCGGCTGACCAGGTCGATGCCGTTGACGAAGCGGCCGCCTGTTCCGCTGCCTGTGACCTCATCGTGGGTGCAGCGCATCTTGCGGATGCAAGCAAGCTCATCAGTTTGAGAAACCGCGTGCGTTCCGCCAGTTCTCCGCCCCGCGCCCATCGGCAGCGCCGTTTGTTCAGCTATCGACGCCCGCCGCCCTTGCCCGTCAACTTTTACGCGATATCTTGAACCTGGCCTGCTGAAAGGCAGGAGGCGCAGCAGTGGCATCCCGGAATCGAATACACCTGATCTGACGACGCGCAGGAGAGGGAATCCAATGGGCAGTCGCGACGACATCGAGGCGCTCGGCAAGCGCATGGGCCGGTCGATCATCGGCCAGGAGGCCATGATCGAACGCCTGCTGCTCGGGCTTCTGGCCAATGGCCATCTGCTCGTCGAGGGCTTGCCGGGGCTGGCCAAGACGCGGGCGATCAAGAGCCTGGCGAAGAACCTCGACGCGACCCTCTCGCGCATCCAGTTCACCCCGGACCTGCTGCCGTCCGACATTACCGGGTCCGAGGTCTATTTCAGCGAGGCGGGCAAGGGCGCGTTCCAGTTCCAGCAAGGCCCCGTCTTCGCAAACCTCATTCTGGCCGACGAGATCAACCGCGCGCCGGCAAAGGTGCAATCCGCGCTTCTGGAAGCCATGGAGGAACGGCAAGTGACGGTCGGCGGCAAGAGCCATGGGTTGCCGGAACTCTTTCTCGTCATGGCGACGCAGAACCCGATCGAGCAGGAGGGTACCTATCCGCTGCCGGAAGCTCAGCTCGACCGCTTCCTGATGCACATCCGCGTCGACTATCCGGATGCCAAGTCGGAAGCGGCCATCATGGAACTGGTGCGTTCGGAGGAAAAGGAAGCCCACGGCAAGGCCGGGGACGATCCCGAGAAACTGGCCGCGGACGTCGTGCTCGCATCACGCCGCGAAATCTCCGACATCACCGTTTCCAAGGCGGTGGAGGACTATATCGTCGCTCTCGTTATGGCGACGCGCTATCCCGACAAGATCGATGCCGATCTTGCGAAATGGATCCAGGTCGGCGTCAGCCCGCGCGGCGTGATCGGGCTGGACAAGGTTTCGCGCTCCTATGCATGGCTGCACGGACGCGACTACGTGACCCCGGACGATGTCCAGGCCATTGTCCACGACGTCTTCCGCCACAGGCTCGTGCTCTCCTACGAGGCTCATGCCGGCGGGATCGTCGCAGACCAGGCGGTCGATCGCATCGTCGAGAAGGTCGCGACAGCCTGACCAGGAGGAACTTGCATTGGCATTTTCCCTGCCCGCCTTCGGAAGAACGAAAGGCATCGCGCGGCCGGCCGCCCATGGCACCGACGGCGTCTATGTCTCCGTCGACGATCTTGCGGCCCTGGAGCCGGTCGCCTGCGACCTGACGTTCCTGCGAAAGGCGCCGGTTCGCAGGCTCCTCGCCGGTCGTCACGAATCGCGCATGCGCGGTCGCGGCCTGAGCTTCGAGGAACTGCGCACCTACCAGCCCGGCGACGATATCCGCACGATCGACTGGCGCGTCACCGCCCGCACCGGGCAGCCGTTCGTGCGCGTCTACGACGAGGAGAAGGACCGTCCGGCGCTCGTCGTCGTCGACCAGCGGGTCAACATGTTCTTTGGCAGCAGGCGCTCGATGAAATCGGTCGCGGCCGCCGAAGCCGCAGCGCTTTGCGCCTGGCGCGTCATGGCGCTCGGCGACCGCGTCGGCGGCGTCGTATTCGACGACGCGCAACAGGAAGCCGTGCGGCCGCATCGCAGCCGCGAGGCTGTCATCCGCTTTGCCGAGGCGATCTCGGTCAGGAACAAGGCGCTCAACGCCACCTCGGAGGCGAAACGGACGCCGGAACAGCTCGATGCCGTTCTGACAAGAATTGCCGCCGTCGCCCGGCACGATCACCTGATCATCGTCGTCAGCGATTTCGACGGCCACGGGCCCGCGACACGCGACCTTCTGCTGAAGATGTCGGTGGCCAACGATGTGATTGCCATCCTCGTCTACGATCCGTTTCTGCTGGAACTGCCCCGCACCGGCGAGATGGTGGTCAGCGGCGGGGCGCTGCAGGCCGAATTGCAGTTCGGCCGCAGCAACGTGCGCGATGCCGTGGACAGCTTCGCCCGCAACCGGGGCCGCGAACTGCTTTCCTGGCAGAAGGAAATGGGCCTGCCGATGTTGCCGCTCTCGGCGGCCGAAGAGGTCGCGCCGCAATTGCGCACGCTGCTCGGCCAGCTTGCCTGGCGGCAGAGGAGGCGCTGAATGGAGTCCGGTGTCGCAAGCCCGCCGACCGATCCCATGCTGGCTGCGACCTTGCGGCAAATGGCCGACATTGCGCTCCCGCCCTCAGTCTCGATGATGCCGGCGACCTGGGGCTGGGCGGCGCTGGCCGCCGCCCTCGCACTCACGCTTGCCTTTATCCTCTGGCGCTGGTTGCGGCACCGTGCACAGAATCGCTATCGGCGCGAGGCGCTGGCGGAGCTTGCCCTGCTGGAGACAGGGATCAACCGGCCGGACGGCCGTAAGCAGGCCCTGGCGAGCCTGCCGTCACTTGTGAAGCGGACGGCGCTCGCAGCCTGGCCACGCGAGACCGTCGCCGCGCTGAGCGGTCCCGACTGGTCGGACTTTCTCAAGGCCCATGCCGGCAAGGCCAGGATCGAAGACGACGCCTATCGCTTCTTTGCCGAAACCGAGTACCGCCTGCCCGCGGCATCCCTTGCGGACGAGGCGGCTGCGAAACGAACGCTTTCCGCGGCGCGCCAATGGATCGAGGGGCACGATGTACACCCTTGACCATCCCTGGCTCCTGCTGCTGTTGCCGCTTCCGCTCCTCGTCTGGTGGCTGCTGCCGCCCTACCGCGAGCAGACGCCGGCCGTGCGTATTCCGTTCTTCGAGGACATCACGAAGGCGGCCGGCATCGGCGCGACCGAGGGCGCCGTCGTCCCCCGCGCCAACCTGTTGCAGAAGATCATCGGGCCGATCTGCTGGCTGCTGGTGCTTTTGGCGCTGGCGCGACCGCAATATGTCGAGCCACCGCTCGAAAAGACCGAACCCCAGCGCGACCTGATGCTGGCGCTCGACCTGTCGCAGTCGATGGACACCCGCGACTTCCGCACGCCGCAGGGCAACCTCGAAATGCGGGTCGATGCGGTGAAATCGGTCGTCGCCGACTTCATCGACCGCCGGCCGGGCGATCGCCTCGGCCTGATCGCCTTCGGCGATGCGCCCTACCCGCTCGTCCCCTTCACCATGGACCACGGGACAATGCGGACCATGCTCAAGGACACGCTGCCGGGCATGGCCGGACCGCGAACGGCGATGGGCGATGCGATCGGCCTGTCGATCAAGCTGTTCCAGGAGAGCCCGGCGCCCGACAAGATCCTGATCGTGCTCACCGACGGCAACGACACGGCGAGCACGATGCCGCCGGACAAGGCAGCCGGGATCGCAAGGGACAACCACATCCGCATCCACACCATCGGCATCGGCGACCCGAATGCACAAGGCGAGGAGAAGCTCGACGCAGCCATGCTGGAGACGATCGCCACCACCACGGGCGGCCGCTACTTCTTCGGCCAGGACCAGGCCGCACTGGCAAAGATCTATGCGCTGCTCGACGAGATCACGCCGGCAAACCAGAAAACGCTGAGCTGGCGGCCGCGCATCGAGCTGTTCCACTATCCGCTCGGCGCGGCCGTGTTGCTGGTGCTCGCCTATCATGTCGTGATGTGGCTGGTCTCCATCCATGCGTCCGGCAGGCGCGACAGGGAGGCGGGGGCATGATCTCCGAATTCCACTTCCTGCGCCCGTGGTGGCTGCTGGCGATCGCAGCCGCCTTGCTTCTCGTCTGGCTGCTCGACCGGCAGTCGGACATGCGGGCACGCTGGCAGAACCTGATCGCGCCGAACCTGCTCGACCACCTCCTGATCGAACGCGGGCGGGCGGGCGGGCTCCGCCCGGTCCACCTCATTGCCGGGCTGATCGCGCTTTCCGGGATCGCCGCTGCCGGCCCGACCTGGGAACGGGAGCGCCCCCCCTTCGTCGAGGACACGGCACCGCTCGCGATCGCGATCGACCTCGGCCCGACGATGAATGCGACGGATATCACCCCGACCCGCCTCGAGCGGGCCAAGCTCAAGGTGCAGGACATCATGGCCCGGCGCAAGGGCGCACGCACCGCGCTGTTCGCCTATGCCGGCTCGGCCCATATGGTGCTGCCGCTCACCGACGACGCCGCGCTCGTCGCCACCTATCTCGCAGCCCTTTCGCCGGCGCTGATGCCGGTGCCGGGCAAAGACACGGCCAAGGCGCTGGAGACGGTCGAGACAGCACTTGCCGACGAGACGGCACCGGGAACGATCCTCTTTCTGACGGACGGTGTCGAGCGCGGCGCCTTTGCCGCCTTCTCGGACTACAAGGGCCGCAACGACCTGATGGTGCTCGGCATCGGCACGCCGGAAGGCGGATCGGTCAGGACCGGGTCCGGCGAATACCTGACCGACAGCACCGGTGCACGCGTGCAGGCGAGGCTCGACGTCGACGGCCTGATGGCGCTGCAGTCCTCCTCATCGGCGCAGGTCGCGACCGTCACGCTCGACGACGGCGATGTCGACTGGATCGTCCGGCGCATCCAGACGTCATTCACGCAGAAATCCGAAGAGGGGCTGACGCGCTGGCGCGATTTCGGCTGGTACCTGACCCTTCCGATCGCGATCCTCTGCGCGCTGACCTTCCGCCGGGGAAGCAAGATCCACTGGCTGGGTGCCGCAGTGCTCGCGGTCGTTGTCGGCGGTCCGATCCGTGCCGAGGCGGCCGATCTCGGCAATCCGTGGCGCACACCAGATCAGCAGGGCCAGCGTGCCTTCACACAGGGCGATTTTACGGCGGCGGCCGAGCACTTCTCCGATCCTGCCTGGCGCGGCGCCGCGCTCTATCGAGCGGGCCGCTACCAGGATGCGATCGACGCCTTTGCCCGGTCCACCACGGCCGAGAGCTACTATAATCAGGCGAACGCCCTGATGCATCTCGACAAGCCGGAGGAGGCCATCACCGCCTATCAGCAGGCTCTGAAGCAGAAACCCGACTGGGCCGAGGCGAAGGCGAACCTCGAACTGGCACAGCGGCGGAAGAAGGAGAACGACCAGAAGGAACAGGAGCAACAACAGGAGCAGGCCGGCATCGATCCCGACCAGATCCAGTTCGACGACAAGGGCAAGCGCGGCCAGGAAGGTCAGGTACCTGCCGGCACGCAGACCGCGGACATGTGGATGCGCAACATCCAGGTGTCGCCGGCCGACCTGTTGGCGCGGAAGTTCGCCATCGAAGCGCGGGGGCATCAATGATGATCCGGCGCGCCATCCGATCGTTGTTCCCGTCCGTCGCCCTCCTGTGGTCCGTGGCTTTCGCGCAAGGAGCCGACCCGCTGGCCCGGACGGCGCTGCAATCGAAGGGGACACTCTATGTCGGTCAGCAGATCCTCGTCGACGTCGATGTCCTCGTGCCGAACTATTTCCTGCAGCCGCCGCAATTCCCGCCCATCGATCTCTCCGGCGCGATCGTCACCCTGCAGGACGGGCCGGCGCTGAACCTCAACGAGACGATCGACGGCACCGCCTATTCCGGCATTCGTCGCACCTATGTCGTCACCCCGCAGCAGGCGGGAGATTTTGCCCTTCCGCCTGCCGAGATCACCTTCGGCTATGCGGCGGTGCCGGGGCAGACGACGCAGGGCAAGGTATCGTTGCCACCGCTGACATTTGCCGTGCAGGCTGCCCCGGGGGCGGCGGCGGCGGGCAGCAGCGGGGTCGTGGCTGCAAAGGTCGAGGTGACGCAAGTGTTCGACCGCGACCCGACGACCCTGAAGGCCGGCGACACGCTGGTGCGCACGATCACGGTGCGGGCGGAGGGGATGCGGGCGATGATGATTCCCGAACCCGATCTTTCCGCCCCAGAAGGAGTGCGGCTCTACCGAAAGGATCCGGCCCTCTCCGACGAAACGGACCGCACCGGCCAGCCGGTTGCCGGCGTGCGCAGGGACGAGGCCAGCTATCTGTTCGCGGATGCGGGTACTTTCGTGCTGCCAGCCGTGACGGTCATCTGGTTCGATCCCGCGACGGCAAAATCCCAGTCCGCGACTGCGTCCACCACCACCGTCACCGTGGCCGCGGCTCCATCGCCGCCATCGACTGCGATCGCTCCGCCGGGCGAACGGCAGGCCGCACCGTTCGACTGGTTCCGGGCAGCAGGGATGGCAGCGCTGGCAATACTGGCCGGCCTTGTCATCGCTCTCCTCGCCTTGGCCCTGTCGCGGCTGCAGGCGTGGTGCGGCAGGCGGCAATCGCAGTATCGCCAGTCGGAGGCGGCGCATTTCCGGCGGGTGGAGGACGCTTGCCGGGACGGAGACGCGGCGGAGATCGCGCGCGAACTCGACGCCTGGTCGCGCACGGCAGGCATCGCGCCCCTGCAGTCCTGGCTCGAGCGATACGCCGATGCAGCGACGCAGGAGGCCTATTGCCGCCATCAGAGGACTCTTTATGGATCGGCCGGAACGGATGACAAGAGCCTGCCGCGCATGTTTCCGTCCGGGTTGCGGGCGGCACGGAAGCTCTGGCTGGACAAGGAAGGCCACCAAGGCGCAACGCCAGTGGGGTCCGCCCTGCCTCCGCTCAATCCCGCGATGGCAGGAGCGGATATCGGCTGACCGCGAGAAGCGGCCGAAGATGGCGGGCCTTGCCCGCCATCTCATCGATCGGCCAAAAGCGTGTCGCGATCCTTCGGATTCGCTCTGCACGCTTAGGTCTTTGTCTACACGCATGTCGATGTCGCAAAACCGCTGCACGGTTCTACGCGACATGCTTTAACGCGGCGCCAGGCGCTCCAGTTCGTTCAGCCGCTGCATCGCCGCCTGCTGCTGCAGCCAGCCGTAGTTGATGCCGCTGGCGTTGAGCGTGCTGCCGGTCTGGTACGGGTACTGGTTGAAGTCGGCGAAGAACTCTTTCATCTTTGCCTGGACCGGCACCAGCAGCCACATGTTCCGCGCGATGAAATCCATCGCGTTGCCGCCTTCCTTGGCGCCCCTTTCATAAGGGTCCATGCGCAGGTTGGTGATATTGGCCCAGCTCGGCACCTCACGCGTGGCCGTGGCGATATTGCCTTCGCTGTTGACGGCAAAGCTCAGCTTCCAGTCGTTCCAGCGGATGGCGTTCAGGTTGCCGCCCTGGTCGAAGTAGTACATGGCGTCGCGCGGCGGCGTCTCGGCGGTGCCCTTGAGGAGCTCCGTCAGGTCGTAGCCGTCGAGGTGAACCTTGAAGCTCTTGTCGCCTGACTGGAAGCCCTGCGTCATCTGCTGCTTGAGGTCGGGAATGCCGGCGGCCGTGGCAAAGGTCGGCATCCAGTCCATCAGCGTGACGATCTCGTTGATCTGCGTGCCGGGCTTCACCACGCCCGGCCAGCGCACCATCATCGGGATGCGCATGCCGCCTTCCCAGGTCGTGCCCTTCTCGCCGTGGAACATGGTCATCGCCCCATCCGGCCACAGCGCGATTTCCGCGCCGTTGTCGGTCGTGTAGAGCACGATCGTGTTCTCGGTGATGCCGAGGTCGTCGAGCTGCTGCAGCAACTGGCCGACATGGCCGTCGTGCTCGGCCATTCCGTCGGCATGGATACCCTTGCCGGTCTTGCCAAGCGAATCCGGCTTCAGATGGGTGAAGACGTGCATGCGGGTGGAGTTGAACCAGACGAAGAACGGCTTGTCCGCCTTGGCCTGCCGGTCGATGAAGTCCTTGGCGGCAGCGAGGAACTCCTCGTCGACCGTCTCCATGCGCTTGGTGTTCAGCGCCCCGGTATCCTCGATCTTGCCGTCGGCGCTCGACTTGATGACGCCACGCGGCCCGAATTCCTTCCGGAACTCCGGATCCTTCGGGTAGAAATAGCCTTCCGGCTCCTCCTCGGCGTTGAGATGGTAGAGGTTGCCGAAGAATTCGTCGAAACCGTGCTTGGTCGGCAGGTGCTCGTCGCGATCGCCGAGATGGTTCTTGCCGAACTGGCCGGTCGCATAGCCCTTGGTCTTCATCACGTCGGCGATCGTCGGCATCCAGTCCTGGATGCCGTGCGGATCGCCGGGCATGCCGATCGTCAGCAGACCGGTGCGGAACGGCTCCTGCCCGAGGATGAAGGAGGCGCGCCCGGCCGTGCAGCTCTGCTGGCCGTAGCTGTCGGTGAAGATCGCCCCTTCGGCCGCGATGCGGTCGATGTTGGGCGTGCGATAGCCCATCAGCCCCATGGTATAGGCGCTGATCTGCGGAATCCCGATGTCGTCTCCGAAGATGACGAGGATATTCGGCGGCTTGCCGGAAGGTGCTGCGGTCTGCTCCTGCGTCTGCGTCTGGGCCTGCGCCCTGTCGGCCGAAGCTGCAGATCCCACAATCCCGGCAGCCGCCAGCACCGTCCCCCCCAGGAGCAGGCTGCGTCGATCCACGCTTATCGGCAATGTGTCGGTGTCGATTTTGGTGTCGGAGACGTCGTTTCGAAAGATACTCATCGTCTGCTCCTGCATGGCAATTGCAATTGTCGGATGCATGTAGATGAAGTTCGTCGGACTTCGGAACGCGCCGGCCGCCATTTGGGCCCCGGTCAAGTCCGCCGGGGCATTCTGGCGGTCACGACGGCAACGTCAAGTAGAAGCTTGAAATTTAATCTTGGGCTAGGAGGGCTACGGAAAGCGGCCGCCCGTTGCCGCCAATTCCTACACCGGCATCGCCCTCGCATTCGGCGGCGTGCGTGAGCATGGTTTCATTTCCTCGGCCCCACGCAGGCGAGCAGGCCAGCGGCGGAGAAACCTGCGGGTTACCGGGTCGCGCGTATCCGTTTCATGGCAACGTCCCGGAAGATCGCGACGGCAGGTTGACAATCTTTAACTCGCTGAACATGTTAGCAATCTTTTTGCGGGAGGTAATTATGAGCATTTCGATCACTCGTCGCGCCTTTTCCATCGGGGCCGCCGTCGCGGGATTTGCGGCAGCCGGGCTCACATCGGCGCGTGCGCAGCAGGCATTCTTTCGCATCGGAACGGGCGGCACCTCGGGAACCTACTATCCCGTCGGCGGCCTGATCGCCAACGCGATCTCGGCAACGGGGCCGGCAGGCGTCGAAGGCCTCGTCTCCACGGCAGTGTCCTCGAACGGCTCGGTTGCCAATATCAGTGCCATCCAGTCGGGCGCTTCCGAATCCGGCTTCACGCAGTCGGACGTCGCCTACTGGGCCCATTCGGGAACGGGCCTCTACGAGGGCAAGCCCAAGGTCGAGGATCTGCGGCTGATCGCAACGCTCTATCCCGAGACCATTCATCTCGTCGCCCGCGCCGATGCAGGCATCAAGTCGGTTGCAGACCTGAAGGGCAAGCGTGTCTCCCTCGACGAACCCGGCTCCGGCACGATCGTCGATGCGCGGCTCGTGCTCGGAGCCTACGGGCTGACGGAAGAGGATATCGAACCGGAATATCTGAAGCCCGGCCCGTCAGGCGAGCGCCTGCAGGACGGCGCGCTCGACGCCTATTTCTTCGTCGGCGGCTATCCGACCGGCGCCATCGTGGAGCTTGCCAGCACCAACAACATCACGCTCGTGCCGATTTCCGGCCCGGAAGCCGACAAGCTACTGTCCGAGCAGAAGTTCTTTTCCACCGACACGGTCCCGGACGGCACCTACAAGAATGTCGGCGAGACCAAGACCATCTCCGTCGCCGCCCAGTGGGTGACCAGCGCCAAGCAGTCCGACGATCTCGTCTACAACATCGTCAAGTCGCTCTACAGCGACGAGACCCAGAAATCGCTGCAGGCCGGCCACGCCAAGGGCAAGCTCATCACGCTCGAAAATGCGGTTACCAGCGCCGGCATCCCGTTCCATCCGGGCGCGGAGAAGTTCTACAAGGAAGTCGGCGCCCTGAAATAGCCCCCTGAAACAGGCTGACAACGATGGGGCGGAAGGCTGGTCTTCCGCCCCCTTTTGTCTGAAGGGTCAAGAAAGGAACCGGGCATGAGCGACGGCGACAGCGACAAGATCAAACTTTCCGGCATGGAATTCGACGAGGAGAAGGCCCGGGAGCTGGAGGAGAAGTTCGACTCCGAGATCCGCTTCCGGCCGCTGACGCCTGCTGCCGGCTGGCTGGTCGGTTTCCTGCTGGTCGCCCTGTCGCTGTTTCACTACTACACCGCCGGCTTCGGTCTCTTGCAGGAGATGATGCACCGGGGCATCCACCTGTCGATGGTGCTGGGACTGGTCTTTCTCGTCTTTCCCCTGGTGAAGACGGGCTATGACGCGCCCGCGCGGTCCAGCCTGCTGCGCCCGCTCGGCATATCCGTCTTCGACTGGCTGCTGGCGATCGCCGCTGTCGTGGCCGTCATGCATGTGCCGTTGATCCCGCTGGACGACCTTGCCTTCCGCGTCGGCAATCCGACGCGGCTGGACGTGATCCTCGGCCTGGTCCTGATCGTGCTCCTGCTCGAGGCGACGCGACGCTCCGTCGGCATTCCGCTTCCCATCATCGCCGTGATCTTCATGGCCTATGCCCTGTTCGGCCCCTACATGCCGAGCATCCTCGTCCATCCCGGCGCGTCCGTCTCCCAGCTCGTGGACCATCTCTACCTGACGACGCAGGGCATCTACGGCATCGCCCTCGGCGTCGTCGCCACCTACGTCTTCCACTTCGTCCTGTTCGGCGTGTTCGCCACCCGCATCGGCCTCGGCCAGCTCTTCCTCGATTGCGCGGCATGGGTCGCCGGCCGCTATGCGGGCGGCCCGGCCAAGGTGTCGATCTTCGGTTCGGCGCTGTTCGGCATGATCTCCGGCTCGTCGGTCGCCAACACTGTCACGGTCGGTTCCCTGACCATCCCGGCGATGATCCGGCTCGGCTACAAGAAGCATTTCGCCGCGGCGGTGGAGGCGGCCTCCTCCACGGGCGGACAGGTGACGCCGCCGATCATGGGCGCTGCCGCCTTCCTGATGATCGAGTTCCTGGAACTGCCCTATACGACCATCATCCTGGCGGCCATCGTGCCGGCCTTCATGCATTTCTTCGGCGTGTTCATGCAGGTGCATTTCGAGGCCAAGCGCACCGGCCTCAGGGGCCTGCGGTCGGATGAGATGCCGGACGTGGTCGAGGCGCTGAAGCGGGACTGGCCGACGATCATTCCGCTCGTCGTTCTCATCGCCGTCCTGCTCTCGGGCTATACGCCTTATCTCGCCGCCTTCTGGGGCATCACCATGTGCGTCGTCGTGGGCCTGCTCAATCCGCGGCGGCGCATGTCGGTCGCCGAGATCGTGGTCTGCCTGCGCGACGGGGCAAAATATGCGCTTGCCGTGGGCGCGGCCGCCGCCACCGTCGGCATCGTCGTCGGCATCGTGACGCTGACGGGCGTCGGCTTCAAGCTGTCCTATATCGTCACCTCGACGGCGGGGCACCTTTCGGCGCTGTTCAGCACCTTCGTTCCCGAGATGATTTTCTCGACCCAGGGCCTGACGCTGCTGTTCACCCTGCTGATGACCGGCGTGGTGTGCATCCTCATGGGCTGCGGCATTCCGACGACCGCCAACTACATCATCATGGTGACCATCGCGGCGCCGGCGCTGGTCATGCTCGGGGTCGAGCCGATCGTCGCCCACTTCTTCGTCTTCTACTATGGGCTTTTGGCGGACATCACGCCGCCGGTGGCGCTCGCCGCCTATGCCGCGGCGGGCATGGCCGGCTCGGACCCGTTCAAGACCGGCAATACGGCCTTCCGGCTTGGTCTCGGCAAGGCGCTGGTGCCCTTCGTCTTCGTCTTCTCCCCGTCCCTGCTTCTGGTGACGAAGGACTTCAACTGGCCGGACTTCTTCGTGGCGTTCCTCGGCTGCATCATAGGCATCACCTGCCTTGGCGCCGCACTGTCGCGCTACCTGCTGGTGCGCACGCGCCCGTGGGAGAACGTGCTGCTGCTGCTGGCAGCACTGCTGCTCGTCGCGCCCGAACTCTATTCGTCGCTGCTCGGCCTTGCCCTCATCGTCCCCGTCCTGCTGCGTCATTGGCAGGCGCGGCATTCCGACGAAGCGCAACCCGCCTGAGCCACAGGGTCGCCAGCGAAGCCAGCGTCGGCGATGGCGACCGTGTACCAGATGGCAAGGACGAGCGGGCTGTCGTCCGGACAATGCCAGGCATAGATTGCCGCGACGATGGCCCCGGCAATAGGTATGGCAACCTGCGTCAGGCTACTTTGCCAGCAGGGGTATGTTCTCGCGGAAGATGATCTCCATGCTCAACGGAGGGCATGCAAGGCCGCTCGCGTTCATCGGCGGAGAAACCGAAAACTGTTCGAGTGCCCGGGCAATCAGTTGATCCGGGTCGGAGTTGATGACGGCGTCCATCGTCCCCTCGATCAGGAAGCGGCGCGTGTCGGCGGTCAATCCGTGTCCGATGAAGACAACGCCGTCGCCCTTGCCGCGTTCACGCAGGGCACGGGCAATCCCGTCCGAGGATCCGCCGACATTGTAGATGCCGACGAGGTCGGGATTCTGATCGATCAGCGACAAGGTGTGCCGATAGTTCTCGTTGCGGTCGTCATGGCCTTCGCGCATCCCCACCACGCGCAAGCGGGGATAGGTCTCTTCCAGAAGGCCGAGAAAGCCGAGTTCGCGTTCGGAGTGGGTGCGATATGTGCGGCTGCCGGCGACAAGCGCCACGCTGCCCTCGCGCGAGCCGCAGAAACGGCCAAGCAGATAGGCCGCCGTGCGGCCGGCCGCATGATTGTCCAGCCCGACATAGGCCTCGCGGGCCGGATGGATCATGTCCGAGACGATGGTGACCAGGCGGGTTCCCGCCGCGCTCACCTCCTCGGCCGCCTCGCGCACCAGCGGGTGGTCGATCGCCATGAAGGCGATGCCGTCGGCCCATTTGGAATGGAGGCGAAGCGCCGCCGCGATCGCCGCGGCATTGAAGCTCTCGATGAAGAAGCAGCGCACCGGGCTGGCGTCGCGGCGGCCGGTCTCCGCCACGCCCCGGACTTTCTCCCCCAGGAGCTTGAGATAGGGATTGCCGCCCATCGGCAGCAGGAAGGCGATCTGGGCGGGGCGCGGCGCGGACAGCAGGTCCCGCTGCTCTTCCCTGAGATAGCCGAGTTTCACCGCCGCGGTCAGAACACGTTCCACCGTGCGGGCCGTCACACCCTTGCGGCGGTTCATGACGCGGTCGACTGTCGCCAGCGAAACCCGCGCGGCGGCCGCGACATCATTCAGGGACGGATTTCCCGGCTTATCCAGATTCACCTCAAATAACCTCAATTTTTGCTGTTTGACCTGAGGCTTTCCGTTTCTTACCGTAATGTCAAGAGGAGCGAATTATCACCACGTCTGTGCAAGCAGTCGGGAGATGATCACATCAATTTCACTCAGGGAGGATCTCATGAACCGCAAGTCATTCGAATTTTCACGCCGCGGCGTGATGGGCCTCGGCCTTGGTGCCGGCGCGGCCCTGTTTGCACCGGCGATCGTGCGCGCGGAACAGGTTTCGCTGCGCTACGGCCACAACAACGAGCCGGCGAGCGTCGCCGGTGCACAGGCGGACTGGTTTGCGGAGGCGGTCGGCAAGCATTCGAATGGCGACATCAAGGTCGAGGTCTTCCCGTCCTCGCAGCTCGGCAAGCTCCAGGAACTGGCCGAGGCGGTTTCGCTCGGCACCATCGCCTTCTCGCACAACACCGCCGGCGGCATCGGCTCGCTCTACGAGCCTTTCGCCGCGCTGGACACACCCTACCTCTATCGCGACATCGACCACCTGATGAAGGTGATGGACATCAATTCACCGGTCATGCAGGAGCTCAACCAGGGCCTGATCCAGGCCGCGAACTGCCGCGTCATCTACGCTCACTATTTCGGCCGCCGCAACCTGACCTGCAACAAGGAGGTCAAGACGCCCGCCGACCTCGCGGGCATGAAGATCCGCGCCGTACCGTTCCCGATCTACCAGGCCGCCGTCGAGGGGATGGGCGCCGCACCCGTTCCGGTCGACTGGTCCGAGGTGCCGACCGCCCTTGCGACCGGCGTCGTCAACGGCCAGGAAAACCCGGTCAACGTCATCCTCAACGTCAAGCTCTACGAAGTGCAGTCGCATCTGATGCTGACCGGCCACATGTCGAACGCCGAAGTCGTCGTGATGAACGAGGACGCCTGGCAGGGCCTGTCGGACGCCCAGAAGGAAGCCGTCGCGAAGGCCTCCCTCGATATCCGCGACCGTGCCACCAAGGCGATCCAGGACAATGAGGAAAAGGACACCCAGGCGTTGCGCGACGAGGGCATGAAGGTCATCGGCCCGGCCGAGGGCCTCGATATCGAGGCCTTCAGTGCCTCGGTCGGCAAGGTCGTCGAGGAGCGCTTCGGCGAGAAGTTCGGCGCGCTCTACGAGAAGATCAAGGCGATAGCCTGATCTTCACCCGGTCGGAGAGGACACTCAAATGGTGAACGAAGCGGCATGCGTGCCGGGCGGCAGGATACTGGCGACAATGTCCAGGGCCTGCCTCAATCTCGGCATCCTCCTGCTCGCCCTGATGAGCACACTCATCGTCGCGCAGGTCCTGGGCCGAAACCTCTTCGATCTCGGCATGCCCTGGGCGGACGAGCTTTCGCGCTTCTGCGGCGTGGCGCTCGTCTTCCTCGGCGTGCCGCTGCTGGCCCTGCGGGGCGGCCATGTCGCCGTCGACATGGTCCCGGCGATGCTGCCGCCGGCCGGCCGCCATGTCTGCGCCCTGATCGTCGAGATCATGGTCCTGGCCTTCGGCGCGGTCGGCGTGTGGTCGATCTATGCCTTCCTGTCGCGCGCATGGAAGTTCGCCACCCCCACCCTCGGCATTCCGAACTGGGTCTACTACGCGCCGGCGGCCGTCGCGATGGCGCTGCTCACAATCATCACCGTCGCCAGGATCGCAGCCCTGCTGCGCGGCGGCGACCTCTCCCACGACGAGCCCGGGGTCCCGCCGTCATGAGCCTGCTCCTTATCGCCCTCTTCGCCGCCGCCCTTATCCTCGGCGCGCCGATCGCAGTTGCGCTCGGCCTGTCGTCGGCGGTCACGATCCTGACCTACGGCCTGCCGATCCATGTGCTGGCGCAACGCGGCGTCAACGCACTCGACTCGACGCCGCTGCTGGCGGTGCCGCTGTTCATCCTGGCCGCCAGCCTGCTGAGCTCGATCGGCGTCACCCAGCACATCTTCGACCTTGTGCGCATGCTCGTCGGACGCATACGCGGCTCCTTCGCCCAGGTGTCGATCCTCGTCAGCCTGATCTTCTCCGGCGTTTCCGGAGCGGCGCTGGCCGATATCGGCGCGCTGGGCAGGATCCAGATCGACGAGATGGTCAGGCAGGGCTACAAGAAGAACTTCGCGGCGGGCCTGACGATCGCCTCGGCGACAATCGGTCCGATCTTTCCGCCGTCCATCCCCATCATCATCTATGCCAGCGTCACCAACGTGTCCGCGGTTCAGTTGCTCGTTGCCGGCGTCGTGCCCGCGATCCTGATCACGCTGTTCCTCATGCTTCAGGTCGCCGTGATGGCGCGTCTTTATAACCTGCCGCGCGATACCGTGAAGCCGACGGTGCGCGAGGTTGCCGCAAAGGCCGTGATTTCCTTCCCCGCGCTGCTTGCCCCGCTCATCCTGATCGGCGGCCTGCTCAGCGGCTATTTCGGTCCGACGGAGGTTGCCGGCGTGACCGTTGCCTATGCCCTGCTGATCGGCGCCTTCATCTACCGCTCGCTCACGCTGAAGGCGGTCATGGATGGCCTGCGCGAGACCGTCGAGGCGACCGCCAGCATCCTGTTCATCGTCTCGACGGCTGCGGTGTTCGCCTGGGTGCTGACGCTCGACCAGGTGCCCGCAAAGGCCGGTGCCCTGCTGCTCGGCCTTTCCGACAACCCCTTCGTGCTGCTGTTGCTGGTCAACCTGCTGTTGCTGATCGTCGGGATGTTCCTCGAGTCGATCGCCGCGATCCTGATCATCGCGCCGATCGTCGCGCCCGCCCTGCATGCGGCCGGCGTCGATCCGCTCCAGCTCGGCATCGTCTTCGTGCTCAACCTGATGATCGGCCTGCTGACGCCGCCGGTGGGCATGAGCCTCTACATGGTGTCGATCATCGCCAAGATGCCGGTTCACTCTGTGGTGCGCGGCGTTTTGCCTTTCTTCATCCCGCTGCTCCTGTCGCTGCTGGTGGTCACCATCGTACCCGCCGTATCGACCTGGCTGCCGCACCTCATTTCTCAATAGGACAAATCCATGAGCAAGTTTCTCGGGCCAATCCGCCAGCTCGGCTATGTCGTCGACGACATCGAAGCGGCGATGAAGCACTGGTACGACGTGATGGGCGTCGGCCCCTGGTACTACAATCCGCGCGTACCGATCGAGGATTACCGCTATGACGGCAAATCCTATGACGTGCACAATTCGGTGGCGCTGGCCAACAGCGGCTATGTCCAGGTCGAGCTGATCCAGTGCCGCAACGATGCGCCGTCGATGTATCGCGACTTCAGGCAGGCGGGTCATCGCGGGCTCCAGCACGTCGCCTACTGGACGCAGCAATACGATGCCGACCTCGCGGCGATGGAAGCCGAGGGGTTCAAGGTCAAGATGAGCGGCAAGGTGGGCGAGAAGGGCCGCTTCTGCTATTTCGATCGCGAAGCCCACCCTGGCACGGTGATCGAACTTTCCGAGGTCATGGGACCGAAGGGCCGCATGTTCGACCTTATCCGTGCGGCATCGGAGAACTGGGACGGCGGGGAACCCGTCAGGCCCTTCCCCGACCTGTCGGCGATCTGACCATGCTCACCGAACGCATCGAGGCGTCCTACCTGATCGAGACGCCGCTCGATCCGCGCAAGATCGCCGACATCATGGCCGGCGAGCAGTCGAGCGGCACGTTCGTGCGCGTCGCCAACGAAACCGATGAGCTGCGCGAACGCGCAGCCGCCGAGGTCCTTTCCGTCGAGGAACTGGAGCCCGTCGGAGCGCCCAGCCTCGCAAGCGCCTATCTCGAGCGCAAGGCCATCGGCGGGCCCTGGCGGCGCGCCCATGTGCGCGTCGCCTTCCCCGTGACGAATATCGGGACCAACCTGCCGACGCTCGCAGCGACCGTCTCCGGCAACCTCTACGATCTCGGCGAGGTTACGGGCCTGAGGCTGGTCGACGTCACGCTGCCGCAGGCCTACCGCGACCGCTTCGAGCAGCCGGCCATGGGCGTTGCCGGGACGCGCCACACAACCGACGTCCATGACCGGCCGCTGTTCGGCACGATCATCAAGCCCAATGTCGGCATGCGCCCGCAGGAGATCGCGGACGTCGTGGCGCTTCTGTGCGAGGCCAGCATCGATTTCATCAAGGACGACGAGGTCTGCGCCAATCCGGATCATGCCCCGATCGCCGAGCGCGTGCCGGCCGTGATGGCCAAGGTCCGGGAGCACCGGGACAGGACCGGCAAGCATGTGATGGTCGCCTTCAACATCACCGACGAGACCGACGCGATGCGCCGCCATGCCGAACTGGTCGAGCGAGAAGGCGGTTCCTGCGTCATGGCGAGCCTCAACTGGTGCGGCCTGTCCGGGATGCAGACCCTGCGCCGCGCGACGCGGCTGGCCGTACACGGCCACCGTAACGGCTATGGCGCCCTCGCCCGCCACCCGGCGCTCGGCATCGGCTTTGGCGCCTATCAGGCGCTGTACCGGCTCGCCGGCGTCGACCACATGCATGTCCACGGCATCGGCGGAAAGTTCTCCGACGCGGCGAACGAGGTGAAAGCTGCCGCACGGCGCTGCCTTCGGCCGCTCGCGGCGGATGCTGCGGATGACAGCGATCTCGTCCTGCCGGCGTTTTCGTCCGGCCAGTGGGCCGGCACCCTGCCGGCAACCTTCGATGCGGCAGGCTCCGCCGATTTCATGTTCATGGCGGGCGGCGGCATCCTCGCCCATCCCGGCGGCCCGGCAGCCGGCATCCGCAGCCTGCGCCAGGCCTGGGACGCCCTCTGCCTCGGCCAACCCCTGGAAAGCGCCGCATCCTCGCAGGGCGAACTTGCGGCGGCGCTGCGGTTCTTCGGTTCCTAGAATGACGCGGATCGTGTTCATCGGCGACGACTTCACGGGTGCGTCCGACACGCTGGCGACGCTGTCCGAGCGCGGCGCCAGGGCGCGCCTGTTTCTCGATCCGCCGAAGGTCGAGGAAACCGCAGACCTCGATGCCGTGGGCATGGCGACGGATCTGAGGGCCCGACCGCCCGAGGAGACAGCTGCGCGTCTGGGCGCGCTGGCGCCTGCTCTCCGCGCGCTCTCACCGCGCTTCGTCCACTACAAGGTCTGCTCCACCTTCGATTCGGCGCTACATATCGGCAGCATCGGCGCCGCCGTAAAGACGCTCGAAGCAGTCCTCGCGCCGTCCCGGACGATCGTGGTCGGCGGCCAGCCGAGCCTTGGACGCTACTGCCTCTTCGGAACGCTGTTCGCCCGCGCGCCGGACGGCGAGATATACCGGATAGACCGGCACCCCGTCATGAGCCGCCACCCCGTCACGCCCATGGACGAGGCCGACCTGCGAGTTCACCTGGCAAGGCAGGGCCTCGAAGGCCTTTCCCTGACGGACCGCAAAACGCTGGATGCCGCCCTGAAGACGGACCGGACCCTGGTCGACACGATCGAGCAGTCGGACATCGACCGCCTGGGCAGGCGGCTGGCGGAAATCGACGACCGGGTGGCTCCCCTGCTCCTTGTCGGCGCCAGCAGCGTGGCCGAAGCGCTCGTTCCCGCGGTACCGCCGGCTGAGCCGGACACGGTCCCGGCCGCATGGGAACGTGGCCCGATCCTCGCCGTCGCCGGCAGCCGGTCGTCCACGACGGCCGCTCAGGTGGCGGCGGCCGACAGCTATGAACGTTTCGCGCTCCAGCGTGACGACCTCGGGCATCCGGAAGATCTTGCAGGTCGATGCGCCAGGCGGATCGAGGCCGGTGCGAATGTGATGGTCCATCTGCAGCCGGATCTGGACTATGGCGCGCCGCCGGCGGCACTGTCCGATCGGCTGGCGCACCTCACCGGCGCGATCCTGAGCCGATGCCGTGTCGCGGACATCGCTGTGGCCGGCGGCGATACCTCCAGCGTGCTCGTAAAACAGCTCGGGTTCCGAAGCCTTTCGTTCGTCGAGCGTGCGGGCCCGGGCGTCGCCATCTGCCGGGGCCACGCGGCCGGAAGCCCTCTCGACGGAACCGTCCTCCTGCTGAAAGGCGGACAGGTCGGCACAGCCGACCTCTTCGAACGCTTCGCGGCGCGGTTCCCACGGTAGCTCCCGTCTCCGTTGTTTTCCGCATCCCGGAAACGCAAAACTCCGTCGCGTATGCGACGGGGTTTGTTCGATCACTTTGGTTGCAGGGGCCTGAGTCCACAGAGACTTACAAAAAAAGACCTGCAATTCGACAGATGTGCGCGGCACGTTGACCCTGGCACAAGGCCGAACTTGAATATCCGGGGCACTTTTGGATGCTTCCGGATGTCTAGTCGGATGGGAGACAATATCGTCCGGCTACTGCGTCCTCAACACCATCTCCGCCGCCTTTTCGGCGATCATGATCACCGGGGAATTGGTATTGCCGGACACGATTGTCGGCATGATCGACGCATCGACGACGCGCAGCTTCTCAAGCCCGTGCACGCGCAGCTCTGCATCCACCACCGCCATCGGATCGCTTCCCATCCTGCAGGTGCCGACAGGATGGAAGATCGTTGTGGCGATGTCGCCGGCACGGCGGATCACCTCGTCATCGCTCTGATATTCCCGGCCCGGCAACATCTCCTGCGGACGGAAGCGCGCGATCGCCTTCGTCTCCATCAGGCTGCGGGCATGGCGGATGGACTTTGCCGCCAGCGGCCTGTCGCCCGGCGTCGAGAGATAGTTGGGGCGGATCTCCGGGGCCATAGAGACATCCTTCGTCGTGACGTGCACCGTGCCGCGGCTCTCCGGCCGGAGATTGCAGACCGAGACTGTGACAGCCGGATAGCGATGCAGCGGCTCGCCGAGCCTGTCTGTGCTGAGCGGCTGGACGTGATATTCGAGATCGGCGGTCGCGACGGCGGGATCGCTCCTGGCAAAGATGCCGAGCTGGCTCGGGGCCATGGAAAGCGGGCCGGAGCGGCTGATCGCGTATTGCAGCCCCATGCCTGCCCGGCTGAAAAGGTTGTGGTAGAGCTGGTTCAGTGTCTGCGCGCCCTCGATCCTGAAGACCGTGCGGATCTGCAGATGATCCTGCAGGTTCTCGCCGACGCCCTGCAGTTGGTGGTGAACAGGGATGCCAAGCGCCGACAGCACCTCCGGCCGCCCGACGCCCGAGAGCTCCAGGATCTTGGGCGAATTGATCGCGCCAGCCGACAGCACCACCTCGCGGGCGGCGCGCGCGATGCAGGTTCGCCCGTTCAGGCGAAAGCGCACGCCGGACACGGCCTTGCCATCGAATTCCAGCCGCTCGGTCTCCGCGCCCGTCAGCACCCGCAGGTTCTGCCGCTTCATCGCCGGACGCAGAAAGGCTTTCGTGGTGTTCCAGCGCAGCCCACCCTTCTGATTGACCTCGAAATAGCCTGAGCCTTCGTTGTCGCCGCCGTTGAAATCGTCGGTCTTGCGGATACCGAGTTCCTCGGCCGCATCGCGGAAGGCATCGAGGATCGGCCAGGACAGCCGCTGCCGTTCGACGCGCCACTCGCCGCCGGCGCCGTGCATGGTCGATTTGCCGCGATAATTGTCTTCCGATTTCAAGAAGAATGGCAGCACGTCATCCCAGCCCCAGCCGGCATTGCCCGCCTGCCGCCAGCCTTCGTAATCCGCCGCCTGCCCGCGCATGTAGATCATGCCGTTGATCGAGGAGCAGCCGCCGAGCACCTTTCCGCGCGGATAGTTGAGCGCGCGGCCATTGAGCCCGGGCTCGGCCGCAGTCTTCATCATCCAGTCGGTGCGCGGATTTCCCATGCAGTAGAGATAGCCTATCGGCACATGCACCCAATGATACCGATCCGAACCACCGGCCTCGAGCAGCAGTACCCGGTTTTTCGGATCGGCCGAGAGCCGGTTTGCCAGCACGCAGCCGGCCGAACCCGCGCCGACGATGATGAAATCGTAGCGGCCTTCATCCACCGGCGTCTCACTCACGGTCATGGTCACGCTGCAACTCCAGTCGCTAGGCTTTGCGCCTCCGAAAGCCGCCGCCAAAGGGGCGTCATCGCCTCGGTGATATCCTTGTAAAGTCCATATCGGCGATCGTAGTGGGGGGAAAGCGCGCCATCAGGCCGATAATGCCGATCGGTGCGCACCATGGCGGTGGCGCCTTCGCTGAAATCGGCAAACAGCCCGACACCCGCCCCGGCCGCGATCGCGGCGCCGAGCGCCCCGGTTTCCCGCGACACCGCAACGGTGACGGGAACATCCAGAACATCGGCAAAAATCTGCGGCCAGAGTCTGCTGCGCGAACCGCCGCCGGAGAGTACGGCCTCCTCGAAGGTCGCGCCTGCCTTGCGGATGGTCTCGATATGCTGGCGATGGCCGAAGGCGACGCCTTCCAGAAGCGCCCGGATCAGATGCCCCTTGGTGTGCCAGCCGGCCACGCCATAGAAGCCGGCCCGCGCGTGGCCGTCCTGCTGGGCGCCGTAGAGATAGGGATGATAGAGCGGATCGTCCGCCGCCGGCGTGACGGCCGCGGCAAGGGCGCAGGCCGTATCGAAGGGCGAAACGCCCTCCTGATGCTCGCCCTCGAAAAATTCCCTGACCAGCCATTCGAGATTGGCCGCCGAGGTCGCGCTGTTTTCCATCGCCATGTAGCGGCTGCGGTCGAAGGTGGAGGACATGAAGACAGGGCCACTGAGATCGGGACCATCGACGATCACCTGGTTGATGCTCCAGGTGCCGGCGATGATCGAGGCGGTGCCGGTGCGCGACACGCCCGATCCGAGCGCCGAGGCCACGACATCGAACAGCCCGCCGACAACTGGCGTGCCCGCCGCAAGCCCGGTTTCAGCCGCCACCTCTTGCGTCACATAGCCGGCGATGTCAGCGCTTTCGATCAGCGGAGGCAGCATGTGCATGCTGTCGGCAAGGCCATAGGCGGCCATCAGCGTCCCGTCATAGCGGCGGGCGACGAGATCGAGCAGGCCGGCGCCGGACATGTCGGAGACCTCGCTGATACGGTTTCCGGTCAGCCGGTTGACGACGAAGTCCTTGGAGAAGAACACCGTGCCGATGCGATGGAAGAGCTCGGGACGGTGGCGTTTCAGCCAGGCGAGCAGCGTCGGCGTCTGGGAGGGCCAGGGACGCTGGCGGGCAATCGGTGCCGTGCGGTCGCCGACGCCTTCGGCCGCCCATTCCTCGACAAGCCCGGTCGCGCGCGTATCGAGCGACTGGATGCCAAGAAGCGGCAGTCCATCACGATCAAGCGCATAGAGCCCATTGCCATGACCGGCGCAGCCGATGGCCGCGATATCCTCAGCCGCAATGCCCGCCTTGTCGAGGCAGGAACGGATCACCCTTTTTGCATTGGACCAGAGTTCGTCGAGATCGCGCTCCACATGGCCGGGGCACGGCATGCGGCTGCGGCACTCCTCCCCCGCATAAGCCACCTCCCGGCCCTTGAGATCGAAGATCACGGCTTTGATAACGGTGTTTCCGGCATCGAGCCCCAACAGATATTTCTCCATTCCGAACCCCTCCCAAGGTTCTGATAGTCTTGCGCGATTTCGGAGCGAAGCCTAGCGGTTGGCTCCTCTTCTCCCCAGCGGTCCTCTCCGAGCGGATAGCCCCATACCCCCCTCTGCCCTGTCGGGCATCTCCCCCTCAAGGGGGGAGATTGACTGGGGCTAACTTCGTGCTTCCGATCTCCCCCCTTGAGGGGGAGATGTCAGCAAAGCTGACAGAGGGGGGTGAGGCTGCATCCACCGATTACCCCAGCCGATATCTGGCAAATGCTTCCTCGCCGCTCTGGCCCTCGTGGATGATCGCCATCAGACCGCGCACGACGGCGCTCGGGTTGGCATGCTGGTAGATATTGCGCCCATAGACCATGCCCATCGCGCCTTGCCGCATCAGGGCAGCGGATTTGGCGAAGACGGCGGACAGGTCTTCCTTGCCGCCGCCGCGCACCAGCACCGGGCAGCGCGCCGCCTCGACCACGCGGTGAAAATCCTCCGGGTTGGTCGTCGGGTCGGCCTTGACGATATCGGCGCCCATCTCGCGGGCAAGCCGCGTCAGGGTCACGATCTTGTCCGCATCGCCATCGACCATATAGCCGCCGCGCTCCGTCACCGGCTGCATCACCAGCGGCTCGATCATCAGCGGCATGCCGTATTTCCCGCAATCGGCACGAACGCGGGCAATGTTCTGGACGCACTGGCGGAAGAGATCGGGCTCGTCCGGCAGCATGAAGAGATTGACGACGACGCAGGCCGCATCCATCTGCAGTGCACCGATCAGCGGTTCGGCCTCGTTCTGCAAGACGGCCCACATATCCCGATGACGGATGCGGTTGTAGGGATTTCCCATATCAATGCGCATGACAAGCGCCGGCTTGTCCCTGCCGGGCAGATCCTGGAGCAAGTCGGCCTGACCGTAATTCATCTGGATCGCATCAGGCTTCGCGTCGACCAACGCCTTCAGGACGGCCGGCATGTTTTCCAGCCCGTCGAGGAAGGACGGCTCGTTGCAGACGCCATGATCGATCGCCACGTCCAGGCAACGGCCGTTGCCGAACAGCCGGTTCATCCGGACCTTGTTGATGTCTCGCATAGTTCGCTCCTTTGTTCGTTCCTTGCGGAAAGGGTTTCCTCCGAAACACCGTGGCGGTCGTTCAGGAGGGTCAGAAAACGGGCGCGCTCTTCTGTCGCGCGCGGCGGCGGCCAGTTCTTCTCGGTCGCGAGCACAGCAAGCGTCGCATCGGTCATTTCAAGGGAAAGCTCGCCGCTGATGGCCAGCGTGGTGCGCCGTAGGAGCAGATCATCCAGATGCTCGACCGCCTCGTGGCGGATGAGATGGATGAGCTCGCGGGCACTATAGCCGGCATGGGGCAAGGCATGATCCGCACCCGCGGACATGAAGCGGGCGATCTCGGCGGCATCGGTGCCATAACGCGTGAAAAGCGTGGCGGCGCGATCCATGGCAAGGCCCATCGCGGCCGAAAGCCGCCGCAGCCAGTCGCCGGGATCATCGGGAAAGCCGCGCCCTCCCCCCAAGGTTCGCTCAGCCGTGTCCAGCCGGCGAGGCAGGCCGAGCCGTTCCAGCGCCATATCGGCGGCAAGCGCGCCGAAGGAGCGGAAGGTCGTCCACTTGCCGCCGATCATGCAGAGTACCGGCGGCCCGCCATCTCGACCTTCGAACATCGTGCAGAAATGATCGCGTGGAATGCGGCCGGTAAAACTGTCGTTGCTGGCGGGCAGCGGCCGCACGCCTGCAAACTGGAAGACGATCTGCTCCGGCCGGATGGAAATGCCCGGGAGCACGAAGGCCAGCGATTGCAGGATATAGTCCCGCTCGTCCGCCTCGCAGCGCACTGCGCCGGGATCATCCACCCGGATGTCGGTCGATCCGACGAGCACCTTGCCGAGATAGGGGAATAGGATGCAGATGCGCCCATCCTCGTTCTCATAATAGATCATGTGGCCATCGAGCATGTCGCGCAGGCCGGGATGGTCGATGATCAGATGGGAACCCTTGGTGCCGCCCATCAGCGGTGCGGGGCGATCCCCGTCAGGAAAGAGAGACGCATTGGCGATGTCGATCCAGCCGCCGGTGGCGTTGATGATGAGGGACGGCCTAATCGTCAGCACCTCGCCGGAAACCCCGTCGCGCAGCAGGAAACCTCCGGCCGGGGCCTGCTCGACCGTGGCGTAATTCAGGCCGGCTGCATTCGGCCCGGCGGAGAGCCCGTCACGCAGAAGCTCGATGCCGATGCGCTCGGGGTGGCTCACCCAGGCGTCGTAATAGGTGACGGCGCTCCGGATCGTCGGATTGAGCGCCGGCCATTTGGCAAGCGTGCTGCGGCGGCCGCGAAACTGATGCTTCGGCATCAGCCCGCGCTTGCGGGTGAGGAAATCATAGATGCCGAGCCCCGCCTTGATGGCGACGGCGCCACGGCGGCTCGGGCGGCGGGTGAGGCCGAGGAAGCGAACGATGCCGTTGCCGAGCCCTGAAAAGACATCGAAGATCGGAACCGTGGTCGGCAGCGGCGCGACGTAATGCGGCGCATTGCGCAGCAAACGGTCGCGCTCCACCAACGATTCCCTGACAAGGCTGAACTCGCCGTTTTCGAGATAGCGCAGGCCGCCATGCACCATGCGCGACAGCGCAGCACTGGCGCCCGAGCAATAGTCGCCCTTTTCGACGAGAAGCACGTTCACGCCCTGCAGCGCGAGCTCACGGAAAACGCTGAGCCCGTTGATGCCGCCACCGAGGACGCACACGTCCACCTTCGGGCTTTTGCGAAGCCCATCCAATGTCTCTTCACGGTTCATGATGACAGCCTGTTATCCGTCCATGTTGGCCAGTTTCGCAGCCAGCGCCGCATCGATGGCCGAAAGATCGTCTGCAGAAAGCCTGAGCGTTCCGGCCCGCGCATTGTCGAGCGCCTGCGCCGTATTGCGCGCGCCACATAGCGCAAAGGTCACGCCCGGCTGCGCCAGCGTCCAGGCGATCACCACCTGTGCGATACTGGCCCCGTGCCGCTCCGCAACCGGACTGATCGCGTCGGAAAAATCCTTCGCCTTCTCACGGTTGGCGACGGAGAAACGCGGATTGTCCTTGCGCTGGTCGTCGCCGGAAAAGATGCGCTCCGGCCCGATGGCACCGGAGAGCAGGCCGAGCGCCAGCGAGGAATAGCTGAGCGTCGATACGCCGCTTTCAACAGTGAGCGGCAGCAGGTCCGCCTCGATCTGACGATCGATCATGCTGAACCGCTCCTGGATCGCATCGAGCGATCCGGTTTCGATGTATTGCTGCAACTCGGAGCGATCGACATTGCTGGCGCCGATGGCGCGGATCTTGCCGGCCGTCTTCAGCTCCTCCAGCGCCCGCATCGTCTCCTCAATCGGCGTCGTCGCGTCCTGCCAGTGGGTGATGTAAAGATCGATATAATCCGTGCCGAGCCGCCGCAGACTTTCCTCGACTTCATGGATGATCGAATCGCGCCCGAGATAGCGGTGCACCGGCTTGCCGTCCTGATCGAAGAAATGCTTCCCCTTCCGGGTGTGCCAGACAAGGCCGCATTTGGTGGCGATGACGGCCTTGTCGCGGCGGCCGGCAATCGCCTTGCCAACGATCTCCTCCGAGCGGCCGAGACCATAGGCCGGAGCCGTGTCGATGAGGTTGACGCCGGCTTCAAGCGACGCCTGAATGGCGGCGACGGATTGCGCCTCGTCGGTTCCGCCCCACATCCAGCCGCCGATCGCCCAGGTGCCGAGCCCTACGGCCGACGCCTTGACGCCGGAGCGCCCGATTTCGCGGATCAACTGTTCGCCGCTCATGCCGAAATCCCTTCCGCTATTTCAAGAATGCGCGCCCCGGTCGCCTCGTCGGTGACGAGCGTATCGAGGTGGTTGCCACGCAGGACGCTCAGGATGGAGCCGGCCTTGTTGAGGCCGCTCGCCACGCCGATCTTGGTTGGGATCGAGGCGAATTCGTCCAGCGTCAGAGAAACCAGTACGCGATTGAGGCTGTAGTCGCAGACCCGGCCTTCGCGATCCAGCAGATGGGCCAGCAGTTCGGCACTCGCGCCGGAATGCTCGATGGCCGACCGGTCGGTGCTGGAGGATGGATGCAGATCGTAATAGGTCGAATCCGAACTCAGGATCGACCCGATGCCGACGACGGCAACCCTCGCCTCGCGCGCCCGTTTGAAGACATCGGCGACAGAACGCATGTTCATCAGCATGCGCCGCTGTTCGGCATCGTCGGCAAAGAGGGGTGCATGGATCTGGTAAGAGCGGCCTCCGAACCGGTCTGCCATCAGGGTGGAGACGTGGTTGACATCCGTATAGTGCTTGCCCTGCACGCAGCCGGTCGCCGGTATCACCTCGACATCGAAGCGGCGGGCGGGCTGCAGGCCGGCAACGACGGCGCTCACACCCTTGCCGCCGGTGATGCAGATCGTATCACCATCAGCGATTTCCTCGATCAGCAGTCGGGCCGCAGCCTCGCCGACCGCCTGCAATGCGGTCTGCGGGTTGTCGGAAACGGTCGGCACCACGACGGCGCGGGTGATGCCGCCCAGCGCCAGCAGGCGTTCCTCCATATCCACCAGCGGTTCGACCGGCGACTTGATCTTGATTTCGACGAGACCCAGCTGGCGGCCGCGCTTGATCAGCCGGTTGACGGTGGCATGCGAGATACCGAGCTGATCGGCGATCTGCGCCTGCGTCAAACCTTCTAGGAAATGCAGCACGAGTGCCTGGTGCATCTGCCGCGCGATCACGATTTCCTCACGCGGTGCTGTCGTCCTGGGTTTCAGTTTGGCAATCGGCATATCAGGCGGCCTTCCGCTTGTGCAGGAGATGGTCGATGGAGACGGCAGCGAGCAGAATGCAGCCTTTGATCATGTCCTGCCAATAGACCGACACATCGAGCAGGATCAGCGAAGAGGTGACCACCGAGAGCAGCGCGATACCGAGGATGGCGCCGAAGATCGTGCCTGAGCCGCCGTTCAGCGAGGCCCCTCCGATGACGGCTGCGGCGATGATGTTCAGCTCCATGCCGACGCCGAAGGTGGGCGTCGCGGCGCCGAAACGAGACATGTAGATGACGCCTGCGACGCCTGCGAGCGTGGAGCAGAGAACCGTTACCCAGAACTTCACCTGGTTGGTGCGGATGCCGGAATAGAGCGCCGCCTTCTCGTTGCTGCCGGTATAGAAGACCTTGCGGAAGGCCGCTGCCCGGCGCAGCAGGAAATCGAACAGAATGACGACAGCGACGAAGATCAGGATCACATAGGGCACGCCGTAGAACGTGCCCTGCCCGACGGCCTTGAAGCCGGCCGGCAAGGTGAAGAGCGAGAGCGGCGTGCCCTTGGTGATGACCAGGCAGAGACCGCGCACGATCACCATGCCGGCAAGCGAGGTGATGAAGTGGCTGAGCCCCACTACGGTCACGAAGAACCCCATGATCGCCCCGATGACGCCGCTGGCAAGGATGCCGATCAGCGAGGCCGTCCATGGATCGAGCCCGGCCAGGAACAGCGACCCCGACAGCACCATCGCAAAACAGACGACCGAGCCGACCGCAAGATCGATGCCACCGACGATCAGAAGGATCGTCATGCCCACGACGACGATGCCTTCCACCGAAAAGCTCATCAGCATGGCGCGGAAATTGCCGAGCGTGAGGAAGTGCGGCGAGGCAAAACTCATGATCACGCAGAGCGCCAGGATGATCGCGATCAGCCCCGCTTCGCGCATGGTGCCGATGCGTTTCCAGTGCCCGGTTTTCGGCATGTCCTCCGCCAACGTGTCGAGTGCCATTCCCGTCTCTCCCTCCTTACGCGGCATGATCTGCCGTCCTTGTCGCAATGATCCCCGATGCCAGGCGGATCACGGCCTCCTCCGTCATGTCTTCCGGGCCAAGTTCGCCCGCGATACGGCCCTCCCGGACGACCAGCACACGATCGCAGAGCCCGAGCAGCTCCGACAGTTCCGACGAGATGACGACGATGCCGATGCCCGAGCGCGCGAGATCGCGCAGCAGCCGGTGGATTTCGGTCTTGGCGCCGACATCGATCCCGCGCGTCGGCTCATCCATCAAAATCACCTTGGGTTTCACCGCAAGCTGCTTGGCAATCGCCACTTTCTGCTGGTTGCCGCCGGACAGCGACTTCACCGGCGCCTCGACACCGCCCATGCGTACGCCAAGCCGCCGCGCGAAATCCTCGGCAAAGGCCGCTTCGGCGCGGGCGTTCAGCAGGCCCGCATGGTTGGTGAGCGCCTTGAGGTTCAGCACCGAGATATTCTGCGCGATCGACATTTCCAGGAAGATGCCCGACCCCTTGCGGTCCTCCGACAGGTAGACGATGCCCGCCTTGACAGCATCCGCGTAGGCACGGATCGCCTGCGACTTGCCATGCAGGCGCACCTCGCCGGCTGTGTGTGCACGAAGCCCGCAAATACCTTCAGCGATCTCCGTGCGGCCCGAGCCGATGAGCCCGCCGATACCGAGGATCTCGCCCCGTCGCAGGTTGAAGCTGATGTCGTGGAAACGAGCACCATCGCCGAGGCCGTCGACTTCCAGGATGGTTTCGCCGGAAGCATCCTCGACGCTAAGCTTTCCCGGATAGAGCTGGGTGATCTCACGCCCAACCATGCGTCGCACCACGTCGTCGGCCGTCACCTCGGCGATCTTCTCGGTGCAGACATAACGACCGTCACGAAAAACGGTCACTCGGTCGCAGAGGCTGAAGATCTCGGCCATGCGGTGGCTGATATAGATGATCGAAATGCCGTTCGCCTTGAGATCACGGATGATGGAGAAGAGCCGCTGCGCCTCGGTCTCGGTAAGGGCCGCGGTCGGCTCGTCCAGAATGAGAACGCGGCAGTCGAGCGTCAGCGCCTTGGCGATCTCGACGAGCTGCTGGCTGGAAATCGGCAGGTCGGCGACCTTCTGGCGGACATCGATGGCAGCCAGCCGGTTCATCACCGCCTGCGCATCACGCTCCAGGGCGCGGTAGTTCATGAAAGGAGAACGGCGCCGATTGGTCGCAGCCATGAACATGTTCTCCGCCACCGTCGCATCAGGGCAGAGCGCGATTTCCTGATGCACCAGACCAATGCCGAGTGCCTGTGCGGCAGCGGGTGACGTCATGCGGACGGGTGTTCCACCGACACGGATTTCGCCTTCGGTCGGCTGCAGCACGCCGGCGATGATGTTCATCAGCGTTGACTTGCCCGCGCCGTTTTCGCCGCAGAGCGCATGGACCTCGCCGCGCTCGAGCGTGAAGTCGACATCCGTCAGCGCCCGAATCGCCGCGAAATGCTTGCTTACGCCATGAATGGTGAGCACCGGCTCCGCCATCGACATTTTCCCTGTTCAAGACCGGTCCTCGATCGAGGCGGCTGCGAAAATCTGCCGCCTCTCCCCTTGGGGAGAGGCGCCGAACTACGAGGGGATGAGAGGGGATAGTGCGGCAAGCTCAGAGCCAACCATCCCCTCACCCGACCCGCCAGGCCATCATCTGCCCCCACGAGAGGGGGCAAGGCCAATGACCCTACTCCTCGATGCCCTTCGTGCCGCGGCGCTTCAGGTACTTGTCCCAATAGAAGTCGTCGGCATTTTCGGCAGTGACGATCGACAGACCATTATCGACCACCGGGATGCTCATCGGATTGAAGCCCGAACGCTTGGCGTCGTTCATCGGGTCGATCAGCTCCGGATGCTTGGCAAGCCACAACAGCATGAAGCCCATGTAGCCCTGCATGCCCTGGTTGGGGTTGATCGAGCCGAAGACTTCGCCAGCCTTGATCATGTCGAGGATGTTGGCATTGACGTCGGCGCACATGACGAGAACCTTGCCGCCGTTTTCCTTGGAGGCCTGCGATGCGCCGATCGCCGAGTTCGCCTCCGGCATGAAGACCGCACCGAGACCCGGATTGGCCTGGATTATGCTCGAAAGGCCCTGATAAGCCTTGGTCGGGTCCTGGTTGGAAGCGGCGCGACCGACGAGTTTCATGTCCGGCCACTTCTCTTCCATACGGCCGATGAAGGCGGCGATGCGCTTGTCGTGGTTGTCCTGGCCCGGATTTTCCAGAACCGCGTATTCGCCCTTGCCACCCAGCTTCTCGGCGATTGCGTCGGCCGCATAGATGCCCTCGCGGGTGTTGTCGGAGGTGATGAACGAGACCCGTTTGGAAAGCGGCGAGTCGGCCGCAAACGTGACGACGGCCGTCCCCTGCTCGATGGCGCGGTTGATCGGCTCGATGAACGGATCGGAGTTCATCGGATGGACGAGGATGCCAGCCGGGCTCTGGGCCAATGCCTGGTCGAAGGTGGCGATCTGCTTGTTGACGTCATATTCCGGCGTGCCGGTATATTCCGTCTCGCAGCCGAACTGCTGGCCGGCCTGCTTGAACATCTCGTAGACAGGGAACCAGTATTCCACGCCCGAGACCATGACGTTCATGACGTATTTTTCGCCCGGCTTACAGCGGAACGGATTGTCCGTTTCCGCAGATGCCGTGCCGGCAAAAAGTGTTGTGGCAAGAACCGCCATGGCGGTCGAGCTGATAAATTTGCGCAAGACTCCTCCTCGAGGCCGAAGCCCCTCCCAATAACCTGAGGGCGTTTGGTGGACGCCGCTGAGCGTGTTGAAGCCGGACTTCCTCCTTGAAGTCCGATGAGACCAATAAAGGCGAAGATGAAATGACTGTCAATATAATTCATATACTGAAATATATTTCACAGCTGCATGAAGGCAGACATAATTCATTGCAAGCTGCCGACGGATCGAACCGCTTTCAACGGTCGACCGTCTCGGCATGGAGTGAGCGCGACCTGTGAGGAGCCACAGATAGCGCTATACTCACGCCCCGTGCCAGTCGGGCTCATTCCCGTTGGCCGCAGTGTAACCTGTAGAGAAGATCTACAGCTTTCTCAGATTTCAGGCTTCTCGACAAAGCGCCGAGAATGTCGCTACACTGACCGTGGTTATGTTGGGTGCATGACCGGGGAGGTTTACCGCTCTTTGGCGTAGGCGCTAAGACTTGGATCCGCTCGTGTCCCGACATGAGCGGCCGTCATGCTTTGAAGGGCTTGGTATCGACAGCATGAATGAAATGGCCGCTTCCTTCAGCTACAATCTGGTCCTTGTTGTGTTGTCGATCCTGGTGGCGATCCAGGCCGGATATGTCGGCATCAGCCTGGCGATCCTCATTCCCGGCGCCTTCGCAAATCGGCGACGCCTGCTGATCGCCGGTTCGGCAACAACGCTCGCAGTCGGTATCTGGAGCATGCATTTCATCGGCATGCTGGCAATCACTACGGCCATCACGATCGATTATGCCGTCCTGCCGACACTTCTGTCATTTTTCGTGTGTGGCCTGGTGACCGGAATCGCCATCTATCTGGCGAGCCTGCGCTCCCAACGCCTGCTGGTTCTGGCCGCAATCGCCATGGGGCTTGGAATCGTCACGATGCACTATGTCGGCATGGTGGCGATCCATTCCGTCGCGCATTTGAGCCACGATCCGGCCTACGTGCTGGCAAGCGTCGCGATCGCCATTGCAGCATCGGGCCTGGCCCTCTGGCTGGCATTCTCCGCCGACCGGCGACCGCCACTCTTTCTCTGTGCAGTTGTGCTGGGCTGCGCCGTCTCGGGCATGCACTATGCAGCGATGGCCGGAACGACCATGCATGTAGCCGGGTCAGATGTGACGACAGTGAAGTCCGTCATTTCCAGCGACATGCTGGCCATCATTGTCAGCGTGATAGCCTGTTCCATCTCCGCGGTCTTCATGCTCGCGCTCATTCCGACCGACGCGAACGATGCGAAGGGCGACGCAGGATGGACGTCCGCCGTTTCGGTCGCGACGCCGCGGGAAGCGACCGCGACACGCGGAGAACGCGACCTTGGCGAGGGACTGGCCCCCACAGTAACAAACGGTTCAGCCATCGACCTCCTGCCGATCGAGAAGAATGGCAACCGCTTTCAGATCGCGGCCGATGAAATCGCCTCGGTCCATTCGAACGCGCACTACACCTACATCTTCAACGGTCGCGACGATCTGTTCTGTCCCCTTTCGATTACCGATATCGACAATCGGTTGCAAAAGACCACCTTCTTCAGGACCCATCGCAGTTACATCGTCAATCTGGATTTCGTCATACGGATCAAGAAGGCGGGCGATGCCGGCGTTGCGGAACTCGATACGCCAGTGCGACGGACAGTGCCGGTGAGCCGCGCGCGCATGGTCGCGTTGCGCCAGGAGCTCGCAGCCTTCAAGGCCGCCAATCCAACCGACCAACCCCAGACTTAGGTCAACCCTGCTGTCGCAGTTCGTGCGCGCCGAGCATGCATTTCGTGCATATCGGTGCGTTTGGTGTGGTTGTGCTTGTCATGCAATGCCGATGACGTCCTCGTTGCCACAGCGGGTGTGGTGACCGAGGAGACACCACCGCTGGCCATGGACGACGGCGCTTTGGGAGGAGCGGCATCATGATACCTGGGACATTCGCCTACCATCGCCCGACGACGATCGACAGCGCTGTCGCGCTGCTGATCGAACTGGGTGAAGACGCGCGCCCGCTGGCGGGCGGTCACAGTCTCATCCCCCTGATGAAGACACGGCTTGCATCTCCGGAACATCTTGTCGACCTTACGGGCATCGAAGGTCTGAACGGGATCGAGCGCTCGGATGGCGATGTCGTCATCGGTGCGATGACGACTCAGCACAGCCTTATAGGCTCTTCGCTTCTCTCCGAGCTGGTGCCGATCGTTCGCGAGACGTCGCTGATGATTGCCGACCCGCAAATCCGCTACAAGGGTACGATCGGCGGTAACTGTGCCAACGGTGATCCCGGCAATGACATGCCTGCGCTGATGCAGTGTCTGAACGCCCGTTACGCGCTGACGGGCAACGAGGGAACCCGTGAAGTCGCGGCGCGCAATTTCTACCTCGGTGCCTATGAAACCGTACTGGCTGCCGGCGAGATCCTGACTGCGGTTCGCATTCCCATTCCAGCACCGGGCCACGGCTATGCCTATGAGAAACTCAAGCGCAAGGTCGGCGACTATGCGACGGCGGCAGCGGCAGTGATGATCACCATGGCTGGCGATACCTGCACGAGCGCATCGATCGGCCTCACCAATGTTGCCGAAACCCCACTGTGGGCGGAAGAAGCGGGGCGCCTGCTCGTCGGCACAAAGCTCGACGAAGGTTCCATCGCAAGCGCAGTCGCAGCCGCCGAAGCGATCACCGATCCCGCCTCCGACATGCGCGGCCCGGCGGACTATCGCACCAAGATGGCCGGCGTCATGCTGCGCCGCGCGCTCGAGCGGGCCCGGTCCCGCGCCAAGGCTTGAGGAAGACAAGATGACCAAATCGCACATCAAAGTCACGATCAACGGCAAGGTCGTCGAAGCGCTTGTGGAGCCGCGCACCCTGCTGATCCATTTCCTGCGCGAGCAGCAGAACCTGACCGGCGCCCATATCGGCTGCGACACCGGCCACTGCGGCGCCTGCACCGTCGACATGGACGACATGTCGGTAAAGAGCTGCATGACCTTCGCCGTCCAGGCGGACGGCGCCAGCATCACCACGATCGAAGGCATCGCCAATGCGGACGGCACGCTGAGCGCGTTGCAGGAAGGCTTCCGCATGATGCACGGCCTGCAGTGTGGCTACTGTACGCCGGGGATGATCGTGCGCGCGCACCGGTTGTTGCAGGAGAACCCTGATCCTTCCGAGGACGAGATCCGCCACGGGATAGCCGGAAACCTCTGTCGCTGCACGGGCTACGTCAACATCGTCAGGGCCATCCAGTATGCGGCCGCCAAGATTAACGGAACTCCATTCCAGGAGGCGGCAGAATGAACGAGCAAGTCAAGATCGACCTGGATCGCGCTGAGCGCGCCGAAAAACTGCAGGGCATGGGATGCAAGCGCAAGCGCGTCGAAGACATCCGCTTCACGCAGGGCAAGGGCTCCTATGTCGATGATCTTAAATTGCCGGGCATGGTTTTTGGCGATTTCGTCCGCTCTCCGCACGCCCATGCCCGTATCGTCTCGATCGACACCTCGCGCGCGAAAGCGCTGCCGGGCGTCATTGCTGTATTGACCGCAGCCGACCTGAAGCCGCTCGGCCTTCATTACATGCCGACGCTGGCGGGTGACGTTCAGGCCGTCCTGGCGGAAGAAAAAGTCCTGTTCCAGAACCAGGAAGTGGCCTTCGTAATCGCGGAGGATCGCTACATCGCTTCGGACGCCACCGAGTTGGTCGATGTCGAATACGAGGCCCTGCCATGCATCGTTGATCCGTTCAGGTCGATGCTGCCCGACGCGCCGATCCTGCGCGAAGACATCAAGGACAAGATGACCGGTGCGCACGGGCCGCGCAAGCACCCCAACCACATCTTCGAATGGCAGATCGGCGACAAGCAGGCGACGGACGACGTGTTTGCGAAGGCCGATGTGACGATCAAGGAGATGCTCGTTGATCATCGAACTCATCCCTCGCCGCTGGAGACCTGCCAGTCGGTGGCATCCTTCGACAAGGTGAAGGGCGAACTGACGCTCTGGGGCACATTCCAGGCGCCGCATGTCATCCGAACCGTCGTGTCGCTGATCTCCGGTCTGCCCGAACACAAGATCCACGTCATCGCACCCGACATCGGCGGCGGTTTCGGCAACAAGGTCGGCGCCTATGCCGGCTATGTCTGCTCCGTCGTGGGTTCGATCGTGCTCGGCGTTCCGGTCAAATGGGTGGAAGACCGGATGGAGAACCTCTCCACCACATCCTTTGCCCGCGACTATCACATGACCACGGAACTCGCCGCGACGAAGGAGGGCAAGATCGTCGGCATGCGCGTGCATGTGCTGGCCGACCACGGCGCCTTCGACGCCTGCGCCGACCCGTCCAAATGGCCGGCCGGCTTCATGAACATCTGCACCGGCTCCTACGACATTCCCGTGGCGCATCTGGTGGTGGACGGCGTCTACACCAACAAGGCCTCGGGCGGCGTGGCCTACCGCTGCTCGTTCCGGGTGACTGAGGCAGTGTTCGCCATCGAGCGCGCCATCGAGGTGCTGGCGCAAAAGCTCGGCATGGATTCGGCCGAATTGCGGATGAAGAATTTCATCAGGGCCGAGCAGTTTCCCTACCAGTCGGCGCTGGGCTGGGAATATGACAGCGGCAACTATCATGTGGCGATGCAGAAGGCGATGGACACCATCGGCTACAGCCAGTTGCGCGCAGAACAGGCGGAAAAGCGCGAAGCCTTCAAGCGTGGCGAGACACGGGAACTGATGGGCATCGGGATTTCCTTCTTCACGGAGATCGTCGGCGCGGGCCCCGCCAAGAACTGCGACATTCTCGGCGTTGCAATGTTCGACTCGGCCGAAATCCGCATTCATCCGACCGGCTCCGTGATCGCCCGCATGGGCACCAAGAGCCAGGGGCAAGGGCATGAGACCACCTATGCCCAGATCATCGCGACCGAACTCGGCATTCCCGCTGACGACATCATGATCGAGGAAGGAAACACCGATACCGCGCCATACGGCCTCGGTACCTACGGCTCGCGCTCGACGCCGGTGGCCGGCGCTGCCACCGCGGTCGCCGCCCGCAAGATCAAAGCCAAGGCGCAGATGATCGCAGCGCACATGCTTGAGGTGCACGAGGGCGATCTGGAGTGGGACATCGATCGCTTTCGGGTCAAAGGCCTGCCGGAAAAATTCAAGACGATGAAGGAGATCGCCTGGTCTGCCTACAACGCTCCGCCTCCCAACATGGAGCCCGGCCTCGAGGCGGTGAACTACTATGAGCCACCGAACATGACCTACCCGTTCGGCGCCTACTTCTGCATCATGGACATCGATGTCGACACCGGGGTCGCCAAGACCAGGCGGTTCTATGCGCTCGACGATTGCGGCACCCGCATCAATCCGATGATCATCGAAGGCCAGGTGCATGGCGGATTGACGGAGGCCTTTGCCTGCGCAATGGGCCAGGAGATCCGCTACGACGAGATGGGCAACGTCATGGGAGCGTCCTTCATGGACTTCTTCCTGCCGACCGCGGTCGAGACGCCGAAATGGGAGACGGACTTCACCGTGACCCCGTCTCCGCATCATCCGATCGGAGCCAAAGGCGTAGGCGAAAGCCCACATGTCGGCGGCGTTCCGTGTTTCTCCAACGCAGTCAACGATGCCTATGCGTTCCTCGGTGCCGGGAACATCCAGATGCCGCACGATGCCTGGCGTCTCTGGAAGGTCGGCGAGCGGCTCGGCCTGCACGCATAAGTGGGAAGACAGCGATGGCCGTTACGCTTCCGCAGGAGGAGATCGCCGCGCAAATGGCTTCGGTCGGGTACATTCCCGATCGCGACCTTGCGACAGCGCTCTGGCTGATGGGCAGCCTGTCGCGTCCGCTTCTGCTGGAAGGCGAAGCGGGCGTCGGCAAGACCGAGGTCGCCCGTGCGCTTGCTCTTTCCAACGATACCAGGCTGATCCGGCTGCAATGCTACGAAGGCCTGGACCAGAGCACGGCGCTCTACGAGTGGAACTATCAGCGCCAGTTGCTCGCCATCAAGGCGCGCGAGGGGGCGGATGCGGACGAGGTCGAGGCGCAAATCTTCTCGGAAAAATATCTCCTCGAACGGCCGCTTCTCGCGGCCATCCGGCAGACCAAGGCGCCGGTTCTCCTGATCGACGAGGTCGACCGCGCCGATGAGGAGTTCGAAGCCTTTCTGCTGGAGCTTCTTTCCGACTTTCAGGTTTCGATTCCCGAGCTCGGAACGATAACGGCAACGACCATCCCGCGCGTCATCCTGACCTCGAACGGCACACGCGAACTGTCGGATGCGCTACGCCGCCGCTGCCTCTACCACTATGTCGATTATCCGGATGTGGATCACGAGGCACGGATCATCCTGTCGCGTCTGCCTGGCATCGACGCAGCCCTCTCACTGCAGATCGCCACCATGGTGAGCCTGATCCGCAAGGAGGAACTGCGTAAGGCGCCCGGTGTGGCGGAGACGCTGGACTGGGCCGCAACGCTTGCCGGCCTCGACATTCGCCACCTGCGCGACGAGCCAGAAGCAGTCCATGCGACCCTGATGTGCCTGGTCAAGACGGCAGAAGACAAGGCAGGAATGACGCGGCAGGTCTCCGACCGGCTGCTTGGCAAGGTGGCCTGAGATGCGGACGGCCGAAATCGCAACCACGGAGCTCGGTGCGGCCATGCGCGAAAAGCTCAACGGCTTCGTGGCCACGCTCCGCCTTAACGGCTTCGTTGCTGGCCTTGCCGAGACACGCGATGCGCTGGTGATCCTCAGCGGAGCGGCCTCGGTGCGTCCCTCCCGCCTTCGTCCCGCATGGCGCGCGCTCTTTTGCAGCGGCCAGTCGGACTGGCAGAAATTCGACGAGATTTTCGACGCCTACTGGCTGCGGCGCGGCATGAAATCCGCAACGCGCCTGTCGGGCGCGCCCCAGAAAGCGCCGGCAGGCCTGCAGTCCGCCGCGCCCGGCACCCTCGGACTTGGCGACAACCGGACTGCAGACCATGTGCAGCGTGGCGAGGACATCAAAACGGCGGATACCGGTCGCTCGAGGCGCGAAGGCGCCTCCAGCTCGGAGCTTCTGAGCCAGACGGATTTCCGTCATCTGACGCAGCCCGAAGATCTCGCGAGGGCGCACGAACTGGCGGAGCGTCTGGCAAAAGGCATGCAGGCCCGGATTACGCGGCGAACGCGCTCAGCGCAAAAAGGCGGACGGCTAAATTTGCGGCGTACCATTCACAAGAGCATTTCCCACGGCGGCACGCCGATGGAACCGGTGTTCCGCAGGCGCAAGGAAAAGCCGCTGCGGCTGGTCGTATTGCTCGACGCGTCGGGTTCCATGAGCCTTTATTCGGCGGTGTTCCTTCGTTTCATGCATGGCGTGCTCGATGCTTTTCGTCAGGCCGAAGCCTTTGTTTTTCATACGCGCCTCATCCACGTCTCGCCGGCGTTGCGAGAACGGGATCCGCAGCGCGCGGTGGAGCGAATGTCGCTGATGGCAGAAGGTACCGGCGGAGGCACCCGCATCGGCGAGAGCCTTTCCACCTTCAACCGCTGGCACGCCAAGCGCTGCATTCATTCGCGCACCTGCGTCATGATCGTTTCTGACGGTTACGACACGGGTCCTGCGGAAATACTGGGCACCGAGATGAGGGCGCTTCGGCGCCGCTGCCGGCGGATCGCGTGGCTGAACCCGATGATCGGCTGGCAGGACTATGCACCGGAGGCGGCCGGTATGAAGGCGGCACTCCCGTTCATCGATCTCTTCGCTCCAGCCCATAATCTCGAAAGCCTGGAAGCACTTGAACCCTATCTGGCGAGGATCTGACCATGCAGGCCCCTTCCGATATTCTCGATCTGGTGAGCGAAACCAAGGCCCGCGGCGAACCCTTTGCCGTCGCCACCGTGGTACGTACCGTATCGGTCACGGCGGCCAAGGCGGGCGCCAAGGCGGTGGTTCTGGCAGACGGGCGGATTTCCGGTGGCTGGATCGGCGGCGGCTGCGCGCGCAGCGCCGTGGTGAAGGCGGCAAGTGAAGCGATCCAGGACGGTCAGCCACGCCTCGTCCGCGTCCAGCCAGAAGACCTGCTGGAAGTCCAGCACGTTGCTCCGGGCGACGTGCGCGACGGTATCGTCTATGCCCGCAATATGTGCCCGAGCCAGGGCACGATGGATGTTTTCGTGGAACCGGTGTTGCCGCGCCCGGATCTGATCATTCTCGGCGCTTCGCCCGTGGCTGTGGCATTGGCCGATATCGCCCGCCGCCTCGGCTTCTTCGTCACCGTCTGCGCCACGGCCACCGATCATGCGTCCTTTGGCGAGCCGGATCGATTGATCGACGGGTTGACCTTGCCGGCTAACGGCACGGCACACGGGTTCATTGTCATCGCCACCCAGGGCCGCGGCGATGCGGTGGCGCTGAAGGCGGCCGTCAACGCGCCCACGCAGTATATCGGGTTCGTGGGTTCACGCAGGAAGTTCGCCGCCCTTCGCCGCGATCTTGACGGCGCGGGCATCGATGTCGGTGCAATTGATGCCATCCGCTCTCCTGCAGGGCTGGATCTTGGCGCAATCACGCCGGATGAAATTGCACTTTCGATTGTCGCCGAAATGATCGCCGTTCGCCGGCGCGGCCAACGTACGGTTTCAAAGGGAGAATGACTATGGATATGAGCGGCTCGCAGCGCATTGCTGCCTCACGCGAAGCGGTCTACGCCGCCCTCAACGAAGTCGATGTTCTGCGCCAATGCATTCCTGGATGCGAACAAATCGAAAAAACCTCCGATACCGAGATGGTCGCCAAGGTGACCTTGCGCATCGGTCCGGTAAAGGCGAGCTTTTCCGGCAAGGTAACGCTTTCCGATCTCGACCCGCCGAACGGCTACACGATTTCCGGCGAAGGTTCGGGGGGGATGGCCGGCTTTGCCAAGGGCGGCGCCAAGGTGACGCTTGAGCCCGACGGCGACGCGACCATACTCCACTACACCGTCGATGCGGAGATTGGCGGGAAGCTGGCACAAATGGGCAGCCGCCTGATCGATAGCACGGCCAAGAAGCTCGCAGGTGAATTCTTCGCGAAGTTCGGCGATATCGTCGGGGCTACACAGGGACAACCGCAGCCCCTAGAGGATGGTCCCGTCGAGAAGAAGGGCTGGGTTGGCCGGTTGCTCGGCGCCAGCACGACGGCCCTCCTGCTCTTTGCCTTCAGCCAAGGGATCTGCTGCCTCTTGGACCGACATCATTTGCCGGTCGACACTGCGGCATTTTCGATCTGCAGCTCGCGCCCGGTTATATGAGTCGTCAATTGCGCTAATGGGATAGACAACGCCCAGACTCATCGCTGGGCAACATCACGCCCACAGAATTCGCCGCGAAAATAGCTACGGAAAATCGGGCCGCTTTAGGCCAGATGGAATACCATAGACTCTCCCGGAGGCTGGAGGGAACAAGGGGCTCAGGTCAGCTTCGATATGAAAGCAGCATGCTTTAAGCTCCAAACGCAAGAAAGCCCTCCACGATGGGAGGGCTTTCTTGTTGAAACTGTTCCAAGAATTTGGTTGCGGGGGCAGGATTTGAACCTGCGGCCTTCAGGTTATGAGCCTGACGAGCTACCGGGCTGCTCCACCCCG
>NZ_JAOXHF010000030.1:0-12410 GCF_025780115.1 Rhizobium sp. TRM96647
GAAGTTGTCGAGATTGGCGGGCGCACCCCACAAACTCCGCCTTTTGTTGGCCATTAAATCATATCAACTGGAGCTTTGTCGCGATGGCTGTGGCTTGAGGCAGAGACATGGCCTCTAAGGTCTTGCGGGCATTGTTCAAATGGAAGACGACAGTTGATGATTTGATCTCCTCCATCGCCGCGATGTCCTTCATCGACTTGCCCTCTGCGGCCCATCGCAGACACAACGCCTGTTTTGGGGTCAGGGCCGTCACGATTGTCGCGGGCGCCGTTCCAGTGCAAGTCTGTAGGCGGCAATGGAGTTGTGCGACGGCTGTTGCGGCAACCACTTCGTCGACCGGGAGATCGGTGAAGCGTTCCGGTCGGAAGGTCGTCATGGTCAGTATAGCCAAATGGCCGAAGCCTGTCTTGATAGGTATGGACAAGCCGCCAGACATGCCGGCTGCCTGGCACGCCAGCAACAGATCACTGGCGTGAGACCTTGCCAGCGTGCTCCACTGCTTGAGGTCCCAACGAAATGCCCGAACACTCTTCCTTGCCAAGGTGATGACAGGATCGTGCAACGCCCAGTTTTCCATCAGGTATCGCGCCTGCCATTCGCGTGGGGCATTGGAAACCAGCTTCGTGCCGGATGGCCTGATATCCAGGTAGATAAATCGGTCAAAGCCGGCACGCTCGACGATACGTCCCAGTTCACGTTTCAACATGGCGGCGTCCTGCGCCGTGGAAGCAAGGTCAATAATCTTGAGCAGCCATCTTTGCAAATTTCACACCTCCCAGTTCCGGCCAGAATCTCTTACAGCTGCTGATTAACTTCTTCTTTGATGCTCTGGATTGCCGCGCAAAGGCCACGGATCTCGGTTTCGCTGTGTGACGCAGTAAGGCAGATCCGGAGGCCAGCCTCGCCACGTGCGACCGTGGGGAAGAAGATGGCGGAGGTGTAGAAGCCGAATTGAAGCAACTGGCGGGCGGCAGCCACCGCAAGGAGCTCGTCTCCAAGGCGAACGGTGCGAATGGGGAGAACGGAATGGCTGTCCCGTGATGGCAGTAGCTCGTCGAGCAGGGCGAGATTTTGCCTGAGTGCCTGCTGTCTTTTGGCGAGTTCCTCCGTTCGGTGAATTTCCGCGGACGCAAGTGCGGCGCCGATTGCGGCAGTGTTCAGTGAAGCGGAGAATGCATAGGCGACTGAAAATCGCCTGAACAACAGCTCTTGAGTCGCGGTCCCCAACATGAGGATGCCGCCCGATGCGCCAAACCCCTTGCCTAGAGACGCGGCGACGATGGTTCGATCACCAAGTTCCGAAAACACGGATCGCGCGAAACCTGAGCCTTCAGTGCCAACAAGGGAAATGCCGTGAGCGTCGTCGATGTAGAGGAAAAGCCCGTAGCGGTCCTGCAATGACAAGAGATCGGCAAGCGGCGCAGATCCGCCCATCGAATACACGCCGTCGCAGACATAGATGACGGCTGGATGGCTGCGGCACAGTGCTTCCAATGCGGCCATGTCGTTGTGAGGAAGGGTCTCGACCCTCGTTTCTGCGGCAATCGTCGCCTTGTGATAGGCCAGCGTAGCGTGGGCCAGGCGGTCGAACACAACAAGCGGCTTTTGCCCTCCTGTCAGATGACCCGATGCCAATAACGGAAGAGCGCTCATATTGGCCGCAAGGACCGTTGTGAAGGTCAGGACCTTTGCGCGGAACAGACTGGAAAGGTTGGTCTCGAGCTCTCCCAGAGTCTCGAAATTGAGACGGGTCCGGGCGCACGACCAGTGCAAGGCGCCGGCTTTAAGGATCCCTTCCGAAGCGCCGGAAACGATGGCAGGGTGATTGTCGAGGCCCAGGTAGGAGCAGCGGACGAAGTCGCTGACTCGGGGGCCATTTTGCGCCAACTGAACGACGCGGCCATCGCGTGGCGTGGCATAGATCGCCATGATTCCCTGGTAATGGGCTGCTTCGAAGCTGGGGCCGGCGGCGGTGATCATCGCTGCGGTATTTCGGAACTGACGAGTGACGGACCGACCCCGGGAACTCTCAGCAGCGTTTGGCATGACACTCTCCACTTGCTACCAGTGCGAGAATTAGGCCATGCGGCGCACGCCGTGACAACGAAGTTCCTGCTAAAGAATTATCAAGATTTTTCAAACCCGATGGCGGCGTCATCGACGACGAAACCGGTCGAGCGGATCGTTCGAATTATCTTCTTGCCCGTCGTCTGTTTCAACCGGCGTCTGAGTTTTGCGATGTGCACATCGACGGTCCGATGTTCGACATGGAAATTGGGTGGCCAGGCGGCTTGGATCAGGTCATTTCGATCTCGTACACGTCCGGGTTCTTCGATAAGCCGCTTGAGCAGTCGGAACTCGATTGGACTGAGCTGGGCCGAGCCAAGGTCGGATTTGATCATGCGCAAGGACTCATCGATTTCCAGATCGTCAAACCGCAGGCTTGGCTGCAATCTCGCGCGGGAAGCGCCGTGCCGTCTGTCGCAAAGACCGCGCAGATAGGCGATGACGTGCTCGGGGGAGACGGGCCGGATCAAAGCTTCGTCGATGCCTGCTTTGAGCAATGGGAGAAGATGGGATTCCTGTCGTGCTGGAATGAGCGCCAAGAGCGGGAGATGGGCGGTTGCGGGGTTCGACTTGTGGGCCCGGCAGAACAAAAGATTGGTGCCTGGATCCGTGCTGCAATCCACAATCGTCGCCAGGGCGGCAGCAATTCTAGGCTCGGAGAGTGCCTCCACGGTCTCCGCCAACGCCGTCGGAAAACCGGAGTTGGTCAGGATGTGGCTTATCAGAAGATAAAAGTCTGGATCCTTGGAATGGATGACAACGAGCTCGGTCATTGATATTGCCCCAATCTTCGCCTGTGACCTTCGTCAGCCGGCGCTCGCCGGCTGACGAAGGCAACTGTTGGCCTCCCTAGCGCACCCAATTGTTCCAGCGCTGCAGGAGCATGCCGGCGTTTGCATTGATCCACTCAGCGTCGGGAATGATCACACTGTCCTTGAGGTCCGTGGTCGTCGGCATGGACTTGCGCGACTCGGCGGACATCAGCGCGATGGCATCGCTGCTTGGCGGCGTGCAGGAAAGTATGTCGCAGGCCTCGGCCTGCACAGCCGGATGATCGAGCCAGAATGCTATGAGCTTGAGGGCGTTGCTCTTGTTGGGAGCCCCCTTGATCAGGGCAATGCGGTCGCCAACGAGGAACGATGCCTTGTAGGACCAGTCGATCGGCAACCCCTCGGTTTTCATCGCCTTAGCTCTGGTCAGCCAAATTTGGCCAAGGTCGTATTCGTTGTTTCGGAAACCCTGCACGCTCTGGTCGCCAGTCTTCCACCAAAGGGTCACATTGTCTCTGATTTCGTCGAGTTTGCGAAATGCCCGGTCGACATCCAGAGGAAAGAGGTCTCCCTTTTCGACGCCGTCTGCCAACAGTGCCGCGGCGAGGACGCGCCAGGGATCGTCGAAGTTCGGGAATGCCCGTCCGCCTGGATAGGCGGTCAGGTCCCACATATCGGTCCAGGTCTCCGGTACCCTTGTTGCTCTGTCGTTGCGATAGACGAGCAGGGTTGCCGTGGACTGAAGCAAGACCCCTCCGGCTGTACAAGCGTTGCTGGCAAGATCGGGCCTGGCAGAATAGGCTGCGCAGAATTCCGTAAGATCTTCGGTAACCGCCTGGTGTGCCTTGGACGCTGCCTGGATTTCCCCGTCGAGATAGAGGTCCCAGTTGATATTGCCGGCCTTGACCATGGCGGCGGCCTTGGCCCGCATTTCCGCATTCGTGGCGGAGACTACGGTCACGGCGATGCCCGTAGCTGCGGTGAAGGGGTCGAACCAGGCCTTCTTCAATGCGCGGTCGTAAGCGCCGCCTGTCGATGCGATGATGACCTGTTCCCGAGCCTGCACCGGGATGGCAGACGTTGCGAAGACAAATACCGCAAGCCACGAAAGCCGGCGTGAGAATATGCGTCCTGTCGAATTCATGGGCATTCACTCCTCTGAGTTCTGGATTTTTTGTCTGCAGAAAGAAGGTGGGCGAGTGCGATAAGGCCAAGCGATGCGACGACGAGGACCGTGGATGCCGCAGCTATGACGGGGGTCAGGTTGAAGTCGATGTCTTCGAACATCTTGCGGCTGATGGTCTTGCCATCCACGTCGGAGATGAAGAATGCAACCGTTGCCTCGTCGAACGAGGCAAGAAAGGCGAAGACCGCGCCGGAGAAAATGCCAGGTGCGATATTGGGGAACGTCACGTGCAGGAAGGTCTGCAGGCGGTTGGCGCCGCAGTTGAGACTGGCCAGTTCCAGGGCCGGGTCAACACGTTGCAAGGCGGCTGTTACCGTAATCACGACGAAGGGGACGGCCAGAACCGTGTGGCCGATCAGGAAACCCGTCAGACTACCTGTTAGGTCCAGAGGGGCGAACACCAGATAGAGCGCCACGCCGAGCACGATGTGGGGCACGATTATCGGCGCAAGCGACAGCGTGTGCAAAACACCTTTGAACGGGAGATTCCCTCGGACCAGTGCCAGTGCCGTCATCGTTCCCACGCTCGTGGCGACGAAACAGGTTGCGAAGGCGATCTTCAGGCTGAACCAGGTGGCAGACATCCAGTCTCGATCGTTGAAGAATGCCCGATACCACTCCAAGGTCAGACCTCGGGGAGGAAACTGCAAATAAGCGGTGGTGCTGATCGACATCGGAACAATGATGAGGGTCGGCAGGATCAGAAAAAAGAGAAGCGCGGTGATGCCGATGGCCTGAAAGCAGGAGAGGATCATCTGCAGCGTGACGTCGATGGAGCGCTTCTTCGTCGGACTGCAATCCGCCGCACGGGGGCGCTGGATGACGTTTCGGTCAATGAACACTTTGGAACCCCTTGCTCAATGAAATTGCTTTGCGGAATACGACGACCGTGAGCAGGGTCACGGTCAGGAGAATTGTTGACAGCGCCGCGGCGAGCGGCCAGTCGAGAAGGACGACGGTTTGCTGACCGATCAGGGTCGCCATCAGCATCGAACCCGGTCCACCAAGCAGCGCCGGCGTGATGTAGAAGCCGAGTGCGAGAACAAAGCACAGAACGGAACCGGCAAAGACGCCCGGCAGACTAAGCGGGAATGTGACCAGCAAGAACCCGTGTAAAGGCCCAGCGCCCAGATTGGCGGCAGCACGGGCGAGGTCTGCGGGCAAGGTTCTCAGCGTGGCGAAAATCGGGAGAATTGCGAAGGGCAGCAGAATATGGGCCATGCCGAGAATGACCGCTCCCTGCGTGTAGAGGAGTTTGAGCGGCTGGTCGATCAGACCCGTGCTGTGCAGCAGGTCGTTCACGATGCCATTTCGCTGCAGCAGGACGATCCATGCATAGGATCGAATGAGGACCGAGGTCCAGAGCGGGATGAACACGCACGCGGCAGCCAACAATGCGGCGCCCCCACGCAGGCGTGTCATGGCGTATGCGACGGGATAGGCGAGCAACACGCAGATGACCGCGACGGACGCCGCAGTTGCCATCGTGGTTGTCAGGACGCCGAGGTAGAGCGGGTCGCGCCCGATCCGCAGGTAACTGGCACCACCGTTTGAAAGGCTGAGCCTGACCAGTTCGGCAACCGGGTAGACGAAGCCAATAGCCAGAATGCCAAGGAGCGGCAGGACAAGCATCACAGATGTCAGCGAACTGTAACGACTGGCATTGTCGGCACCGGCCAGGACACGTAAGGCCCGCTTCGGGGAACTGGGCATGTTCACAGGCGCCTCCCGTCGTCGGCGTGGAAAAGCTTCATCTTGTCGGATGGCAAATCGATCGCGAGCCTCCCGCCCGGTTCCGGCAGGGAGGCAAATTCATTCGGTACCTGCATGCGAAGGGTCTGCCCTTCCATGCCTGTCAGGCTGACATGTGCAGTCCGGCTCGCGCCGGAGAACACCAGGTTTTCGAGCGTTCCCGGCAAGCCCGAAGTTTCGCTACCAGGCGGGCAAATGCGGATGTGCTCCGGTCGGATCGCGATTGACGCTCTTGCCCCGACAGGCAGTGGCTGCTTTCCGTTCCTGACCGTCTCGATGATTGCGCCCGTGGCGATGCGGATCGTCGCAGTGCCGCAGTCGGATCCGACGATCACGCCCGGGATAAAATTGACCGTGCCGACGAAATCAGCGACAAAGGCGCTTTGCGGTTCGGTGTAGAGCTCGAGTGGACGGCCGATCTGTTCGAGCCGGCCCTTGTGCATGACCGCCACCCGATCCGACAACGTTAGTGCCTCTTCCTGGTCGTGCGTGACGTACACGATGGTTGCGCCGAGTTGCTGTTGAAGTCGTTTGATTTCCAGTTGCATCGTCTCGCGGAGCTTCTTGTCGAGTGCCCCCAAGGGCTCGTCCATGAGCAGCACAGGCGGGTTGAACACCAGCGCACGACCGACTGCGACGCGTTGCTGCTGTCCACCGGAGAGCTGGTGCGGATAACGATGTGCAAACGGGCCCAACTGCACCATGTCCAACATGGAGTCGACGCGCCTGCCGAGGTCGCCGCTGCAATGTCGCTTCCGCATTCGCAGCGGAAACTCGAGGTTCTTGCGAACCGTCATGTGAGGAAACAGGGCATATCTCTGGAAGACCATCCCGATGTCGCGTCGGTTCGGTGCGAGCCGCGTGATATCTGCATTCCCAACAACGATCGAGCCGGTCGTCGGCCGCTCGAAGCCGGCGATCATTGTCAGAAGCGTCGTTTTTCCCGATCCCGACGGGCCGACGATTGAGACAAATTCCCCCGCCCCGATTTCGAGATCTGTCTCATGAACGGCGTACGTCGTATCATATGCTTTGCGGATTCCGCGAAGTGAAAGGCTCTGTCCGATCAATTCATTCCCCTTTTATTCTGCTTGGATGCTTTTCGAGTTCTGCGAAGCCAGCTCAGAAAACGATCGACTGACCTCGATCCGGCGCACGGGGCGGTGACTTGCAAACCCTGCAACGGTATAGGTTTTAGTGCGCCAAACTTTGCAAAAGCTTCATATTTGCATTTTTGTTGCACCAAAAAATGGGTCTGTCAACACGCTTGAGGTGAATATGAGTGCGACACAATCGACATCGGGAAAACAGATGCAGGCGCCTAATCTTGGCGATGCCACCTATGAGGCGTTGCGCGACCGATTGACGCGCGGGGGCTATCGACCTGGCGACAAGTTGACGGTGCGGTCGGTTGCCGAGGCGTTGGGCGTCAGTTCCACGCCGGCGCGGGACGCGATCAACCGGCTGGTTGCCGACAATTCGCTTGTCTACGCGGGCCCAAAGACGGTCATCGTGCCGGTACTGACCGAGGCTGACCTGAAGGAGATAACGCATATCCGCTTGGCGCTTGAGGGGCTGGCGGCGGAGCTTGCGATTGAAAGGTGTCGATCGGAAGATGTTGAAAAACTGATAGAAATACAGACAAAAATCAATTCCGCACTTTTGGCGAAGTCCTATGCGGCGGCGCTGTGGCACAACAAGGAATTTCACTTTCTGGTCTACCGCCTCAGCGGAATGCCGCATCTGGTCGCCATGATCGAGGCGCAGTGGCTGCGCGTCGGGCCGTCCTTCTATGGGCTGTACCCGCACTTTGCCGAGGAGCGGCAGGGTGTGCGCAACCATCAGATGGCGATAGAGGCCATGCTGGACGGTGATCGAGGCGCCTTGCGGGCAGCCTTTGAGAACGATATCCGCGAAGGCTATCGCCAGTTGCGCTCTGCGCTTCAGAAGAGGGCGATCCAGATGTAATCTTTTTTGTTGCGTGGGCTTGACGTCTGCATGTTTTGTTGCAACAAAATATGAAGCTTCCATAAAGCTACGACCTTACCGCAACAGAAAGCAGTCCAATGCATAGCCATGCGCCAGCCGGCCCGGCGGGGGGGTGCCCCATGTCCAGCCGTCTCTACCGCCGCGGTTGCCGGGTTCTACCGGGCGGCCTCACCCGATCCACCATCGAACTCGATCCCCACCCGATCTACATGGCCGCTGGAAAGGGCGCCTACGTGACGGATGTGGACGGCAACCGCTTCCTTGATCTGAACAACAACTTCACGACTCTGATTCATGGACATGGCTTCGAGCCCGTCGCCGAGGCTGTTAGCCGGTTGCTACGCAGCGGAACCTGCTTTGCCAACCCGACCGAGCACGAGATTGCCCTGGCCGAACTGCTCGTTTCCAGGATCCCGGCGATGGAGCGGGTTCGCTTTGTCAACACCGGGACCGAGGCTGTCATGTTTGCGATCAAAGCAGCCCGAGCCTACACGGGCCGGTCGGCCATTGTCCGCTTTTCAGGCGCCTATCACGGCGCCTACGACTGGGCCGAAAACGGGCAGAACGGTTCTCCTTCCGGCTTCGCTCCGCGGCTTCAAGCCTATCGTGGCGCGCCCGAAAGCATTGCGGATGATGTCGTCGTATTGGACTTCAATCGGACCGAGGTGCTGGAAGAAGTCCTTGCAGCACACGCCGGGCGTCTGGCGGCGATTCTCATCGATCCGGTGCCGAGCAGGGCCGGGCTTCTCGCTCCCCTCCCCGACTTTATCGAGCGTCTCTCCAGTTTCGCCCGCCGCAACGGCACACTCATCATCGCTGATGAAGTTCTCAATCTGCGCCAGGGCTATCAGGGAGCATCGGCAAGATTCGGACTTCGTCCGGATCTCGTCACCGCGGGAAAGATCATCGGTGGCGGCTTTCCGATCGGGGCGATCGGAGGCCGCGCGGAGGTCATGCAGGTCTTTCGCTCGGACGGAAAATCACCGGCCGTGTCCCAAGGAGGTACATTTGCCGCCAATCCTGTTTCCATGGTGGCCGGGCGCGTTGCCATGGAAGCGATGACCCCCGATGCCTTCATCCAATTGGAAGAGCTGGCAGATCGGCTGAGAAGTCGGTTGATATCGATCGCCGCGCGTCATGGCGCTGCCTTCTCGGTGGCCGGGAGTTCATCCTTGTTCCGTATCCATGCCAAGCGGACGCTGCCGACAACCTATGCCGATGCCGTCATGTCTGACGCAGAGGCCAAAACCATGCGCCGTCTTGGCCGGTTCTTTCTCCGCAGGGGTGTCTTGTTGCCCTTTGGCGCGGCGGCCTGCCTTTCGACGGCGATGACGGCCTGTGACATCGATGCCGTCGCCGACGTCTTTGAAATGTTCATCACCACAGATCAGGAACGCAGCCAGGAGATCCCGTCATGAATAACCTTTCCATCGAGCAGACCGTCGCCGACCGTGTGGCGGAGGCGCTCTTGCGGCACGAGGTCGAGTTTCTTTTCGCGCAAAGCCTGCCCTCCGCCCTGGTGCTTGCTGCGGAAGAGCGGGGCATCCGGCAGATTGCCTATCGCCAGGAGAATATGGGTGGGGCGATGGCTGACGGCTATGCCCGTCTGTCTGGCAGGGTCGGCGTGGTGGCCGCGCAGAACGGCCCCGCAGCGGCACTTCTGGTGCCGCCGCTTGCCGAGGCGCTGAAGGCCAGTATTCCGGTCGTGGCGTTGGTGCAGGAGGTCGAACGCGACCAGGCCGACAAGAATGCCTTCCAGGAACTCGACCACATTGGGTTGTTTCAGGCTTGCACCAAATGGGTCCGGAGGGTCCACGTCGAAGACCAGATCGAGCATTATGTCGAGGCGGCGTTCACGGCCGCAACCTCGGGCCGCCCGGGGCCTGTTGCCTTGTTGCTCCCGGCGGATCTGCTGCGGGCGCGCATCAACCCGCAACAGGGGCTGAGACGCATGAGCCTTGGCCGCTACCCGCTCGATCGGTGCCGGCCGAGTGACGAGGTGATCAAGCGCGCGGCACGATGGATCGCGGAAGCAAAGAGACCGGTCTTGCTCGCAGGAGGCGGCGTACACGGTGCGAGCGCCTCATTCGAGCTTTCCCGGATGCAGGAGCTGGCGAGCCTGCCGGTCTGCACCACGAACATGGGTAAGGGTGCCGTAAGTGAATTCCATCCCTTGTCGCTCGGCGTGTTGGGATCTCTGACAGGCCCTCGGTCCCTCGGAACCCACACCCGGCCCTTTCTCGAGAAAGCTGACCTCGTCATCCTGGTCGGGACGCGCACCAACCAGAACGGCACCGACAACTGGAGCCAGATCCCGTCATCAGCCAGGCTGCTTCATATCGACATCGACCCCATGGAGATCGGGCGAAACTACGAGGCAACCCGGCTTACCGGCGACGCAAGGGAGACCGTCGAGGCCTTGTGCGATGCACTTGAGACCGAGGACCTCACCTCGCGCCATGCAGGTCGCGCTGACCTTGAACGAGAGGTCGCCGGCTGCTGGGCGCAGTTCGAGGAAGAGCGCCAGTCAGTGGCGCGTTGCGACGACGGCCCGATACGGCCCGAGCGGGTGATGAGTGAACTGCAACCCTGGCTCGACCGCGATCTGACTGTCGTTGCCGACGCCAGCTATTCGTCTATGTGGGTCGTCGGGCAATTACGAGCGCCGCGCGCAGGATGCAGGTTTGTGACGCCGCGCGGGCTGGCCGGCCTCGGGTGGGGCGTGCCGCTTGCCATCGGCGCCAAACTCGCCGAGCCGGACAGGCCGGTCGTCGCGGTCGTCGGTGACGGCGGCTTTGCCCATAGTTGGGCGGAACTAGAAACCATGGTGCGTCTCAGAATTCCCGTCGTCATCATCGTTTTGAACAACGGCATTCTCGGTTTTCAGCGTGACGCGGAGACGGTAAAATTTGGCCGGTTCACATCGGCGTGCCATTTTGCGCCGGTCGATCATGCCGCATTGGCCGTCGCTTGCGGATGCCGCTCGGCCCGTATCGAGGATCCGGCTCACCTTTCCTCGACGATAGCGACTGCCATTGAATCGAACGAGCCCTTCGTGATCGAGGTCATGACGGATCCGGATGCGCATCCGGCGCTTTCGATCTTTGCGGCGATGGACCAGGCGGCGTGACGGACCAACGGCCAGAACGGGTCGCGGTGGTGACAGGTGGTAGTTCCGGCATCGGGCTGGCCACGGTCACCACCTTTCTCGAGGCCGGATTCAACGTGGCCTTCTTCGGTCAGAACCCGGACCATGTCGAGTCCGCCAGAGACCGGCTCGTTCGCCGCTTTGGTGCCGATCGGATCTTGGCAGGGTGCGTCGATCTTGCCTTGCCGCAGGAGATTCCCGGTTTCTTTCGTGCGGTGGACGCGCACTGGCGACCGGCCGACACGCTGGTCTGCAATGCAGGCATCTCGCCCAGGGACGAGAACGGCGCAACGCCGTTCCTGAAGCTGAGCCTTGCGGAATGGAACCATGTCCTTGCCGTCAACCTCACCGGCACGATGCTGTGTTGCCAGGCGGTGCTGCCGACCATGCTGGAGCGAGGGTTTGGCCGTGTCGTGTTGGTCGGCTCCATCGCTGGTCGGACCGTCCCCCGGGTCGCCGGAACCGCCTATGTCGTTTCGAAGGCCGGACTGGCCGGACTTTGCCGTTCGCTGCTCGCAAGCAGCATCGGCAGCGGCGTGACCGTCAACATGATCGCACCCGGGAGGATACTGACAGAGATGACCGGACCAGCTGACAGCGAGACCAACCGTGCCGCTCTCCGTCGGATCCCCGTCGGCCGTTTGGGGGAGGTCGCCGATATCGCCGCGGCCGCTGCCTTTTTGGCCTCACAAGATGCCGGGTTCATCAACGGTGCGATCGTCGACGTGAACGGAGGAGAATTTGCGCCCTTGTGAGATCGGAGACCGTTGATGAGCAAGGTTCTCGTTTGCGCCGCAGACGCGCAGCTTTTCTTGATGCTGAGACATTTGCTGGTTTGTGAGCGTTTTGATGCGGTGCTTGCCAGCACGTCATCGGAGATCAGGTCGATGGCCGGGCTGGACATTTCTGCGCTCCTGATCGCCTGGCCGGGCGAAGACGGAGAAATGCCGGCTCTTCTTTCGTGCGCGCGTTCGCAGTTCCCGTCGGCTTCCGTGATACTTCTGTCAAGGACCGAAGCGGCAGTCCGTCCCGGCGAATGCGATCTCTTCCTTCAGCGTCCTTTCGACCCGGCGACCTTAATGGATTTTCTGCGTCGTCTCGCTCATTCTCAACGGGTAGTCGCAGCCGACGACCAATCGGAAAACCTCCTCAGGTTTGCTGATCTGGAGATGAACCTCGCAATGATGAGCGTGCGCAGGGGTGGAAATCCGGTGCATCTGAGCGCCCTGCAGTTCCGTATTCTGCGCCGGCTGCTGCAGGAACCGGAAATGGTCTGCGATCGGGAAGTGCTCATAAAATCCTGTTGGCCGAGCAATGCGGACGTTGAACTTCGCACTGTCGATATTCACATTGGTCACGTTCGCCGTGCGCTCCAGGCGCGGGGCCCGGATTTGATCCGGACGGTTCGCGGCAGCGGTTATGCCCTCCAGCACCCGGAGGCCGGATGCGCCGATCAGTCGACATAGTCGATTGGCTTTCGTTAGCCGTGTTGCGATGA
>NZ_JAOXHF010000031.1:0-11072 GCF_025780115.1 Rhizobium sp. TRM96647
CCAGAATCAGAATGCCCTGCTTTTCCGCGGCAGCAGCAATCCTGTCCCCCACCGGCCCATCCATCACGGCTTCGGCCTGATCGAGGCTCTGGAACAGGAACGGAAGGCCGAGCAGGCCAATCTCGGGCACTGCACCGGATGTCGCGCCTTGGGCGTTTGCGGAGAAGGCGATCGTGCCGAGGCGGATGTTGGTGACGCTTTCGGCGTCATCGCCGAATTGCGAACTCGTGCCGACATCCACCTTGATGCGCCCATCCGTTCTCTGTTCGACCAGTTCGGAAAACTTGAGCGACGCCGTGTCCTTCGGATTGCCGGCGGCGGCGCTGTGCGACAATTGAAAAGTCTGGGCTGCCAGTGGACTGGCGCTGAGCGAAATGACGGCTGCAGCAACAAGATGACGAAACTTCATGGCTATAACCTCCCGTGAGCCAACAAGTGAATGTGCTGTTCCGATGCAGCGGCGATACCTGCTGTCTGCTCCCGCTTGACAACAAGGAACCTCTGCGGAGCCACACGAGGCGGCAACCGGCCGAAAGCTGATCGGATGTGGATCGGGCGCCCGCGGCCATGCCGACAGGCCCGTGTCTGCGAGCGAGACCTACTCCGTCTCGCGTTCGTGACTTAGGTGACGCGCTCCGCGCCGGTGTTTGTCATCATGGTCTCCTCCCATCAGACGTTAGCTTTGTGCCAGAAGCCTTTTCAGGATCTGCCGGATGAGTTCGCGATGATCCTGACAGATCTTGCGGGCCCGTTCGGCGTCTCCTGCGGCAATGGCGGTGATGATCGCGCGATGTTCGCGCACCGAATTTGCTCTATCCACATGGATCGGACTGACGAAGGACAGAACCGACTTCATCTGGTTGCGGATGGAATGGTAGCTGGTCGCAAGAAGCGTGTTTTCCGCCAGGTCAAAAATGATCTGGTGGAATTGCCCGTCGAGCTCTCCCCATTTCCTGGCCTGCTCCTGGCCGAGATTGGCCTCCATCTCGTCGACCAAGGGCGTGAGCATCGCCCTAAGTTCATCCGCATCGACAACGCCGGCGTTCACGCGCTCCGCAAGCAGATAGCCGGCCATTCCGTCCAGCGCTTCGACCAGTTCATAGCCCCGGATGAGATCCTGAAGCGTGAAATGGCGAACGAAGGTGCCCGATCGCGGAATGACCTCCACCAGGCCATCCGCCTCGAGACGCTTGATGGCGTCCCTGACCGGCGTGATGCTCATGTCCAGTTCGTCGGCGATCTGGTGGATGTCGAGCGGCACCGACGGCCGAAGCCCGCCGTTGATGATCCTGTCCAGCAGCGTTTCGTACGCCTTGTTCGAAAAATGTCTCGCCATCCGCCAACTCTCGATACAATCGGCCCCGTCTACATGAGCCGACTATATATCCCCGCGATATCGCTTGCCGAAAGGGGAACGTAGTTGTTCACCAACAGCCGTTGCTGCGTCTCGATAACCTTGTCGGCATAGACCCGGATGTCGCCTTCCGCCATCCCGTACTTGCTGAGCTGCTTGGTGGGAACGACCTCTGCCAGCAGCCGGTCCAGCGCATCGAACGGATTTTCACGGCCAGCCGGCAGGCCGAGCACCTCTTCGATCAGCCGTGCGATATCGGCGATCTTGCCGTCCGGCTCCTTCTCGAAATAGACCTTGAAGACCGCCGGCAGGAACAGCCGCGTCGCCTCGCCGTGCGGGACGTGATGGGCGCTGCCGAAATGCATGGCGATGGCATGGACGCCGCCCGCGAGCACGTTGGCAAGCGCGATGCCGGCCATGTTGCTGGCCGCCAGATAGGATTTCGCATCCTGCTGGATGACATCGCGACCATGCTCGACGATCCGCCTGTATCCCTGAAGGATGGCCCGCGCCGCCGCCATGCAGAACATGTCGGTATAGGCGTTCGCGGTCGGCGCGAGATAGATCTCCAGCGCGTGCACAAGAGCATCGGCCGAAGACGTGGCGAAGACGTAATAGGGGATCTTCGACAGCATCTCGTCGATCAGGACGGCATGGTCGGCGAAACCCGCATCGAACCCCTTGCCCATCTTGCTGCCGATGCCCGGAAAATCGAGCACCGAGACGCATGTGACCTCGCAACCCGTTCCGCAGGTCGTCGGCACCAGCGTCAGCCCGACCTTGCGTCCCGGCTGGACGCCGGCCTTGAAAAGCCCGGCGACATTGTCCTCCGAATCCAGTGCCAGCATTTTCGCGCAGTCGAGGATGGAGCCGCCGCCGATGGCGATCAGCCTTTCGAAACCGAGCTTGCGCACGGCGACAAGCATGGCATCGACGGCGACGTCGGTCGGCTCTCCGCCGCAGAAATCGTCGTAGAACAGCGTCTGCGCCGGCGAACCCTGCATGAAGGATTCATGGAGGACGCGCTGCGTAAAGATAAGATCACGGTTCGTGACACGATGCGCTTCCGCAAACTGCGCAAAGGTCTCGTATCCGTGAATCTGCGGACGAACGGCAAATTTCATCGCGATCAGGCTCCCGCACCGATCTTCACCGCCGCGATCCGTTCGTACAGCGGGCCGTAGATCGTTCCTTCGTCCGGAGCGCTGCGCTCCAGCGGTTCGGCGATGCGCGTCGTGTTGTAGTAGTGCTTCTGGGTGACGTTTTCGGAGACGGCATTGCCGCCCCAGCTTCCGCAACCGAGCGAAAACGTCTTCGCTAGGCCGTTCGTCCAGCTTCCGGAGTTCGCGACCCCATGCGGCTGGCGAACGATGACCCGCGACGTCTTGGTCTCGAGCGCAAGCTTGAGAATGCGATCGTTGTCGTTGGAGTGAATGCCGCAGGAATGGCCCGTGCCCGAGTAGTCGGTGATCGCATTGACCAGCGCGATCGCGTCCTCGAAGGCATCGAACCTGTAGAGCGTCAGCACGAGGCTGAGCTTTTCGCCGGAGAAGGGATATTGCGCGCCGGTCCCGGTTTCCTCGACAATGATGAACTTCCGATCGGCCGGCACGTCGATGCCTGCCAGTGCCGCGATCTCGGCCACCGGCCGCGCAACCACCTTGCGGGAAACGTGGCCGTTTTCCCAGATGACCGCCTGCAACCGGGCCTTCTCCTCGGCATTGGCGACATAGGCGCCGGCCTTTTCCAGCTCGCCCTTGAAGGCATCGTAGATGGATTGCTGGACGATGATCGAATTCTCTGCCGAGCAGCCCGATGCGTTGTCGCCGGTCTTGCCGATGCTGATCTTGCTTGCGGTTTCGACGAGGTCCGCCGTCTCGTCGATGATGACGGCCGCATTGCCGACGCCGACGCCATAGGCCGGCTTGCCCGAGGAATAGGCCGCCTTGACCATATCCCCTGCCCCGGTCGCCATGGTGACGTCGCACTGTGCCATCAGTTCGGCGGCCAGCGCCTTGGACGGCATCTCGATGCACTGAACCAGATCTTCCGGAGCCTCCAGGGAGCGGAGCACCTGCCGAATGATATCGACAACGAAGAGCGTCGTCTTCTTGCTTGCCGGATGCGGCGCGCAGATCACCGCGTTGCGGGCGCGGATGCCGAGAACCGACTTGAAGATGGGCGTCGCCTCGCAGTTGGTGCTGGGTACGAGCGCGGCGATGACCCCGTAGGGCTTGGCAATGGTGATGATGCCGTTCTGGGCATCGCGGTCGATCACGCCGACCGTCTTTTCCTGTCGAATGTCATGATAGATCGCCGGCATCTTGTGCGTCATCTTCATGCGCTTGCTCTCGACGAGACCCATCTTCGTTTCGTCATACGCCATTTCGGCGATGCGCTGCGCCAGTTCGGGGCGGGCAAGCGTGTAGACGATCGCACCGGCCAGAAGATCGACCTGCTCCTGGGTGTACGTGTTGAGAACGGCCTGCGCCGTGCGCGCCTTGGCCACGAGTTCGGCGATCTGAGCCTGCTCGGCAGATGCGGACATATTTCCTCCCGGACCCATTGGCGGGTCCCTTCAATTCAATCTGATACATCACAAGATATTTTTATTGATATTTTTGTCAAGTCGCGCAATAGGTCGACTGTCGATATTTCGATGAAGACGGGTTTTGCGGCTTAGAGGAGGAGACGAAAAATGCGGGAGAATCTGGTCGCCATCAACGAGGTGGTTCTGCGCGACGGTTTTCAGAACGAACCTCGTTTCGTACCGACGGCGGACAAGATCCGTCTTGCCGAAGCGCTGTCGCGGACGGGCGTCCATCGCATCGAGGTTTCCTCTTTCACCTCCCCCAAGGCGATCCCGAACCTTCGCGACGCCGAAGAGGTGTTCAGTGGCATCGACCGTGTCCCGGGCGTCCTCTACACTGCGCTCGTGCCGAACGAGCGCGGCGTGCAGCGTGCCATCGATAGCCGGGTCGACGAGGTCAACCTGGTCATGTCGATCGGCGAGAGGCACAACCTGAAGAACCTGCGGATGACATGCGCGCAGTCGCTTGCGCAGTTCAAGGCGATCATGACCACCCTCGCGGGCACCGGCATCGCGGTCAACGGGACGATCGCAACCGCCTTCGGCTGCCCCTACGAGGGGCCGCAGCCGGTCGAGCGCGTGCTATGGGCGATCGACGCCTACCGTGCGCTCGGCATCGGCGGCGTGACCGTTGCCGACACGATCGGCGTCGCCGATCCCCGGCAGGTCGGAAAGCTGATGGTGCAGATCAGGAAGCATCACGAAGACCTTCCCGTCACTCTCCATCTCCACAACACGCGGGACATGGGCCTTGCCAATGCGCTGGCGGCCTATGACGAGGGCGTGCGCAGCTTCGATTCCGCGCTGGGCGGCATAGGCGGCTGCCCCTACGCGCCGGGTGCAACCGGAAACGTCTGCACGGAAGACCTCGTGCACATGTTCGAAAGGTGCGGCATAGAGACTGGCGTCGATCTCGATGCGCTCATGACGCTCTCGGAAGAGCTGTCGACAACGCTCGGCCATGCCGTGCCGGGCTATGTCGTCAAGTCGGGGACGAGCGACCGTCTTTACGCCTGACGACGAAGCGCGCCCGTCATCGCGTCAAGCAGGACATTGGCGGATGCCGCGCCCGGATCGACGTGTCCGATGGACCTCTCGCCGAGCTTTGCCGACCGGCCGCGCCGGCTTTCGATCCGGGCGGTATACTCCATGCCGGCCTTGCTGGCGGCCGTGGCGGCCTCCAGCACCTCGATCTCGTCCGCCCCTGCCGCGGCGGCTTCTGCAGCGGCTTCGGCGGCCGGCACCCAGGCATCGATCATCGTTTTGTCACCCTGCGCGGCGCCACCCCGGGACAGGATGCCGTCGCTCATGCCCTTGACCCAGGCCGCCATTGCGGGCCCGTCGAGATTGAGCCGGTCGCCGACGGCCTGGCCGGCGCTGCGGAATGCTCCCGCATAAAGCGGGCCGGACGAGGCGCCGACAGCCGTCAGGAAGGTCTTTGCAATGACCTCGCAGAGTTGCGAGATCGTCGCCTCGGCGGGCTCGCCGGGGAGCACGGCACCGACGGCCGTCCAGCCGATATCCATCGTTATGCCATGGTCGCCGTCGCCGATGACGCCGTCGAGCTGAGAGAGCCAGTCCGTCTTTTCGCGGATGGCCGCGGCGACAGCCGCCATCATGGCGCGGAACCGTTCGGGCGTGACCGTGCCGGCGGTCTTCAGGGACTGGCGGTCCGTCGCTTCTGCCTTTTCGGCAGCACGGACGCGGCGCGCGCTGCGCACGAAACCTGTTTCGTCCACCGTAGAATTGCCGACCGTCAGAGCCGGCGTCCTGCAGGGGTGATCGAGCAGGATCGTCAACGTCTCGTCGAGTTTCAGCAGGGTGATGGAAGCGCCCGCCATTTCGAGCGATGTCGCATATTCGCCAACCCAGTTTGCATGGATGACGATACCCTTTTCCTCGAGGATCCGGCGGACGCGCCGGAAAAGGACGAACAGTTCGAGCTGCGTCGTAGCCCCTAGCCCATTCACGAGAACGGCGACGCGGTCGCCTTCGCCCAGCTGGAGTTCCGCAAGGATTGGCTCCATTAGAACATCGGTGACGGTATCCGCAGTCGCCAGCGGCTCACGGCGCATTCCGGGCTCGCCGTGCAGACCCATGCCGATTTCCATGTCCTGTGGCCCGATCTCGAAATTCGGGACACCTGTCTGCGGCAGCGAGCAGGCACCAAGCGCGACGCCCATCGATCGGCACCTGTCATTCGCAAGTCGCGCGAGTGCCTCGACCCGTTCCAGCGGCTCGCCACGATCGGCGGCAGCGCCGGTGCACTTGAAGACGAAGAAATCGCCGGCGACACCGCGCCGTTCATGACGACGCTCACTGGGCGCCGAGGCGACATCGTCAGTGACCGCGACATGGGAGACGGGCGTGCCTTCGCCCGCCAGCTCTTCAGCCGCCATCGTGAAGTTCAGGACGTCACCCGTATAGTTCCCGTACAGAAAAATGACGCCGGCGCCGCCGTCGGCCGCGCGACCGGCATCCAGTATCTGTTCCGGCGACGGCGATGCGAAGACATTGCCGACCGCCGCAGCGTCCGCAAGCCCGCGCCCGACATAGCCGGCGAAGGCGGGTTCGTGGCCGGAACCGCCGCCTATGACGACGCCAACCTTCCCGTCGCGCGGACCTTGGCGCGCAACGACCGCGCGCCCCGTCGGTCCTTCGACGGCCAGCAGGTCCGGATAGGCGCCCACCAGCCCCTCGATGAATTCCGGGATGATGTCTTCAGGCGCGTTGATCAGCTTCTTTGTCTTGGTCGTCATGGCAAATTCCTCCTGCACGGTCGCAGTGCAACCGCCCGCCGCCCTCCACGACGGCTGTCAGATCATGTGCGGATCGGTCTCAGCCCGCGCTTCCGGCAGGCACGAAGCGCTTGGCGGCGGTCACGGTGCGGTCGAGCCATTCATGCTCCAGCCGGCGCGTTTCATCCATGTCGTTCGTCTGCGGCAACCAGTGCTCCAGGATCACGCTCATGTCGTCCGGGCAATGCGAGAGCGAGGCCAGGATTTCCTCGATCTCCGCGCGGCCCTCGCCGAGCGGCGTGCCGTGGATGCGGAAGCCCACGCCGTAGGGATCCGGTGTGATCTGGTAGTCCTTGAGATGGAGGTTGATCGTGTAGGGCGCCAGCATCTTCACCGTCGTCATCGGCCATTCGCCGGCGCAGATCGAATTGGCGACGTCGAGGCATACCCCGAGCGCGTCATCGGCCACGGCATCGAGCAGTTCCACCATGCGGGGGGACGGGTAGTTGAAATGGTTTTCGATCGCAAAGCGCAATCCGGCACGCTTGCCGTCGGGAAGCAGCTCGCGCAGTTGTGCGGCAAGCTCGGGTACGGGGATCAGGGCATCTTCGGCGTCAAGGGCCACGCGCAGGATCTTCGAGCCGATGCGCTCGCCGATGGGGATGTAGCGGGCCAGTTCCGCGGCGTTAAAGGATTGTGTCCCGACTTCGAGCTGCATGCCATAGGAATCGGCGCGCGCCTTCAGGGCCAGGTGCTCCTCGGCGGACAGGCGGTCGAGCGGAAGATTGTCGGCATATTGTACGAGGGAAAGCCCGTGGCCGTGGGCGATTTCGAGCACCTCCATCGCCGTCATCGGCTTGGCCGGCTGCAGATCCTTGATGCCGATCGACCAGCGGAAGGCATAGCTTCCCAAACCCAGTTTCATGTCGTCCTCCCGATTACAGGCGGCGCCCGGTCAAGGGCGCCGCTCCCAAAAGATCAATGGATCAGCGAGCCGCCGTTGACGTCCACTTCGGAGCCGGTGACGTAGGCCGACAGGTCGGATGCGAGGAAGAGTGCGCAACCGGCAACGTCGTCAGCCGTGCCGGCACGCCCCATCGGAATGCCGAGCTTGATTTCTTCCAGCTTCTCCGGCGTCAGCAGGCCGCCGGTGATGTCGGTGGCGATGAAGCCGGGGCAGATCGCATTGACGCGGACATTGTCGGGCGCCAGTTCACGCGCCATCGCCTTCGTCAGGCCGAGCACACCGGCCTTGGCCGCCGAATAGTGCGGGCCGCCGAAGATGCCGCCGCCGCGCTGTGCGGAAACCGACGACAGGTTGACGATCTTGCCCTGCTTGCGCGAGCGCATGTGCGGGATGACGGCCTGGCTGCAGTAGAGCGTACCGCGCAGGTTGACGTCGAGGACGGCGTCGTAGTTCTTCGGTGCGATGTCCATGATCTTCAGCGGCTGGGTGATGCCGGCATTGTTGACCAGAATGTCGATCTGGCCCCACTTGGCAACCAGTGCGTCGATGACCGTCCTGACGCCGTCGAGATCGGTGACGTTGCACGCCATGCCGACATGCTGGGGTCCGAGATCGGCCGCGGCCTCCCTGGCCGCAGCCTCATCGAGATCGAGGATGGCGACTGTGGCGCCATGTTCGGCGAAGAGCTTTGCCGTTGCCTTGCCGAGGCCACGCTTGGATGCGGCACCTGTGACAACGGCGAACTTGCCCTGAAGAAGAGCGGTAGACATGGATTTTCCTCCCTTGAAGGTGAACCCGCCGGTCGGCGGGCTATGTCTGTGTTGAACGATATTTTCAGAGCCAGCCGCGGACCTGGCTGACGATGGCGGCAGTCGAGATACCGTAGCGGTCGTGCAGCGCAGGCAGGCCGCCGGCATCCAGAAACTGGTCGGGCAGACCGATCATGCGGAAGGTCGGCGTGACGCCATTGGTCAGAAGCGTCGAGGCGACCGCTTCACCGAGCCCGCCGACCTTCGTGTGGTTCTCGGCGGTCACGACGAGCCGTCCGCCCTTGCGCGCCTCGGCGAGGATCGTTTCGGTATCGAGCGGTTTGATCGTCGGGCAATGCAGCACCGCAACGGAGATACCCTGGGCCTCGAGTTCCACGGCCGCATCCAGCGACCGCATCGTCATGAAGCCGGACGCGATGATGAGCGCATCCTTGCCGTCTCTCAGCAGCTTGGCCTTGCCGAGCTCGAACTTATAGTCCGGGCAATGCTTGTGGATGACCGAGGCGACCTTGCCGCGCGGTAGGCGCATGTAGACCGGCCCGTCGTGGGCGGCAATCGCCGGCACGGCCTCCATCACATCGATGGCGTCGCACGGATCGACGATCGTCAGGTTCGGCAAGCCGCGGAAGATGGCAAGGTCTTCCGTCGCCTGGTGGCTCGGCCCGTAGCCCGTGGTCAGGCCCGGCAGCGCGCAGACGATCTTGACCGGCAGGTATTCTTCGGCGATCGCCATCGCGATGAAGTCGTAGGCGCGGCGCGAGGCAAACACGGCGTAGGTCGTGGCGAAGGGAATGAAGCCCTCCCGGGCCATGCCGGCTGCAGCCGAAATCATCACCTGTTCGGCCATGCCCATCTGGTAGAAGCGCTCGGGAAAGGCTTCGGCGAAGACGTGCAGGTCGGTGTATTTCGCAAGATCCGCGGTCAGGCCGACGATACGGTCGTTACGCTTGGCCTCCGCCACGAGCGCGTGGCCGAACGGGGCCGATACGGTTTCATAACCTTCGGCAGCAAGCGAGGCGATCATCGCCGAGGTGCGACCACCCTCGCCTGCCTTTGGAGCGTTGCGCGGTTCCCACTTGCGATGCGGGTCGTATTTACGCAGTTGCGTCATCTGGGCTTCCTCCCCTTATTCCGGCCGGTTCGCATCGAGCACGGCAAGCGCCTTCTGCCATTCGTCGGCCTCGACGCGGACGAAGTGGGTGATCTCGCGCTGCTCGAGGAAGGGGACGCCCTTGCACATGATCGTGTCGCAGATGATGACGCGCGGCTTCGGATCCGTAACATTGCGGGCGGTATCGAAGGCGGCCACCAGAGCGTCGATGTCGTTGCCGTCGACGCGCTGGACATGCCAGCCGAAGGATGCCCATTTGTCGCCGAGCGGTTCCGAGCACAGCATTTCGGTCGATTTTCCATCGGCCTGCTGGTCGTTGAAATCGACGATGCAGATCAGGTTGTCGAGCTTGTGATGCGCCGCCGACATGGCCGCTTCCCAGGTCGACCCCTCGCCGAGCTCGCCGTCCGACATGAGATTGTAGACGAAGGCCGGGTTCTTCTTGGCCTTCAGGCCGAGCGCCATGCCGACGCCGATGCCAAGACCCTGGCCGAGCGAGCCGCCGGTGATCTCCATGCCCGGCGTGTAGGCCGCCATGCCTGACATCGGCAGGCGACTGTCGTCCATGCCGTAGGTCGTCAGCTCGACTTCCGGAAGAATGCGTGCCTCGATAAGAGCCGAATAAAGTGCGATGGCATAGTGGCCGATCGACAGAAGGAAGCGATCGCGCCCCTCCCATTCCGGATCTTCGGGACGGTAGTTCAGCGCATGGAAATAGGAAACGGCGAGGACATCCGAAATGCCGAGCGCCTGCCCGACATAGCCCTGCCTCTGCACTTCGCCCATGAGAACGGCCTTGCGACGGATCTCCCACGCACGGCGACGCAGGCTCATGTTCGGCAGGCTTGCTGCCGCGTCTTGGATGGTCATGACTCCTCCAGTCTCCACGAGACGTGCGCCTCGGTGCAAAGAGTGATGTGCAACGACGCATCCAAACTCAATTAAGTTTTTCGAACGAGTTGTTAAGAAAAACTTAGGTGACGTATTGCCAAGGATACGACAGGGTCATGTCATTGCGAACGAGGAGGACGTTTGGCGATATCGACGGGACAGTTGGAGAACCGTTGACAAAGCTCTCGCAAAACCTCCCTGTCGCCAGATTTGAAGAATGACGCACCCAGGGGAGGAACCTTATGAACATACGTCATTTCCTAGCCGCCGCCGCAATCACGCTCTGTGCCGGATATGCCAACGCTCAGTCGTTTCAGGTCTCGCACAATGCCGCAGCAGGCAATCCCAAGGACGTCGCCTCGCTGAAGTTCGCCGAACTGGTCGAACAGAAGTCCGGTGGCCGCATGACAGTGAGCGTCGGCACGGCCGCGCAGTTCGGCGACGATGCCGAGACCATCACCAACATGCGCCTTGGCACCATCGCCTTCTCCGCAAACTCCCAGGGCACGACCTCTGCCGTCGTTCCGGAAATCGCGCTGCTCGGCCTCCCCTTCCTGTTCCAGAGCCTCGATCAGGCCGAAGCGGTCATGGACGGTCCGGTCGGTGACAAGATCGCAGCCGCAGCCGAGGCACAGGGCCTCGTCGTGCTCT
>NZ_JAOXHF010000032.1:0-10967 GCF_025780115.1 Rhizobium sp. TRM96647
CCTCTTCTCAGTCGCAGAATGCCGAAACTTCTTCAAAGCTGCAGGCTATGAGGCAGAATAAATGCGACATGCTTTAGGACCGGTGCGCGCATTTGAAGGCGAGTTGGCAGCAAGGTGGTTCGACACCGAACCGGCCATCGGGTACGCTGTTGCTCAATTCCTGCTGGTTTGGCTGGGAAACAGACATCCCCGAAAGCGGAATGCCCCTTCGGGTGCAGTCGATCCCGATCCTGCCGCGCCTGCGGCTTGCCAGATCTCCTGCGGCTGCACCGGGAACCGAAGGGGCATGCGCGAATTCCCGAGCCGTGGCCGGGGCCACCGCCATGCTCGGCTCTCCGATACGCTCTTTTGGGTGACCGATGCCGGTCCCGGCGAAGAGTGGCGCCGGCAGGTCGCCGGGAAGAGGCGCTTGATGATTGTGAAGCCTGTTTCAAAAGTTCTTTGCAAACCCTTCGTTGAAACCGGATTGCGCTTCCCCCAAGCTCCGTGCAGCCATAATGTGGCTCGCAGTTCCGACGGGGGAAAGGATGCCGACTTGCCGATGAAGACCAGCCTCGACCATCTGCCGCCCGTCAAGCAGCATGAGTTGCGCCAGGTCGTGGACATCATCCTCGAAGAGTTCGAGGATGCGCTGAAGGGCGCTTCGGCCACGTTCAAGAAGCGTGGGCGGATCCTGAAGATCGTGCTGTTCGGCTCCTATGCCCGCGGCACCTTCGTCGACGAGCCGCACACGAAGAAGGGCTACCGGTCGGACTTCGACATTCTGATCATCGTCAATGACCGCAAGCTCGCCGATTTCGCCACCTATTGGAACAAGGCTGCCGAACGCCTTCTCCGGCATGTCGAGATCGGGACGCCGGTCAGTCTGATCGTGCATTCGCTTCGGGAGGTGAACACTCTTCTGAAGGAAGGGCGATATTTCTTCGTCGACGTCCGCCGCGACGGGGTCGTGCTTTATGAATTGGACGACGAGCCTCTGGCCATGCCGGGTCAGATCAGTGCGGAAGAGGCGCACCGCATGGCTGCAGGCTACTTCGACGACCGCTTGCCCCATGCTCGCACCTTCGCCGAAGGGGCGGCATTTTTCATTTCAAAGGGGCGAAACAAGGAGGCCGCGTTTCTTTTGCATCAGGCGATCGAGCAGGCCTATTCGACACTGCTGCTGGTGCTGACCAACTACAGTCCGCCATCGCACAACATCCGCTTTCTCCGCGGTCTGGCGGAGGGACAGGCGGAGGATCTGGCCGATGTGTGGCCGCGCAACCAGCAGCGTTACGTATCCTGGTTCAACGTGATCAACGAAGCCTATGTGAAGGCACGCTATTCGCCGCATTTCGAGATTTCCGGGGAAGCGTTGCAATGGTTTGTCGAGCGAACCGAACTGCTCATCTCCAGGATCGAGAAGGTCTGCCAGCAGCATCTGATACAGATTGCTCGCGCGGAGGAATGATCGACTACCTCGCGACGGCGCTCTCCTTGCGCTGGTCGTGCAGGATCTGACTGGAGGCGATGCGCGAGGCATCGTCGATGGCGACGTGGACGAACTCAGGCAAGGCACGCGATAACCAAGCCGACCGCGAGGAAATCCAGAAACAGACGTAGACGAAACACATTGCTCAAGCGTCATGCTCCCGTCGCATTATGGTTGCCGGCACCCGCTGGTCGTACTGTATGTTGCGCCGTCGCCGTGTGTTAGTCTCCAAGCGTCGTCAAAAGACTGCGATCGATTGACCTGATTGCCCGCCGCCCAAAGTCTCTGGGGATGAGGATGTCCGCTGTTGGCGCACAGGCGACGTGACGCCGCCGCGGAGCTATGTCCGCTCTCGGGCCAGCGCGATGACGACCTTTTTGACTGAATTGGGGGCGCAAGGCAGACGCCAATATTGCCGGCTAGCCCGAGTGACCGCCATAAGCATTGCAAACATCAACGCGCAACTCGGCGTGGAGCCTTTCAAAATTGCTATACGGGCGGCTTCGGCATCCGCAGTGTCACGCGGCAACCCGACTCCAGATTCTCACGAGTGATCGTCCCCCCGAGTTGCTGGACTAGGAGCGATACAATCCGAGCACCTACCCCTTCTGGCACGCCAGCATGCATACCTACGCCGTTATCAGTTACCGACAGAACGACCTCCTCATGGGCCCTCAGCGTAACCTGGATAAGGCCGGCGCGCCCCTCCGGGAACGCATACTTGAGGCTATTGGTCACAAGCTCGTTAACCACGATCGCAATCGGCACGGCCTGTTCGCTGTGAATAAATAGTTCATCTGCATCTGCCTTTATGGCAACCGGGCTCGTTCCGCTGATCGACGCAGTTAATTTCTGGCAGATTTCCGTCAAGTATGTCCTTGCATCCACCACCTTCCGGTCTGCACGTATCGTAAGATGGTCGTACACTTGCGCCATGACCTGAATCCGCTCACCCATCTCGGTGAGCGCTTCGGAGGTGCTCACCCCAGGAAGCCTCGCCTGAAGCCGCATTATTGACGATAGCATCGCCAGGTTGTTCTTGGTGCGATGGGCAAGCTCCATGAGGAGAACCGTCTTGGCTTTCTCCGCCCGCACGACCTTTTCCATCTCTGTCCGCAGTGCTTCGGCAACAAGCCCAATGGCGGCGCCTGTCACCGAGAACAACGAAACGGGCAGGACATAGCCGGGAAACGTTACGGTTGGTCTCAGTGACAAATATGCGAACGCGGCACCTAGCGCAGTTGCATAGAGTGACGAACCGCGATCAAACATAATACCTGTCATAAAAATACCAGGCAGGAGGAAGAATAAACCAACAAAGCCACTTTGTGCGTAAAGACCAATCTGCACGACAATGCAGAGCGCCATTATCACAGTTGTTGCAAAGTACTTTACCCATGCCGGCTGCGGTTTTTCGGGGAGGAAATAGAGCAATCTTTCCATATTATTATTCCCCTAGCAAGTATTTCCTTGGGGCGACACTTCGAGGAGAGGCAACGAGGAAGGACGAGAGTAGCCGTCTCGGTACCTTGTTTGCAAGCCGACTCGCGCTTCCGGAAGGCTGGGCAGTAAGCCGGTCACTGGCTTCCCAGATTCCGCTCCTATCCGACGCGATGCTCCTATAGGGTGGCGCTTGTAGGCCGATGCCCGGTCCGCTATCGTCGGCCCCACTTGAAAGGAAACCTATGCCAAACGGTCGTGAAAATTTGTCAGTCGTCACCCGCTCGGATGAGCAGGGCCATTGGGTAGAGTGGGACGACAACGGCGAAACCGGTTCGCTGGGTCCTTTTCAGGACACCGAAACCGCTGAGCATGTGAGGGCCGCCAAAGAACGTGAACTCTCCGAAAACTGGCAGCACATCGACGACATCTAAAGCCTGACCACAATCGAACAGTCGTGCGATAGCGCAACGGCCGTGGGATGGAGAGGCGAGGCCCGGTCCTACTCTTCGGAAATTGACGGCAGAAGGGTGATCACTTCCCGCTGATGGTTTTCATCCAAAGGCTCGATATGTTCTTTCCAGAATGCTTCGGCCTCGGGGGTTTCATGCTCCCATATTCGAGTGGTAACGTGGTTATCGTCGATCTTTGATCGCCTCTGACCGCCTAGACGGACGTACTCCGTCGCCAACTCCGCTGCGTGTGTCTGTTGCATGTCGAGCACCCTTCATTGTCGCTAGACTAGAAAGGCGTTGGGATCGGCGTTTGTTCCTATTGGGCCGGACATCTGATTTTATGCCGCTTCGGTGGGCACCTGGCTCCACGGATACGCCCCCCCTGTCGCCGTTATGTTTGAATGAAGGTAGCTCCAATTCGCAATGGCAGACAGGCGATGTTGGTGATCCTGGTCGTAGCTGAAGTGATTGAAGCATTGATCTATGCTGCCAGCATCCTCGTCACCGATCCCGATGGCTCGGTTGATCCAGAAGAGAGCATCATCGATCCCGATTGACCGCTGGAAGACCATTATCCACGCAGCCTAAAGTGCCGACAGCGAAACAAGCCCCAGCGCCAGGAATCCCAGCGCTCCAAGAACTAATATCACTTCGACAATCACAGCGTTCCGCATGATCTTTCCTCGATCGATCGCGAGGAACTGCCGCTGAGCCGAAAGGTTCCAAGAGAAACCGTTGCTGCAACGAATTTTGTGGGCCAAGCCGGCGCGCCATGCAGCAGAGTGCCGGAGGAAGACATCCAGATGATCGGTTGCTCACGCCAAGCCTGCAGACGCCTGCCTGCCCAACAAGAAGCTAGCAGAGCCTTGATAAGCAATCCAGGTTTTTGAACCAACAGCCGGGACGTGCTTCATCCTACTCTGTCCCTGACGGGAGCCATGAGACGTGAAGCGCAGACCTTGTGTCTGCGGCGCTATTGAAGCAACGTTCGAAGCCGACCCCTTTCGGATACCTCGAAGACCCGCGACATCGTGAAGTCATTTTGCGGGACGTGCGGAACAGCGATCGGCTACGTCGACGATGACCTTCCGAACGACGTGTGCTGGCCTCATGCACGCACCGGATCGGTTACTCCCGATGCCCAGGGATATTGGGAACTGCGCCTTCCCTACATCGTCATGAATGACGGCCCGCCGAGGATCGAAACCTATACGCGTGCGCGAGATCCGAAACTCGGAACGCCGCACGAACGAGACTAGAAAGTGCAACAACCATCCCGAGTGCATGGCAGTTGTCGGACGAGGTCACCATGACATGCCGTGGAGACCACTAGCATCCTTGTGCGGAAGAGAGCCATTGCTCGCACAACATTACCTCCATCTGAACAGAGAACCGGTTCTTTAGAAGCTCCAAAGTCGCATCATGTGTCCGGTCGCTCGTGCTGCAGACGGCATCCTTCAGCAAAATCACGTTGTATCCGAGATCGATTGCGCCGAGGGCCGCAGCCAGCACGCAGACATCCGTCTCTCCGCCTGTCAGCACCAGTGTTCCCACGCCGTGATGTGACAAAACGCTGTGCAGCCGGCCGTTGGTCCAGGGCGAGTATGTGCGTTTTTCGAAGATGCGCGCCGGTGGGACGTAGCGCTTAAGTTCGGCGACAAGATCGACCAGGCCCGGATCTATGCGGGTTCTCATCATCATGGGCCACTTCTCGTAGTAGTCGCGCCACATACCGGGCAATTCGTCAGTTGATGACGGCGGTACGAAGCGGGTGAATATCGTCTGTTGCGGAAAGCGCTTCGTCACCTCGAGAACCTCATCGAATACCTTTGGCATCCATGCGATTTGCCAGGGCGAATCTTCGATGAACATCCGCTGCATGTCTATGCAGAGGTGTATCCACATATCGCGGTGTAGTGGCATTGCCATCTGGCTCCCAAGATTGGCCAACGGCCTATCCTCGCAGAAACTGCGAATTGCCCAATAGTGTTCCAACCATCGGCTCGGAACAAAGTGCGCAGGACAAAGGTTTTTCCGCGGCCAACAATTCGGCCCCAGGAGGAAGCCATGTCTAAGATGGCGCGTGCCGCACAATCCGAAGAAGGCAAGGCAGGCTTTCTGCTGCGTCGTGACGAGACACAGACGCAGGTCGAGCGCCTTGAGGAGATCTTTGAATTGCTTGGTAAGCCGGCCCGCGGAAAGGCTTGCGAGGCAATCCAGGGGTCATTGCCGAAGGCCAGGAAATCATGGAAGACTACAAGGGACCCCCTGCCCTTGACGCCGGGCTCATCTCCTCTGCTCAGGCGGTCGAACACTACGAAATCGCACTCTACGGCATGTTTATCGCGTGGGCCAACCAGCTCGGCTTCAAAAAGGCCGTGCCGCTCTTCAAGCAGTGTCTGGCGGAGGAGAAGGCGACGGACAAAAAACTCACAATGCTTGCCCAGACCGCCGACAACGCAAAAGCCGCCTGAGTATATCATCGGAACGGCCGCCAGATGCGGCCGTTCCCACATCTGCCGGAGCAGCGAACAAACGCGGCTAGCCCTTACTTGGACCGATCGGGCTCGGTCTCGTCAAAGTTCACGTCCCAATCTTTGTCGGGTTCCTTTCGGCCAGGTGGAGTACGATGCCCCGTCACGTCTTCCGAGCCGGTTATGACTGTCGGCTTCGCACTTGCCACGCCCGTACTTCTGCGATCAGCCTGCGACCTAGCATACTGGCCCTTGGCATCATCACGCGTCTTGAGCGCATCCGAAGGTCCGTTGCGTTCCGGGTCCTGATTGTTCTCGCCGACAGCATCACGGTCGACATCGGGGTCATCCTTTGCTGGCAAGTATCCGCGGGGCCGATTGGCCTCGGGCCCTTCCCACCGCGGTGACTGATCGGTTGTGCCAGGTGCGCCGTCTTTCGGTTTGTCCATACCCATGATCGTTCTCCTTGCTGGAGAATGAACTGGTCAGGGACACAGAAGTTCCGCGCGCGGATTTTCTGCAAACGAAAAGGGCCTGCCGAAGCAAGCTCTTGAGCGCAAATCACCGATGTAGATGCAATGATCTCCCCGAAGGGAGCGCGAAGGCTCAACGATTAGATGGAAGCTGCTAGGAACAGCCTGGTCGGGTTGTTTTGTCGGCGACGCGCAAAAGGATCCTCGACGCCGTAATAGACGCGATCATCTCACTGTGGTCAAACGGACGAACTGAAGGTCAGATTACACGCTGCTGATCAAGCGCCAGATGTACGGGAGAGCAAAGCTCGATTTGCTACAAGCGCGATTGATTGGCGCATCGTACCAGTTGCAGGTCAGCACAAGATGCAGATTCGGTGCGAGCCCGGAGGACTTGCCCAAGGCGTCACCCTTTCGAGTGTGGCTCTCGCCCCAAGGCGGTGCAGAGACGGCGATAATAAACCCCACGCATGTTGGGGAGACGGAAGACGAAGCAGCACGGCGCCCACTAGCCGGCGAAGTTGCCAGTGCCTCACGACACGGGCCAGACATAAAGTAATACGGGCACGCTTACGAGGACGATCAGAACAGAGAGCGGCAATCCGAGGCGAGGATAGTCGCTGAACTTGTAGCCCCCCGGACCCATGACCAGCGTGTTGCACTGGTGTCCGACGGGAGTGAGAAAGTCCGACCCGGCTCCGATTGCGACGGCCATCAGGAAAGCCTCAGGCTGGAACCCGAGCGTGATCGCGAAACTTGCCGCGATTGGTCCCATCACCAACACCGTCGCCGCGTTGTTGAGAAAAGGTGTCACCGCCATTGATGTGACCAGAATCAACGCGAGTGCGCCGACAGGCGAAAGGTTTACTGCAGCCTGACCCAGCCAGCCAGCAATAAGTTCGCTGCCGCCGCTTGTCCGCAAACTATCGGAGACGGGAATAAGGGCGGCGAGCATAATAAGTATTGGTCCATCGACGGCCTTGTAGACGTCCTTGAGCGGGATAATTCTGAATATCACCATCCCAAGTGCCGCGGCAAAAAAGGCAACAGAAACAGGAGCGAGCCCAAGTGCCGTAGAGCCCATGGCAAGAGCCAAAATGATGAGTGGTATAAGTGCCCGTCGCCGCGTCCCTAGCAAGACCTCCCGTTGAGAGAGTGGCAGCAGGGAGAATTCCTGGAGAGCGGTCGCGAGAGCCCTGCTACTGCCTTGGAGAACCAGCACATCCCCCCCGGTCAGCGTGATCTTGCTCAGTCGCTCCTTCAATCGTTCGCCGCGCCGACTGATAGCCAGCAAGTTGACGTCTCGTGTATAGGACAGTGCCAAGTCGCGTGCGGAAAGGCCCGCCAACGACGACGTGGGCGTGATAATGGCCTCGATCGAGGCTAAGTCGGTCTGGACTTGGCCGCCTTCTTTGAGCGGCTTCCCGGAAAGCTGTAGCTTGCCGTGCGATACGATGCGATCCAGCGCCGACGAGGAGCCTTCGAGCATGATCACGTCGCCATCGCGAAGCTCCAGATCAGGAAACGGGGACATGCGGGATGTGCCGCGCAGTACGGCGCTGGCAATAACTTCTCCGTCGCCGAGACTCAATAGTTCGCTAACGGGACGATCAACCACGGCGGATTGATCTGTCACGGTGACCTCTGAGGTATAGTCGGTGATCTCCACTGCGTCTTCAAGCGACGACAGTTCTTTGGTCCGGATTGGTACCAGCCAATAAAAGAACAGCAAAAATGTGATGCCAACCACCGTCAAAGTCAGCCCGACAGGGGTGAAATCGAACATACTGAATGAAGTTCCGGTCATTTCTTCACGCAGACGGGACACAACGATGTTCGGTGACGTTCCAATCTGTGTCATCAGTCCGCCAAGCAATGCAGCAAAAGCCATTGGCATCAGATATTTAGAGGGCGAACCGCCAGAACGCCGCGAGAACTGAAATGCTACCGGCATCATTATCGCCAATGCGCCGATGTTCTTGATGAAGGCGGACAAGACCGCAACGACAATCATCAGCAGCGCCAATTGGGCTTGTACAGAGACAAGTTTGGGGAAGAATTTTTTAATGGCGATATCAACGATACCAGAGCGCGCTACGCCGGCGCTAACCACCAATGCGCTACCGACAATGATGACAATGTCATCCGAAAAGCCGGAAAACGCTTCGTTTACCGGTACGACACCAAGCGCCACAGCGCCGACAAGTGCGCAGCATGCCACCACATCATACCGGAAACGATCCCAGATAAAGACTGCCATCATCACCGCGATGACGGAAAATGCGAGCATTTGTTCGTGCGACATGAATTTCCATTCGAATAGTGCAGTCACGGAAGGCGTGCTTCCAAACGCGACCCGCCAAACTAAGTTCCGGTGGTTATAACGAGTCGGCAGCAAATGTCTGGCCATGGCGATAAGCCGCCCCGCATCGTCGTCTCGACGGGTAAAACGCCCGTACGCGACCAGATCCCTTCGACGGGTACAGGCGCGACTTGTCACTGGTTACGCGCTGATTTTTCTCTTTCCCGCTTCGGCGGGCTTCTTTTTGACCGGGGTACTCCCATGAACGCGCGGGCTAAATTTAGCACTTTGCGCGAAAAACGTTTGGACGGTACCGTTCATCTGCAGCCCTACTGTGCTGTTCCCTCTGGCTCCAACCAGGCCCTATTGCCCCGCGCTTGGCGGGGCTCTTTTTGCCAGAGAATTCAGATGCGACGAGAGGCGGCCGGTGCTCGGAGTGTGGCGGCAAGGGGATCACGCTGAGGCACTGACGGACGATGGGCGGCAAGCCATCCTCACATTGTTGATTTGCACTGAGAGCTGACCCGGGATTTGCACCGAGAAGTGACCCGCCTTAGGTATTGTCCGTCGTGGTTGGGATGGTCAAGTTCCTCCGTTTCTCCTTCGTCGCTTTGGGCTCATGGGCCGAACTGTTTTTGAATCGGAAGCTGTCGTTTCCGGTTTCGAGGATGTGGCAATGATGCGTGAGGCGGTCGAGCAGCGCGGTGGTCATCTTGGCATCGCCAAAGACGCTGGCCCACTCGCTGAAGCTCAGGTTGGTGGTGATGATGACACTCGTGTGCTCGTAGAGCTTGCTCAGCAGATGGAATAGCAGCGCACCGCCTGAAGCACTGAACGGCAGGTAACCGAGCTCGTCCAGGATGACGAGGTCGGAGTGTGCCAGGCGGTTGGCGATCTGGCCTGGGCGACCTTGGGACTTCTCCTGCTCGAGAGCATTGACCAGCTCCACGGTCGAGAAGAACCGAACCCGTTTGTGATGATGTTCGATGGCCTGGACACCGATCGCCGTGGCGATATGCGTCTTGCCCGTGCCGGGACCGCCGACCAGGACGATGTTGTTGGCGTCGTCGAGGAAGTCGCAACGATGAAGCTGGCGGACCAGCGCCTCGTTGACCTCACTGCTGGTGAAGTCGAAACCGTTCAGATCACGATAGGCTGGAAAGCGTGCCGTCTTGAGCTGGTAGGCCGTCGATCGCACTTCACGTTCCGCAGTCTCGGCCTTGAGGAGTTGCGACAGGATCGGGATGGCGGCATCGAACGCTGGCGATCCCTGCTCGGTGAGCTCGCCGACGGCCTGAGCCATGCCATGCATCTTCAACTGCCGCAGCATAATGACGATAGCGCCGCTTGCCGGATTATGACGCATGGCGAACCTCTGTCTTTCTGAGCGCATCGTAGCGTTCGACATTGGCCTTGGGCTCATTGGTGAGCGTCAGGGCCTGAGGCGCGTCGATGGTGGGCGGTGTGAAGGATTTGCCATCGACGATGCGATGCAGCAGGTTCAGCACGTGGGTCTTGGTCGGAACGCCGGACTTCAGCGCCATGTCGACCGCGGATAGCACGGCTTGTTCGTCATGCTGAAGGACGAGCGCCAGGATATCGACCATCTCCCGGTCGCCACCCGGCTTCTTCAGGAGATATTGCTGCAAGGTTCGGAATGCGTCTGGTAGCTCGATGAAGGGTGCGCCATTGCGAAGAGCGCCTGGCTTGCGCTGCACCACCGCCAGATAGTGCCGCCAGTCGTAGATCGTCTGTCCCGGTCGATCATGGGAGCGATCGATGACGCGACGATGCTCGCAGACGATCTCGCCTTCAGCAGCGATCACGACACGATCTGGATAGACCCGCAGGCTCACCGGTCGATTGGCGAAGGATGCCGGGACGCTGTAGCGATTGCGCTCCAGATGGACGAGGCAGGTTGGCGTGACCCGCTTCGTATATTCGACGAAGCCGTCGAACGGCCGGGTGACCGGCATCAGCGCCAGAGCTTCCTCAGCCCAGATGTCGGCGATGGTGCCGCGCATCTGTCCGTGTGGGGTCATTGCCCAGAACGCCTTGCATCGAAGCTCCAGCCAGTCGTTCAGGGCATCCAATGATGGAAAGCGCGGAACGGGTTGAAAGAAGCGGTGACGCGCATCCCGAACATTCTTCGACCTGCCCTTACTCCCAGCCCGAAGCTGGATTGCAGAACTCGGGCTCGAACACATAGTGACTGGCCATCGCCAGGAAGCGCACGTTGACATCGCGCTCCTTGCCACGGCCGACCTTGTCGATTGCCGTGCGCATGTTATGGGATGGACGCCTCCCTCCGAACCTTCAGAATGAAGGGCCAGCTAAAGGAGGAAGTCATGA
>NZ_JAOXHF010000033.1:0-10799 GCF_025780115.1 Rhizobium sp. TRM96647
AAGCGCAATCCGGTTTCAACGAAGGGTTTGCAAAGAACTTTTGAAACAGGCTTCACAATCATCAAGCGCCTCTTTCCTTCGACCTGCCGGCGCCACTCTTCGCCGGGACCGGCACCGGTCACCCGCCTGTGTTATCGATTTATGCTGCGACTGTGTCATCGCCTCGGATAGGGGAATGCCACGATGGCGGCCTCGATGAGGTAGCGGAGCGCAGGCCGTACGCGGAAGCTCTTGCGGATCAGGCCCGGCCCTGGCACGACGGGATTTGAGGATCACGTTGACCGACATGTGTCGTCAGCGCCCGGCGATCGACATTACTCACTGATCGATGCGGCGGAAGACCGGGCCGCTGTCGCTCCGGGCCTCCTGCAGCCAGTGCTTCAACGCTTCGACCAGTCGTCCGATCATCACCGATCGGGAATCGTCGTCCGGACCCGTCGTTCTGGTGCGGCTAAGGCGGATGGCCAGGCAGGGGAGGGGAAGCCAGATCCTCAGGGGCCGCGCGGACCGGCTCTTCCTCGACCAGCGATTTCGGAATGCCCAGCGCGTCAGGATCGACCAGGAGGTCAGCCGCCGCTGTACCGTGGCCGGCGCATGCGGACCTTCCGATCGCAGCACCACCTGGCTTCGCAATCCAATTTCGACCTCCGCCGGCTTCCCATGCGCCGGATCGCCTTCACGCCGGACGGGATCCCAGAGGTGGTGGGCGACGAACTGCAGCAGCAGCGCCCCGGGTGTGGGCCAGGGGGATCGCTGGTAGGCAGCGCGCACCAGGCATCGAATTAGGTGAGGCCGGGGGCGCGCGCAGCATTTTTTTGCGCCCACGCCCTCCTTCGCCAGATGCGTCAGTGTCGCGACATCATCATCTGTTAGAAGTGCTGCCAGTTGGTTGCGTCGGTCGAACGGCAGGATAGCGTGGAATGCATCCAGCCCTTCGGCGCGCTTTGGGATTCGCGAGTCTGTACCTGAAGACCTATTGCTCATGGGAGAGCGTTCCCAGAAGGGGGACACCGTCGCTCCGGGCTGCACTTGCAAGCTTACTTTGCGCCCCCATTTCGGACGTTTGTAAAGTTGACCGCGCGCCGCAAAAGCCGACGTTGCGCCTTCCGACGAACTGGATGTGACCACAAGGATTGCTAGTCGATGCAATTCGGTGCGATCGTTTGTTTGTTATCGTAGACCTATGGCGCGAAGTCCGGAGTTCAGCTTCCGAAACGACTTGGTGTTCCTTACCTACACGTCGAAATTTGTCGGCAACACAATCATGTCCCGGATCGTGACGTTTCGTGGGCGGGTCAGCATGAAGATGATGGCCTCCGAGACCTCTGAGGGCTCGATCAAACTTCCATTGGCTTTTGCTTTTTCGAGATTTTCCGCAGGCCAATCGGCAAGCAGAGCGGAAACGACCGGGCCGGGCGAGACCTGGCTAACCCTGATGCCGTGGTTTTTCAACTGCCGGCGCATGATCTGGACGAAACTAGTAATCGCCCATTTGGAGCTGGAATATACCGGCTCCCACTGGATCGGCGCATGGCCGGCCACGGAGCAAGTGACCAAAATGTCCCCGGTCCCGCGCTCGATCATGTGCGGAGCGATGTCGCGGACGTTCTTCATGACGGCGTTCACGTTGAGATTCAGCATCCGATCCATTGTCGCGGTATCGGTATCGATCAAGTCCCCGCCAATGTAGGACCCTGCATTGCAGTGTAGGATATCGAGGTGGTCGACCTTTGCCAGGATTTCCGGCACCATGGCCGCACAACTTGCGGCATCCAAAAGATCGGTGACCTGGGAAACTACAGCGTCGCCGAACTTGGCAGCGTACGTTTCGAGCGCCTGTCTGTTATAGTCGACCATCACGACCTTGGCGCCGGCATCGATCAGGGCACAGGTCGTGGCCAGACCAATACCGGAAGCTGCGCCGGTCACCGCGGCGATCTTTCCTTTGAGTTGTTTAGTCATCTTCTTGTCTCGCTCTTGTTTTTCAGACAGCAAGGAAGCCGCCGTCGACTGGAAGGACTGCGCCACTGATCATGGCCGCGTCCTCTGAAATAAGCAGTGCGATCGACCGTGCGACATCGCCGACCTCTGCAAAACGCGCCATCGGGTGGCGAACAATCATTGGGTCACGTTTGGAAGGTTCGGACCACGCCTTTGCGGCAAGTTCCGTCATGGTAACCGTAGGCGCCACTGCGTTGACGCGGATTCCATAGGCGCCGAGTTCCTTGGCCATGACGCGTGTCGCACCTTCCAGTCCCGCCTTTGAAGCGGCGTAAGCCACATGATCCACGAAACCACGATGTCCGGCGATCGAGGTCACATTCACGATCGTGCCGCCGCCACCATTTGAAATGCGGGCCCTCGCGAACTCCTGCGCACAAATCAGCGCGGCACGAAGGTTGATCCCCAGGACCTGCTCATAGCCCTCCTCCGTCATGTCGAGGACGCTTTCGAGCACGTTCGTTCCCGCGCAATTGATCAGCGCGTCGGCCAGCCCCGCCTTCTTCATGGCGGCGCGTGCTGCGGCACTGTCTGCGAGATCGACTGATAGTACGGTCGCGCCGAACTTTGCCGCCAGATGATCCAGATCGGCCTGCGAACGCGACAAGGCTACGACCCGCGCGCCACGCTGCGTGAGCAGTTCAACGCAGGCGCGACCGATGCCCTTGCCAGCACCCGTGATGACTACCGTTTTTCCTGTAAAGTCCGACACGGTTGATCCTCCCGATGCCTGTTGCTCAGAACGCGAGTCTTTGGTCGGTTTGCTTGTCGAACACATGAGCGGCGGCAGGATCGACGTCGAGCCGTATCCTGTCGCCCGGCTTCAGCGCGTGGCGCTCGCGGAAGGCGCACAACACACGCTGGCCTGCCAATTGGGCTGCCAAAAGAATTTCGGCCCCCGTCGGCTCGATCAACTCGACAGTCGCCGGTACGCCCGTATCGGCATGCGAGAGCATCCACTGGTCAGGACGAACCCCGTATATCACCTCTTGGCCGTTGCTTGCCCGCGTGCCTTGTGGAAGGGGAAGGGTCGATCCATCGGCGAGCTGCGCTGAGTTTCGAGAGAGATCGATCGTGGCCGGTAGCATGTTTATCGCTGGCGATCCGATGAAACCGGCGACGAAGGTATTTGTCGGCCTGTCGTAAAGCTCCAGTGGCGCACCGATCTGCTCCACCTTGCCGTCGCGAAGCACGACGATGCGGTCCGCCATGGTCATGGCTTCAATCTGGTCATGCGTGACATACACGGACGTAGCGCCGAGGCGCTGGTGAAGAGCTTTGATCTCCGAACGCATATCCACGCGCAACGCGGCGTCCAGGTTTGACAACGGCTCGTCAAAAAAGAACGCCTTTGGGCTGCGAACCATCGCTCGCCCCATGGCAACACGCTGCCGCTGGCCTCCGGAGAGCGCCTTCGGATATCGGTCGAGATAAGGCGTAAGCCGCAGCATCTCGGCAGCCTTATCGACCTTGGCGTCGCGATCCGCAAGATTTTCGCCGCGCAACTTCAATGCGAAAGCCATGTTTTCCCGGACGGTCATGTGCGGATAGAGTGCGTAGTTTTGGAATACCATCGCCACGTCACGGTCCTTGGCGGCGATGTTGTCGACGCGATGTCCGCCGAGCTTGATAGTGCCGCCGGTAATCTCCTCAAGGCCGGCAAGCGATCGCAGCAGCGTGGATTTGCCGCAACCGGAGGGTCCGACCAGTACGACGAACTCACCGTCGGCTATATCGAACGAGATTTTGCGCAGTGCGTGATAGGAGCCGTAATGCTTGTCGACCTGGTCGAGCTCGATCGTCGCCATATGTCAATCCTTAGTCAGTTGTGGCGGCATGGCCGCGGATCATTCGGGACGGGGGCAGGGGCAGCTTCACCATGAGGTATATCCTGCATCCGCAACGACGATGCTGCCGGTCATCAGGCTGGCGGCATCGGAAGCCAGGAACAGGACGACAGACGCAATTTCCTCGACTTCGCCCATGCGCTTCATCGGCGTCATGTCCATCCAGTCCTTGTCCCACCCGGTCTCTTCAATGGCGGCCTTCGTCATGTCTGTAGCGATATAAGTTGGCGCGACGGCGTTGACGCGGACGCCCCGTGGGGCCCATTCGACAGCAAGCGACTTCGTCAGCATGTGAACGGCACCCTTCGAGGCGTTGTAACCCGCTTGCGGCTGCGGCCGGTTGGCGATGATGCCGGACATTGAACCGATATTGACGATCGAGCCTTTGCCCGCCTTCAACATGAGGTTTCCGAAGGCACGATTGCTCCAGAACACGCCATTGAGGTTCACGTTTGCGACCCTCAGCCAGTCCGCATCGGACATTTCCTCTGCCGGACTGTGCGAAGCAATGCCGGCATTGGGGACCAGAATGTCCACGCGACCAAGCTTGGTCACGATCGCCGCCGCGACACGGTCGGTTTCGCCGGAATCGGTCACGTCGAGACGTACGAATTCGGCTTTTCGCCCCCTCGCGGCGAGCTTCGAGACGGCCGACTGACCGAGCTCTTCGTCAAGATCAGTCAGCAAGACATGCGCGCCGGCTTCGGACAGAGCATCAGCGCAGGCATAGCCGATGTTGCGCCCCGCACCGGTGACGACGGCGACCCTTCCACTGAGATCCAATTTCCGCAGGTACATGCTACTTCCCAAGCTCGATCTGAATCTTAACGGAGGACGGCTTTGGTCGTACGGCGTAATCGAACGCTTCGATCGAGTCCTCAAAGGCGTAGGTATCGGTGATCAGCGCATCGACATTGATCTGGTTCGATCCCAAGAGCGCGACGATGCGCGGGTAGACATGGGCGTAGCGGAATACGTGCTCGATGCGCAGTTCCTTGGTTTGGGCGATGACGACATCGAGCGGGACCGGCTTAAGCGGCATGCCGACAAACACGATGACTCCGCCAGGGCAACCATGGTGCAACGTGCCTGCGATCACTTCGGCCGCGCCCGAACATTCGAAAACGACATCGACGCCCCAGCCCTCGGTTTCGCGGGCTACGACACTTTTCAAGTCCTGATCGCGAACGTTGACGGTCATGATGGCAGGCCCGAGTTTGCGCGCTACGGCAAGCTTCTCATCGACAACGTCAGTGACGATAACTTTGGCACAGCCGGCTGACAGCGCGGCGATCGCTGTCACCATGCCGATCGGACCGGCACCCGTAACCAGCACGATCGCGCCGGCTGTCAGCCTCGCCTTGGAGACTGCGTGAAAGCCTACAGCCAGCGGCTCGATCATGGCGCCAGCGGCGTAGGAAACATTGTCCGGAAGCTTGAAGGTGAAAGCCGCTGGGTGGACCACGCTCGGCCTCAACACGCCATGCACCGGGGGTGTCGCCCAAAAGCGCACCGTGGGGTCAAGATTGTAGAGCCCCAGCCGTGACGCGCGACTTTGAGGGTCGGGAATGCCGGGCTCCATGCAAACGCGGTCACCCACTTTCAGGTTCTGGACCGCGCTGCCGACCTCTTCGATGATACCGGCGGCTTCATGGCCGAGGATCATCGGCTCGCGCACCACGAAAGGGCCGATCGCGCCGTGAGTATAATAGTGAACGTCCGATCCGCAGACGCCCACGGTCTTGATGGCAATGCGAACGTCGGTGGGACCGAGCGCTTCCTTCGGGTCCAGGTCGCGAATGCACAGTTCGTCTTTCCGTTCGAGAACGAGTGATCTCATGTCTTCAGCCCTTTCGGATAATAAACACGGCCAACACGAGGCAGAGCACCGTCGCCACCCATAGGGGCAACATGCCCTCCAGGAATCGCATCCAGAGAAGGTGCACCAGGATCAAGATCACGACCGAGATGAAGCCCCTGTCGAAGCCGTTGGTTCGGATCGGCAAGAAACCGTCGCGCTCGGGTTTCTGGGTTTGAATGCCAGCCATCATCTTACCCTTTCAATGCGCCGAACGTCAGACCCGTCACGATGTGCTTTTGGACGAAGCCGAGCACCACCAGGGCTGGAAGCGTGGTCAGGAACGCCATCGCTGCCATCTCGCCCCAGTTCGTTCCGGTGACCGAGACATATTCAGCGAGCGCCGTCGTCACGGTCCTGGCGCCAGCCGACGACGTTAGGGTCGCTGCAAACAGGTACTCGTTCCAGGAGAAAATCCAGGTCAGGATGAAGGTGACGGCCAACCCCGGCCGCGCCAGCGGCAAGATGACGTGGGACAGCACCTGGCCGGTCGTCGCACCATCGACCCGGGCCGCTTCGTCCAGTTCCAGTGGAATCCCGTCCAGCATGCCCTTCAAGAGCCAGATGGCGAAGGGCAGGTTAAAGACGCAATAGAGAAGGATTAGGCCAATCTTCGTGTCGAACAACATGAAATCGCCGAATACGAACCACTTGGTAAACAACAGGAAGAGCGGCAGCAGAAACACGGCCGGTGGCGCCATGCGGTTGGTGATCAACCAGAAAAACACGTTGTCGCCACCGCTGATCTTGTAACGCGACAGCCCGAACGCCGCGAGCAAGCCGAGCGCGCACACCAGCGCTGCGTTCGATGTCGCAACAATTAGCGAATTCCAGAGATACTGCAGGAAGGTCGAGCTGTTCAGCACGGCCAGGAAATTGTCCCAGTACAGATCGTCGATGAGGAACGACTTCGAATAGAGCTTCACGCGGGGGCGCATCGAAACGACCAGCATCCACCAGACCGGAAGCAGTGTCAGAATGGTCAGACATATCCAAAGGACGAACGAGATTATACCGGAGCGCCTCATTGTGCGCCTCCCTTGCGGCCGGTCATGGCGACGAATAGCAGCCAGCTCAAAACGATCGTAACGTAAAGCGTCAGAAGGGACATGGCCGCGCCGTAGCCATAGTCTGTCTTCGGAAAGACGTTGATCCAGATATGAAGGCCAATGAACCGGGTCGCCTCGGCCGGACCGCCTTTGGTCAGCATCCAGATTTCATCCACCGAGCGCAACGCGTCCATCAGCCGAATGAAGACGGTTGTCAGCAATACCGGCTTCAACATCGGCACGATCACGTACCAGAATATCTGCAGCTTGTTGCCGCCGTCGATCTGCGCCTGTTCGAGCGGTTCTTTCGGCAAGGCGGTCAGTCCTGCCATGAGCGAAAGGGTGACGAACGGCGTCCAGTGCCACAGGTCCATGATAATCGCCGTGGAGAAGGCGTGATAGGCATTGGTCGAGATGTTGTAGTCGATGCCGAACCACTGTTTCAGGTAATAGGGCACGATGCCAAAGCCTGGAACGCATAGCAGCCGCCAGGTGGCGCCGACTGCAATAGGCGCGACAACGATTGGCAACGTGTGGATCGTGCGAAAGAACTGCCGGCCCCACAGGCGGTCTGCCATCAGCGCGCGGGCCAAGACATAACCCAACAACAGTTCGCTCACAACGACGAAGAAGGCAAAGACCAGCGTGCGCGCAAGCGAGTTCAGGAATGTCGTGTCAAAGACCAGGCTGCGGTAATTCTGGAGGCCTGCCCAGCGCAGCGTGGGATCGACTGCGTTGGTATTCCAGTCGAAGAAACCGACATAGAGAATGTAGATGAAGGGAACGAACCCGACAACAAACAGGATTAGCGTGGCTGGTGCTAGAAACAGCCATCCGATGTTGGATTGTCTCATCCTTCGCTCCGTCAGATCGTGCTTAAAGTCTTATTCGCCCGGCTATCAGCGTCGCGGTCAGACCCCGCCAACCGCAGTCAGGAAACCGGGGGCGGCCACCTTCTTGAAGGCGACCGCCAACCGCCGGGAGGTACGGTTTTTTTTACTTGCGGTAGCCGAGCTTTACGAGCTCAGCTTCGGCTGCGGTGGCGGCCTGGTCCAACGCATCGTCCGGCTCGATTTCACCGACGATGGCTTTGTAGATGAACGGCGCGACGACCTGCAGAACCTGCGAATGGAATGGGAACGGCGGTGCACCGGCAAACAGCTTTCCATCCTCACGCATCAGCGTGTAGTAGCCGTTCATCTTCTTGTCCTGCTCGACAATTTTGGGATCGTCGTAGGTCGAGTTCATGACGATGCGGGAGCCGGCCAGCGCCCAGTCCGTCTGCACCGAAGCCTGCCCGATATACTGTAGGAAGAGCAGCGAGGCATCCTTGTTCTTGGACGAATGCGGGATACCGAAGGCGCCGCCGTCGTAGTAGCCGATATATCCCTTGCCGGCTTCGGCCGCTTCTATGATACCCGCCTCAACCGGAGGCAATGACACGTCCACTTTGCCGACGACCGTCGATTTGCTTTCGTCGGTCGCGATCCAAGCAGCGTTTTCACCGTAGACGAGGCCTTGGGCTGCACGGCCGGCGGCAAATGTCCCGGCAACCTCGTCCCACGTGGACGACGTCGATTCCGGCGGCGCATATTTCAGCAGGCCGACCCAGTAGTTGAGCGCCTTCTTCGCGGCGGCGGAGTTCATCTGGCCGCCGTTCGCTTCTGTGGCCGCGAAGGTCGTGCCGTCGATGCCCCAGTTGTACACGCCGAAGGTCGGCGCGACCGACTCGAAGAATTCGTAGAAGGCGGCGGGGTGGCTCGAGGAGGCCTGTACGGTTGTTCCCCAAAGTTCCTTGTCTGCGCCATATTCGGTGAAGAACTTGGCAATCTGAGTATACTCGTCATGCGTCGTCGCGGGCTTCAGATCCGCACCGGTGGAATCCTTGTATGCTTCCTGGATCGCCGGATCATCGAAAAGATCCTTGCGGTAGAGGTAAGGCTTGATGAATGCTTCCATGGGTACGCCCATGACGTGGCCCGACTTCGGATCCTTGAAATAGTTCAGGAAGGTGGTGAAATTTTCCGGGTTGAAGTCCGGCGAAGCGATCTTTGCATTATCGGCGAGCGACTTGGTGATATCGACCAGGAAGTTGCGAGCCAGATACGTATATACGATGTCCTGCTCGATATAGACGAAGTCATAGATGCCCGTATTGGCCTCCATGTCCTTGATCGCCTTGTCGTACATCTGGTCCCAAGATGTGGCCTCGAATTCGACCGTGATGCCGGTCTCTTCGGTGAATTTCGGACCGAGTACCTGCTCGACATATTTCGACGCTGGGGTCGATTCCGAAATGCCCCGGATGGTCGTACCCTGATAGGGCTGGGCCGCAGTCTTCCACCAGGAGTCCTGAGCAAGAGCGGTCGAACTCCAAAGGCTAAGCGAGACGAAGCCAACGCCCACGGTTTTGATAAAACTGTTCATTGTTCTCCTCCATTTTGGATCGCAGAATCGGTCCGGTTGTGCGTGATAAACTCTCCTCCGACACGCTCAACGGACCTCAATAGTTGTGGAAAGAAGGGGTGGACACAAGTGCGGCCATTGCGCAATACTGATACTCTCATGCGAGAAATTCCAAAAATAGCCATGAAATTTTGTGTGCATTGCACAATCTAATATTGATTGTTAGCGCAACGAGCATGCCGGCAAGCGCGGGAGGATGCCTGCAATGTCAGTTAATTCGCCAACGGTCGCGAGGTTCGAATATGTCTTGACCGGCGCGGACGAGACCTTCCTGTGGCGCCGCGACGACTACCCGTGGGAACGCAACGTCTGGAATTTCCATCCGGAGGTGGAGATCCACTACATTCCCAACGCCAGCGGCGTCCTACTTGCAGGCGATCATGTCGGCGCGTTCACGCCTGGCCATATTTCCGTCATCGGAAGCAACCTGCCGCACGACTGGGTGACGCCGCTCGGACCGGACGAGCGCATCCCAGGACGCGACATCGTCATCCAGTTTCTGCCGTCCAAGCTGGAGCAGGCTTCAGCGTTCCTGCCGGAACTGGCGGGGCTGCGTGATTTTCTCACCCGCGCGCAGCGGGGGCTTTCCTTCAATGGCCGGGCGCGGGAACAGGCGGAGGCACTGATACTCGACATGGAGTTTCAGACCGGCTCGCTGCGGCTTTCGACCTTCCTGTCATTGCTCTCGCTGCTGCGCGACACTGAAGAGTTCGATACGCTGTCTTCGGAAGCCTATGTGCCGGACCTGAGCTATGGTTCGCTCGAAGCTCTGCAACAGGTCTTCGCGTATCTCTTTGCAAATCTGTCGGAGGACATCCGGTTGCCGGATATGGCTCGCATGGTCGGCATGAGCGACAGCGCTTTTTCGCGATTCTTCAAGAAAAACAGCGGGCACACCTTCACCGACCACGTCAACAAGCTTCGTATCTGGAAGGCCGGGCAACTATTGACCGATACCTCTATGCCGATAACGGACATCTGCTTCGAGGTGGGTTATCGCAATCTGTCAAATTTCAACCGGGTATTTCTTCGCCACCACAACTTAACACCGACAAGATACCGCAAACTGTCCACCAACCGCAGAACCGTTCCGTTACCTCAGACAGCGACGGACCATGCGTCTGCGTAGCTAAGTAGATGATACGTCGCACCGCGGGTAGATGCATTCTCTCCTTGCGCTTTATTCTGCCTGGACTCAAACCTACCCCTTACCGACGAGACACCGCCGTCAATGACGACACATTTCAAAGTCGGATAATCCATTCAAGGCATATAGGTGCTCTGCAATCCGCCCCTCGTTGATCGGTGAATATTGCCGCGGGACGTCAATGGGAAGAGTACAGCCCACTTACGGCACAGGACAATAGCGAACATCTCTCCGCGGAGGAACTCCCGTTACTCGTCCATTGCCGATCACAGGTCACGGCGACGATGACAACGTGGGAACGGAACATCGGTTACGCAAGGAGAGCGCCGTCGCGAGGTAGTCGATCATTCCTCTGCGGGAGCAATCTGTATCAGATGCTGCTGGCAGACCTTCTCGATCCTGGAGATGAGCAGTTCGGTTCGCTCGACAAG
>NZ_JAOXHF010000034.1:0-2500 GCF_025780115.1 Rhizobium sp. TRM96647
TGGTTGCGGGGGCAGGATTTGAACCTGCGGCCTTCAGGTTATGAGCCTGACGAGCTACCGGGCTGCTCCACCCCGCGTTATCCTGTTTTTGCCGTTGGGCAAAATACCGACGGTTTTGCCTGCGGCAAATATCGTTTTGTCCTGCGTTTTGTATCACGGCAAAAGGGCCGCTTGAAGGCGGCCCGTTTTGTGGCTTTGGGCCGGTTCTGGTGAGTGAGAAGATGGTGTTTTTTCATTTGCCTTTAGCAGACCTGGCAGCGACCTACTCTCCCGCGTCTTGAGACGAAGTACCATTGGCGCTGGGGCGTTTCACGGCCGTGTTCGGAATGGGAACGGGTGCAGCCACCCCGCCAGAACCACCAGGTCGGCTAAGGGCAAATGTTCATGCCGCAGGCATGGACGCTTGTTCCCTTTTGCTTTGGCAAACCTTTCTTCCTCGCTCTCGCTCGGAAGGGTGCCAAAGCGGTCATACGGGAACGTATGAACATGCTTTGTGCATGATATGAGAAGCTGGCGAGGCAAAGCCTCTTTACTTTGAACACGTCTTTTTTCTTCTGCTCGGGCGTCGGAGCGAAGCTCCGCAAGGCCAAGCGGCCGTCGCGCCCAGTGGCGCGGCCCGTCCGGAGCACTGCGTGCGTCAGGACAGAAGAGATGGCTCATCGAATTTCATTCGATGAGCATTTTCAATGAGAACGATCAAGCCAATCGAGCGATTAGTACCGGTAAGCTTCACGCATTGCTGCGCTTCCACACCCGGCCTATCAACGTGGTCGTCTTCCACGGCTCTCAAGGGAATACTCGTTTTCAGGTGGGTTTCCCGCTTAGATGCCTTCAGCGGTTATCCCTTCCATATATAGCTACCCTGCTATGCCCTTGGCAGGACAACAGGTCCACCAGAGATATGTCCATCCCGGTCCTCTCGTACTAGGGACAGATCCTGTCAATATTCCTACACCCACGGCAGATAGGGACCGAACTGTCTCACGACGTTCTGAACCCAGCTCACGTACCGCTTTAATTGGCGAACAGCCAAACCCTTGGGACCTGCTCCAGCCCCAGGATGCGATGAGCCGACATCGAGGTGCCAAACAACCCCGTCGATATGGACTCTTGGGGGTCATCAGCCTGTTATCCCCGGCGTACCTTTTATCCGTTGAGCGATGGCCCTTCCACGCGGGACCACCGGATCACTATGACCGACTTTCGTCTCTGCTCGACTTGTCAGTCTCGCAGTCAGGCGGGCTTATGCCATTGCACTCGACGACCGATTTCCGACCGGTCTGAGCCCACCATCGCGCGCCTCCGTTACTCTTTCGGAGGCGACCGCCCCAGTCAAACTACCCACCATACACGGTCCCGGATCCGGATGACGGATCGCGGTTAGACATCCATGACGATAAGGGTGGTATTTCAAGGATGGCTCCACTCAAACTGGCGTCCAAGCTTCAAAGCCTACCACCTATCCTACACATGCCGACACGAATGCCAGTGTAAAGCTATAGTAAAGGTGCACGGGGTCTTTCCGTCTGACCGCAGGAACCCCGCATCTTCACGGGGAATTCAATTTCACTGAGTCTATGCTGGAGACAGCGGGGAAGTCGTTACGCCATTCGTGCAGGTCGGAACTTACCCGACAAGGAATTTCGCTACCTTAGGACCGTTATAGTTACGGCCGCCGTTTACTGGGGCTTCGATTCAAAGCTTGCACCTCTCCTCTTAACCTTCCAGCACCGGGCAGGCGTCAGACCCTATACGTCGTCTTGCGACTTCGCAGAGCCCTGTGTTTTTGATAAACAGTCGCTACCCCCTGGTCTGTGCCACCCCATCCCACTTGCGTGGAAAAGGGTCACGCTTCTTCCGAAGTTACGCGTGCAATTTGCCGAGTTCCTTCAGCGTAGTTCTCTCAAGCGCCTTGGTATACTCTACCTGACCACCTGTGTCGGTTTCGGGTACGGTCTATAATGATGGAGCTATTTCCTGGAACCCCTTCGCAGCCCAACCAATCCAATAAGGTTGAACAACATACGGGATCCGTCACTACCACCAGGCCCACGAATATTAACGTGGTTCCCATCGACTACGCGTGTCCGCCTCGTCTTAGGGGCCGGCTAACCCTGCTCAGATTAACTTTAAGCAGGAACCCTTGGTCTTTCGGCGAGAGGGTCTCTCACCCTCTTTATCGTTACTCATGTCAACATTCGCACTTCCGATACCTCCAGGAGCCCTCACGGGTCTCCCTTCACAGGCTTACGGAACGCTCCGCTACCACGTGCATTGCTGCACATCCTCAGCTTCGGTGCATGGCTTCAGCCCCGTTACATTTTCGGCGCAAAGACCCTTATTTAGACCAGTGAGCTGTTACGCTTTCTTTAAATGATGGCTGCTTCTAAGCCAACATCCTGGTTGTTTTGGGATCCTCACATCCTTTCCCACTTAGCCATGACTTGGGGACCTTAGCTGGAGGTCAGGGTTGTTGCCCTCTTCACGACGGACGTTAGCA
>NZ_JAOXHF010000035.1:0-6380 GCF_025780115.1 Rhizobium sp. TRM96647
CATCCTCTTTCATTTCGGACATGCCCGTCTCCAGGTGGCCGACGCGCGACACGAGCTCGTCCATGCGTTTATGGACGGCCGCTCTGTGGGCTGTTGTCGGCCTTCATGTCCTCGGCGCGCTGGCGCATCAGTTCTATTGGAGGACAAATGTGCTTCGGCGGATGACGATTGACTGATTCCTATGCTCGGCGGCTACGCCGCCCAATCTGGCTATGAGCGTATCCATTTGCAGAGCCACCAGGACTGAACCAGCCGGCCAAGTCGCGGTGGTCGCTTGTTTCATTGTAGAGAAATCGCCGCTCCCGGAATTGATCTTGCGCAAGGCGAGTGCGCCCGTCGTTGGGCTTACTCTCTTCGCATTCTGCCGATAGGAGCGGGAAACGTGCCGCAAGCGGACAAAGGCCTCTGGCAACGACATTCGAGCATGATCCTGGTCGCAATCGCCGCCGGTGGGCTGGCGATCGGGTTGGTCTTGTCGTGGCAGGCCGCTCGCTACGCGCGTTTGTCTGGAGTGCCGCGACGCTGGCCCGGCGCAGAGAAGGGGCGCCTGTGCAATCGGATCGGCGTCGGGATCGAGGTCAAAGGCGAATTCGGCGTCCGCGACAGCATGGGTGGCAAAGCCGCCGTCGCGCGTGTTCCGGACGGCGGAGGAGATCAATAAGGAGCGATATGTGTTGATTGCCGCTCTCATTGGGTCAAGGGACAGTTCCATAAATCGCCTTATGCGATATTCATGTGTCGCGGCTATTTAGTAATGCGACAGTTGGGCCAGTTAGAGATGCGACAGTCTCGCCTCTCGACGCACTGGTCAAAGCCAACGTTGGGAGCAAGGATGACGATCTTCAGCCTGGTCGAGACCATGAGCGGTTGGAGTCGTCATGTCCTTTATGATCACCATGTCGCAGAAAGAGTTGCATCGCCTCGAACTCATCCAGAAGATCCGTGACGAACGCCTGAGCGTCGTCCAGGCGGCCGAACGGCTCGACCTCAGTCGAAGTCAGGTCCATCGGCTGCTGCAGGCCTATGATCGGGATGGTCCGGCCGGGCTTGTTTCGAAGAAGCGATCTCAACCGAGCAATCGGCGCCACAGCGAGGAGTTTCGCAATGCGGCGCTGGATCTGATTCGCGAACGCTATCTGGATTTCGGTCCGACGCTGGCGCGCGAGAAGCTGATCGAGTTGCACAGGATCTCGGTGGCCAAGGAGACGCTGCGGCAATGGATGACCGAGGCCGGCATCTGGGTCTCGCGTCGCGAACGCAAGAAGCGGGTTTTCCAGCCACGCGGCCGACGTGATTGCTTTGGCGAACTGGTGCAGATCGATGGCTCGCATCATTGGTGGTTCGAGGACCGTGGGCCCAAATGCGCCCTGCTCGTCTATATCGACGACGCGACCGGCAAGCTGCTGCATCTACGGTTTGCCGGCTCGGAGAACACATTCGACTATCTGCACGCGACCAAGGCCTATCTGCAGCAATGGGGCAAACCGCTGGCCTTCTACAGCGACAAGCACGGCGTCTTTCGTTCGACGCATGCGTCGGAGAAGGACCGGACGAGCGGCCTGACACAATTCGGTCGGGCGCTTTATGAGCTGAACATCGACATCATCTGTGCCAATACCCCGCAGGCCAAAGGCCGTGTGGAACGTGCGAACCAGACATTGCAGGATCGGCTGGTCAAGGAGATGCGGCTTCGCGGCATCGAGACGATCGAGGAAGCCAACGCCTATGCGCCGGAATTCATTGCGGATTTCAACGCGCGTTTTGGCAAACAGCCGCGCAATCCGAAGGACATGCACCGGCCGTTGGCCGATCACGAGAACCTCGATGGCGCCATGTGCCGCAAGGAAGTTCGCACGCTGTCGCAGGCTTTGACGCTGCGCTATGACAAGGTGCTGTTCATCCTTGCTCCGACAGATCTTTCCAGGTCCCTGGCGGGTAAGAAGGTCGTCGTTTGCGACTATCCGGACGGGCGTCTCGAGATCATGCACGAGAGCTTTGCCCTGCCCTATAAAACATTCGACAAGCTGCGGTCGGTCCATCGGCCGGAAGTCGTCGAGAACAAGCGTCTGGACGACATGCTGTCGATCGTCGCCGAGATGCAGGCTGGACGGGAACAGCAACGGAGCAAGAGCGGCCCTCGCCGCACCGGGCAGACGGATCATATGTTCGGCATTCGCGACGGCAGCACGGCGAACGGGTATCAGAAGCGTGGCCGCAAGCCGCGGACAGATTACATGAACGATCTGGAGGTGATTGCACGGCGGGAGAAAGCGTTATTGATGAGGCGGCCAGCGGCAGAATAAAGATCGTCAGTGCACGCCGATGTCGCTTTGCGTATCTGATTCCAGCTGCAGGCAGGCGGACCAAAGCGGCGTCTTGTGGAAGGATCCGTCCTGGAAGAGTGTTAGCCCTTCTCTTGCCTCATAGAGCAAACCGAGCCAGCATAAGCGTCGTAAGACGCCGTATTTTAGATCGGATTTCAGCTCCCAGGCTTCCAGGGTCATTTCGGTGTCGGACAGAGGTGCCATGTCTGGGTAGAGGATCTTTACAACGTCCAAGGGCGTGCAGCCCTCTCTCGCCTTGATATTGAGAAGATTGAGGAACATGCGCCACCAACGCAACCGAGCTTGGACCTCTTCTTTGCGCTCGGTGGAGTGGACATAGGAATAGAGATAATCCGTGGCGACGAGATCGAAGAAGGCTTGCGGGTTCACCAGAAACTCGCGGCCACGTCTGGTTGGCAGCAGCACATCCTTTTTCCGGCGAAGAAGCTTGAGATGGCGGGTCATGTCCCGCACGACCCAAAGCGGCGGTATGTCGCGTTCGTTCAGCACTTTGTTCATGCTGTAGAGGTCTTCGGCCGTGAAGTCGGGCCAGAGGAAGTTCACAGCGGCCCAATGCACGAATTTGCGGTTCATGGCGCCGGTCGCCGTCAATCCTATGCCACCTTCACCGTCAGCAAAGGCAACGGACAGAAGCATGCCGCGAAGCAGAGGTGACAGCGCGGCGACATCAACGTCACCCTGCAGCTTGATTTCCGGAAGCATCGCGCGGCTCTGATCCCTATCCGCACCATGCGGTGTAAGGAGTATCAACCGGCGACGGAACAATTGCTACTGAGAAAGCTAAAGCCGAAGGGTGTCTCACCCGCCCCCGCTCCACCCTCGCAACCCGGACCAGCCGGTCGGATCGGGGGCTGATCGTCAGAGCCAGTGCCGCATCTCTATCCGGCCGGCGACGTCGCACCTCTATCCAGCTTTGACATCATGTGTAGCCGGGTACATTCTATTTCCAAGTGCGACATGCCAATGATTTCAAAGGCTTCACTTTGGAGATTTTGGCATGTCGCGCTGCTATTCACAACTGACCCTGGCCGATCGACGGCGGCTTCACCATCTCGTCGCACGCAAGGTTCCGATCAACGAGATGGCCCGCCAGCTCGGGCGTCATCGTTCGACCATCTATCGCGAGATCAGGCGAAATACGTTCCATGATCACGAATTTCCCGAGTACAGCGGCTATTTCTCGACGGTTGCCGATGACATCTCCAAGGAACGGCGACGGCGCTTGAGAAAGCTGCGGCGCCATCCCCATCTGCGTCGTATGGTCATCGAGAAGCTGGAGGCCTACTGGTCGCCGGAGCAGATCGCTGGCCGTCTTCTGGCCGATGGGATCAGCCTGGTCCGGATCTGCAAGGAGACGATCTACCGCTTCATCTACGGCAAGGAAGACTACGGGCTTGGCCTTTTTCGCTACCTGCCCGAGGCACGCCGAAAACGCCGTCCGCGTGGCTCGCGGAAGCCGCGCAACAGCGTGTTTCCAGCCAGCCACAGGATATCGCAACGCCCTGATTTTATTGGCGATCGATCGGTGTTTGGACACTGGGAAGGCGATCTGTTGATCTTCGAGCGTGCGCTCGGCCATGCCAATGTCACCTCCCTCGTTGAGCGCAAGAGCCGCTATACCGTGATGATCAAGAACCCCAGCCGGCACTCGCGACCGATCATGGACAAGATCATCAAAGCATTCTCGCCCTTGCCATCCCTCGCACGTCAGAGCTTCACCTTTGACCGCGGCACGGAGTTTGCCGGTTTCAGGGCTTTGGAAGATGGCATCGGCGCGCACAGCTGGTTCTGTGATCCCAGCGCGCCCTGGCAAAAGGGTGCCGTGGAAAACGCCAATAAGCGCATTCGCCGCTTCATGCCAAGTGATACCGACCTGGCCGTCGTGTCGCAACGCGACCTCACCCAACTCGCCCGCCACCTGAATGACCAGCCGCGAAGGTGCCTCGGCTACAAGACGCCGGCCGAAGTGTTCCACGCGCATTTGCAGGAAGGCGATTGATCCCCTACCCTGCAAGACGGGCATGATGCACTTGGGTTAGCTTCTCCAAAAAAAGAAGAAAAATCAAAAAAAGAAAATCATATCGCAGAACTCAACGTCAGACTTTCGCGGTGAGAATAGGCCGGCAATATGCTCATATGAGCTTTACATAGAGATCATATGGACTATATTGGAGTCAGCGGAGGCCAAATATGCAAGTAGTAGATAAGATCCGTGAACCCGCCCAAGTCAATGCCATCGCGTTGAAGTCCTACGCGCGTGTTTCCGAAGCCTGGCGACTGAGCTTGAAAGAAGCTGCCAGCCTGGCCGACATGTCGGAGAGCACCTGGAAGCGTGCCAGGAAGCCCGACTTCGCAGGAGAGCTGACGAAGGACCAGCTTCTGCGGTTGAGCGCCGTGATTGGTATCTATAAGTCGCTCGATCTCTATTTCTCCGAGTCACTTTCGCGAACTTGGTTCACGCGACCCAACTCTGGGCCACTGTTTGGCGGTCGCCGACCAGTGGACACCGCGATCGAAGGGGGGCTGCCGCAGATCCTGGCGGTTCGGACCTATCTCGATGCCTTGCGTGGCGGTGCATGAGACGGACGGCAATTTCTGATCGCGGTCTGGTTCGACTTTTGCCTGCTACTTATCACAAACCGCCAGCCCTCCGTGGTCTTGTGGATACGGATGACGAGCTGGAAATCCTGGCTGAGATCGAGGGGCTCACGAGCGCGCGCCTTCTGGCCGAGCGCGGTCGAAGCCCGCACCTTGATCCGCGCGAGCTCGCCTGGCACCGGCGACGTCGGGACCTTCGCATTTACGGCGACACGCATGTCAATGCCGCGTTCACTTATACGCGGGTAGGCGGCAACCGTTTCAACTCCGAAGAACGCGGTGCCTGGTATTGTGCGTGGGATACCATGGTCTCGGTCAGCGAAGTTGCCTGGCACCGCACAAGGGAGCTTGGCTATACGGGCTCCTTCCACGACAGCGCCCGATACGTCGAATTGCTGGCGGACTTTATCGGTGAGTTCCATGACATCACCGATCAGACCGGCCATTCGGCGCTCCACCCTGATCCGGCAATCGGCTATCCGGAGGGGCAAATCCTTGCACAGCACTTGCGACGTGAGGGCTCGCGCGGCCTAATTTATCCCGCGGTCCGAGCCCCTGCACCCGGCGGCAACTGCTTGGTTTGCTTCGAGCCTCAGGCCATCCAGAACGTTCGCCCAGGTGCATCTTGGGATCTGTATTGGAACGGAACGCCGGAATATTCGATCGTTGCAATCGGCTGATCTGCTTCATTCTGATCGGTGCAATGGCGGGAAACGTACCCCGACTTCAAAGTCTACGCCGTGGTCAAGTCGGACTACTCGGTGCTTCACGGCCCCGCTTGGGCGAACATCAACTGGCTGCTTATCGACGGGTTGAAGCGGAACAGCCATGGGGACGTGGCGGAGGAACTGCGCACGGACGGGCGGCATACTGTGCGGCGTAAGGCGGCATTGGTTCGAGCAGGAATTCGGCAAGCGAGATGCCGAGATCGCGAAGAGACAGGCTGAAGCCGGTGAGACTGGGTGACAGAAATTCGGCCTGCGGGCTGCGGTTGCCGATAACCGCGACATCCCGGCCGGGTTTCAATCCAGCTTCATCCAGCCCGCGATAGTAACCGATGACGGTGGCCTTCTTGACGAGAACGATTGCGATCGGGTGCGGGACCGACGGCTTGAAGCTGCCTCGAGGCCGGGATCACGCTCGCCCGCCTCAACACATTCGCGCAAATATGCTTTCGCAGGGAAATGTTCAGCGTGATGAACATCTCTTCGTCAGCCAATGCAGGACACAAATTTCATCTTCGTCCATCCACCGTCGTAATCGCGCGCTCTTGCTGCCCCGGAACTTTAAAATCTCACCAAGCTTGCCTCGACGGAAGTCCTCGAAAATTGCCGGATGGATATAGGAAGACCGACAGACGGGATGATGTCCCAGGGAGTGGTGTAGCAGGTTAGCGGTGGCCATCAGTGTTTTTCCGGTAGGGTCGGTTTGTCAAAG
>NZ_JAOXHF010000036.1:0-5921 GCF_025780115.1 Rhizobium sp. TRM96647
GCGGGCTGACCCATTCCCGGCTCTGTCCGGAAGGCACGGCGAGCGCCGAAGCTACACCACTCCCTGGGACATCATCCGGCTGAAAGCCTGGTCGCTTCTTGCGGAGGATTTTGACTGGTGGGAGCCAGGGGCCCTCAAGCTCCAGCCGCAAGCAACGGTCGCGCCATCGCCTCACGTCTTCTTCGAGTTCGAAATCATAAAGATCAGTGGCCGTGAGGCTTCGGCGGAAACAGGATGAGCGGCATCTAGCGGAGCGCCCTCAGGGCATTGAGGATCACGGCCACGTCGATCACCTCCTGGAGGATCGCGCCTTCGACCGGCTGGAGATATCCGAAGGCGGCCGCAACCATTGCCCCGACTGAAAGCGCAAGCCCAACCGATACGCTCTGTAACGCGATCCGACGGCTTCGGCGCGCAATTGCAATGGCCTTGGCGACTGGTGCAAGCTCGTCGACAAGGAGCACGACGCCCGCGGCTTCAGAAGACGAGGCCGTGCCGCGAGCGCCCATGGCGACGCCGATATCAGCCGCCGCGAGCGCCGGGGCGTCATTGACGCCGTCCCCCACCATCATCACCGGGCCGTTTCCAGTCTCCCTTCTGACCGCATCGACCTTGGCTTCCGGCGTCAGGTCGCCGAGGACAGCATCCATGCCAAGCGCGTTGCCGACAATATGCGCGATCTCCGCGCGATCACCCGACGCCAGCACGAGCCTGCGGATGCCGGCCGCCCGAAGATCCGCCAGAACCGACGACGCATCTGCGCGCACCTGGTCCTTGAGAACGATCATGCCCGCGAGCGCTCCATCGATGGCGACGGCCACGGTCATCGAGGCCCGCATCTCGGGCGTTATCAGGTCATGCGGATCCTCGCAGCCGGACACGCGCTGCACAAAGCCACTTCCGCCGACAACAATCCGTCGTCCCTCGACATAGCCCTCTATGCCGGTGCCGGGCACTTCCCGCACGCTCCCCGGCTTCGACAGAGACAGACCCCTTTCGACGGCCGCACGGATCAGGGCAGCGGCAACGACATGGCCGGAGGCTTGATCCAGGCTTGCAGCCGCCCTTAGCACCGCTTCCGCCGTAAAGGGCGATGCCGTCCTGATGTCGACCACCGCCGCCTGACCATGGGTGAGCGTGCCGGTCTTGTCGAGAACCGCGGTCTGCACGCGCCCCAGCATTTCGAGCATACCGCCGTTCTTTACGAGAACGCCGATCCCAGCCGCCTTCGACATGCCGGAAATAATGGCAACCGGGACCGCGAGGATCAGGGGACAGGGTGTGGCGACGACAAGAACGGCGAGCGCGCGGATCGGATCCTCCGAAAAATACCAGGCGCCGCCCGCGATGACGAGGGTCAGCACCAGAAAGCCCATCGCGAAACGGTCTGCTATGCGGACCATGGGTGCCTTGCCAGCCTGCGCGGCCTCGACCAACTGGACGATCCCGGCATAGGTGCTTTCGGCGGCCGTCCGGCTGGCGACAAGATCGAAGGGGGCGCCCACGCAGGTCGAACCGCTCAACGCTTCAGATCCAGACGGCAACGGCTGGGGCAGCGGCTCTCCCGTCAAGGCCGCCATATCGAGCGCCGCACCTTCGCCGGAAACGATCCCGTCCACCGGCAGCACTTCACCTTGCCGGATCAGTAACCGGTCGCCGGGCCGTATCCGGGAGATCGCGACCTCCTCGAGCCCGGACGGGCCATGGCGCATGGCGAAATGCGAGATGCGCCCCATCAGGGCCGTCATCTCCCGACGCGCGCGCCCTTCGGCGAAAGATTCGAGGAGCTGGCCACCCGCATACATCAGACCGACGACGTTTCCGGCAAGCGGCTCGCCGAACACAATCGCGGCTGACATGGAAAGCGCCGCAACGATATCGAGCCCGACATCTCCCCGGCGCAAGGCGCTGAAAACCTGTAGAAGCAGACTGGCAAGGACGGCCAGCGTCGCTGCGCACCATACAAGATGAGCGTAGCGGGCGAACCGCCACGATAAGGCCAGACCGACCACCAGCCCCCCGGCGGCGACCCCGACCAGGATGATGCTCGACCGTCGCTGCCAGATGCCTTCGCTCGCTTGCGGCACGTTGCCCTCTCTATCGGTGAGGATGCGAGATGAAATAAGCCCGAATACGGCCGCACCCACCTTGCGCAGGATCAATTCCGGAAGCGGCGTTTGCTCTATAGGATGTGGATGCACCCCGCCGCGTCAGGCGCCGACTGGGTCTGTCCCGTTGGCTCTTTCAATGGACACACTCATAGTCAGATTGTGCCGCTGCTGGTCTTCGCGGCGATTTTCGCAGCAGCCACCTTCGCCAGCGCGGTTCTCGTCTCGCATTTCGGCAGCTCCGGTTTTTTTGGCCACGACCGCCCTGACGGGCGCGGTCGTTGTGGACGTCGCCGTGCTGCCCGCCCTGCAAGCGACTTGCCGCTCGACGTCATCGGAAAGGCAATCCTTGTCGCCATGGCAACGAATCCCCTGTGCCGCGCCGGCATTGCCATCCTGCTTGGGCCGCCGTCTTTCAGCGCGCCGTTTACCTCCCTCACGGTCGCCGCCGGCACCACGGCCTTGCCGTGCACAGCGTTCTTCCCACGCTATGACGAACGCTTTCACCGGCGTTGCGGGGCAGGATGGAGAACGATCAGCCAACCGTCCTCCGGCCGAAGCACATTCGGCTTCCAATAGAACTGGTGCGCCAACGCCCCGAGGACGTGAAGCCCGACAACAGCCCACAGAACGGCTTTGAGACGTCGGCATGGAAGTCGCCTGCGCCCTCGTATCCGAGATAGTAGGCGGCGGCACCGGTGACCGGCATCGCGAGCAGGAGGAGATAGAGCGTCCATTCGGAAATCTTGGCTGCCGACCTGAATATCGGTGGCTCACCCGCAGGCGCAGCCGGCACACCCTGGATGTGCCGAAGCAGAAGGCGAACAGCGGTGAGAATAAGGATCGCGATGCCGGCATAGGCGTGAAGACAAGCCATGCCGTGAGCCAGTGCAGACGCGCTGTGGAAGGGAAAACGCGAGCGATGGGGTCGTAGCCATGGACGTGTTTCGCCTTCTTTCGTGTGGCGGCTTCAGGAGGATGCAGTCACTTCGTCACCGTCAGCAGGGTATGCATCCCCGCCTCGTAGTGGCCCTTGACGTTGCAGAGCAGGAGATAGGAACCCGGACTAAGCCGCCGCTTCAGCTGGCCGTCCTTGCCCGGCTTCAGATCCGCGACTTCGCCGAGACTTTTCAAATGTTTCTCGTCCACCCGATGTTTGGAGGCGACGACATCGACCTTCTGATCGGCCGACTTCAGCTTGACCAGGACCATTTCGTGCTCTTCCGTCACCGCATCGTTGTGCACGACGAAAGTCGTCTCCCCGGCCTTTATCGTGGGACGCTCGATCGTGAGGGCCATCGGACCACCGCCTTCCCCACGTTCGATAACCTTTACGGTATTCGCTGCCCATGTCGGCGAGGTGATTGCGACGATTGCAAGCGCGGCGAAGATATTGCGACGGATGGTCATGTCGGCTTCCTTTTTTGCTGGAACGGCATCCGGCACTAGCTAGATCGCCCTGCTGACAGATGCCTGAACGAGCGACCAGCAGATCAGGATGAGTGCCTCGACGCAGTATATCCATCGGGGCGTTCCGGGCATTTACCGCACCATGAAGACAGGCACGTCGCATTTCTCCAGGATCGAGGCGGTGACGCCCCCGAAAACGCGCTCGCGCAGACGCGAATGACCATAGGCTCCCATGACGATCATTTCGCAGCCGAGTTCGAGCGCATGCTGGCGGATCACGTCTTCCGTCGGTCTGTGGCCGCTCGCGACCTGCTCAACCACGACGTTTGCACCATGGCGGAAAAGGAAGGCCGCCATGTCCGCGCCTGGCTCTCCGCCATTCTCGAAGTACCACGAATCCGGATTGACGACGACGAGGCGGACGGTATCGGCGCCTTTCAGCATCTCGATAGCCGTTTTTGCGGCACTGGCCGCCTGCGGACGCGAATTCCAGGCGACAAGGACGTCCTTCGGTTTAAGGGTAGCGCGCCCTGACTTCGGCATCAAGAGCAGGGGCGTACCGGAATTGAACGCTGTCGCCCCGATTGCCGCCTTGCGAAGCTCGGAATCCGATCGAATACCTTCGCCGGCGACGACGACATCGGCGTACATAGCGCGGGTGCCGATGTTGCTTTCGATGATGAAGCGATCGTCGTAGAGATGATCGACATCGAACGACAAGCCACCTTTCCTGCAGCGCTCGTCAGCGATGCGTCGAACGTCCACAGCCTCGTTGATTTCCTTTTGGCGCTCGTTCAGCCAGGCGGCTGCGGCCGGGTAGTCGGCCCCGAACGGCGAAATCGCGGTTCTCAGCGCCATGACGGAGAGATGCCCGTCGATTTCAGCCGCCAACGTTACGGTCTTATCGATATCCGCCTCTGTGTTCGTCGTGCCGACGAGCGAAAGTATGGTCCTGAACGACATTTCTGAGCTCCTTCATCAGAATGGTCATGCGATAAAGGAAAGCTTGCTCTCGGCACCTGCCTGCCGCGATGATCTGCGTCAAAAGAGGGTCCTGAACTGGCCCCGCTTGACCGGTGTCAATGCGGATGGTGCGCTCGGCACTAGTCTCATGGTATTCCAGCCGTCCCCGGAGGTGAGAGCCGTGAGCTATCGTACCATTCTCCTGAATCTGGACATCGATCGACCGGTCAAGCCGATCGCAAATGCCGCGGTCGACTTGGCATCGCAAGTAGGTGCAGGGTTGATCGGTCTGTGTGCTGCCCAGCCCCTCCTCTCTCCGTTCGCCATGCAAGCGAGCAGTTCCGCGGCAACGAGCGCCGTGCAGCAAATGTACAGGGACCTTGAAGACCGCATGGAGCAGGTCCATCAAGAGTTTCGTGCCGTGGCGGCCGGTCAGATCGATCTCGAATGGCGCGCAGAGATGAGCGCGCCCACCGAGGCAATTATTGAAGCTTCCCGCGCTGCCGACCTGATTGTCATGGCTGCAGCGGAAGGTGCACATATAGGGAATTTGTTTAGAACCGCTGACCCGGCCGGTGTCGCATTGCGCGCTGGCCGTCCTGTGCTCTTAGCGGCAAGCGCCGCAAAACCGATAGCGGCAGGCAAAATCGTGGTCTGCTGGAAGGACACGCGCGAGGCGCGGCGTGCTGTAGCCGATGCCATTCCTTTGTTGTCCTTGGCCAAGGACGTGACCGTCGTCTCAGTCAGCTCCGAACCCGACGCTTCGCTGCGAAAGAGCAATGCAGACGTTGTTTCCTACCTTGCACGCCACAACGTGAAAGCCAGATCCCATATTTTCAAATCCGCGGATGAGACGATCGGCCTGCTGCAATTTGTCGATCAGAGCGGCGCAGATCTCATAGTGTCGGGCGCATATGGACATAGTCGCCTGAGAGAGTGGGTATTTGGCGGTATAACCCGCTCTCTTCTCGATGAAAGCGGCCGGAATCGCCTGATGTCGAGCTAGAAGGCGGACACTGGGCCAGCCTGTAGCGTAGCGCCCTCGCCGCATGGAGGAAACGGCCTCGCAGCATTCCTCGAACCCGTCGCCATGCGACCCGGTCGAGGACAAGTTGCTTGATTGCTCTCCACATTCCCAACATCATTTTTCGGAAGCAAGAATGCGGGCGAAATGGGCCGCTTCGGGTGCCTTGGCGATCATCGTATCGATCGAAAGACTGGCCTTCCCGCTCACGCCCACTTCCCCGACAGTATCCGCCTTCACCGCACACAGAGCGCCCCCATTCTCGTAGCCAAGGGGTACCTGTTCAAGGCGGCACGAGCGTAACTCGCACGGGATTGGCAAGCTGCGTGGCCCCTCGCAGGATGATGTCCCAGGGAGTGGTGTAGCAGGTTAGCGGTGGCCATCAGTGTTTTTCCGGTAGGGTCGGTTTGTCAAAG